>PFLE01000012.1 GCA_002784465.1 Candidatus Shapirobacteria bacterium CG_4_10_14_0_8_um_filter_39_15
AAAGAAATTTCGCGACTTCTTCAGCCATGATATCTTCACAAGGAGAAAAAGAATGAACTGCCCCTTCAATTATTTTTCCTTCACTTATAGGAATATTTTTAAGTAGGATTTCCATCGCTTCCTCCGGATGTTCAGGATTCCTTTGATAAAAATATTCATCTTTTGAACCAACAATTATTTTTGTCGGGATCTTGATTTGTTTCAGAATTGGAAAGTCATCGTCCTTGCAACAAAAATCGAACATTCTCCCAAAATCGTTTTGCTCGTACCAACTAACATAAGTTCTATATGAAACGCCTAGGGTTCCAAAATCTGAAACTGGAGTAATTTTCTGACCATTTCCTATCTCAACTGCCTTTCTTGCTTTGACAAGTAAATAATTGAGATTATCATTATTTTTAACGAGCTCGCCTTTTTGATCAAAAGGCGCAAGCAGAAGTAATTTTTTTATATTTTTTTTGAATTGCCCTTCAAATCCGTAAATATGGAGTAAAATAGAATTATCGTTTGAATTAGGAGAAAAATAACCATAAAGATAGAGTTTATCCGCAGTTTCAATCTGAACTAAAGATCCATTTGCCATATTCTAATGGTATCGTTAGTTATTTAGCTTAGCTAACTTTTTCTAGTTGTTTATCGAATGTTAAAAGCTTAACTTTATTTGCTAAAGCTAAAATTAAATAACTTGTATCATAAACCGTCAGTCCTTTTTTAACCGCTAATTTGAAGGTATCCTGATAGTCAATCTCTCCATATTCGATGTCTAGATCAAAAAAGGCATTAACTATACTCTCTGCCTGATCTAAGGAAACTTTATTCCTTAATACTGCCCATCTGGCGCTATTTAAAACTTCAAATGGTAGTAATTTTGTTGACAATAGCCGGATTTTGCCATCTCGGCACTGATCAAAAATTTTTTCAACCGTTTTTGTTCTTTCTAAAGGATAAAGGTAAGTTAAAACAAAAGAAGCGTCAACGACGCAAGATTTAATATTTCCGGCCATAATTAATTGATTCTTCGATTTCTTCAGCCGTCATGGGTTTAATTTTTTTTCTGGTTTTTAAAATTGTTTCCATTGCTTTTGCCATCTTTTCCTTTTTGTTCTCACCAAAATACGCCTCTTTAACCGCTTTTCTGACTAATTCTCCTACGGAAATATTTTGGGCCTTCGCCAAAGTCATAAGTTGAAACCAAAGATTTTCGTCCAATAAAATGTGAGTTCTTTTGTTTAACATACACATACACATTAACATATAAAATTTATTCTGTCAATAAGGAAAATCGCCTTTTTAAGAAGTTATTTAGCCAGTTTTTTACCGGCTTTGATGAAGAAATGACGAAGCGATGATTTTCCGGATCTTTCTATATCTTCAACTTTATCAACCACATTTTCTTTAACATCGGTAACTGTATCTTCCAGTTTTTCCTGACCTTCCTCGGCAACATCACCTAAATTATCTAAAAGCACTTTTCCCTTCTTTGTAATTAATTTTTTTAATTTTTCGCTGTCTTCTTTATCCAACATAAAGGCGACGGCTGTCCCGATTAATCCGCCAATCGCCAAACCTAATAAAAAACCATCGTTCCGTTTTTCTTCAGTCATGTTTTTTTTCCTCTTCCTCGGTAAACCGGGAAATAAATTTCATTAAATGAGCGCCGCTTTTCAAACCGCTGATAAAACCAGAGAGGTCCGCAATCGGCTTAGCCACTGATTCGGAAATTAAACCGGCATCATCTAGAATTTTGTTCATTTTTTTAACACTAAACCGAAATTCTTTAAGAATGAAAAAAACTTCGACGCCGATAACGGTCAAGACCGAAGCCAGAAGAACAATGACTAAAACTAAAATGAGTTGGGTAATTTCCATGGGCAGTATATTAATTACAATTTACAATTAAAAAGCTGGTTCTGTCAATAATCAAACAGCGTCCAAATTCGCGGGATTACCTTTTATGTTATACTTTGTATATGGATTTTAAAGATATTTCGCAGTTAGAAGATTACGTTTGGATAAAAACTACCCAGAGGTTATGAAAATCTTTCCGAAACCGAAAAAATAATATTTTGTGTTTGGAATTTGGATTCGGAAGTGAATAATGGTGGATTCGATCAGTATTTTCTTAATTTGACCAATATCGGACAATATCACCCAGAAGAAACAATCTCTTATCTTGAAAAAATCAGTGCTCCTAATGTTCTGGAACTATATAAAGAAGCATTAACAAAAAAAGATCAAGGGATTGATGTTCTTTCTGAAATTGACGAAAAGTATTACAAAACCGAAGAGGACCTTGAACAATTAATATTAGATTATGTCAAAACATTTAGATGATTTTGAAGAAAAACCGGCAGTTAAAGAATATTTTATCAGGTTTTGTAAAATCCAAGCGGAAAAAGAAGGAATAGTTAAAAATCTCGTTCTCACTTCAACCCCTAACCCGGATGATGAAAATTCGAAAATAATAGAATTATGCGATAAGGTACAAATAGGAGAAACACTCGAACAAGCAATTAAACGATCACTCAAAACCGAACTGGAAATCGACCAAGTAAAGAAATTTTTTGTGTTGGAGATTGAGGAAAAAGCGAAAAATAACAAAGGAAAATTTCTTCCCCGATCGGTATTATATGTTGAAGTGGAATATCAAGAATTAACCGTTTCTAAATTTCAAGATTTTTTTGTCAACTAGGCCGATCGCAAAATATTATCAAAAGAAGACGGCGAAAATTTATCGAAAGACGCGCTTTCTTGGTTGGCTAATAATCCTAATCCGAATCCCCTTGCCAGCAATCGTTTTACAAATAAACAGGAACCTTTAGATTTAATAAATTTGCTTAATTCAGCCGGTGCGAAAGAAATCTGGGTATGCGATGTCTCCCACGAACCAGAAGGAGAATACTCCGACACTCTTTTTGTTATTATGCCCTGGGAACCAGAAAAAAGAAGGCCTCTTTTTACCATTTACAACCGAGACTGTGCTTCCGAAGGAGTTAGACCAACGAAAGAAAACGGCCAAGAAGTATTAAGATTTTGGTGGGATTAAACCAAAGAAAAAGTCAAAAATTTGCCAATGGTTAATTTATTTCCTTAACTTTCTTGGGTAAATAATTAGACCTACTGATTACTTTCTTGTCTGTTTTACTCTCTAATTCTTTACGCGCGTTTTTAGCAATCCTGCCGCCTTTTCTGGCTGGAATTTTGTTTTCTTCTAGACCTTTTGATTCCATTGTTTCGGCAATTTGTCGCGTAGAAAGTTCCGCCAAAGCAGTAAAAACCAATTCCGCGTCAGTCATATGATCACGCAAGTTTTCTGTCTTCAGACCTTTAAATTTTTTATGTTCCTTAACCGTCAAATCGCTCCATTCTTGATGAATAATGTTTGTTAAAATAGCGTATTCATCTTTTTCTTTAACTTTGTTGTTTTTCCAATAATCGGTTAGTTTGTTTCTAATTTCCTGTCCCATCATTCTTTGCTGAATCCATTTTTCGCTTCGGCCCATCCTTTGCCAATTAGTCCTTCCCCGATTAATAGATTTTTCCGGATTGGTCGTTTCCTGAATTCGTTCATAACCAACTTTAGCCAACCAAATCTTTATAGGTTCCGCTTTTTTGCTCGGAATCGATTGAATAATCCTAAATAGATGTTCCGGATTTCCAGCTAAAGTTTTTCGATTTTTTCCGGTTTCTGTAATCATTTCTACCTGGGGACAATTCGTCCCTATGTAACTGGCTAGTTCTAAATCTCTTTTCCTCAATTTTTTCAAATAATCCGTCGGATTGACGCTTTCAGTAAGCGCAGAAATAATGTCAACCACTGAAAAATACCAAGTCTCGGTTTTTTCATTATAAACTCGACGGATTTTTTTCCCTTCAAAAATAGTAATCCGTTTAGTGCTTAATTTTTGATTTTGCATAAATATATTTTACCATTATCGTGAACTAATTAACTACATGGTCAGTTACCAAAAGGAAATTTAACTAATTCTTCTATCAATAATCAAACCAGGGTTCTGGCTTTATTTAAAAAAAGGAGGGTTTTTGTCCTTCACATTTGAAAATTATTTTCCGCTTTCCAGTTCCTGAAGTTCAAGACCTTTTACTTCCGGCATGGCAGAGCCGGCCAAGCCTTGAACGCTGCCATAGACTTGCGCCGTTGAAGACATTAACCTTTTAATCTGCTCTTCTCGCACCCACAAACTTTTTTCTAAAACTTGTCGTTCTTTAGCAATCTGTTCCCGCATCTCCTGATAAGTCTCTACTAACGCTTCCACTTGCTGTTTAAATTCATGCCCGGTAATGTAATCGTAAAGAAGATCCGCCTTCCCTGTTTTTTGAGCTAATACAAGTTTTTGATAGGTAACATCAAGGAGATTTCTTCTCAAAAGGATGGCCAGAGGAATCATTAATTCATAACCGCAAACCCAAACACCATCAATTAATTCCATTGCAGATTTCATTTCTTTTGGGAAGGCGATCGTCACGATAACCGGAATATTGGCTTTTTCAGCTCTTAAATCATCTTTTAATTTTGTAAGCCATTTATCTTGCCAAGTTTTAGTTCTTTTAACTTCCCATAAAATAGTACCGCAAAAAATACCCTTGGGGCTTTTTACAACCTGGCGAATATCCGCTCCTTCTTCACCTTTGGCCACCGGTAAAATTTCGTCTTCTTTAAAATTAGTCTTTAGTGATTCTTCCAGATCAAGCTCTAAAACTTCACCTTGAGTTTGTTGCGAGCCCTGTTGGGCTTTTCTCGTAGCATCTTCCAAAGCTCGAGTTAAATCAGTGATCTTTTTTTCTTTTTCCAAATCCTTTAATCGATGTTCTTCCTCGGCTTGTTTTACGACTGTTTCTTCTATTTTCTTTCTTTCCTCGTCAATTTTCCGACCGACTTCAAGCGCCAATTCTTTTCCTCTCTCTTCCAGTTTTCTTTTTTCTTCCCGCAACTCCAACTCATGTTCCCGCATTTCCTCAACTTTTTTGTCTTTTTCTTCAAGCGTTTTTTTAAGATCTAAAATTTCAGTCTTATTTTCTTCGGAAATTTTTATTCGAAGCTCCTTTTCAAGTTCTGCTTGTGATTCCTGTCTTATCTCACCTTTTAAGGCTTCTGTTATTTCTACCAATTGCCCGCAATTGGGGCATTTAATTTTGTCCATTTACTCCTTTCTCTATCATTTCCTCCACTTTTCTTTTCGCCTCGTCGAGAAGGGCTTTTGATTTTTTGCGGGCTTCTATTTACCAAAGTTATAAACTACGTAAACATTTTCTCTTGTGCAACTTGAATTATTTTTTGTCGGATTTTTTCTTTTTGCTTTGATGATAAAGCCATATGATTATTATTTTGCTTTAAAATGAAAAATTATTTCTGAATATGCTCCTTTATCTCTTTCTGTTCTGTTTAGAACTGGTCGTTTAAATTGTTCAACAATTTTCATTCCCGTTTTTTCGGCGATCAAAGGATATAGATTATATTTATCATTAGCTACTAAAAATATATCATAATCAGGAACTAAATATTTTTGGCAATTAATTAACACATTACTAATTCCTTCAACATAAGATTTCCTAGCCACCTCTCCTTGGCCACTAAAAAGGGGTCCTATTTCTAAATTATCTTGCCTTTTAAAACCAAATAAGTCATAAACGTAAGCGTGTTGTTCATGATAGTCAATTAAACCAACATAAGGAGGCGAAGAAAAAATCCCTTTGATTTTTTGATTTTTTACTAAATTAGCAAAAAGTGGGTTTCTCTCGTCCAGTTCTTTATATATATCTACTGTTCTCGAATCCCCTGTTAAACAACATTGAAAAGTATTCTTTCGTAGCTTATCAAAAACTGCCAATCTTTCTAATGTATCTAAACCATATCTTTGCCACCACGAAAAAATACTAAAAAGTGGTTTGCATATTTTACCGTGTTTTTGACAATAGTATGGAGAAATCATGGGAGACTTAAGAGTTGCCAAATCAGAATGAGTTGTCGCTCGACAAGAACGAACAGTACGACTCAAAATAAGACCTGAAATCTTTTTTTCAGAAATATTATTAATTTGTTTTACAAGACTGAAGACAAAATTAACTTCTTCTCTTATGTTTTTTAAATACCATTTGTCAAGAAAATTATCCTGTTTATCTTGCGTTAAAACTATGTGATATTTACTAATTAGTTGGTTATATATCTTTAAAAAATCTTTAGCATATTTATTTCCATATTCATATTCGTCAATTTCCCTTCGATTGACTTTATATTTATAATCGGGAACAGCAAAATAGATATTATTAAACTTGTATAGTTCCTCAGTTAATTCCTTATCGAAATTAGTTATATTCCCTTCAAATTGATCAATATATTCTTTTAATTGTTGAGTTATTCCTTTGATAGTTAGAGTTAAATCATTAAGATTATATTTGCCTATCTTACTATTACCGATAAAGGCATTAAACGCGGAGACATCAATCCCTACCGAATGAAGACCACTTTCACTTGCTTGTACTAAAGTTGTACCACTTCCACAAAAGGGATCTAAAACAATATCACCTTTATGAAAATAAATATTTTTCTTGTAATCATCAATATGTTCGTCGAGAAAATATTCAACTAATTGGGGAATAAATTTACCTTTATAGGGATGCAGTCGGTGAACGTGTTTTGTAGTTTCCGTTTCTGTAAGATTACTAAAAGATAGATGCCAATTTAAATCATTTCCTAGCTTATCTTTCCAAGAAAATTCTCTATTTTGATATAGAGAGTCATAATATTTAATAAGTTCATTTTTATCAATGACAGTACTGCCATTATCGCCAATTTTTTTTACTTTTCCGTATTGGACAAGATAAGAAATGTTGGAAATCGTTACATTTCTTTTTAAATATTCACTTGCAAAACTACTGGCTTCTTTTAATGTTAGAAAATCTGGCATATATTTATTAATTCCTTATAACAGAAATTATTTTACCTTTCAACCTTACGGCTTCAGTAAAAATAATATTTTTATAATTAGGGTTTTCCGGTTTTAAGTAGACAAACGGCGGTTTATTTTCAGAAATAAAACGTTTAACGGTTGATTCGCCATCAACATCCGCTAAAACAATATCTCCCGAGACATATTCCTTGTCTTTTTTGACTAAAACATAATCACCATTACTAATTCCGGCGTTGATCATCGAATCGCCGTTAATTTTTAAAAGAAAAACTTCCCCCGCATATTTAGAAAGTTCCGGTGAAATATCGTCCCATATTCCATTCATCTCAAGAGGTTCCGCAGGAAAACCGGCTGTCGTAACGCCCAAAAATGGAGCCAAAGGCGGTTTAAAGAGAAGATCATATCCTGAAGGCAAAATTACGATACTTCTTGCTGTGCCTTCTTCTTTTTTAATAAACCCTTTTTCTTCAAGAATTTTAAGAAAATCTAAAACAGATTGATTCGAGGTAACATCTAATTTATCGCGGAGATCAGCCAAGGTCGGAGGATAGCCGTAGTTTTTAAGAGAATTATAAATTGCCTCTAAAACCTCTTTTTGGCGTTTAGTTAAAGCGGACAGGTCTGACATAATTAAAGAATACTGACTATTTAGTCAGTTGTCAAGAGGTAATTTAAGACAATTCTTCTAATAATCAAAAAAGTTTTTAATCCGAAATAAAATTAACGGTTATTTCTTTGGTGGTCTTTTTTCCTCTTCTGGAAACCGCTTCAATTTTTATTTTATTTTCCCCGGCTGACAAAGAAACCATTTGTTGAAAATTGCCTTCCGGTGTGACCGTCACGATTTCCCCATCGACATAAACGGCGTTATCGGCTTCGGTTTTACCCCTAACTTCAATCGATGATTCTTTGGTCGATAAACCGTCTTTTGGTGATTGAATGGTCAGCGGCGGAGATCCCAAAAAGGAAATTAAGTGAACCAGGAAAAAAAGGGTAAAAACCAAAACTAAAAGGCCGCCGCCTAAAAAAAGGGTTGTTTTAGGCGTCCAGGCAATCCGGTTATTATCCAAAGGTTCATAAGTACCCCTCGGTAAGATTTGGCCATTTTTGTCTTCGATAAAGTCACGCCGAAAAATCGCCAGTAAATCCCTTGAAGATATATCAAGAAACTCGGCATAATTTTTAATCAATCCTTTAACCACTGCTCCCTCGGCAACCTTGTTAAATTGATTGCTTTCAATCTCTTCCAAGAAATTCGGGCGGATTTTAGTTGATAACGCCACCTCCTGTAAAGATATTCCTTTTTTAATTCGGGCCTCTTTTAAAATTTCGCCAACCGTTCTCATAAAAATAAATTATTCTTGCGTCGGGGCAGAAGGAGTTAAGTATTCTTCCGGGTTCCGAACCAAAACTTCCCGCGGTTTAGATCCTTCCGATGGCCCAACAATTCCAGCCGCCTCAAGTTGATCTAAAATTCGGGCAGCCCGGGCATAACCGACCGAAAGCCGGCGCTGAAGTAAAGAAGCCGAAGCTTTATCGTATTGGCAAACGGTTCTTAAGGCTTGCTCAAAAAAGTCATCTTTCCCTTCGGTTCCTCCCTGGACAACATTTCCGCGGAAACCCCCGGAAACCGGCATGGTGATGATTTCTTCGGTATAATTCGGTGCTGCCTGCTGTTTTAAGAAATTAATTAAATTTTGAATTTCTCCATCGGAAACATAAGCTCCTTGAATCCTGGTCGGCTTGGCTTGATCCGGAGGAACGTAAAGCATATCTCCCCGGCCGAGAAGCTTCTCGGCTCCCGGTTGGTCAATAATTACCCGCGAATCTATCATTGAAGAAACGGCAAAGGAAATCCGACAGGGAATGTTGGCTTTGATCAAACCGGTTAAAACGTCAACCGATGGCCTTTGGGTGGAAACGACCAAATGAATACCCGTGGCCCGCGCCATCTGGGCAATCCGGCAAATCGTATCTTCCACTTCAACCGGAGAAAACAGCATGATATCCGCTAACTCGTCAATAATAATAACGATATACGGCATAGCCGAGAAACCCGAAACCTCGTTATACATATCAATATTCCTTGCTCCCACTTCGGCAAATTTTTTATAGCGTTCTTCCATTTCGGAAACCGCCCATTTTAAAGCCGAAATCACCGCTTCCGGTTCGACAATTACCGGGGTTAATAAATGAGGAACGCCGTTATATTGAATCAACTCTACCCTTTTGGGATCAACTAAAATCAATTTGACTTCATCGGGAGTAGTTTTAAACAACAAGGAAGCCACAAAAGTATTTAAACAAACGGTTTTGCCCGATCCGGTTGAACCGGCAATTAAAACGTGGGGCATCCGGGCCAAATCCGCCACCAACGGCTTACCGGAAACATCTAAGCCTAAAGCCACCGTCAATTTGCTTTTGGCATTTTTCATCACTTCCGAACCGAGCATCTCTCGCAGAGAAACAAACTCCGGAGTATGATTAGGCAATTCAATACCCACTAATGATCGGCCGGGAATCGGGGCTTCAATTCTAATCAAACCATGAGGAGCGGCCAAAGCCAAAGCCAAATCGTTGGAAAGAGCGGTAATTTTTGAAAGCTTAGTTCCTGAAGCCACCTCCAAAGCATATTGAGTCACTGCCGGCCCTTTATTGACTTCTTTCACCCGGCCGACAATACCAAAAGAATCGAGGGTTTTTTCAATTGTATCGGCGTTGACGTTGACATCTCCCCGATCAGCTTTTCCGCCTAAGCTTTCGGACAATAGTGATAAAGTCGGGTATTGCCAAATTCGATTTGGCACCAAGCTGGCTGGTTGGACTCCTCCTAAACCGGGAAGCGGTTCTTTCTTGACGATCGCGTTTTTCGTCGGTTCTTTGGAAA
Source organism: Candidatus Shapirobacteria bacterium CG_4_10_14_0_8_um_filter_39_15 (assembly GCA_002784465.1). Lineage (GTDB taxonomy): Bacteria > Patescibacteriota > Microgenomatia > UM-FILTER-39-15 > UM-FILTER-39-15 > UM-FILTER-39-15. The sequence goes on from PFLE01000012.1 coordinate 9,814, forward strand.
TTGGCGCCGGTTCCTCATTCATCCGCAACAATGGTTTTTGTTCAATCATTTTCGGCTTGGCGGGTTTAATGGAAAAGATAAATTTCTTGGCTTCTTTTAGAATCCCAAAAACAAAAACAAAAAATTGGTCAATGGAAGTGTTAAAAAAGACGATAATCCCGATTAAGGCCCCACCGGACAAAATAATCAAGGCCCCAACCGCGGTTACCAGACTAATCAGTTCACTCCAGATTGATTCACCCACAATTCCCGCCTGCGTCAAACCCATGCCGGAAAGAAGAAAAAGAAGGACACCAACCAAAACGTGCGGTTCGTTTAAAGAGGTTTTTATTCTCATCAGCAAGAAACCGGCCATAATCAACAAGAATGGTAAAAAAATCGCTCCCCAACCTAAAATTTGCAATAAAGAAGAATTGATTTTAATTAAAAGCGTTCCCTGACGGAGAAAAGAAAGAATCGTTAAGCCGGCAAGAGAAAAAAAGAGCACCACGCCAACGCTGTAAACCGTATTTTTCTTAAGTTTAAATTTAAAACCCCGGCGATATGACGAGCGTGAAGACCGGCGCGATCTGGAACCAAAAGGCAGTAAACCCATATGCTTATTATACCCAAAATACTCAACAATTACAATTTGAAAATGATATTTTGGGTTCAAAGTCTAGTAAAGCTAGACTTTATAAAGCACCAAATCACAAGTCAAAAATCCGTAAAAATATTTGGTCTTGACAATACAATTGTATAATTGTATATTATCTTTATGGCAAACATAAATGGTACTATTACTACCAATATCAGTCTTTCGGAAGAAGATTGGAAAGCTTTAAAATACCTGGCAGCGGAATATAAAACCAGTATGGCGGAAATTATCCGTCAGGGAGTCAAAGTTGTTTTGGCTGGATTAAGCAAACCTAAATACGGCAGTCCTGAATGGTGGGTAAAGGCTAATTTGGAAGCACAAAAAGACTTTACAACTGGAGAATTTAATAAATTTGATTCGGTGGAAAAACTTCTCGCTGATTTACATCGATAATTTTGTATGAAATTACTGGTTTCTGCTCATTTTAAAAAAGACTATAAAAAGTTACCCCAAAAGATTCAAATAAAAGTTGATAAACAATTAAGAATCCTCGCTCAAAATCCTTCTCATCCATCTTTACAGGTTAAAAAAATGAAGGGAGAACATAGTAAATATCAGTTTTGGGAGGTAAGAATTGACCTTTTTTGGCGAATGAGTTTTCAAAAAGATAAAGATGTGATTAAACTTTGCCGCTTAGGTCCACACGATGAAGTTGTAAAAAATATCTCACAATTTTTCAGGGGAATAGCTTGACACATCGGGATAATAAGCTTCAATAAAACGTACTCGAAAGAGTTGTCTAAAAAAATCAAAGTCGAAAAAATTATACTTTTTGGCTCGGCTTTGCGTGGAAAATGTGAACCAATCCTCTTACACAAAACGTCGCGATGGATATTTTTGGCCTTACTCCAAAGGAATATTTGCAAGCAAGTAATTTATCTGTTGTTGGAGAAATTAAACTTCAATAATTTGACTTAATACCATTGGCCTTCGGCTGATTTTATTGAAGAATTTCTGAAATGATTTTTTGAATATCTTTTACAAAAACTTCTTTTTTGGGCTTTTTTCCTTCTACCCAATTTATTCTCTCAAGAAGACCAATTGGAAAAGTTTCTAGTTTTTCGGCAACAAGCGGCGGAAAAATACCAACTGCTTTTGAACGAGTTGAAAGAAAAATTTCTTTCCAGTCTATTTTTTTATTAGTAGCAATTATCCAGATATCAACCACGTCTTTAGGCTCATCTCGACTGATTAAAGCAGAAATTTTATTCGAAAGAATGTTTTCAGGATTATCAACTTGAGAAAAAAGTTTTTGCTTCACAATTTTTCCATACCGGGAGGCAACGTCATTAATAAAATCTATCTTTAATTTATTTTCGATAAAGATTGAACAATAAGTGTCTGTTTTAATTTTAGTTTCGAGATTAAATTTCGAAAGAACTTTAACAATTTCTTGAATATAGTTGGGAAATTTTGAGTCGTTATTAACAAAAAAATCTAAATCCTCCGAATACCGAAAGTGAAAATAACATCGAGAAAGCGCGGTTCCGCCCGTTAAATAGAATGGAGTTTTAGAGGTTTCAATTACCTTTAAAGCTTTATCTTGTAGGGGGTAAAGAGTGTTTTTGTAATACGAATTCATAGCCTTTGCGAATCGAGTCAGAAAATATTTTTGATTTCACTGAAATCCATCTTTTGGCTAGAGTTTTTAAAGGAACCAGAGAAATTGCATCATAATAGTTCAAGTGTTCTAAAACTCGGGATATTGCCCAATCCTGGTTTAACCAACCTTCGGCTTTTTTACCTTTTAGAATCTCTAAGAAATCAGATGGGCTTATTTGATAATCCCAAACTAACTGTTTAACCTTATCTTCACTCATACCAATATTATACCATTAAACTTCAATAATTTGGCTTAATACCATTGGCCTACGGCCGGTTTTGGTTAAAAACATTTTTTCCAATGAAGCCTGGATGTCTTCACGCAAAATTCTTAATCCAACCCTCCGGTTTTGGGCATTTTTCAATATCAGTCTTATTTGCCGACGGGCTTGATTCAACAATTCTTCAGAATCTTTAACATAAACAAAACCGCGGCTGATAATTTCCGGATCGTTGATAATTTCTCCGGTTGACCGGTTAAGCAAAATCACCGCCACCACCATGCCTTCTTGAGAAAGAACTTGCCGGTCGCGCAAAACCACATTGCCGACGTCACCAACTCCCAAAGCGTCAATAATCACGGTTCCCAAACGAACTTCCGGCAGGATTTTGGCAGTTTTAGAATCGTCCAATTCAATCATTTGGTTACCATCCGGCAATAAAACATTCTCTTTTTTATAACCTAAACCAACGGCCAGTTTTTGATAAGCAATCATATGCCGGTAATTACCGCCGATCGGCAAGAAATATTTCGGCTTAACCAGTTCGATTAATTTCTTAAGATCGCTGGCCGCCCCGTGGCCGGAAACATGGATATCGCTGTTGATATTGACATAGGAAACTTCCGCCCCGGCCCGCAGAATATTATCGATTAATTCGTTAATGGCCAATTCGTTACCCGGAATATAATCGGTAGAAAAAACAATCTTGTCATCCGGCGCAATTTTAATTTCGTGGTCGCCGCTGACAATCCGTTCCAGCGCCGAACCGGCTTGGGCTTGGCTGCCGGCGACCAGTAAAGTGATTTTTGACGGCGGAACTTGATCAATCTGCTTAATGCCCAGGAAAACATCTTTAGGAAAATTAAGATAGCCCAATTTCAAAGCCATTTCGATATTTTTTTCAACTGACCGGCCGACCAAAACAATTTTCCGGCCATGCTTAACGGAAACTTCAATTGCTTGCTTAAAACGCGAGATATTGGAAGACATCGTCGTGACCAAAAACCGCCCTTTACAATCGGTAATTTCTCTTTCGAAAACTTCACCTAAGTTTTTTTCCGACGGGGTAAAACCCGGCCGTTCGGCTCGCAAACAATCGGAAAGCAGACAAAGAACGCCGCGCTTGCCGATTTCCGCCACCCGTTTTTGGTCCGTCGGCCGACCCATCACCGGAGTCAAATCCATTTTAAAATCCGCCGCGTGATAAATAACCCCAACCGGAGTTTCAATTACCAAATGAAGTGTCTCCGGAATCGAATGAGTTACTTCCACGGCCGAAATCTTAAAATCACCAAGATAAATCTTATTTCCCGGGTTTTGGAAATTAATTTCTATCAATTTGGCGCCAACCGAAGATTCTCTTAATTTTTCCCCGGCCACGGCCAAGGCCCAACGGGAACCGTAAATCGGAATACTGGGCAGTCTGGGCAAGATGTAGGGCAGGGCACCGATGTGGTCGTCGTGAGCATGAGTTAAAACCAAGCCGCGGATCTTGTCTTTTTTATCCATCAAATAATCAATATCCGGAATCAATAGATCAACCCCCAGCATTTCTTCGGTTGGAAAACCCACGCCGCAGTCAACCAGTAAAATGTCTTTTTCCGTTTCGTAAACAAACATATTGGTGGTTACTTTTCCAAAACCCGACAAAGAAATAATTTTTACCATGTTGGTAGAAATTCCTCCATATTCTGCGTGGTAATTATATATTTTTGGTTGCCTTTTTCCACAATCATTTTAGCAATTTTCCGGCAAATGCCGTTAATCGTCCGTTCTAAGGTTCTAATTCCCGAATCGTAACCCAAAGGACGAACGATTTTAGGCCAGACATCCAGGGCAATTTCCAAACAGCCTTTGGGTAAACCGGCTTCTTCCATCACCTTGGGTAAAATATAATCCATGCCGATTTTAATTTTTTCTTCATCGGTGTAAGAAGGCATCATCATCGGTTCCAAGCGGTCCATCACGGCCGTAGAAATATTACCGGTATTATTAGCAGTCGCAATGAACAAAACTTCTGAAAGATCAAAAGGATAATCAAGAAAATGGTCGGTAAAAGCGGCGTTCTGCTCCGGATCCAAAAGTTCAACCAAAACACCCATAATCGTCGCCCGGCTTTCTTCAACCACCCGATCAATTTCATCCAAAAGAATTACTGGGTTCTTCGTACCGGCCCGTCTTAAAGCTTTAACCACTTGACCCGGCTCGCTATCCGGATGAACCCGGGATTGACCCCGCAAATATAACGGATCACCTAAACCGCCAAAAGGAATTCTTTCGATTTTTCTTCCCATTACTTCGGCAATCGAATAGGCAATTGTCGTTTTACCGGTACCGACCAAGCCGATAAAGCACAAAATTGGAGCTCTCATGAATTTATTGATTTTAATTTCCCCTTTATTTGTTTCCATTTGGCTGTTTAGTTTCAAAACCGATAAATATTCCAATATCCTGGTTTTAATTGATTCCAAACCATAATGATTTTTGTCAAAAATTTTTTTGGCCGCATTCAAATCCAAAACATCCTGACTGCGCGTTGCCCAAGGTAAATTAACCGCCCAATCGGCATAACGGGAAACTTGTTCAAATTCTTGGGTATAGCCGACGCTTTGGGAAATTCTTTTTAATCTCGTGATTTCATCTAAAAGTTTATCTTTAAGTTCCGGGGGTAGCGTTGTTTTCTCTACTTTTTGCTGAAGCTTTTCGATTTCCTGAAAAATGGCGTTATTATTAGAATCCATAGGCAGTGAGTGTCTTTACCAATGAGGCCGTCTTGGTTGGTCAAAGTCTTTTCTTGGCGGCCTAAATTCTCTTGGTTTGGCTTTTTTAATATCATCGCCAAAAAGCATGGAAAGATTGATCCGATGCAACTCGTCAATTTCCGTAACCCGGACTTTCACTTTTTGGCCGACGCTAACCAATTTTCCCGGATCGTCAACAAATTCGGTCGACATTTGGGAAACATGAACTAAACCTTCCTTACCCGGCATAATCTCCACGAACGCGCCAAAAGGCTGAACTCTTTTTACCGTGCCTTCGAATTCTTCGCCCGGCTTAACTTCGCGGGTTAATCCTTCAATTGTGGCGATTGCTTTTTTGACTCCTTCTTCATTAGTGCCGGAAACATTAACCGATCCGTCATCTTCAACTTCAACATTACAGCCTGTTTCTTCGATTATCCGACGAATCATTTTTCCGCCCGGCCCGATTACTTCGCCGATTTTTTCCACGGGAATATGAATTACCACGACTTTAGGTGCGTATTGAGAGACTTTTTCCCGAGGCTGGGAAATACAAGCATTCATTTTTTCTAAAATGAATAATCTGGCAACTTTGGCTCGGCTTAAAGTTTCTTTTATCATTTCGTTGGTCAATCCGTCATTCTTAACATCCAATTGGACGGCAGTAATTCCTTCGCTGGTGCCGGCAACCTTAAAATCCATCTCGCCGCTGTGGTCTTCAATTCCTGCAATATCCGTTAAAATAGTAAATTTATCTTTATCGGTAATTAAACCCATGGCGATCCCCGCCACGTGAGCTTTAATCGGAACACCGGCATCCATTAACGACAAAGAGGAAGAACAGGTGGAAGCCATTGAGGTTGAGCCGTTTGAAGAAAGCACTTCGGAAACCAATCGAATTGTATAGGGAAATTTATCAGCCGAAGGAATAACCGGTTCTAACGCTCTTTCTACTAAAGCTCCATGGCCAATTTCCCGGCGCGATGGCGTACCAAAACGGCCGGTTTCACCGCTAGAATAAGGCGGCATGCTGTAATGATGAATAAATCTTTTCGATTCTTCGCCCTCGGCACTTTCAATTAACTGCTCTAAGGAAGGAGCACCCAAAGTTGTAACATTCAAAACCTGTGTTTGACCCCGGGTAAAAATGGCCGATCCGTGTGTTCGCGGAAGAATTCCAACTTCCATATTCAATTTTCTAATTTCGTCTACCCCGCGGCCATCCGGTCTTTTACCGGAAATAAGTAAGGCTTTAGTTGCTTCTTCGACGACTTTCTCAAAAGTCGCGGCAACAAGATTTTTATCATAATCCTTAAATTCTTCAATTAAAGCAGCCGCTAATTCATTGTAATCCAACTCTTTTTTCATTAAAGGTTCAAGCTGGTCTTTTGTTTTTTTCTCGATTGCTTTTTTCAATTCCGGATCAATTTTTCCGGCTTCATATTTCTGTTTTTCTTTAACTCCTGCTTCTTTAACAAAATCATTAATAAAATCTATTACTTTAGCGGCTTCTTTCTTGGCGTATTCAACGGCTCCCTCCACTGCTTCATTAGAAGATTCGTGTCCTTGGCCTTCAATCATTAAAACCTTTTCTTTCGTCGATGCGACAACAAATTCCAATTCCGAAAAAGCCAGATCCGCATTTATCGGATTGGTAAAATAAGTGCCTTCTTTCAAACCAACACGAACAGCGCCTACCGGGCCATTCCAGGGAACGCTTGAAAGCATTAAAGCCGCACTGGTCGTTATTAGAGAGAGAACATCGGGGTCGTTTTCCAAATCAACCGATAAAATGGTAATCACCACTTGAACTTCATTTTTATAATCCATGGGAAAAAGAGGCCTGATTGACCGATCAATAATTCGGCCTTTTAAAATCGCCTCATCAGAAGGACGGCCTTCTCTTTTGACCCAGCGGGAACCTTTTATCCGGCCGCCGGCATAAAGTCTTTCCACATATTCTATCGAAAGAGGAAAATAATCAATTCCTTCCCGAGCCGCCGCGGAAACCACCGTGACTAAAACCATGGTGTCCCCATATTGCCCCAAGACCGCCGCATCGGTCTGGCCGGCAAATCCACCCGCCTGTAACGTTAACGTTTTTTCACCAATCTCAACTGATTTGGAAAATTTTGTTTTCAACATTGAGGTTATTTAGAAAGACCTAATAATTCCAATACCTTGCGGTAGCGGCCATCGTCCTTTTTTGATAAATAAGTGAGCAGTCTTCGTCTTTTAGAAACCATTGACAGCAAACCCCGGCGGGAATGAACATCTTTTTTGTGTTCTTTTAAATGATCCGCCAGTTTTTTAATTTTTTCCGTTAAAAGGGCCACTTGAACTTCCGGACTGCCCGTATCACCACTAGCGGTGGCGAATTTACTAATTACTTTTGTCTTTTCTTCAGATGATAAAGCCATACTTTTGCAATTATATTACAAATAAATAAATTAGGGAAGAGTTGATCCTTTGTAGATTTTTGGCTCCAGCCAATCGTTTCTCGGTGTTTCTGCTACCGTTTCAGCCGGAGGAGTTGCAACCACCGTCGGTGTTGGCGTTGGTTGAGGAGTGGTGATTGTCATTTGACTTCTTCGTCCGCCGGATCTTAAGGCCAGAGCGGCCGCTTCAAAAGTGTCGGCGGTTGTTTTTAAGCTGCGGAAATTGTCGGTGGCTGTTTCCAAACCAAGCATAATGTTGGAGGCAATATCGGCATCAATCGGCAGCTGCATTCCGTGAACCAGCAAACTCACCATTTCGCTGATTGATAATGATTCCGGATCAACAATATTGATTTTTCCGTAAGCGGCATTACCGGTATTATTATCCAAATTAACAATCGGTTTTTGATCAAACAATTCCTTATTGTCAAAATAAATTTTTCCCAAGCCTTCAAATTTGTGCAAACCAACGGTAAAAATTAAATCCGCGCTGACACCGGCGGGAGTAAAACTGATTTGCGATTGATCAATTGGGGCTTGACCGGCTTTTAATTTAACTATCAGGTTAAGCTTGCCGTCATTGTCGTTGGAAGTGACTTTTTCGATGCTGTCTAAAGGATAATTGAAAACAATGGCCAAATCGGAACCGGCCGGTTTATCGGTGATTTTATCAACCCCCACCAAGCGGGAAAATTCGACTCTCATCGGATCCGGACAAACGACCGATATTTTCTTACCCATTTTTTGAAGCGTTAAAGAAAGAGCTAAACCGCCGGCAACCGTATCAAAATTAACACCCTTTGGCAAGGCGATTAAAATATTGCCGGCAGAATTTAATTGTTCCTGTATTTGGGCAAAAGGATAGTTTTTCATTTAGACCTGTAGGATATTACCATATCACCAACCTTAAAGTCAAGCGGGGTAGAAAATCTGATGCCGAATTCTTCCCCTACTTGAACTTCGCCCACTTCGGCTTTTTGCTGTTTCAAAGAGGAAATCCGGGTTTCCCCAACAATCACTTCACCCCGCAATAATCTTAAATTATCGGCCTTATTAATTCTTCCTTCCAAAACTTTCGCGCCGGCAATCATCTGTTTATTAATCTCAAAACTGGCAATGATTTCCGCTTTCCCTAAAATCTGATCTTCAATGGTCGGTTCCAAATGGGTTAAAATTCTTTTTTCCAAATTTTCCAAAAAATCATAAATAATATTAAAGGTTTTAATTATTACCTTCTCGCTGCTGGCTAATTTTTCAATTTCCGAGGAGGCCTTAATATTAAAACCCCAAATTTCCGCTTGACTTGTCCGGGCAAGCAAAACGTCGCTTTCAATCACGTCCCCAATTCCGAAAAGAATCACAAAAACATCCGTCGGCAAAGTCGCCTTAATCGCCTCCAAAGATCCTTGGGAATCGGTTTTAATAATCAATCTTAATTGGTTTTCCGTTTCCTTAATTTTCGGCGGTGAATCGGCCGCCATGACCGGCGCGGTTTTTTCCAAATCAACCCTGGATGACAACTCGGCGCCCACCGGCGGCATTTGGACAAAACCTAAAACCTCCACCGGCTTACCTGGTTCGGCCTGACTTACGGGTTTACCTTCAGCATCAAACATTCCCCGAACCTTAATCGTTGTGCCAGCGACATTTACCTGATCACCAATATGTAGTGTTCCGTTTTTGACAATCACCGTGCCAACGGCTCCCCGTTGGTCTTTTTTAGATTCAATAATCACGGCGAACAAAGGTCCATTTGGATCGGCTTTTATTTCGTGCATTTCCGCCACCAATAAAATCATTTCTAAAAGATCCTTTACTCCCTCGCCTGTTTTGGCTGATACAGAAACACAAACCACATCTCCCCCATAACCCTCAACACCCACACCGTTTTGCTCTAACTGTTTTTTAACACTATCAACATCCGCCCCGGGAACGTCAATTTTATTAATCGCCACAATAAACGGCACCCCGCTTGCTTGAATATGACCGATAGATTCCATGGTTTGCGGCATTACTCCGTCATCGGCGGCAACCACCAGAATAACAATATCCGCCACTTTTGCCCCGCGGCTGCGCATGGCCGAAAAAGCTTGATGACCCGGCGTATCAATGAAAGTAATTTTTTGATTGCCGACTTCGACCTGGTAAGCACCGATTTTTTGGGTAATGCCGCCAGCTTCTTTAAGGGCAATTTTTGTTTGGCGGATTTTATCTAATAATGAAGTTTTTCCGTGATCAACGTGACCCAAAACCGCCACAATCGGCGGCCGGCTTAACATTCCAATTTGCTTGTCTTCTTTTTTGGCCATGTTTAAAAAATTTCGGTATCATCTCAGTCTTTTTTAGTTTTTTTCGCTTTTGATACCTTTGTTGCCTTTGATACTTTTGATACCTGCCTCGCCGCAAGGCGGGCTTTTCCTTCTTTTGATACTTCTTTTTCTTCCGTTCCAACTTCTAACTTCTTCTCTCCAACCTCAAGCTTCCCGCTTCCCGCTTCTGAATCTCCACGAATATCCACCTTATATCCCGATAACCTTGCTGTCAATCTCACATTCTGGCCTTCTTTACCAATAGATAACGATAATTGATCATCCGGAACAGTCACCACCGCCGTCTTGTCCGCTTCATTAATATTAACCTTCACCCCGTTGGCCGGTGATAAAGCCGAGGCAATAAAAACCGTTGGGTCAGCATTCCATTGAATCACATCAATTTTTTCACCCAAAAGTTCGTCAATTACCTGCTGAACCCGAACTCCCTTTTGCCCGACGCAGGAACCAACCGGATCAACCCCCGCCTGTTTGGAAATCACGGCAATTTTGGTTCTTACTCCCGGCTCGCGGGCAATTTCCTTAATTTCCACCGTTCCTTGGGATACCTCCGGTACCTCCCGTTTAAATAAAGCTTCAACCAAACCTTTAGCCGCGCGGGAAACAATAATTTGTTTTCCTTTCAGTCCTTCCTGAATGCTATCAATATAAAAAGTCAGTCTTTGATTAACGCGGTAGCCTTCGCTTCGTACCTGTTCTTGGGGGGTCATTACGGATTCGGTTTTACCAATATCGACAATTACATTCGGTCCTTCAAATCTTAAAACCATTCCCGAAACTAAAGTTCCCAGTCTTTTGGAATACTCATCCATGATTGAAGATTTTTCCGCTTCTCTGATTTTTTGGAGGATGACTTGTTTGGCAGTTTGAGCGGCAATCCGGCCAAATCCCGGGGGGGTGACTTCGTCTTTTTTCTTTTCCCCGTCAGATTTAAAAATTCTTGCCTCACCAGTCTGATCATTAATTTCCACAATAAAAGTTTCTTCTTCGGAAACGGGAATGTTTCTTTCTTTGCAGTCGCGCCGGTAGGCCGCCATAATTGCTTCTTTAATCGAATCAATAACCAATGACGGGTCAATATTTCTTTCAATCGCCACTTGCGCGATCGCGGTGGCAAATTCGGTTCTTGGTTTATATTTCATCATAACTATTTAAAAAGTGGGTTTCCCCACCTACCGAAATTGTATCACTGGGAGGAGTTTAAGTCAAACGAAGTTTTGAAAATTTAATCATTAAAAAATTCATTTCAAATTTCAAATTTAAAATTTCAAATTTTTTTTATGTCCCATAGTTGACTTTGAGACTTTTTTGATTATAATTCTATATTGGATGAACGCATCGGTAGCTCTTATCTCAATTAAGGAGACAACAAATGGTTTTTCGAGTTAAAGTTCAAATCGTTGTCGAGAAAAAGATCTTGTCGCATGTCTCAAAATCCCAGAAGATTGTGTGGAGTTTGTCATCCAAGAAGCCATCGCGATTTATGGTGAGAAAGCCGCAAGGTTCCGGGTTGAAATCCAGTTTTTACGCGGGGAGGATGATCATCTGCCAGAATGGGTAAACGATTCAGGGAAACGTACTCTCGACAGTCTCGCATATATCGTTGAAAGCTTACTCGAGACATACCTGCGGGGCCATGGAATCAGAGGAATCTCGGTTGAGGTGTTGCCTCCTTAAAAAACCATCTACAAATCAAAGGCAATACTCTGATTGTTCCGACCAACCAAAATGCCCTGCAGGCGTGAAATAACAATTCACAAATGCAGGGCATTATTTTTTATTAAAGGATTATAATATTACTAGTGAGATATATTGATCAAAAAATTTCTTACAAGGCAACTTTTTTACTATCAATTCCTCTGCCGTTTTCTTATCATCGTTAGCTTTTCAACATATCCAATGTATGGATATGGAACTATTAATTTACCTCAAGTAATTTTGTTTATTTTTTCTCAACCAAAAGCTGGTCTTTATTTGACCTATACGATCTGTTGTTTTATTTATCTGTTCAGACATCTGGCAAATCCAGATCCTCCCTGATCCAAGTTCAGAGTTACACTATTACTTATTTATCCACGATCGCGGTATTTTATGCAACATTGTTATCTCTTAAAATATCTTGGTATATAATTCCTTTATGAAATTAATTTCCTGGAACGTCAACGGTCTTCGTTCGGCTGAAGTTGAATTTATAAAATTTATTAATGATCAGCAACCGGATGTCATTATGATTCAGGAATTGAGGGCTGAACCCAATCAACTTTCCATGTTTCTTTGTCAAATTCCCGATTACAAAAAGTTTTTCAATCCCTCCGGTCGTTCCGGTTATGGCGGAACCG
>PFLE01000015.1 GCA_002784465.1 Candidatus Shapirobacteria bacterium CG_4_10_14_0_8_um_filter_39_15
AAGCCACCAGGATGAGATCGAATACCACAACAGCACCGTTGGCGAGCTTGAAGCCCGCTACGAGGCGGTTCAGAAGCGGTTGGACAAACTATACGACGATAAGCTGGACGAAAAGATCACCCCAGACTTTTATAACAGGAAATTCAAGCAATACTCGGAAGAAAAGGATGAAGTGACCGAGTCGATAAAGAGACACTCCCAGGCAAACACAGGCTACTTGAATCTCGGCATTAACATTTACGAACTCTCCCAGAGAGCCAAGGAAATCTATCTCAAAGCCAAAGCAAAGGATATGTTAGACGAACAACGAAGCCTTATCAGGCTGGTGTTCGCCGATTTGAAACTGGACGAAGGAAAACTAAGTTACACCTACTCCAATACCTTCAAAATCCTTTCAGAAGCGGTCTCAGCCACTAACGGTTCGAATGTTGATAAATTCAAGGGTTTAGAAAACGGAAAATTCGAACCTGCGAAAAAGAGCGATGTTGCGGGACAAAAGGACTCTTTGTTGCCCTCTCGTCCCATCTGGCTACCAGGCTAGGATTCGAACCTAGATACATAGATCCAGAGTCTATGGGCCTACCGTTAGCCGACCTGGTAATAAATAATTTCTTTGGCTATTTTAGCACATTTTGGTATAAAACCGCGATTTTGTCACGATAGATTTCCTGCCAACCATAAGTTTTACTTTCTTTTTGGAGAAGCAAATCTAAAAATGTCCCCGGGCTGATTAAAATATAATCGGTTTTATTTCTTCTTAATTCTTCATTCCAACCGGGCTAGGTCTGAAGAATCGCCAAAAAAACCGCATACGGGTAACGGCCAAAATCATCTTTCCAGGCCGGCATCCGACCATCAACAAACACTTTCATTTTGGGTAATTTCCAAATTAAATAACCGCCCCATTCGTAAGTATTAAAAATATTGCCGGTTTTACCCTCAAGCATTTTTATCGCCTGACAAGGATATTTAACCTTGCCGGCATCGCAATAAAACCGCTGATCATTATCAATTTGGCCAACCTGAATCGTTTGGTTGATGTTTGGTATTAAATATACTAAAGCAGCCACAACAAAAACTGAAACAGTTAGAAAGTTTAAGAGTTTATAAAATTTCTCTTTAATGATTTTGTCCAAGGGAATATTTTCCGAAAGCACTAAAAAAAGAATCGGATAAAAAAATAAAAACTGTTTTAATAAATATAGGTAGTTTAATTAACCGATATAGGAGAATAAAAACTGAAGATAAAACGATCGCGCCCAAAAAAGATATTCCCAAAAAACCAAAATGATTAAATACCCAAGCTAAAGAAGTATCATACAAAAAATTTTGATAATACCATTGATCATTCGGAAGAAAGTATGAAAATTCATTGGTTTTACATAATTGAAGATTGGTTATAAACTACTCACCACAGCGGTAGTGCCAACCGAAATCGGTATCGTAAATAGGTATGAAGAAAAAAGCAAAAAAACATAAAAAAAGAAGAATAAAAATAAGCTTCTTTGTCATAATCTTAATTAATTATACTGCTTCTGATATAATATCAATTACCTCCCTAATTATGATTGATCTTAAAGACGAAGGAATCATTTTAGAATCTACTAACCTACCGTTTGAGAAAAAAGGGGTTTTAAATCCGGCGGTGATTGAAAAAGACGACGTCACTCATATGTTTTACCGGGCAGTCAGTGATCAGGACATTTCTTCGATTGGCTGTTGCCAATTAAAAGATAATCAAGTTATCAATCGTCTTGACCACCCGGTTATTTTTCCGGAATTTGATTACGAAAAAATGGGAACCGAGGATCCGAGAATTACTCTCCTAGATGGAACTTATTATCTTTTTTATACGGCTTATGACGGTAAAAACGCATTAATCGCCTACGCCACCAGTCCGGATCTGGTTAATTTTACCAAGCAAGGTTTAATTTCTCCAAATCTTTCCTACGATCTGGCCGAAGATATTTTTCGTAATACTAAAGTCGGGGGCAAATACACGATGTTTGAAATTTATTTTAGGGAAATGGCCGGGCAGGATGTTCTTCTTTGGGAAAAAGACGCGTCTTTATTCCCCAAAAAAATCAATGGTAAATACGCTTTAATCCATCGCATCTTGCCGGGAATTCAAATAATTTATTTTGATGATTTTTCCCAACTTCATGAATTATCCTACTGGGAAGAATATTTATCGCAACTGGATTACAACATTATTCTTGACCCAAAATATCAATTTGAAAATCGAAATGTTGGCGGAGGCTGTCCGCCAATTGAAACCCCAGAAGGCTGGTTGATTATTTATCACGCTATCCAAGATACCGCAGCCGTAGAGGGAAAAATTTACCGGGCTGGTGCCGCCTTGTTGGACTTAAATGATCCGACTAAAGTTATCGGCCGGCTTAAAGAGCCTTTGTTCGGGCCTAAAGAAGAGTGGGAAAAAAAGGGCGTAATTCACAATGTTGTTTTTCCAACCGGAGCGATTATTAATAATAATAAATTGACAATCTATTATGGAGCAGCGGATACATTAATCGCCTCAAAATCATTAGTTTTATCCGAATTGTTGGATGAATTAAAAGTTAACGATATATGATAGTTAATCGATATAATAAAAATCCGATTTTAACCCCTAATAAAAATCATCCATGGGAAGCCGAAGCCGTTTTTAATGGCTGTCCAATTAAGAAAGGAAAAGAGGTTTTTCTTTTATATCGCGCCATGTCCCCGTTGTCGGTCTCCAGCATAGGCGTTGCAAAAAGTAAAGACGGAGTTATTTTTTATAACCGCCAACAATTAATAATTTCAAAATACCCTTGGGAAAGATTTGGCTGCGAAGATCCACGGGTGACAAAACTCAACAAACAATACTATATTTTCTATACCGGACTCTCGACTTATCCACCCACAGCAGAAGGCGTTAAAGTTGCGCTTGCCATAAGCAAAGACCTAAAAACGGTTCAGGAAAAGCACCTGATAACTTTCTTTAATGCCAAAGCTATGTCGCTTTTTCCCGAAAAGATCAATAAAAAAATGTGGGCAGTACTTACGGTTCATACTGACCAACCGCCGGCAAAGATTTGCCTTGCAAGCTTCAACAATGAAAAGGAGCTTTGGTCGAAAGAATATTGGAATAAGTGGTACCCGAATTTTAAAAAGTCTGTTCTACCGCTTCAACGAACACTTCAAGACCACGTTGAAGCCGGTGCGCCGCCTATCAAAACCAAGAACGGTTGGCTCTTGATTTACTCGTATATCAGAAATTATTTTTCACTCCGACAAAGGGCTTTTAGTGTTGAAGCAGTCCTTCTTGATCTTAAAAACCCCTTTAAAATAATCGCAAGAACCAATCTTCCTATCTTAGTACCCGAAGAACCTTACGAAAAAGTCGGCAAAGTACCCAATATTGTATTTCCATCCGGGGCGATGGTAAAAGATAACCTTATTTATCTTTATTACGGATCAGCCGATACTACGATTTCGTTAGCATACATTTCTATTCCAAACCTTCTGAAGAATATTTTGGAAAATCAGGATTAGAAATGATATAATATATATCTCGTCATAAATCTAACCTACCTAATTGACGAAAAGAATACTATGAAAAACCTAGAAAAAATATTGGGTAGCAAAAGAAAGCCTATTCGGGCAATTTACATCTCTTCATATATTCCGCGAAAATGCGGGATCGCTACTTATACTAAAGACTTAACTAATGCAATCAACCCGTTAAACCCGCATGCGCTTGCCGAAATTATGGCAGTCAACAAACCCGAAGAAAATATCAACTACCCTTGGGAAGCAAAATTCAAAATAGAGGAAAACAACCTTTCTTCTTATCTCCAAGCAAGCGATTACATAAATAACTCGGGAGTTGATATTGTCTCCTTGCAACATGAGTTTGGTCTTTTTGGCAGTCACTGGGGAGAAAATATCGTTCCTTTCGCAGAATCTCTAAAACATCCATTGGTCACCACACTACACAGCGTTCTTGATGACCCGACAAGCGATGGGGGAATCATTACCAAGAGATTGATTGATAAATCATCTGCTATCGTTGTCATGATGGAACAAATTAAAGATAAACTCATTAAAAAATATCAGGCTCCCGAAGAAAAAATCGTCACAATCCCTCACGGAACTCCGGATCTACCATTAACCTCCAGTGAAACATATAAAAAAAAGAAGAAACTATCAGATCGGTTGGTTTTAGGAAATATAAATTTAATAACGGAATGTAAGGGAATTGAATATTCTCTGGAAGCCACTTCTATAATTGCCAAAGAATTTCCAAACGTACTTTACTTTGTAATCGGAGAAACACACCCGGGGGATATCCGTTATCAAGGCGAGAAATATCGAAATTCCTTGATTAAATTAACAAAGAAACTAAACATAAAGAAAAATGTAAGATTTATTAATAAGTATATATCTTTAAATGAGGTGGTTGATTGGATTCAAACAATGGATTTTTATATTACGCCTTATCTTGATCCCCAGCAAGTATCTTCCGGAGCCTTGGCTTATGCCGTTGGAGCAGGAAAATGCTGTATATCAAGTTCTTACCCTTACGCCAAAGAAGTCCTTGCTGAAGGTAGAGGAGTTACTGTTCCTTTCAAAGATCCAGAAGCTATTGCCTCTGCGGTAATAAAACTATGGAAAGATAAAGACCAAAAATTAAAGATGGAAAGAAAAACTTATGAATATGGAAGACTAATGACTTGGTCCAACGTTGCCCTCCAGTATCTAAACTTATTTGCCACAATACTCTCAAATGGGAATGACAACCACGAAGAAAATTAATCTGAGTCATTTATATCGAATGACAGATTCCGTTGGAATTTTAGAACATTCTTTAATGGCTACGCCAGACTTGAAAGAGGGATACTGCGTTGATGATAATGCCCGTGCTTTACGAGTAGCTCTTCGATTAAAAGATGAAAAGTTAATTGACACTTATTTAAAATTCTTAGTTTCCGCCGCGGGTAACAATGGTTTTAAAAACGACCTCGATCAAAGTTTCGTTTGGCAAACTGAAGAATATGGCGAAAATTTTGGCCGGGCAATGGGGGCGTTGGCGGAAACCGGGAAAATGGGAATAAGGAATGACCAAAAATTAACCGGAATGTTTTTATTTGATCAAAATGTTAAACATATCACAAAATCGGAATCTCTCCGCAGCAAGGCCTGGTTAATATACGGCTTGTCAATAAGA
>PFLE01000016.1:0-20845 GCA_002784465.1 Candidatus Shapirobacteria bacterium CG_4_10_14_0_8_um_filter_39_15
AAGGAATCAAGCAGCCAATGATATTGCTTGGAGCGTACTCAAAAGGAATGTTTGGTTGGATAACCAGTTTTCCCAAACTGGTTTTCGGTAAGCAAAGATAATCCTCACCGATGATTATCTGACCCAGATCCGATTGAGTAATCTTTCCTTCAAGATACAATTCCACTACTACTCTCGGGGAAATTACCCAATGATCAAGCTCTTTACCTCTGGGAGTAGCTTTCAAAGCTGCCATCCGAGAACAAATCTCCAGGCTAATCGGCCTTGGTTCAACAGGGTCACCGGTAAATAGATCTCCATCTGTCCAGGTAAGATTCTGGAGCCAAGGATGATTCTTCGATATACCTGTTATACCCCCAACCACATCAAAAAAACGGACGTTTTGACCATCTGTTCCCCAGGGATAAACTAAGGTTGACATGTTTCTCCTCCTCTTGAGAAATCCAATTGTCAAAGATCTGCAGTTTGGAAAAGCCAAGCATATTCTAACAAAGCTAGAGAATACAGTCAAGAAAGATGAAGATAGAATTTTTTGATGTACAGGTGAAATAATAAGTACTGGAAAGCTATATTAGCAGATATTATATTTTTCATAGACAGAATTTAGGATATCCACTAAATTGGTAATTGATGGGAAAGAAAACCCTCCCGCAGCTAAAAAATATCCATGGCTTGATATTTTAACCGGGGAGGGTTTTACGAAACTTGAAAATCCGGATCATTTTGCCTCCGAATAGTGGGTGCATTTTTCAATCGTACCTTTTCCGCACTCGGGGCATGTTTGGCCAATGCTTCTGGAAGTCAAATGCAGATTGCAATGGGTACAACGATATTCATTGATTTGCTGCGGACTCGGTTTGGTTGGGAATGGAGGAGTTGCAGCAAGCAACGATGGCGGCAGATAGTTCCCGTTTCTTCCAAAAAACCTAAGCAAAAAAGATGTCATTTAATCCTCCTTTCTGGCTTATGCCAGAGATTCTTGATGCTGATTCTCAAGGTGCAACTGGTTTGTAATATAACAGAATGGAGGACAGAAGTCAAATTGGTGGGGAAAAAGAAATACCGGAGGCGGTTTTGGTTATTTTCCGTTCTCCGGTAAGCTGTACCGTTCAATGGCGGCAATGATTATCAGGGGAATTGGTTTCCTCATAATCTGCCAGTAATTTTCCCTGATTCTGCCGATAAATTCGTTAATGTCACCCTGTCTTGGCTGCTGTTTTTTGGGTAAATCCGAGATTTGACCGCCGGCGGCGACGAAGGCGAGGTTAATGTCTTTTCTTCCCAAAGACTCAACGGCGCTTAACATCTCCACCATGCGCCAAAGAATGACTAAATGGCGGGAATCCGCGGGCAAGTGATGGAACGATTTTTTCTGAATATTCGGTTTATCATCGATCAGAACATTCAGATAAAATGCTCCTCTTTTGGAAATCACCAGGGCGATTTGGACGGTTTCCGTTTCGTTAGCAGACCAACTCTTCGGAACTCTTTTTTCCAAGGCAGATCCTTGAAAAAGAACTCTCATGGTTTAGCCCTCCTTGCGAGATTAAGTTAAGAGATTTGGTCCTGTGCTGGAAGCAGGATTCGAACCTACGAAGGCTTTCGCCGGCAGATTTACAGTCTGCTCCGTTTGACCGCTTCGGTATTCCAGCAATAACTTCAATTTTAGCATATTTTTGGTATAATAAGATAGTCTAGGGGCGTAGTTAATCGGTATAACAGCTCTCTCCAAAAGAGCAATGGGGGGTTCAATTCCCTCCGCCCCTGCCAACTTGCCTCCCTAGCTCAGTGGTAGAGCGACGGTTTTGTAAACCGTTGACATCAGTTCGATTCTGGTGGGAGGCTCAAACGGCAAGGCAGGCGGGTAAACAATAGGTCGTCAGTCCAATCCTGACCGTCGGCTCAAAGAATAAGGTAAAGTTGAAAGCTTATAATTAATTTATGTTTGGAAATAAAACGCCGGTACAACAAATAGAAGAAATTAGAAAACAAGCGGAAAATGACCGCACTAATCTTAATAGAGATCAGGAGAAAATCCGTGAATGTAGCGAAAGCCCAATGTCTAAGATTTCCGGACCCAACGAGGAAACCATCGGAGGTTGTGCGGATTGCATCGTAAACCCTATAAAGTGTCCGGTAAATAAAATAATACGCGGCGGTTCAGAGCGGTTAGGTTGATTTGAAGAAATTATTTTAATTTGGAGGATTCCTTATGGGGAGTATGTTTTCGGCATTTCTTGCAATATTTAGACAACGTTAATTTCCCCTCGGTATTGGTTTTATTTTTCTCACTGACATAGTTCTGGTTTTTACAAACCGAACAAATCAAAGCGAATAATTGGCGAAAACCTTTCTTGGCCATAAATGGTATTGTAACAAAAAGAAAGATAAAAAACAATGTCATTCCCGCGTTCACCCTGTAAGGGAAAGCGGGAATCTACATCAAGAAGTAAATCTGTAAATCAGATAATCTGGTTAAGCAAAATCTGAGAACAGAATATCAGTAATTAAAAACGGTTTTACTGATCTCTGATTTCTTGTCCTGATATTCTGATCAACCGATATTCTTGCTTATATAGATTCCGAATCACATTCGCTTCGCTCAGTGTAAACAAGTTCGGAATGACAAGATATGTTATTATTTTGAATATGGGAATTAAGAATATCGCTCGTTTATTGCTCTTGACTTTGGGAATTATTGGTATACTGGTTCTTTGGTCCGAAAAAAATCCCGGCCAACTACTTTCTCCTTTTGTTCAACAGTCAAAACCGGTCACTCCTTTATTAAAATATTCTTTTCCGGAATTGCGCCAGCGGGTTTATCCGGGAAGCAAGATTAAAATAGGAAAAAAATTGTCGCCAGCAATTGCTATAGGTGACAAGGTTAGACCTTGTCAGTCGTATGTGTTTACATTTCAAACAGAGGGGAAGACGGTGAGTGGGTTAATCAACATTCCAAAGAGAAGCGAGAAGTCAGAAGCGGGAAGCGAGAAACTACCCGTGATTGTTATGATTCGCGGATACGCGGATGTGGAAGGTTACACCACGGGTTTGGGGACAAAAAAGCCGGCCGAATTTTTCTGTCAAAACGGTTTTATCACTTTGGCGCCGGATTTTTTAGGCTTCGGGGAATCGGATCAGGCTAGTGGTGATATTTTGGAAGCGCGTTTTGAAAAACCAGTAACAGTGATGAATCTTTTGGCATCAATCAAAAATCCCACATCAACGTTTACACTGAACGAAGTGAATGTGCTTCCCATCAACCCCGATCAAATCTTCTTATGGGGCCACAGCAATGGGGGACAAATTGTTTTATCGGTTCTGGAAATATCCCAAGCCAACATTCCAACCGTTCTTTGGGCGCCGGTGACCGCGGGATTTCCGGAAAGCGTCTTGGGATATTTGGGAGAATTGGACGATAACGGTTTAAGGGTTAAAAACGCGATTGATAATTTTCTTAAAATTTATGATCCTAAATTGTTTTCGATTGATAACTATTGGAGCGATATTAATACTCAAATTCAACTCCATCAAGGGTTAGCTGATCCGCTGGTAACCGAGGAAGAATCGGATAAATTTGTTGACCGGTTAAAAAGCTTAGGTAAGGACATTTCCATTTATAAATACCCAAACAATGATCATAATTTAAGTAAAGATTGGGATAAAGTGGTTGAAACAAGTCTAAAGTTTTACCAAGATAAGCTGCGGTAAATTGGAAAAAGCCCGGTTATAACCGCTAATGAATTTCATAAGTTGGTTGGTAAATATAGTATAAAAGGTGGGCGTTTTCGTATAAGGAAGAAGATGATTTTTTAGCAGCCATATATTTAATAATGAAAGATTATAAAGAGTTTGTCAAGAAGGATTCGGGTTGAAAATTTACAAGGCGTCACCTTGCGAGGCTGCAAGGTGACGCCTTGCGTGCCTAGGGGCAAAAAAAGAACCGGCATCTGGGTTGCTATGAAAGCAATCAGTTGCCGGTTCGGGTACAAAGGTCATACTACTTCTTTAGCGGCGTTACCGTGGTGGGTGTTACGGGGATCGGTTCGATTGGGCAGACGTAGGGTTTGTCGTTATCGATCATGCTGACATAAGTACTGCCAGCATAACCCTCGGTCCATAAATCAGTCCAGAAACCGGAGTTGCCGATCAAGGAATCCTCATAACTGAAATAGTACGTCGTGAACTGTGAGGATATCTCGACCAGATCATAGGTGACCGGTTGTCCTGGCCACCAAAGTACCAGGGCAACCCACTTCGAGCCATACTTCAGGTCTTCCGCGGTCAGCTCTCTGTCCGTGGCTATATGTAGTTGACAGGTATAGCCTTCGATGCAGACGACGGAGGAGTCGACCATTCTAAAGACGAGCGGACCGGGTTTAACCAGCAGATTGATGGAGTTGCTTGCCCAGGAACCGCCGGCAGCTTGGATGGAGACATACACTGTCTTGATTCCTGGATTTTGCCAAGAAAGTTGAACGTTTCTTGACGGACCGAATAAAGTCAGGTTCTGGACGGTCTCGTCGGTGATGACCCAAATTGTTGCTGGAATCAGAACGGGATCGAGCGGATCAATGCCGATTTGGACATTAACCAGTTCTCCCGCCATGACCACATCACGATCCACTTTCAAAGAGACAAAATTCAGTGGGGTATACCAACCGCCACCTCCCTTGACTGTGGCCGACTGTAGCTTTTGTTGCAGGTCCGGCGGGGGGATAGGTGTTGTTGTCCGCGGCGGGATTGGGACAGGTGAACCACTGTCGGCAAATGCCGGCAGCACGGAAACCAATACCAAAATCGTTACCAGAAACAGAGTCGCCAGAATCCGGTACTTCATTGTGGAACCTCCTTAAAGTAGTTTGACCTGTTAAAGAGCGGCAGGGTTTGGCTGAAAGATTTCAGCTGGCAGGAATTATAACATACTATAAGGTAAAATGCAAGCGATGCCTATCACGATTTGAGAAAATGTTGGAAGAGGCGCGAGAGGTATTAAAAACATTAAGAAAAGTGCAGTTGGCGAGAACCGAAGTTGAGGCGTATGAAAATATAAGCGGAACAAATTTGGAGTTTACTAAATAAGATTTCGTAGGCACAAAAGGCGACGCCTTGCGTGCCTAGAGATCAATTAAGATTTTGGTAATGATTGAGAGATCTTCAGTTTGATTAACAAAAGATTCATATGAGAGTTTAGGGTTGGTTTTGGAAAAATAGGCTAAAATTACTTCCGAGTGAATCCATTCAGTTTTTCTTTGACCCAAATATTCCGGAAGAGAGGATGGTTGAGAAAAAAGCGCGAACATTTCCCGGTCTTTTGGAGTATATGAAGTTAAGGGATTCTGATGAATATATCTCGATAGATGTAAAAGCTGTTCGTCGGTTTCAACAGAGATTGCTTTGTAAACCGATTGATAAAG
This sequence comes from Candidatus Shapirobacteria bacterium CG_4_10_14_0_8_um_filter_39_15, assembly GCA_002784465.1. GTDB lineage: Bacteria > Patescibacteriota > Microgenomatia > UM-FILTER-39-15 > UM-FILTER-39-15 > UM-FILTER-39-15. The sequence continues at coordinate 5,418 of PFLE01000016.1, forward strand.
AGGTCCGACCCGCTGGTATTTTTTATTATTAAATTGAGTGTATCTAGTTCCCAAGGAGTTCATAAAACTGTCAATACCGTTCCGGGATTTTTGTTGAAGGAGAAAATGAAAATGGTTGGGCATAATGCAATAGGCGAGAAGTTTAATTTCATCAGAAAAGTTATTTAATTTTAAAAGTCTTAATATTTTTTCTTTTTCAAAATAAGTAATAGACGGGTTTAATAAGGTTTTCATAAGTTGATCTTCGTTTTTTGGTAAGAGATATTGTTTCAAATAAGAGAGAAATACAGCGTAATCCTGTTCATCCTGGAAAATTAGATTTTTATTTACGCCGCGGTTATATATATGATAGATACCATTTTCCAGGTATGTTTTAATAACATTTCTTCCGGGCATAAATAAATCATGATACAAAACCTTCTCTTTGTCAAGTCCGTAAGGCGTCGCCTTGCAGGCACAAAAGGCGACGCCTTGCGTGCCTAGGCGGAAAAAAAGGGTAGGAGGGAATCGCAATAGAAATTATTGACGATTTCTCCGGCCCATTGGCACTACCTGACTAGGAGTTGCTGGATAACGACTCGCAACCAGTAGACTCCCGGCGGTAAATCAAGGGAACATTGGCCGTATTCGCTGTACAGTCATTCCTTTGTATCCTCGCCAGCAGGGAGAGAACCTTTACCATCGTCATTGACCACTTCCAGTTTTAGTCCTTTAGGAAACTCTTTTTTGTCGACTGGAAAAACCGAAAAAAGCAAATGAACGTTTTCTTCTTTTATGTTCCAGGCGAGATGAATCGTGGCAGCGCCAACCACCGCAAGATCATGGGTAATTCTCAATTCACTGCCCCCATCATAAAAGGGTTTGATTTGGAAAGGACCAACCGCTAGAAGCTTGTGGTTGATTTTCTCAACCAAGGACAAAGCCAGAGATTCCACGATCCCTCCTAGATAGATTGATTGTCAAATACATGTAACTACAGTTACAGTATTTAAACATTGTACCCCAACTTGACAAAAAAGGCAAGAAGTGATATACTAGAGGCTGTTTGATCCCGAGAATATCGGGATCAATTTTTTTATGTTAGATTCTATTCTTGGTTTAACTATTTTAACCTCTGTGATTATTTCGCCCGTTTCTTTACCGGCGGATTTTGTCATGCCCGAAACGGTGATTAGACAGGAAATTGCTCAAAAAACTTTGGATTTGAATATTAGACCCGAGGGGTTTGGAGAAAATATTCTGATTGCTTTAAGATATTTGGAAAATCAGGGAAAGATTGGGGAAATTAGAGAACCTTTCGAGGTTGCATTTGCGCTTTATCCGGGACAAGTTTTTGCTTTTCATCCGAATGTTTTACCCGAATTTGCTGATCCAGCAGTGACGATGAATTCCTATTTTCTTACCACTGAAGGTTATAAAAGTGTCTTTGGTTTGGGCGGAAACGGGGTTTGCCATTTGGCTTCTTTAATCAATTGGGCCGCGCTTGAAGCTGGATTACAGGTAACAGCACTGGCCAATCATGACTTTTTTCCGATTCCCGGTATTGACAAAAAATGGGGAGTGTCTATTATGTCCACAGATCCAAGACAAAACTTGTATATTAAAAATAATCTGGAAGAACCGGTAATATTTTGGTTTACAGCAGATACAAGTAGAGTAGAGTTGAAGATATTAAAATAAGAAAGCGATTGTTAGATTGCTATATTGTTATATTGTTAGAATGTTTGTCCGCAGACAGTTTTTACAGGATAACATTATAACAATTTAGCATAATAGCAAGACGGTTGACAATCATCTCATAGTATGTTATACTATTAGATAGTTTATCGCACCTTAATATTAGGGTGAGAATGGGACTAGAAACAGACAATTAATTTTAAATTTAAAATTTAAAATTTGAAATTATTGCTTGTTTCCAGTCCCATTTATGTTCTATCACCAAAAATAAATAACCGAGCTTAGCTCGGAAGGAGAGTGCCTATCGGAATGGTGGTAAAGGTTAAGGCAAGGTGGAATTCACCTCACCCTAACCCTGTTCGTGTCCCGCGGAGCGGAGCGTGTTCCAAAAATCCCGCCGGTGTGCGGAATATGGTTTTGCACGCGTTCGAAACGTCTCTTGAGGAGGGGGCGCGAAAATGTGCATGAACTGGTGTCTGTGGAGCTCTGGTGTTGGCACTAAGACGGTGCCGGCACCCAAAAGGATTTCGGAAAAGAATGACGTGACCGATTTCATCCGGAGTGAGCTTGCTTGCTTGGGGCATCCCCAGCTTTCGGATGAGCCGGATCAACCATCTCGTCGGCAGCCATCTCGTCGGCGTCGCCGCGGGTCACATTCGCCAGGTAGGCATCGTGTGGGATAGGGAGAGAGAACCTTTCTTCTCCCTGTTCCATCTGGGTCATGGTAAGGGTAAAGCAGTTGGTTTAGGCCAAGGAAACGGTAAGGTGGAATTCACCTCACCCTAACCCCTAATCTAACTAATTGCCTAGCTTTAACCATTACCCTATTTAAGGCTGATTTGACAAGATAGACACATGCGTGTCTGCTAGATCTTGTTTGATCAGATATCAGCACAGAAACTTGAAGTCTGATTCGCCTGGGGCAGTCAAATTTCAAGTTTTTTGCTGCTAAAGAAAGTAAATCAGTAGATCAGAAAATCAGGAAAAGTTAATCAGAGAACGGAATATCGGTAATATTAACTGATTTCTAATCTCAGATTTCTTAACCCGATTTTACTGTTCAACTGATATTCTAGTAAGTATATCAGAGAATCAGTATATCAGGGCAAGTTAAGCAGAGAACAGGTAACAGTAACAATTATCAATTACTGATATTCTATAATAAGGTTGACAAGCGGAAAATCAGAAGTTAGGTTCGCAAGGCGTCCCCTTGCGAAGCTGTAGGCACGAGCTCCAAAATAAGCCCACCTGGATGGTGGAAATTGAGATCGGGCCTGATTAGGCCGGGAGGAAGTAAGATGTCTGGTAATTTGGAGATCGGAACGGTACTGAAGGGTGTCGCTTTCCAGGGTAAATACCTCGAGGCAACGGTTGTGGTCGTTCGGGGTTTGACTAACGATGGTCACGTGGCCTTCGTTGAAGTTTCAAAGTACGCCGATGGTCTTCCCACCAGCCTATGCTTCAAATTGGCGGTTGGCGCCAGAATGGCCGTCCGACGGAGGGTTCGTGGTTGTCCCCAACTCCTCGTAGATTTCCAGAAGGATTGGGTAGACGGGGTAATCCAGGCTATTTCCGAAGGGGAATATCGTCCGCTTTCGGGCGGCAACGGCGACCTGGCAAGTTTCGTCTTCTCATACCCGGAGAAACTGGAAGGGTGCGAGATTCGCCCGGATTTTCAAGCCTACCACCCGCGCTGGGTACAGGCAGATGGAGATCTGAAGGAGTTTGGTGAGAAAGTCATGGTGATCTCGTTGGCAGGAGCCCAAGGCCTTCAGAAAGCGAAGCTACTGGCGCGGGTCAAGCAGGTTGAACTTTTCGCCTGCGGAACCTGGGGAAACAATGGCAATTCGCCAGTGTCGTACCGCGACCTGCGCGATCCTGCGGTTTGCCAGAAGCTGGCGGTTTCTCAGCCGGATTTTCTTCCGACCATTGGAGGGGCAACCTATCGCGTTCTTCTGAACTCCCGCCGGCCGGCAGATCAGCCCGTGAAGATCTTTCACTGGCCCGGAACCTTCGTTTCCTGTCACTGCGGGTGGCGGAATTTGGCAGATGATGTAATTGTTTGCCAGTGGCAGAACAACCCCGCTATCGCGAAGGTCGGAATCGACACCGCCCTGGGTGAACCCAGCCAGAATGGCGACAAAATCTTTGTTCCCTGGGGATGGGGATTTGTCTGCATCGGGGCGCGTGATCTGCGCTCCCTATCAGTCAACTATTCAGGCTAACCTTGCTTGGACTGGTCGCGATGAGCAGATCCTGGAGTTCCATGGTTTTATCCAGATCGGGCCATTCGGGTTCCGGATTTTTTATTCAGTAAACAATTTATAAAATATACGAATGATTAAATTTTAAAATTAAATAAATAAAAATTAGATTTTGTATAGATTTTAATTTATGTTATACTACAAGCTGCCAAATGGGTACATTGAGTTATTAATAAAAGCCCGCCTATCGGCGAGGCAAGGAGGAAACAGATGGCAGAAATCGGGGTTGGAGGAACAGCTTTGGTGTCAACCGAGTTTGGCGGGGTTGGAATTCGGGTGGACACTACTCAAGTGGCGGTGTATCTGGAAACAGAAGAGAAGATGGCTTTAAGGAATCTCACCCAGTATGACAACCACTCAAAGTTGTTTTTCCGTACTTTGCCCTGGACAAAGAAGGATGAAGAGGAAGAGGCGGATATCATCATTGCTCTCCACGCCTGTTTTGCCGGGTGGTAACCGAATGGTTGGCTGACGGAGATGAGTATCTCATAATGAATGCCGCGATCGCATGTTGTGGAACAGCGAAAGTGGTAACGATGCTGACGAAAGCAGTGCTCAATAAGGTTGGCGGGAATGCCCAATCCAGTGAACCCGATTCTGATTGGTCATGCGGGAGTGTGTTATTCCGTGCTTGACACGGAATCTATATAGATTCCAGGATCCAAGTCTGGAATGACAGGAAGATCCTTCACTGGGTTCAGGATGACCCCTAAAGCTCAAGAAATAAAAACTCTAGAGCTTTTTTATTCGGGTCGGTATTTCAGGCCTGGCCTGATGAGGCTGATTTGTACACGTTGATTAACTTATTTATGTTTTGATCCAGATTGTAGTTTTGTTTTATTATTTGTCTGGCTTTTTTGCCCATCTCCTTACCAAGACGGGGATTTTTTTGGAAGATTTGGAGAGAGATAGGGAGTTGATCGGGGATTTTGGTATGGTCCAAAAGAATTCCCGAGTTGCCAATCACTTCCGCGTGGTTTCCTGCATCGGTCGTAATCGGTGCCAAACCGCAGCTCATCGCTTCCAATAAAGAAAAAGACATCCCTTCATAAGATGACGGTTGGACAAAAACATCAGCCGAGCGAATAATATCAATTTTCTGTTTCCGGTCGGTAATGGATCCGGTAAAAATTATATTAGGATGGGATTTATACTTGTTTAGCAGATCTTCACCAAGAGTGCCAAAGGTGCCGGAACCTACCATAATCAATTTTGTAGGGGCGAGGCATGACTCGCCCGCAGAGAGGAACGCATCGATCAGGAGGTCCGGGTTTTTTTGGCGATCCAGTCTGCCTAAAAATAAATAGGCAAATTGGATTTTATTGATTTTTTTGAAGTGAGAATTGCCCGGAGAATAAAGATTAGTATCCACCGAATTGGGAATAACAACAACCCGATCTTTTTTTATTTTGACGCTGATTAGAAAATTAGCCACATTTTGGGAAAAAACTATTACCTTATCCAGCTGTCTCAAACAAGGAAGATAGGAAATAAAGACGGATTTGACACCAATGGTGGATAAACTCGATCGCGGGTTTACCCTGAGCGACCCAGAGGGAGTCGAAGGGAAGCCGGCGTGGAAAATGCCAACAATCGGGATATGGTGATCATGAGCCAGTTTAGGAAAATAAAAATCCAAAGGGGAAAGAGCCAGGGACAAATGAATAACATCCGGTTTTTCTTTTTCAATCACCTGTTTAGCAACCGGAATGGTTTTATTGCTGGGAATAAAATAAGTGGATTTGCTGCCGGCAAAAAAGGGGAGAAGAACGGTATTTTTTGGATCAGTATGAGATAGTTTGTCACCGTAACGCAGTGGAATGACCTGTTGACCTCGTTTTTTAAGCCAGTCAATAGTGGTTTCGGAATAAGTGCCCATGCCGGCAGATTTTTCCTGCTTATCAATGAATAAGATTTTCATTAAATTTAGTAAATCAGTAAATCAGATAATCTGGTTAAGCAAAATCTGAGAACAGAATATCAGTAATTAAAAACGGTTTTATTGATCTCTGATTTCTTGTCCTGATATTCTGATCAACCGATATTCTTATTTAGGTGTACTGTTCCCTAAATAAATTAGTATATCCGCTTTGTCCGGAGTGGCGGAAGCGGTGGCTTCATTCGCTGGTAAATCACCAACGATTCCCTGGAGTTCTTCGGCTAATTGATTAGCAATGTCTGACTTGGTACCGCTAATGTCAACCACCAGAGTTTTTTCGTAAATATCAATGGCATTTGCTTGAAGGACAACATTAACATTATAATTCTTAGACTTGAGATTGTTTTCAATAGTAGTTGTCAGTCCGGCGGTAAGAGTGCCATTATAGAGAGCGAGACGGGTAGAGGACAAGGGTGAAGGTAAAGGTGAGGCAGTTGGTATGGTGTTGGGGTTAGGGTTAGGTGTGGGCGAGGGCAAATTAACCGGCGCGATGTTGATAATTTTATTGGTGGATGGGCGGTAAAGAATGGCTTTTTGAGCAATGGCGTAAACCAGAAGGATATCGCCGAGTTGGGCTTTGGCATAAAAAGGCTGATCTTGTAGTTTGGAAAGGTCATCAATGGCTGCCATGGTGGGAGTTTCGGCGGGCAGATCAATTAATTTGGCAACTTTACCGGCAATATCTTTGTCTGAACCGGCAGGAAGATTTTGCTTAACCAGATAATAAGCAAAAGCGCCGGCGGTAAAAATTAAGAGGACAGAAACGAGAATGAGTACATTCTTAAAAGTAAGAAACTTCATAATTCATTATACCTTAATAATTCAAAAGTTAAAAGTCAAAAGGCAAAAGTGCAATTCAAAAGTAAAAAGTGAGGACTAAAAATTTTGAATTTTTGATTTTTAACTTTTGACTTTATTCGAGGTTGTTTGTCCAACTTTGTCCAACTTGTCCAAGTTTAAGTTGTCATTGCGAGGGAGTCCGCCTTTGGCGAGACGACCGCGGCAATCCCGCAAGAGATCACCACAGCCTGATGGCTTCGCGATGACATTAGAGATTAGAGGTGGTTCTTGTTTTAAGGGATTTAATTCTGTTTTCGTGATTTTCGAGCTGATCGGTATGTTCTGTTTGGCGATACGCCGTGATAACTCTGTCTTCATCCTGTTTATTAACAATACCCAAGATTTTATCAAGACGAGTAAGTGTTTTATCTTCTGATTGCTTTATACGCTCTAATAATTCATCTCTTAATCTATTGATAGCTGTATCAATTGTTATCTGAACGAATGTTTTGGTGGCTATATCGTTATTTTTTATCATATGTTTATTATTGTCTTTAAAAAAATTAGTGTCAAGGTGTCAGAATTGACTTTGTCATTCTGAACTTGTTTACACTGGAATCTCAATTCCATGTGATTCAGGATCTATATAAATAATTTTGTTTGTATAGATTCCCTTTTTCCCTTACAGGATAAACAAGGGAATGACAAGGGTATAATTATAGCCCGAAACGGATGGCGCTGTTTTAGTAACCAATGTCATTCCTGAACGAACGTGAGGAATCTAGCGAAGGGATGTACCAGACGGTACGTCCCGAAGCGCGTTCGGCCTTTGGCCTAGTTCCTTCACTGGGTTCAGGATGACCTTTAGTTTTCTTGACAATTTTTGTTTCATATGCTAATATAATTTTGCCTGTAAGCTTCGGCTTCTGTCGGTCACACTATGGTGTAGTACCGACGCAGGCACTTTTTTAATCTTTCTCCATACTCGTTTTCGGTTGGTTACCCAATTTGGGATTACGCTCCAGAAAAAAGGTGCTCCGTTTCCGACTTGCTTAATAATTATTTTAATTTTCCATCCATCAACGATTGCGATGAATCCAAAATATTTAGTACTCAACATTTCTTCATATTCCTGAATGGTTGTGGTGAGACGGATTACTTCAACGGCCTTTTTGAGGAGTTTAAAGCGCAGCTTTTGAGAAGAAAGATCTCGCTTTTCATTGGTTTTTAGATAAGGACAATAAAGCTGTTTTAGGCTTTTATAATATTGGTTAAATTCGTGTTCATATTCGTGTTGAATTAGTGTTCTTTATTGAATAATGAGCCAGTCAAATTTTAGATCTATTGTTTCGGGGGATTTAATCCCGACCACAAAGGATCCAATTTTCTTGGCAGTGACGGTGAGGATTTTACTGGAAAGAGTGTTGGGAGTTAAGTAAATTCTGGCAGAATCGGTGGCATTTTCGCTGTCAATGGTAATTGAAGTCAAACCAGCGGGCAGAATTGCCGATCCGGCAGTTTTGTCACCAAAGACTTTAATTGTTTCGGCTTGGATTTCTTTGGCCGTCACTGTTCCTTGTGTGGTAATGTTGCCTTTGGTATCAATTGTTACCAAACCTCCCATCATCTCAATATTTCCTAAAGCCAGAGATTGGAGTTTAAGGGGACCAGAAAGGGTATTGATTGAAACTCCTGTTCCACAGTCATTCTGAACCGAAGGTGAAGAATCTTTTTGGGAAGATCCTTCGGCTGATGCTTCAGGATGACACCCTGTTAGGCCGTCAATGGTTAATAAACCAGCGGAAATTTTACCCGTTACCCCAAGATCATTAACGGTTGTTTTGCCGGAAACTAACAGGGAGCCGGAAATGGTAGCCGTTTCAATTGTCATTCCGAGCGAAGTCGAGGAATCCAGCGAAGCGTTGCCACTAGATCCTGTCGCTGCGCTCAAGATGACGCGTTGTGGCAGTTTTTTCTTCATATTACTTAATTTTATCCTTAATTCTGGCTTGGTCAACCTGGTAATATTTCTGATCTTCGAGGTAATCGGTCTTATTAATAAGCGAAGCTTGAAAACTGCGTTTGCAAGCAAAGCTTTCAAACTTGTTTATAAACTCATGGAGCATCTCGAAGGTGATATCCGTGGACTTAAGGGATTTTAAAGGATTGTAAAGGAGATTTAGAGGAATATAATCATAGCTTCCTCTAGTTTCCTTTAACTTTCCATTAAATTCCTTTAGATCTATTCCTAGATCCGCTAGACTGGAACCGGGTTTTGAGGGAAGGAAACCATCTTCCGCCAGTTCTCTGGTATCACCGTGGACTTCTTCCAAACTTCCTTGGCTAAAGCCTAAAAATTCTAAATATTCACTAGTGGTCGCTCTTTTCCAACCTTCTTCGAGATTTCTGATGGCCGAGCGGATTGCGTCATTAAGCTGGTTGATCCTTCGGTATTCGGATTTTGGTAAATCAGCGGTAACGAGACGGATAAGATAACGAAGAAGAACAAGATTTGACCATTGGACCAGGAACTTAAACCCTTGCGTATCTTTCCAAACACGGGAATTCTGAACCGGCTTTACCGGTTTTGCCAGTTCATAGTCATGGGTTTACCAACTAAACACTCCCTCCGTTTTTTTATTGAAAAAGTAATTGCCGTGCCGCATCTGGTCGCTAGGGCCGAGAACGGTGAAGTTCGCGGTGCAGTCGGAATAGGTGCCTTCTGCGAGGCCATCATCCCAATATTTGATTTTCCAGTAATATTTCTTGCCGTCAAAAGGCAGGGCTGTGCCCGCAAAGTCAATATTGCCACAGCGGTTTCCTTGGGTGCAGTTGGTCATTGCGGTTCCAGCACTACCTGAATCCCAAACCAGACTGGTACAACCAGAATCAGAATAGACAATCACTTCATATTTATTGGCAATATCTCCGGTATCCGCATCCGCGTATACTGCCAAAAAAACCGGGGTGGAGTCGCCAACCGCCACCGGATTATTTTCACCTGATTGAGCGCCACTGGCGCTTTCATTAACATAAAGGGTTGTCGGCGCCGAAGGAGCAGTGTTGGCTATATAGGTAACAGTGAACGTCGGCGACGCAACACGAGCGGCAGCTATCGTCAATGCTGTCGCCGGAACGGTTGCCGTGATTGTCTCATTCGCCGTGATGTTATAGGCAGCCTCGGCGGACAGCGTGATCGTGACGACGGTATCAGACGTGCGCACGACATCTGTGACCGGTATCTTCGCCTTGACTTCAGCATCCCAGCCTGTGGCCTCGGCCTGCGCAGAGTCAATGCCGTTGATGATGTTCTGGCGCTGTGCATCGAAGGTCGCGCCAGCAGTTACCCAGGTGTCGTTGGTGACTGTGAGGATAATCGTCTTGCCGCCAGCAACGATGTCAGCTTCGTTGGCGGTCGTGACTGTGCCGGTCAGCGCAACAGAAGGTGTGATGGTCGTGATGGCGAGGTAGGGATTGAAGTCTGTGTTCCCACCATCGGCAGTATAAAACATGACATACTCATCATCTGTTGGCTGAGAATTACTAACGTCCTCTGCGCTGAGCAATACATACTGAGTAATACCCGTTTTGCTGACCCAGTCTGTCTTCAGATTGGCCGAAGCCATATAACCGGCCTGATATGCTGATGAGTTGGCAAATAGACCGTCGTAGGTGCTTGCCAGAGCTCCATCATAGTCTGTTTCCTGTGTTGTCGAAGCCAGAGGACTTGTCCAGGCATAATCATGGACACGAATATCGAAGTCGGTTGTTGAATTGTCCCTATACGTTCTCAGGTATAAGTTGACCTGAGCGACCGCGTCGGTGTCAGTTATGCCTGCCGTGTTGAACTCAAGAAACATACGGAGGACGCTAAAGCCAGTTTTTTGACCGACTTTCGTACTTGCAGGATCAGAATTAAACGCAATTGATGTACTTCGTGCCGTTGCGTATGTGGGATCATATCCGCTGATTTCTCCATCTGTCGTGCTGGCATAGTAGTTCGTCGGGTCAATCGTCACCACGCCCTGACTCGTCGCCAGCCACGACAAAGGAAAGAGGACAGAAAGAGTATATTTATTATCTTTGTTGCTATTTAAAATTACCGAACCGGCGACTCTATTTTCGACTTTGTCCCAAGCTTCCGGCGGGGCGAAATACCAAAGGAGTTTGCCGTCTTTTTTAAATTCGATTTTGTTTTGGGTTTTGACGGTTTTTTGATTCCAAAGTTTGCCATCAATATAAATTTGCACTGCCGCGTCTGTTTCAAAAGAAAGATTTAATTCGATTGATGGATTTTTGCCGTTTAAGATTTCCTCATTTGGCTTAGGCAAAACCTTAAAATCCGGGATAATCAGTCTTTTTTCCAATTTTATGCCATAGGTCTGATAAATAAAATCCAACCCTTCGCCGTAGGCATTTTTATAAGTAATTTCGGTTTCTTTTGCCTCTCCTTTAACCGGTTGAGGCGTAGAAATAAGCTGTTTTAAACCATTATCATTTGTCCAATTTAGGTCACCGGGGGAAACAGAAATAGAATTGCCTTCTTTTTCTATTTTAACAATGCCTTGGGTATCGAAAGTTTTCTTAAACCAGGCTTTATACATTGACTTAGTCATTTCAAAACCGGCGTCATTGGCAGATGAGGGCTGAATATTGGTATTAATTTCCTGCCAATTATTATCTCCGTCTTTGTAGTGAATCGGACCGCCGTGAACGATATGCGTCTGCGTGCCATTTTGGTTATCGAAGACCTTGGCGTTTTCTGTTCTTTTGGAAACAATTTCCGTTGCTCCTTCTTTCAGGCCGGCGATTACAGGTTTCACTACTGGGGCCTGGGTAACTTTTGGTTGGGAAGATAAGAAAAAGGATAAAAGAAGCCCTAGAATTAAGAGGAAAATAAGGATCGATCGTTTGGGTGGTTTTCTAAATCTTTTTGCCATAATTTTAGTTTTACTTAAGTATTTTATCTTCCTGTATAAGTAAAACGTTTTCTTGTTTTGCTTGTTTAATAAGTTCGTGGGTGAATCCACCCTTGGCAACTAATCCAAAGTATTCTTTTTTCCCAGGTTTTCCCCACACAACTTCTTTGGATTTGTTTTTTAGTGAGTTAAGCACTTCTGTTCCAATGGGTTTACTGTTCCATTTTGTCTCAACGAAAAGAATTGAGTTGTCCTGTTCGTTAAGTCCAACCAAGTCTATTTCTGTATTATTATTCCACCACCTACCCATATTTTCAAAATGAGGAAGTTTATTTTCGTCGATAGCTTTCCTGATAAACTCGTCACTGGTATCCTCGTAGAACTTAGCAACCAGTTTAGTAAGGATATCTCCGTGAGTTGCAAAAAGACTATTGTAGTCAGGGCTTTTAGCAAGGCTAAGATTAGGAAAGATAAAGCTAAAATAAAATCGCAGAAAGGCATCAGAAAGCGAATATGTACCCTTTTTACTTTTTTCCGGTAGTTTATCGGTAACAGGCACTTCTTTTTTAACTAAACGTAACTGTATCAAAGTCTTCAGATATCCGGGCAAGGCTGTTGTTGGAACACCAGCAGCCTGTACAATCTCAGAAAACTTTGTTCGCCCTAAACCAATCGCTTTGAGTATCCCAATAAAGGATCTTGGGTCTTCAAACTCTTCAGAAAGTAGCAATTCAGGTTCAACTGTCAAAAAACTCCCTTCAGGAAGAACGAAATTTATAATGTTTTGTCGAAGGTCTTTTTGCCCATCAAAAACCCTTGAATACGCCGGAATACCCCCGGAAATAGCATATAAGGGGAAAGTGTTCTCAAAAGGACTGTCTGGATAAAAGTTTTTTACATCGGTAAATGTAAAAGGCTCGAGAAGCCATTGACCTGTCCGTCTTCCATAAAGTGGAGCGTTATAAACTAGCGTGTGCTTATACATCATTGAAATGCTTGACCCCATCAGTATCATTACCACTTTGCGATCTTTTAACCACATGTCCCATCCATATTGAAAATAAGAAGACATCGCCTCGTCTGATTGGGCCATAAAGGGAAATTCATCAAAGACAAGTACCATAGGCTCTTTTAAGTCTTTTGTTGCCTTGCCAAGATAGTCAAAAAAATCCCGCCAGGTAGAAAACGCCGTAGTGGAAAAATGAGTATCGTTAAATCCTTGGGTAAAAGTATTTACCGCTGTTTGTAAGTGAAGATCCGAAGTACCCCGACTAGCTAAATAGTAGATATGGGGTTTATTTTTTATAAAATGGCGGACAAGTTCTGTCTTACCAACCCTTCTTCTACCATAAATAATTAAGAGTTGTCCCTCACTGTTAGCCTTTTTATAACTTTCCTCAAGCCAGGAAGTTTCTTTTTTACGGTTTATAAACTTAGTTATCATATATACATATCATTAACTATGATAGTTGAAACTATTATAATATAAGTATGAATTAAATGTCAAGATAAAGAAACTACTATGCAAATAGTAATTATTTTTTTCATTGTTCAGTTTTTCCTTCAGCGCTGGGTTTAGGCGCATATTCGCCTCTCTTGTCGGGAATCAACTCAATGGCATTATAGATAACAATTGGGAATTGACGCCGGGAATCATTAAGCCACTCCGGATCATTAAGAGTAATAATCAGCAGATTTTTAGTGATTTGGGTGGAAACATTGTTGGTAAATTTTTTGTCAGCGTCCATGGCATAAGCCTTGGGGAATCTCAACCAAGCTTCCCCGGTGGCATCATAAAAATACCAAACGCCGTTGCCAACATCCTTAAAGCTTAAGCCAAGCGGGTTGATTTCAAAAACAAAAGAAAGGGCTTGAATTGGACGAGTAGAGGTGAGTTCTTTTAAAATAATTTCTTCGCTGATACCTTGAGGAATTAGGCGATAAGCCAGATCAGTATTGTTGGCAATTCCTTCGTATTTGACGATTTTTTCAATAATCGGCCCTTCGCTTAATTGGTTTTGGATGACGATTTTTCGAGTTTCTTTTTCGATTTCTTTAATTTTTCCAGAAACACTCGCCAAGCCCTCCTGGATTTCTCCAAGTCCTTGCTGCCACTCTTCAACTATTTTTTTTTGTTCTTCAGTTAAGTCAGCTGATGCCGTCGCTTCTTGACGGAAAACTTTCCTAAGCTCAACAAAAGAATACTCAATTGCCTGGCCATCTTTTTCTAATCTGACAATATGAGAACCATAATCGGCTTTATTACCAGTGTAGGCAATATAGTTTGGTGTCTCCCGGACATACAAGAAGCGCTGACCTTCATCATCTGCCATTCTAAAACCTTCCTCATAAGTGCCTTTAATTAAGTTAACAATCCGCTCGACCAGACCTTGGGCCAAAATCTGTTGGGAAGTTCCTGCGGTATAAATGGCCGCTGCCACAATTAAAACCACGCCAAAGACTAAAATTTTATTGACTTTCATTGCTTCATTGTTCGATTGTTTCATTGCTTTAATCTTTCGTTAGTAAATTGAATTAACTGGTTTACTTCCTTTGGCAAAGCTTGAAGTTCAGCCAAAATATGATCGTATTGCTCCTTAGAAATTAGTTTCCGTAGATAGGATTTTTGTGTCCAGTCACAAGCTTCCTTCAAAGAGCCAAAGCTGTAACGTCCAAAACCTTCGGCGATATTAGCTGAAATGGAATCCACCGCGCGAGTAAACTGCGTTCCCACCGTTTCCTTCGCAAAATAATCCCATTTAATAATAATCTCCCAAACATAGTTGGAAAGCTGTAAAGACCTTTTATAGCAATCAATATCGTTAAGTTGTAAATATTTCATATCTTAGCAATGAAACAATGAATCAATGTAATATTTCATAGATTTGGACTGTTACCATTTTGATAAATAATTCAATTTAATATCACCAATAAGGGTGTGATAATTGTTCATTGCCTGCAGGCGCAGATAGATGACCGCGGTTTTAGTGGTCGCGTTCCAATTGGTGGAAACATCGGTTTTGGCTAGACTCTTGGTTGTCCAACCGTCCAAAGTGCCAACCACATTGCCAGTTGAGGAATAGACCGAGGTGCCGGCGGAATTGTAAATATAGATATTCAAGTCGTTGTTAGCCGCTTCCAAAGCGAGGGTGTTGTAGTCAATCTGCACGGCATTGCTGGTGGTCCAATCGTCAAAATCTTCCGGCAAAGTGACGCGCACGGCCACGGTGTAACTTTGCAAGGGCGTGGTCGTGGTAGAGGTCCAGGAATAATGGGTGCGCATAAGTGCCGCGGACGGAGAAGCGTCCGAGGTCATGCTGCCGGTGATAGCAGTATCGGTACTGGCGCCGTAGAAAGCGGTTAAGACCGCGCCGGCGTACTCGGGAGAAAGGGTAATTGCCCGCGTGTGCCGGCCCGATCCGGAAAGCATGGGTTCGGCGCTGAAAGTCCAGGCGCCGGCAATGGTTTCCGTTGAGCCAACCCGGGCCAAGAGCGAACCGTCGGTGATGGCTGTTTCCGGGATACTCGTCAGGCTGGCACCTGACCCGCTGAAAGTGCTAGCAGTGACGGTTGCCGAAGAAGCGGTAACACTAGTTCCTGCCAAAACCAGATTACCAGAGGAATTGAGATAGTTAGAAGAAGAGTAGAACTGAAGGTTGCCAGTTGAAGCATCTCCCAAAGTCAAAGAATTCATGGAACGACCGGCAATCGTTCTTGCTCCACCAGCTAAAGTCAGATTTCCTGAAACCGTGGCATTTCCCGAAACATCAAGTTTCTCAAGGGGACTGGTGGTCCCGATGCCGACAAAACCCGTGGCCGCGATGTTCATAACAGAAGTCCCTGATGAGC
>PFLE01000016.1:20893-21619 GCA_002784465.1 Candidatus Shapirobacteria bacterium CG_4_10_14_0_8_um_filter_39_15
GGACTGGTGGTCCCGATGCCGACGTTGCCACCGAAATAATTTTTTGAGTTGGAACCGTCAGAGTAGATATTGAACGAGGCAGTTGATCCTACTCCTGATTGATCTGCTATCTGAACTCCGTAGTTGTTAAGAACTGTACCGTAATTGCTGGGAGGGCCAATGTTAATTGCTCTGTAATTATTTATTGTACCGGTGCCGTAATTCTTTGCACCGTTAACCAAGATTCCTGCCATAGAGGTTATGTTTCCAGAACTCATATTATACGGACTAACAATAAAGCCGGTAAGGCCGCCTACGTTGCCCGTCCCCGAATGCTCAACATTTATTCTTCCTCCTGTGATCTCAAAGATATTTTGGCTGTTAGTAGATTTTGTTTTTGCATGTACGTTTAGAGGGTAGAAGTAATTGTGATCCATGACGCTGCTAGGATTAATCTCCATATAATCAGATAAGCCTGTGGATATACGGTAGTCTGGTATGGCTTCCGATATAGATTCTTCAAGAATAAGAAACGATTTAATGTCGGAAGTAGGGTAGATTAATGAACTACTGTTAACCGAAGCATTTGCTCCGATTGCGGCATGACCTGAAATGTCTGTAGTACCAGCAACCGTAAGTTTGTCTGTCGGATTGGTCGTCCCGATGCCGACAAAACCCGTGGCCGCGATGTTCATAACAGAAGTCCCTGATGAGCTGGCAACATTAAAAGGAGAAAGCCCGGCCGAG
>PFLE01000005.1 GCA_002784465.1 Candidatus Shapirobacteria bacterium CG_4_10_14_0_8_um_filter_39_15
TTCATTGTGTCTGCGCACGGGAGGGTAAGGCAAGGACACTATTAAATTCAAAAAATCGCGCGCAAAAAATAGCGGAGGCGCGGCGGGTGGGCACATTCGCAAGCTCAGTGTAGAGGCGCCGCGCGAAAGTAGCGAACCCCGCCGTGGCGGGGCGAGCTAATACATTAACAATTTTCTTTGAAATGCGTTCGAATTTTTCCAAAAACGAGCACTAAAAAATTGTTCGCAATTTTTCAGTGTAAACACTTTTCTGGTTGACTGTTTAACAATCATCAGATAATATTCTTCTATGAAGAAAACATTAATAATTATTTTTTCTTTATATCTTCTTTCTTTGACAAACGCATTTGCCTTTTGCCCGGTTTGTACAGTGGCGGTTGGGGCTGGAGTTGGACTATCCCGATGGCTGGGAATTAATGATACCATTACCGGTTTATGGATTGGTGGTTTAACGGTTTCGATATCTGCCTGGACATTAAATTGGCTGGCAACAAAAAACAAGACATTCCCCTATCAAAAAATTAAAGAGAAAAATGACGGTCATTCCCATTTTCCCTTTGAAAAAGTTGTTCTTCCGGTTGCGCCATTGATTGTTCTAAGCTTTATATTTGGGTTTATCACTAAATAACCATGACGACTAAAGAAGACATAGAAAAACTAATAAAAAAAGCCAATGAGGCCAAAAAAGGCAAACTTGACTTGTCTTCAGACGAAGATTTATCGATCGCGATCATGAACTTGGTTTCGATTGAAGAGCACTTTTTCTTTACCGGCGCGAAAACTGATAAAACCGTGTATTATGATTTGCTTGGAGAAGCCCGGGAAATGCGCAAAGAACTTCTTAAGAAAATTATTAAAGATTATGAAGGTGAAGTTTGGTGCATTTCTAAACATTTATTGGCTGCTTCAATGAGATTAATGGAAGTGGGCACAAAAGAACAAACTAAGGGCAATAAAAAGGAAGCGCAAGATTTTTTCAAAAAAGCTTATGAGCTGTATTCGCTTTTTTGGGGATTAAATTTAAAACTAGTTAATGTTAAAAATGTCACGAAAATTGATGAAAATCAAGTTAACAATGAAGATAAAGACACAAAAAGCCTTTCTTCCAAGTTAGGTCTTCTGGTAAAAAAACTGGTTGATTGCTGTATAGAATAACTTCTAAATTTAGACGAAGATTTACGAATAACTTCTAACTGTAAAATACAATACAACTAATGTGGTAATTAAAGCTAGCGCAAATAAGAAAAATACCACTCCCTTATTTTTTTCTCTATTTCTTTTCCACCAAGCTTCAGAACGTAATATTAGACTAAACATAAAATTATCCTACTATCTTCTGATAATCAAATCAAGGATTCAAATATTTATTTTAGAGCGGGATACGAGAGTCGAACTCGTCTTCTCAGCTTGGAAAGCTGATGTTGAACCGCTCAACTAATCCCGCGTTTCAGTCGGAGAGCCGGGATTTGAACCCGGGACCTCGCGCTCCCAAAGCGCGCGCGCTAGCCAACTGCGCCACTCTCCGTGGTGCCGAGGGCCGGAATCGAACCGGCACGGTATTGCTACCACAGGATTTTAAGTCCTGCGCGTCTACCAATTCCGCCACCACGGCAATAACCATCATTATACCAACAAAAAACCCTCGAGTAAATCGAAGGTCTTTTGCAATTTAATCTAATTAAATTTACCGATTTCCCATTGGTCTTTCTTCTCTCGGACGAGCTTCGTTAACCACAATATTTCGGCCGTTTAAAGTCGCCCCCGTAAGGGTTTTAATTGCGTTATCCGCTTCTTCATCCTTTGACATCTCTACAAACCCAAACCCCTTACCGCGACCAGTAAATTTATCGACGATCACCGTCGCTGAACTCACAGTTCCAGCACTCGCAAAGAGTTCTGAAAGTTGAGCGTCAGTTGTTTCGTAAGGAAGATTCCCTACAAATAATCTTTTTGCCATATAAGTATTGCCTCCTTTCTTCAAAACTAAAATTAAGTGAATAAAACTGTCTAAATGAGAAAGCGTTTCCAACTAGCAGAAAGATACGAAGTTAAAAAACGTGAGGGTATCTTTATCTTAACTAATCAAAACCTGATCAAATCTAAACAGATTTATTAACTTAAATCTGTATTATGTTAATAAGCATATCACCAATTAAGTGAAAAGTCAAGGGCTACCGGGCCAGGAGTCGAACCTGGAGTAAACAGATCCAAAGTCTGTTGTCCTACCATTAGACGACCCGGTATTATGAGCGGTGGACCGGACTCGAACCGGCGACATCTTCCTTGGCAAGGAAGCATTCTACCACTGAATTACCACCGCAGAATAATTTTCTTCTGAAAGTTTTCTGCGTAAACGCAAAGGTGTTTACACTGAAAATTAGTTACGACTAATTATTTATTGTTTACACTGAAAAATTGTCAAAACAATTTTTTAGTGCCAAGAGAGTGAGTTGCACACTCATCTGAGCTTTTTCAGAGCCCCGCCGTGACTACCTTGGCTATCTTGGCTAACGAAGTTAGCCAAGTCAAGCTTAGATAGATTCGAGCATAAGCGAGAACCCAAATAAGCTTATCTTGGCAAAACTTAATCTATTATATCAAATTTTGTGGATCTGAGAGGTCTCGGACCCCTGACCTTCTTGATAATACTGTGATCGCTGGTGGATTTGAACCGCCAACCTCTTCGATGTAAACGAAGCGCTCTACCATTGAGCTAAGCGATCAATCAAACATATTGTATAAACCGAACGCTTTTACACTGAAAAATTTGCGAACAAATTTTTTAGTGCGAGCCAACTGAGCTACAGATCCATAGGCAATCATTTAAAACAAAACCATCTAATTTTATCAAATTATTCATGAAGAGACAATTTATTAGTGAAGATAGTAAAGAGCGTCGGTATTTGCAGAATTCGCCACGGCTTTAATTTTGGATGGTCGAGTTAATCTCCAATTTCATTTCCTGGTTTAATCGGTTCCAGATAATAACGGCAATAATCGGCTTATCATCATTTCCCACGCTTTCTCTTTCAATTAGTTTTCAGGTCACTAATAATTTCTGATGAAGTTTCATAGCAGAAAATCAAGGTACTGTCAATGGATTTGTACCGTTATCATTAGGGGTCTTACCCCTCATTTTACAAGGGTTTCTATTTCGTTGAAAAATTTTTCTGAAGGACGATCTGAAATTCCAAAATAACCAAAAATTGCCCTCAAGTGGATATTAAAATTTATTTCATTTAAAACCCTTTTTCAGACTTGCCTTATCCTCGCAAACTCAAACCGAGTTTGACAAAGAAAAAGCCAATCTTATCGCTGTCTTTTCTCACTTTAAGGAAAAGGAGGAAAAACAATGAGTTTCGCCTCAGATTTAGCAACCTCTATTTTATATGATGAGACCACCTTTTATAACCGGTTTAAGCATACAATTATTTCATTGACAATGAAAACATTTTGTGATATCATTTCATTATAAATGAAAACTATTGAAGAGATACGGACATTACTTTTTGAACAACGAGAAGAAATTTTAAAAAGAGATTTAGGCGTAGAAAGAGAAAAACTCGCTAAAATTTCAAAACTTAAAAACACGCCCTATTCAATAGTGATTTCGGGGTTGCGCCGGGTAGGTAAGTCAACGTTATTATCCCAACTGGCCCATAAATTATATCCCAAAGGTGATTATTTCTATGTTAACTTTGAAGACGAAAGATTTTTAACCTTCACTGCTGCCGACTTTTCCCAACTCCATGAATTACTTATAGAGTTATTTGGAGATCAAAAGACTTTTTTGTTTGATGAAATTCAAAACATTGAGGGTTGGGAACGATTTATTAATCGGATGATAAACGGAGGCTACAAATTTTATATAACCGGATCAAATGCATCGCTTTTATCTAAAGAGCTTGGTACAAAATTAACAGGCCGATACATACCGATTGAACTGTTTCCGTTTTCCTATAAAGAGTACCTAACATTTAATAAAGTAGAAGTGCCGGATTTAACAAGGCTGACTACTGTTCAAAAAGGGAAACTTAAAAAGACTTTTGCAGATTATTTAAAAAAGGGCGGGATACCTCAATCCTTGCAATACCCACAACTTCCTGTTAACAAAAACCTATATAGCGATATTATAAACAGGGATATTGGTTCACGTTATAAGTTAGCGGAAACAAAACCCCTAAGAGAACTATCTTTTTACCTTCTAAGCAACATTTCTACCTTGGTTTCTTACAATAAGTTGAAAGAACTGCTCCAACTGGGTAGTGTTAATACTGTTTCAAGCTATATAGACTATTTGGAAGCGAGCTGGCTTTTACTTGTAATAAACCGCTACGCTTATTCTGTAAAGAAACAACAGATCGCCAATAAAAAGGTTTATTGTATCGACACCGGTCTTGATAAATCCGTGGCTTTTTCTTTTTCTAAAAACCAGGGCAGACTTTTAGAGAATACCGTCTTTCTTAAACTAAGAAGATTGCAAAATGAAGGAATTTACTATTATAAAACCAAAAAAGACCACGAGGTTGATTTTTATCTGCCATCAAAGAAAATTTTCATACAGGTTTCAAAATCAATAATAGGTGACCCAAACACCCGGCAAAGGGAATTACAAGCCTTATCAGAAGCGATGGAGGAAGTTGAAAAGACTACTGGAATAATAATAACAGAAGATGAAAAAGAAAAAATAGAATTTGCAGGAAAAAACATAAAAGTCCTGCCGATATACGAATGGTTGTTAGACGACAAAGTTTAAAATACTAGGTGCTCGTTTTTGGAAAAATTCGAACGTATTTCAAACAAAATTGTTAAAGTGTTAGCTCGCCTCACTCCGCACGGCTCGCTACTTCAGCGCGGCGCCTTTACACTGAGCTTGTCGAATGTGTTCACCCGCCACGCTTCCGTTATTTTTTTCGCGCGCGATTTTGTCTCTCGCTTCGTTCGAGCAAGGAAAGAATTTTATAGTGTCCTTGCCCCACCCAACCCATGCGCGGAAAACAGAACATTTTCTCCCTTATATTGTAGCTGAAAAGACAAGGAAAATACAGCATTTGATGAAACATTGATTTTGTTGTTTGCTAACGCAACGAAAATATTGTAATATACAGTCATTATAGAGTTAGGGTAAATCTATGCCGCCAGAAACACCATTAGTAGACCAAATAGAAATAGAGCAAGCAGGGGCAGAACCTGCAAGGAATCTTATCTTGGATCAATCCCTTCTTGAGCAAGATGAGAGAGCTGGTGAACGAAATAAATATCGAACACTCGCACAGAAACTTTTTGGCCAAGAAAAGTCAGCGCAATAGATATGGCTATGGAAGAAGCCATAAGAATGGATACTCTCATTGACCAAAAGGTTGAAGATGGAGTATTTATGACTGATGCGGTAAAACAAGTATCCGCTTTGTCAGAGTTTAAATTAAAAGGGCTAAGGAATATACAAAAGGAAGAATATGTACGAGCAAAAACTCTCCAGTTTGCCCATGCATTAGAAGAAAACCAATTTTTAAAAGCTAAGGTTCTTCGCAAACTCCCCCAGTTTGAAGTAGATGATGCAACAGTTGAAATGTATCAAGATGGCGTAAAATCTGCGATTAACCAACGTGCAGGAAATTTAGTGGCGTTAAAAGACGGTGACAATTTTAGAAAAGTTGTAAGAGGATTTGGTGACGATATCCAAAGAGATCGCATGCAAGTTGACGATGAAGCACTCAAAGCGCCAGAAATTCAAGGCCCAATTCAAAAAGATTTAGTTGCTTCATTCAAATATCACAACACTATTAGCCCAGAGGCTTTTGCAAAAGATCGAGATAGATTAGTTAAGATGGGAATTGTCGATGCAGGTGAAATCAATAAATTACCTGAAATCCAGACATTC
>PFLE01000008.1 GCA_002784465.1 Candidatus Shapirobacteria bacterium CG_4_10_14_0_8_um_filter_39_15
GCCCTTTTTATTGACAATAAACCAAGAATATGTTATTCTAAAAATAGATCGGTTTGATCGCTGACCTCCAGGTAATCAGTCCTGAGTTAAGCGGTCTTCAGCCGATTTTTTGATTTTAAAAGCAGAGCCCCAATTTCTTCTAATCTAATATTCATATCTGCTTTAATTTTTCTATTACCGACCTTTCTTGCTAAATTATGAGCCTTGGAAGTTTTACCAATATGACCGAATTGGATTGATGGCAGATTATTTATTTTTAAATCTTCGAGAGTCTTGTTTATTCTTTCAGCAATAAATTTTTCGTGACCAAGATATTCATTATCAATTATTACTTTGTGTTTGATTCCTGCCTTTTTAATGATAAGAGCAATTAATATCGAAAATACCAATCTTCTTTTATTAGTTTTATTAAAAATTAGAGCGTATTGATTACTATTAGTAATTGCAATAACCGTATCAATACTTGTTTGTTCTATTTTCCCTGATTGATCAATTTCATAAGTCATTATTGAAGTATATCAATATTTTTTATTTGTTTTTAATTTGAAATCTGTTACAATCGCTTCGAAACAACTATCCAGAACATTGATTTACAGAAGGTGTCAAGCTAGGACACCCTAAGGGTGTCCAATAAGAAGGGGGGAGAAATGATGTATTTGGAGTTAGCCAGCTGGATGGAATGTCGCCCAATACCAATCTGTTTGTTTCATTGCATGTTTTTGGGACCGGTATGGTAGTGGTATTGCCATTTCCAATGAATGAATACCGCATTGATGAAAGTCGTTCTGTTTTTGACTACTGTACGCAAAAGAAAATAGTAAGGAGGTGGACGTTTCCTGTTCGATTAATTTATTGTTTCGGTCCATCGTATGTTTTCTCTTTGGTTTCCTCAGAACTATTCGACTCTGACATTACCAGGAAAAAGCTCAAAGCTTGCACTTGCTCATTGGCAAAAAAGGTACGAAAAACTCTATGTCGAAAGCGGGTTAAGTTGGAAAAAAGGATAACCTGTTGGTGGGGGAATTACTAGTTTTTAGTAAAACCCCCGCTTTTTCTCTCTTGACAACCCCCTGGGGGAGGGTATAAACTAATTTGAAATTTACAATTTGAAATTTGAAAACTCCAATGGAAGACAATAAAGTTAAGAACCGGATGAATTATTTGATTGGCCATTTAAAGGCTAATGAGAAAATGGTGGAAGAGGGAAGATATTGTATTGATATTATTAGACAAAACCAGGCGGTGATTTCCGCGCTTCAAAAAGTAAATGAACTTATTTTGGATAATCATTTGCACAGTTGTGTTACTGATGCGATTAGAAGTAAAAACGAAAAAGAGAGGGCGCGGGTTTTGAAAGAGATAATGGAAGTTTTTGAAGAGAAAAAGTGACCCGCAGGTCATCCTCGCGAAAGCGGGGAACTATACAAACAATAGGATTATTTATATTGATTCCCGATAGCGAATCGAAGATTCGATATATCAGTTCTTCGAACTGCTATCAGGTCGGGAATGACAACTAAACCAAATGCAAAAAACAACATACAAAGTCCAGGGAATGCATTGTGGTTCATGCGAATTGCTGATTGAGGAAAAACTTATTGCTTTGCCGGGGGTAAAACAAGCAAAAGCCTCAACCCCTAAAGGAGAAGTGGAGTTGATTGGGGAAAGTAATCTACCTTCGGAAAAACAAGTGAATGATATATTAAAAGAAATGGGTTATTCGTGTCAAATCGGGGGAAACCCCCCTGAACCTGAAAGCAATAATCAGGAAAAGATTACTTCCATTGCGATTGCGGGTTTGGTTTTTGCAATCTTTCTTCTGTTAAATCAATTAGGTTTTTCCAGTTTGGTAAATGTTTCTTCTTCTTCGGCCTTGCCAGCCTTCTTTCTTTTTGGTTTACTGGCCGGTTTTTCAACCTGCGCTGCTTTAACAGGGGGAATTGTCCTTTCGATGTCTCAATCGTGGCAAGGCAAATCAATGACCCCTCATTTGCTTTTTAATTTGGGGCGTTTGGGGGCTTATGGGGTTTTGGGGGCTTTATTAGGAATCGTTGGTAACCAGCTTCAAATGTCTCCGCTTTTTAATGCTTTACTGGTGATTGGAGTCTCTGTTTTTATGATTTTAAATGGCTTAAAAATGTTTGGTGTGAAGGCTTTAAGCGGTTTCCAAATTGGTTTGCCAAAATCTTTAACCAAAAATGCGATGAATCAGCGAATGCCCTTAATTATGGGGGCGCTGACGATTTTATTGCCTTGCGGATTTACGATTACTACGGAAAGCTTAGCATTAATTTCAAAAAATCCGGTTCAGGGTGCATTAATTATGGCCTTATTTGCCTTAGGAACAGCGCCGGGATTATTAGCAATTGGCTATTCGTCAGTCAAAATGGGTAATTCTTCAAACGCAGTTGTATTTTCAAAAGTTGCTGGGGCTTTGGTATTGATGTTTGCACTATTCAACATCAATAATCAATTAAATGTATTAGGAGTTACTGTTCCTGCAGGAATTAATATTAATACAGGGGCTAATGGGCAAGTGCAGTCCGCCGCCGCGGTTGAGGGTTTGGCTCCGGTAGTAAACGGAAAACAATTATTAAAAATGAATGCCAGCTCAACTGGATACACCCCGAATAAATTTGTAGTAAAGGCTGGAGTTCCTGTCCACTGGGAAATTACCGATACCGGAACCAGCGGCTGCACGAATGCGATTATTTCCAACAGCCTATTTGAAGGGTCAATTCCTTTAACCAATGGTCAAGTGAGCGTTAAGGAGTTTACGCCGACAAAAGCAGGAAAATTCCGATTCAGCTGTTGGATGGGGATGGTCTCGGGGGTGATAGAAGTAGTTGATGTATCGGGGAATTCGGGGTCTTCTGGAAAATCAGGAACTTCGGCTAATAATGTTGCTGCCGCGGCGGCGGAAATTCCTTCGGGGGCAAAAGGCTGCGGATGTGGAGGAGGCGGTGGGTCAAGCTGTGGAGGAAGTAGATAATGGAAAATATAAAATTAAATATTACCGGTATGCATTGTGCTTCATGCGCGCTGCTCATAGAAAGATCCTTAAAAAAAGTAGAAGGGGTAAAAGAAGCGAGTGTTAATTATGCGGCTGAAAAAGCCCTTGTCAATGCTAGAGAGGGGGTTTTGGCAGAAGCCCTTATTCAAGCAGTCAAAAATGCCGGTTATTCCGCGACTGTTTTTGATGAAAAAAATACCCAATTTGAAAGCCAAAAGCGGCAAGAAGAAATAAACGCCCTTTGGAATAAGTTTAGGATAAGCCTCATTTTTAGTTCTCCGATGATTTATTTTATGCTTTTTGATTTTTTCCCTGGTTTAATCGGCGCGAAATCGTTATTACCGTTCGTAGGAATAGTCTCCTTAATTCTTGCCACCCCGGTACAGTTTATTATTGGAAAAGATTTTTATAAAGGAATGTGGTCGGCTTTGCGGATGAGAACTTTTAATATGGATTCATTAATTGCGATCGGTACATCCGTGGCTTATTTTTACAGCATTATAAATTATGGAGCATATTATATCGCAAACAAGACTTTAATCGGTTTAATGGGGCAAAAAATTCCCGAGCTCTATTTTGAAACCGCCGCCTTTTTAATTACGTTCGTGGTTCTGGGAAAATTCCTTGAGGCGAAAGCAAAAGGAAGGACTTCGGAAGCAATAAAAAAACTGATGGGGCTTCAGGCGAAAACCGCAAGGGTAATTGGGGGTGATAAGGGAAATAAGGGAGATATTCCAATCGATCAGGTTGAGAAGGGAGATATTATTTTGGTAAGACCGGGAGAAAAAGTTCCGGTTGATGGAATAATAAAGAAGGGTTCCTCGGCGGTTGATGAGTCAATGATTACCGGAGAAAGTATGCCGGTGGAAAAAACCGTTGACAGCCGGGTTATCGGGGGAACGATAAATAAAAATGGCAGTTTTGAATTTATGGCCGATCGGGTTGGTGGAGAAACGACTCTTGCCCAGATCATTCGCTTAGTCGAAGAAGCCCAAGGATCAAAAGCACCGATTCAGGGAGTGGCCGACAGAATATCTGCCTACTTTGTGCCTGCTGTTATTGGTATAGCCATTTTAACCTTTGGAATTTGGTATTTTGCGCTTGGTGCTTCATTGTCTTTCGCCCTAATGGCTTTTACTTCGGTAATCGTCATCGCTTGTCCGTGTGCTTTAGGGTTAGCAACTCCTACTGCAATTATGGTTGGAACCGGTAAGGGCGCGGAAAACGGGATTCTAATCAAAGGGGGGGAACCATTGAAATGGCCGGGAAAATTGACACGATTATTTTTGATAAAACGGGAACGTTAACTAATGGTAAACCAGTTGTTACAGATGTTATTCCCGTAGAAGATTCTTCGCCTTCGGCTCAGAATGACATTCTACAGTTTGCCGCCAGTTTGGAAAAACAATCGGAACATCCGCTGGCGGAGGCGATTTATAACTATGCCAAAGAAGAAGGAATCAAATTTGAGGAAGTTAAAGATTTCAAGGCGATTCCCGGAAAGGGCGTGTCAGGAAAGATGGGGAAAATCAGGGTTGATTTGGGAAACAGAGAAATGATGAAAGGGAATGGAATTACGATCGGGAAAGAAACAGAGTTAGAGATGGAAAAATTAGAAAATCAGGGGAAGACGGTAATGATGATTGCTGTCGATAAAAAACTGGCTGGTTTAATTGCGGTTGCCGATACAATTAAGGAAACAACGCGGGAAGCGATTGAAAGATTGGAAAGAAAGGGAATTGATCTGTACATGATAACCGGTGACAATCAGCGGACCGCGAAGGCAATTGCCTCGCAAGTCGGAATAGAGGCGGATCATGTATTTGCAGAAGTACTTCCAGAGGGGAAATCAGAAATAATTAAAAATTTAAAATTAAAAATTAAAAATTCCCATCGAAGATGGGTTGCCATGGTTGGTGATGGGATAAACGATGCTCCGGCATTGGCTCAAGCGGATTTGGGAATTGCCATGGGATCGGGAACGGATGTGGCCCTGGAAACCGGCGGGATTGTGATTATGAAGAATGATTTAAGGGATGTTAATCACGCGATCCAGCTGGCGAAAGAAACCATGGGAAAGATTAAACAGAATATGTTTTTTGCTCTTTTTTATAACGTGATGGGGATTCCGATTGCGGCGCGGGTTTTCTCCGGTGTTGGAATTATTTTACGGCCGGAGTTGGCAGGTTTGGCCATGGCCTTAAGCTCAATTTCTGTTGTCAGCAACTCCTTATTGCTGCGCAATTACCGACACGGTAAGGTTAACTATCTTTCGGCGGTTGCACCGGCAGCGATGATCCTTATTTTTTCTTTGTTGTTTTTCCAATTTGCCCGTTTAAGCTCGACAACGATACGAAAGTGATCATGACATTAATATTACTATTTTAACCACGATCGTGGTAATAATTGCAACATATGCTAGCTAGATTGATAATTGTTGATTGCTGGGGAAACGGAGGTTGAGGATATTAGGGATTTTGGGGAGAAAAGAAAAAAGGGGTAAGGCGAGTCCGTCTCATTGCGATGAGCCGAGATTCATTCTTGCCCCAGATAGTCTAGATCGGTGAGGTGCGGAAATGAGCTTCGCTTGCCATCATCTTGTACGGTTCCATCAGTTCGTCAATAGCATCAAGCAACGCTGTTGTCGCCGTTACTTGTTGGTTAAATGATCCGCGTTGGTTTGTGACAATCGCCACAATGAAAGTGTGCCGGTCGATTTTGCCTTGGACATAGTCGGTATAAACATCGCCCAGGTTTTTGCCGTATTTATTTATTGCTTCTGTTCTTTGTGCTGCTTGTTTCCGTTCCTTAGCTTCCTGTTTCTGCTTTTCCTCAAACTTCGTTTTTGCCCACGCCATCTTTTTCCTCCTTATTAATCAACGTTCTGAACACAATTTTGTTCAACTGGGAGGGAGTATAGGACAAATTAAGTAATTAGTAAAGAGTAATTAGTAATTAGGAATTGCTTGCCCTGAGATTTTCGAAGGGTTAGATTGTTACGATTATATATGAAGTAAAACAGTAGATCAGTTTATCGGGTTAAGTAAATCAGAGAACAGAGTATCAGCAAAAAACTGGTTTCAGATCTCTGATCTCTTATCCTGATTTTACTGATTAATTGATAATCTCGTTTGTATTCTGGTAGAATAAGGTATGTCTGCTCAAATTAGGGTAATGAATGCTGCCGGAGAATATGAACCGTATGAGGAAGAAAAAGTCAGAAGCTCTTTGGCGCGGGCGGAAGCGGATGGGGTTTTTCAAGATAGAATAGTTGAGCATTTGCGGACAAAACTTTACGACGGCATTCCCACGAAAGTTGTTTATAAAGAAATTCTTCATCTGCTTAAAAAATTAAAGTCGTCCTTGGCCTCGCGCTATCATTTAAAGCAGGCAATTATGGAATTGGGACCGACCGGTTTTCCTTTTGAAAAATATTTTGCCGGAGTATTGGAATCTTACGGATATAAAACGGTTACTAATGATTATATTCGTGGAAAATGTGTCACTCATGAGATTGATATAGTTGCATGGAAAGAAGATTGCCACGTCGCTGCGGCTCCTCGCAATGACATTGCCGCGCTCGGGATGACTTCGTCAAAAATAATGATTGAGTGCAAGTTTCATCACGAACCCGGGGTCCGGTCGGATATTAAAGACGGTCTTTATACCTATGCCAGATTTTTAGATATTAAAGAAAACGGGTTTGATGAAATTTGGCTGGTGACGAACACTAAAGCGACTTCGGAATTGGTTGCCTACGGCAACTGCGCCGGCTTAAAAGTAATCAGCTGGAATTATCCGGAGGATTTTAGCTTGCGACTGCTGGTTAGTCAAAAGAAGCTTCACCCGATTACGGTTTTAAATTCTTTATCTTCAGTTGATAAACAAATTCTTTTGGCTAACAATATTATTTTTTGTTACGAATTATTAAATCCTAAAGTTAATTGTTTGCCAAAAGATGCCTTGATAAAGGCGCAAAATGAGGCAAGGTTGGTGATAGGAACCAATTAAGATTATCAGTTGATCAGATTATCAGGATAAGAAATCAGAGATCGGAGATCAGTAATATTTTACTGATATTCTGTTCTCGGGTTTACTTAACCAGATTTTCTGATGCACTGCCTTACTATTGAAGGGAGGTGAACAATATTTATGTTTGATTTAACAGGAAAAAAAGCATTAGTGACGGGTGGATCCCGGGGAATTGGCCGGGGAATTGCGATCTGCTTGGCAAAGCAGGGGGCTGACGTGGCCATTAATTATCATTCCAAAAAAGACGAAGCCGAAGTGGTCGCGGCTAAAATTAAAGCCATGGGACGCGAAGCATTTACGGTTCAGGCTGATGTTTCTAAAACAGAGGACGTCGTTAGAATGTTTGCTGAAGTAATGGCAAAATGGGGAAAGCTTGATATTTTGGCAAACAATGCAGGAATCGCACCAGTAGCAACCTCGATTGATCAGACGACTGACGAACAGTGGGACTCGATAATTAACATAAATCTAAAAGGTCAATTTCTTTGCGCCAGGGAGGCGGTGAAAGTGATGAAGCCCGGTTCAAAAATTATTAATACGGCCTCGATCGCCTCCGGAGGAGTCGGCGGCGGTTTTGGAGGATTAGCCAGTTACGTTGCTTCCAAAGGAGGAGTAGTGGGGTTAACAGAGGATTTGGCCGTTGATTGCGGATCAAAAGGAATTAATGTCAATGCCGTGGCTCCCGGAATAATTGAAACGGACATGACCAAAGAATTCATTGGTAATCCGGATGTTGCCAAAGGCTTTATTGCCCATATCCCTAAAGGAAGATTCGGCAAACCGGAAGATATTGGGGCAGCAGTAGCCTTTTTAGCATCCGACGAAGCGGATTACATTACCGGGGCGGTAATTTATGTTGACGGGGGATGGTTGGCGGCATAATTACCAAAAACAATTGTTAGATTGTTATATTGCTATATTGTTAGCCTGACGGCAGAATTTTTTCCCAAAAAAAACGCGCGGCTTTGCTCTTGATTCACCTTTCGGTAAGTCAAAAACTAGTTTCGCGCGTCGTAGTGCATTTGTGATGCGGATGGTGGAAAGGTTTAGCGCGGGTCGGCGCAGGATTCCCAGATGCCGGCTGCGTTCTTCTTCTGCCAGTGATGGTGGGTTTCAAAGATGCCGTCGCCGTCTGCCCAGAAAGAAAGGAATTTGTCGTCTTTGTGCGAGACCCGTGGATATTGCCGACGCAATTGCTCGAGATCGTCTCCCTCCCATTCGACTTTTCCTTCACTTTCCGGTTCGCCGACGTTGTTCATTGTTGCAAGAACTCGGTATGTGACGGGTGCGAGGCGGTTGGCGATGATTTCGACGAACTTGTCGTAGCGGGACTTGAAGTCCCAGGGACAGGCTTTGTCGCCCTTCAAGTCCGTCCGCCCTTTCGAACACGATCAGATCGTCCTGCTTGGGATCGCCCATACGGTAGGTTTTACCCTGCGAGACAACAGTCGCCTTATCGGAAAACTTAGGCTGAGTTTTGCCCGCGATAAGGAACTGTCCATCGTTGTAATGGAAGAACAACTGTTCGGTTCCACCGTCAACGAGGATAAACCCATAACGCTTGTCTGGCCGGGTGTCAAAGAACTTTACCTTACCCGTTTCCATCGTTTTCTCCTTTTCACTCACTCACTCTTTACTCACCCTAGTTCGGTGCCTAGCTGCTTACCAAAGATTGATAAACAATTAGCCACCTAACTTTGGGAGTAATTAATCCGTAATCATTTAAAGTGCAAATCTAATTAACCATATAAATGGTAGCATAAAAGAGGCCAAAAGTCAAGAGTTATAGGACTTTGGAAATTGTTATATTGCTAGATTGCTATATTGCTAGAATGCCTCGAAAGTAAAACAGAAAACAGATTATCGGTTTTACTGATCTCTTGTCCGGATATTCTGATTTACTGATACTCTTTATTTAACGCAAACGCCTGGCAGATTAAGCCTTGCTTGTTTGAAGTTTTTCCATGAGCCAGATTCTTGCTAGGGAAGAGACGCTTAAACCCTTGCTTTTAGCAACTTTTTCCAGTTTATTTTTAACCTCTTTTTGAAGGCGTAAAATTAAAGTTTCTTGTTTAGGTTTTTGAAGATCAAATACAATATCAACATCCTTAAACTCGTCCCAATAATCAGAAAGGCTGTGAGTGTCCCAAAATTTAGCCTCTTCTTCTATTGTCTTAAATTTTGGAATTCTACTTTTTCTCTTGGTCATATAATATTTTCCTTTCTTTTTTATCCGCATCTCTAGTTGTTATTATATAGTATTTATTCGACTCTTCTTTGGCAACAACCATTGATTAAATTCTGTTTCCACTTCTACCAATCAGTACAATTCTACCCTTATATCCTTTTCGATGCGCGTGAACTTTTTCAATAGATTCCTCAACTTCCTGTTTCTCCACCTTGTGTTTTTTAAGGTGTTCGATATTCCATTCGTCCCAAATTAACTGGCTTATTTTTATCCTAGTCATATTGTATTACATATGTATTACAATTGTCAAGATCCTTTTCGAGATTATTTGTAGATAAATCTTACCATAAAATTAAGGACTAGTAATTAGTGGTTAGGATTTGGTAAAATATTGCTTGTGGAACAAACATTTACCGATGCAAATTTTGATACAGAGGTTTTGAAATCCGATTTGCCGGTTTTAGTCGACGCATGGGCAAGTTGGTGTGGCCCTTGTTTGATGTTAGCCCCCATTATTGAGGAATTGGCAAAAGAGCTTGAAGGTAAAGTAAAAGTGGGGAAGATGAATGTGGATGAAAATCCGGAAACGCCGAGTAAATTCGGTATTATGAGTATTCCGACCGTGATCTTATTTAAAGAGGGGAAAGAGGTTGGAAGACAAGTGGGGTTTGGAGGAAAAGAAGTATACCTTAAACTTTTGGAAGAAGTTAAAATTTAAAAGTTAAAAGTCAAAATTTCAAGTCAAAATTAAAAAGTTTAGAACCTCCTTTTGATTTTTGAATTATCAAAACATGTATGATTTAATTATTATTGGTCTTGGGCCTGCCGGTCTTACGGCTGGAATATATGCTTCCCGGTATCGGCTGAAGAATCTTATTATTGGGAAGGAATTGGGGGGGACAATTACTTTAGCCCATGCTGTCGAAAATTATCCGGGATTTGAATCGGTTTCGGGGGTTGAATGGTCGCAAAAAACCCTGGAGCAGACAAAGAAGCTGGGAAGTGAAATTGTCTATGGATTAGTGGAAAAAATAGAAAGGTTGGATGTTGGATATAAAGTTATCTTAAGAGACGGGCAGAAGCAAGAAGCGAGAAGCGTGATAATTGCGACCGGGTCCGAAAGAAGAAAATTAAATGTCCCGGGTGAGACTGAATATCTTGGTCGTGGAATATCCTACTGTACCACCTGCGATATACCCTTTTATAAAGAGAAAACGGTAGCCATGATTGGAGGAGGAGACGCTGCTGTTTCAGGAGCAATTCATGGTGCGGAATTTGCCGACAAAGTTTATATCATTTACCGGAAAGATAAGTTAAGAGCCGAACCGATTTGGACGGAAGAGGCATTGCAAAATAAAAAGATTGAAGTGATCTATAATACAAATGTCATCAAGATCTTGGGAACAGAAGAAATAAAAGACACAGATGAAAAATCAAAAATTGACCAAAATCAGGATAAGGTTGGAGGGGTGGAGTTGGATAAACCATATAATGGCAGCAACATTTTACCCGTTGATGGAGTGTTTATTGAGATTGGGGCGGTGCCGGGAACCAGTTTGGCGCAAAACCTGGGAGTGGCTTTGGATGAAGTGAATTATATTCTGGTCGGTGAGGATATGAGCACCAACCTGCCGGGAGTTTTTGGGGCCGGGGATTTGACGGATAATTCAAAAAACTTTGCCCAGATGATTGGCGCTTGCGCTCAAGGGGCGATTGCGGCGGCTTCAGCATACAAATACCTGAAAGGGGAAAAAGCACCACGTATTCTCGGAGCGTGAGTAAGGATGGGGGTGAGTTGTGAGTTATGAGTCGAGTTATGGGGATGAGGATTGAAAGACAGAATTACTATACTTTTTTTATGCCGATAGACACTAAAAACATATAGTAAGTATAAAAAAAGATTCAAGCGCCCATGGATATTTGCTTTCAATGTTATAATTATGGGGTTAATTGGGAGTTGGGATTTGGAAACAATATAGGATTACGATAAGGAGGAAGGAAATGACTGACTTGGAAGAGCTGAAAGAAAAAGTTGCCGGGCTTTGGCCAGACTGGAAAGTCATGTCTGGAGGACCGGAGGGGATGGTTGTTTTGGCAGCCAACGAAAACGGCAGGCTGGGGATGCTTATCTCCGACGTAAATATCCTGCCGAGGAAAATCCAGCTGAGATTAGAAACACAGTATTCCGGGGGAGTGAGGGAATGGACGATTGATTGGAAAGGAACAAAAGGGGTTTATCAAAGCGAGTTCCCTTACGAAAGACCCCCGAAAGAGAAAGGGTATTGTTATGGACTTGGTTTCTTGAGACAAGGACAATATACCCTTCTTAGGAGGGGCGGTCGCAGAAGTTTTTGTCTTTATAACAGCTCGGCACCCGATGAGTATCGGCAATGGACAGGATTACTGATTCGGGATTGGTTGGATGAAATGTTCGATGTGCGTGATTTTCTTTACTGGGTAAGCATGTTCTCGGGAGTGCGATATTCAGAAAAAGAATTACGAGCGAGGCTGCTCAAAGAAGTGCTCGTACGCATTGATCTGGATTCTGCCAACGCCTAGGGTTCGAGACCCCAAGAAAATAATATTTCGCGGGGTCTTTTTCTTAAGAATAGATTGCTTCTCCCTCGGTAAACTCGGGATCGCAATGACATTTTCGGGGAAGATCCTTCACTTTGTTCAGGATGACGAGGGTTGACAGAAGGAATCAATTAAGATATTATTATTTCCACAATGAAAACTCCAGTTGTTGATAAAGATAAATGCATCGGATGCGGGACGTGCACCGTTCTGGTTGGTAAAACTTTTAAATTAAGAGCTGACGGAAAAGCAGAAGTAATTGTCCCAGCGGGTGATGAGGAAAAAACCATTCAGGAAGCAATTGACAGCTGTCCGGTACAAGCGATAACCTGGAAGGAAAGTTAAAATAAATCTTAAAATCCAAATAAGTAAATCAGTAAAATATTGCCGGTTTCCGATCTCTTATCCCGATATTCTGATCAACTGATAATCTTGTATTATAGATTCCGGATCACTTTCAGCGTAAACAAGTTTGGGATGACAGGAAAGAAATTATGAATCAAAAAACTTTCCCAATTATTATTATTTTAGTCGCGATTGCTTCATTTCTTTTAGGAATAACGGTCAATGAAAAAATGGGGAAAACAGGGCAATCGCCCTTCGATAATACTCAGGGTAAAGGGATTTCACCAACAGCGGGGGCATCTTCATCTCCTTTGTCAATTGATAATCTTAAAAAATATGCGGCTGATTTAGGATTGGATACCCAAAAATTTAATCAATGTTTGGATAATGGGGAACAAGCGAATAATGTTAAGCAAGATTTGGACCAAGCCACTTCTTTACAGCTGCCAGGCACCCCCTCCCTTTTTGTTAACGGTCGGTTTATGTGGGGCGTTTTTCCGTTAAATTTATTTAAGGAAGTGATTGATAAAGAACTGGCCGGAACTGGTTCGAATAACGTGAGTGCCTATTCTGCCGATCTGCAAAACGCGGCCAAGTCGCAAGGATCCCAACCGGCATCTTTTAATCCCAAACAGGTGAAAATTGATATTTATTCGACTGATCCTCAAAAAGGTCCAGCTAACGCGAAAGTGACCTTGGTTAAGTTTTCTGATTTTCAATGCCCGGCTTGTTTAGCGGCTTATCCGGTAATCGAACAGATTCTTCAGGCCTATCCGAATCAAATCCGTTTTGTCTATAAACAATTTCCTTTAACGAGTATTCATCCTTATGCTCAAAAAGCCGCGGAAGCCTCGCTTTGCGCTAACGCCCAGGGAAAGTTTTGGGAATATTATGATAAGGTTTTTAATCTTGAATCGGGTCAATAAAATATAAAGGTAAAAACCTTGATTCTCGCTAATCGCTCGAAATAAAGTCTTCACTCTGGAATCTTCAGGAAACTAAATTGCGATAAATTGCTATAATGTTATATTGCTAGAATGTTAGATTGAGGTTTCTAGTCTTCTTTATACGGCAAGCATTATAACAATATAGCATTGTAACATTCTAACATTTTTACTTATGCTTAAACTTAACGCTAAAGAACTTCGGACAACGATTGCTACTGAAGAGCAAAAAAAATCTATTAAAAAGAACCCAATTTATATTATTTTGGACAATGTTTTGGATACTTATAATGTGGGATCAATTTTCCGGCTGGCTGACGCTGTTGCTGCCGAGAAAGTTTTTTTATGCGGGGAAACTCTGACGCCGCCGAATACCAGAATAAAAAAAGCATCGATTAATACGACTGAATGGGTCGAATGGGAGTATTGTAAAACAGCGGGGGAAGCGATTGAAAAATTGAAGACATGTCATTCCGAACGGAGTGAGGAATCTAGCGAAGTGCATAAAGAAGATCCTTCCCTGCCTACGGCAGATCAGGATGACACGATCAAAGTTATTGCCGTTGAGTTGGATGAAAGAAGCGTGCCTTATGATAAAGTGGAATACAAATTTCCCTTGGCAATAGTCGTAGGGAATGAGACATATGGGGTGAGTAAAGAAGTTTTGGAGATGGCGGATGAGATTGTGGAATTACCGATGTTTGGGGTAAATAAAAGTTTAAATGTGATGGTTTCGGTAGGAATTATTCTTTACAAACTGACGGAGAAATTGTAAAATATAACCATAATGGGGATTACTCAAGTTTTATTAAAAGTTAAAAATCCGGCGGATCCGAAAAAGATTTTTGAAGGAAAATTTTTAGTTGATTCCGGTGCCAGTTATACGGTGGTACCCACAGAAATTCTGAAAAAACTAGGTATTCAACCGCAGGGAGAAGAAGAATTTTCTTTAGCTGATGGTAAACTCATTAAAAGAAAAGTTGGCAGCGCTCTTTATGAGGTAGAAGGAGTGGAACGGGCGGCACCAGTTATGTTTGGTCAAAAAGGCGATTCTTTACTTTTAGGAGTTTTCACTTTAGAGGCTTTGGGTTTAAGCTTTAACCCCTTAACCAGAAAACTTTATAAAGCGTTTTTAAGAATGTAAAACCTTATTTGTTCTTCGACTTTGTTTGAAACATGTAAAGGAGAGTCTTTGATAGGTAATTAGAAATAGCGGATGAGATTGTGGAATTACCAATGTTTGGGGTAAATAAAAGTTTAAATGTGATGGTGTCATTAGGAATAGTTTTGTACCAGATAACAAATAAATGCTTGCCCTGAGGAGTGAAACGACGAAGGGGTGAGTTTGGGAATAGTTCTTTTCGAGGCGGTAAAACACTTACCCCGAGAATAAGTTTTAAAGGGGAGTTAGAGGATTTTTAGAGGAGAATATGGGAAATTAGGGGAACAAGAGAGAGAATGGGCAATTGACTAAGGGGAACGAGGATGAAATAATAAAAATATGGATTCGGAAATAACACCAACTACGCCAGTAACTTCTGAAAACATTCCAGTTTCACCCACTCCTGTTTCTTCCAGAAAACCAAAAGCAATCGGGATTTTAATTATTTTTATTTTGCTGGTTTTAGTTTTTATTCAGTATTTTCAATTTCGAAATTCGACAGACTCGAGTTGCGGGGGAGATTGGAGCTATAATGTTAAATGTTCGGTTGGAAGTTACTGCAAATCCTCAAATCAAGGTCCTTTCGTTGGTGGGGTTTGTACCCAATATTTGTCCGAGGTATTTTCTTTTCTGCACTTAGAACGCAATCCGAAAGACATAAAACAAACGGAAATAAAGCCGTCCCCGATTATTCAAAATCAAACGCCTACACCCTCCTTAAAAATTGACGAAGTTTTTACTAATAATTCTTACACAAACTATACGTATGGTTTTTCTTTTAAACATCCTGGATTAATTCAGTGTTGTGCGATTGGTGGTCCGATGGGTGATTCAGTTGGAATTATCACGATGGCGGTTGAATCAACGAGAATGTCTGGAGGCGCTCCTTTTGATGGATTGGCGGTGTATGTCGTTCCTAATGAAAACATGATGTCTTTTTCTGCTTATATAGAAAATCAAAAATACACATTGGTTGAAAGGTATGTTGAGGTTAGCGGGGGTCAGAAGCCATATAACTCTTAAGCCTTAAGTCAAACAATCGCCGGTCAACCGGCATATGTTCTTAAAAATTATGATCCATGGGCGGGAAATATTGAGTTTTATTATATTTTGTATCCCGATAAGCAAAGAATTTTAGAAATTTCAAAAATAAACGCATCTAAAGGAAGTTTTGATAACGCCTTTAGTCAAATTCTCTCCAGCCTAAAATTTCTCGAGCAAACGCAAGCCGGTCAAATGATAAATTGGAAAACATATTCTGCTACCGGTGTATACGAAATACGTTATCCTGAAAATCTATATTCCGTAAGAAGCGGGACGGCATCTTTAAAAGCGGAATGGCCCGGAATAATTATAATTTATCCAAAGGATTCTTTTAATAACAAGTCTCCATTATCTGTAACTTATAAAATTAGTATTGTAATTTCAGACAATTCCGCTAATTTGTCTATGGATCAACCATCAAAACTTTTCGGGAATGGGATATTAATACAATATCCTTCATTGTATGCGGATACAAATAAAGTTAAAGAAACAACACTCGATGGTTTAAAAGCATATAGACTTGATAATCTTCCGGTAGGACCAGCCGGTATTACCACCGATATAATGACGATTAAAAATAACAAAATTTATGAAATATTGGTTGAACCGGTTCAAGGTACGGGCGATTCGGAAGTCAATAAGCAAATAATCGAGCAGATTATTTCCACCTTTAAATTATTAAGTCAGTCTGCCAATCAATCAACACCAACACCAATACCGACTTCAATAAATCCAGAATTGTCAATTAGATGGAAATTATCCGGATGCAGGCGGGAAATGTGTTAAAAATTGGTTCTTGACAAATCCCCCCCCGATTCTTATTATTAAATTGTGAGTAAAAAATCTAATAAACGGGGAAGTTTATTCTCTCTCCCTTTTTTGGCACTCTTGGTTTTAGTCATCGGACTACTGGTTGTTTTTTTCAATTCTTCAGAGAAAATTCTGTTTAAACCAAAAGCAAAGGGCACTCCAAAATTAACCATTAGCTCTATCGACCAGTTGCAATCTTATGTTTTAGGGATTCCTGCGGGGAGTAATTTTGAGATTGAGGTTCCGGCGGCTACTTATTCCTTAATTTTTACGAACGCAGTTCAAGCCTATTGTAATGTTTCCAGAAAATGTGGAATACCAATCAGCGCCAGTTTGGTAGGACAACAAGATATAGCAAGTACGATCGGTTATGGTACAGCAGCCCCTAGAATTCCAATCATCATTCATTATTACTTTTCGGTTGCTAATGCCAAAATCCAAGCGAACATTACCAGCTGCGTATATTCTACTCGAGCTTGCAAAAACGTAGAGGAAAATTCTATCCAAACAATTATGAACCAGATATTAGATCAAACTTTTAATAAATATAGTCAATATATGGAACCAGTTATGATAAAAGTCTACCCGGATAGCATAAAAGCAATTTTTATGTCTAAAGTACCGCTTCCGATTGATCCAGGGAATTTTAATTTTAATTCATGCCAATACAAAATTACAATAAATGATTACTACTTAAATCAACCGCCATTCTTTTCATTCACGGCACCTAATGACGTGATTGTACCTTGGCCGGCAAGACAAGAGGTTTATGTTATGAGAGATAATATATCGAATAAAATATCGGTCGGACCCTTTAATTGGAATCCTGAATATGATACCGGTTGGAGTTTTTTAAAACAATATGATAATTCAAATAAACCGTATTATGTTGCTATGGGAATTGTTGCTTGGGATAATATGGCCAAACAGCTACGGATTGCTTGCGGAGTATGGGAAGCTAATCCCAGACCAACTAGTACTTTGGTTCCTACGGCAACACCAATAAAAAGCAAACCACTTCCAACTAAATATTTGACACCGACTCCGGGTCCTTGTCCAAATTACGAGAGAAATTGTGTGAATATTACAAAAAGTTGTCCTGAAAATAGTACCTTATATTCTCAAGGACAATGCGGTGCCGGTTTCCGCTGTTGTGTTCCTCAATAATTCTCCAATAAAACATTGCTTCATTGTTCCATTGCTACGATTGTTATATTGTTAGATTGTTTGCTGCGGCAGGTTTTTCTCACAAAAAACAACTTTATATGTTAATCTAGAGACGGATCGGTGAGATCGCTGATCGCCAGGTAACCATTCCTGAGTTAAGCGGTCATGAGCCGATCTTTTGATATCTTGACTTTTTCGTCTTTTGTGATATTATCTTTTTATAAGCCGGGGCTGAGTGCCGATTCTCTCGTAAAGTCGTAGAGTTTAAGCACCCACCGGCTATTTTTATGGCCTTTGGCCAGATTTCTTCATAAGTTAGTCGTTTATTCGCTCGTTGTTTTCCTTTAAAAGTTTTGTAGGCCAGTTCATGAGCTAAAGATTTCTTGCCAATTGTTTTCCAGGTAATGGTGATTTTTTCATCAAGATTCTTAATCATCTTTTCAATAATTTTTGTTTGACCAGAATACTCTTTGTCAATAATGACGTTTTTACTGGCTAGTAATTTAATTAATTTGGTCAGAATGGCAGCAAAAACGGCATAAATAAAAATTTCTGGCTTTCCGGCAAGGCGAAAGCTTTCCTGAAGACGGCGTTTGTCTTTGGCAATAACAATAACTGAATATTCTTTACTGTTGACGGCGGCCAAAACCGTATCTCTTTCGGTCTGTTCAATTTTTCCTGATTGATCAATTTCGTAAACCATTGATGACATTATATTCTAATTTTTTCCACAAAAAACGCGCGAATTGGCTTGGTTTTAGAGGATAGTTAGAGGATGTTTAAAGGAGGGTAAGGGTGAGCTGGGAAAGTAGGGATTAGGGGAATTTGGGGGTTGTGGGGGAGGTGAGGAAAGAGAGAGGGAAGAGAAGGACTAGAAGGATTAGGGGTTTGATTTTAGCCTCAATTTTAGGTTGGAATTGGCAGGAGGGATTGGTAAAACTGAAACAAGCCGGGGGCTATAAACAATCAACAACTGTTTTTCCTAAACAGGCAGAAATAACCCAAGCAGTTGACGGTGATACGGTAGAAATTAATAACGGACAGACAATAAGAATGTTGGGAATTAATGCGCCGGAACGGGGAGAAGCCGGTTTTGAAGAAGCCAAAAATTATATGGAAGATATTTTTGACGGAAAATCGGTTTCTTTGGAATACGATACGTATCAGGACGATAAATACGGCAGAGTGTTGGCTTATATTTGGGAAGATTGTCAATCTGCCATGGGTTGCAATAACGGTAAAAGAATGCTTAATTGGTTAATGGTTAAAAGGGGATTGGCGAAAGTGGTTGTTTACGAAGACAGAAGGAAATTAAAATATGAGGAATTACTAAAAGAGGCTGAAATTAATTAATTTCGTTGGGGATTGCTTCGGGACGTACCGTTTGGTACATCCCTCGCAATGACACCAACTTCGCGATAACAAAATCCTTCTCATTGACAAACCTATTAATCTTTGGTATCCTACCCAAAGTATGAACTGAAAGTTTTGCCAATTGATAAAGGCTTTGGGCCCCGATTGGCGGGGCTTTTCATTTTTAAAGAGTTCTATCGCCCTTTAAAAGTTAAATAGATATCTAAAATGTATTTATCCGAGCTTTTGCTCGGTATTCAAAATGTGAAGGGAAGTCCCGCTATTATGCCGATTTCATCGGCATCAGCGGGATCCCGACGGTTCGAGCCGCAAGGCGAGAATAATGTCGGGATAATTTTTTGAGAGTTTGATCCTGGCTCAGGATGAACGCTGGCGGCGTGCCTTAAGCATGCAAGTGGAACGCCCGCGCAAATCTCGCAAGAGATTTGTTCGGGAGTCGCAGACGGGTGAGTAATAGGTAGGAATCTACCTCGAAGCGGGGAATACCTATCCGAAAGGATAGCTAATACCCCATATGGTCCCGCACCATACGGTGCAGGAGCAAAGGATGTAACTGTCCGCTTTGAGATGAGCCTACTTCCTATCAGCTAGTTGGTGAGGTAATGGCTTACCAAGGCTTTGACGGGTAGGGGGCGTGAGAGCGCAATCCCCCACAAGGGCACTGAGACACGGGCCCTACTTCTACGGAAGGCAGCAACTGGGAATTTTGCACAATGGACGAAAGTCTGATGCAGCAACGCCGCGTGAAGGATGAAGGTTTTCGGATCGTAAACTTCTTTTGCCAAGGTTGAGAGACTTTGGCGAATAAGCACCCGCTAACTACGTGAGGTTTTGAAAGAAAAACGTCGGCACGTAGGTTATCAATCTGGCTATATGCTGGAACACTTGGTTAATATTTGACTACTAAAGCAAACCTTGCTACAGTGAAAATGTCGAATAAACCCGAAAAAATGACCGCAGATCATATATGGGTATCAAGCTATCAGCAGGCAACCCCCCGTCTGACGGGGGAGAGTCCTCAGAGACTATACGCCAGAGTCCGATGTTAATATCGGACAAGATATAGTCCAAGAAGAAAAATGGAATATCTCTTGAAACAAATTCTTATTGGTTCACTACTCGGGGATGGACATCTAACACCATTAAATAAGAAAGGTTTGTCTCAATTATACTTAAAGTATGATGATAAAACTCTTTCTTATCTGGAATGGTTACACAAGATGTTTATTCCGATTAAGACTAATGAGATTAAAGAGAGATCAAAAGGTGGTTATCATCAACACTACTTTACTACATTGCCAAGTTTGGAACTGGGTTATTATCGGAAATTGTTTTATCCGTTGGGTAAGAAATCAGTACCGGAAAACATCTCCAAATTATTAACTCATCCTATTGCTTTGGCAATATGGTATATGGATGATGGAACGTTGGATTTCCGCAAGAAATACCATCGTAATGCCTCTTTTGCAACATTTTGTTTTAGCTTCAAAGAATGTGAGTACCTGCAAAAAATGCTAGAGAGAAATTTCTCTATTCGGGTAGGTATTCACAAAACCACAATGAGGGAAAAGCTATATTTTCGTTTATATGTCAGATCAGAAAGCATGGATTGTTTTCTGTGTTTGATTGGAAAATATATTCATCCCGTTTTTAAATATAAGGTTCTAATAGCTAAAACTCACCAGCAGCTGCGGTAATACGTAGGGTGCAAGCGTTATCCGGATTTATTGGGCGTAAAGCGTTTCGTAGGTGGTTTAATAAGTCATATCTTAAAGACCAAGGCTTAACCTTGGAAATGGGTCTGATACTGTTAGACTAGAATTTTGTTGGGGATGCTGGAATTCCCGGTGGAGCAGTGAAATGCGTTGATCTCGGGAGGAACACCAATGGCGTAGGCAGGCATCTGGGCAATGATTGACACTGATGAACGAAAGTTAGGGGAGCGAAAGGGATTAATTTTAGTCCCCCTAGGTAGCAATATCTAGGAAAAAACTGGCTATATCGGTGAAACTCCTTGTTGTTTCGGGTATTATTTGGTATTATGGAAACAATGAGGACAATACCGAGGGAAGTCGGTTATTTTGAGGGTAGACGATAGAGGTTAGAAGTTGGAATTTGAAGCCTGCCTGCCGGCAGGCAGGTTAGAAAATAGAAGAAAAATTGATAAAATAAAAATGTGATAAAAACATTTCGTGATTTAGAGGTATACACGGAGTCTTACCAGTTAATGTTAATTGTACATGAAGGAGTTAAAAAATTCCCTGTGTATGAAAGGACAGATTTGGCTCCGCAAATGAGAAGATGTTCGAAATCACCTCCGGCAAATATCGCCGAAGGTTGGGCGAAGAGAAATTTTGAAAAAGAATTCAAAAAACATTTAGGGACGGCAATTGGTTCCTGCAACGAAATGGAAGTTCACATTGAAACAGCACGAGATTTAGGTTACTGGGATAAAGAATTTTGTCAATCTCTTCTTAAAAGATACCAAAATGTAGGAGGTAAATTAAATAACCTCCGAGAAAATTGGAAAACATACTAACTTCAACTTTCTACCATCATAATCTAATTTCTAGTTTCTATTGTCTATCTTCAATTTAATCTGACCCCGTAGAGACTGTACGCCGGTCCCGAGCTTAGCTCGGGAATGATACAGTCCGAACTATACAGTAATGTATAGATCTCTAAAGAAATTTAGAGGCGCCCCGCACCGTATGGTGCAGGGTTAGTATCCCGATTTGTGTCGGGAGAAAGTAACAAAATGTAGAGACCCCTGTAGTCCTAACTGTAAACGATGCTCGCTAGATGGCCCCGTCTGACGGGGTTGTCGTAAGCTAACGCGTTAAGCGAGCCGCCTGGGGAGTACGGCCGCAAGGCTAAAACTTAAAGGAATTGACGGGGAGGCGCACAACCAGGGGAGCGTGTGGTTTAATTCGAGACTAAACGAAGGACCTTACCTAGGTTTGACATGCTAGAAGTAGCTTCCGGAAACGGATAGTCACCCGTTAAGTCGGGGACTAGCACAGCTGCTGCATGGCTGTCGTCAGCTCGTGCCGTGAGGTGTCGGCTTTAGTGCCGGAACGAGCGCAACCCCTACTATCTGTTAAATATTCAGATAGGACAGCCCCGTCTCTTTTTCGCATCAGCTAACAGAATAAGATTTGAAATAAAGATTTATTTTGTTAGAAGATCGCGACGCTAGCCCGAATAGGGCTGGGCTATTCGCCCACGCGTCGCGGTATGAGATTGGCGCGAAAAAGTGACGGGGAGGAAGGAGGGGACGACGTCAAGTCAGCACGGCGCTTATGTCTAGGGCAACACACACACTACAATGGATCGGACAACGAGTTGCGAGCGCGCAAGCGTAAGCTAATCTCTTAAACCGATCCTCAGTTGGGATTGCGGGCTGTAACTCGCCCGCATGAACCCGGACTTGGTAGTAATCGCGGGTCAGCAAACCGCGGTGAATACGTTCTCGCCTCTTGTACAAAATAAATGCGCTTGGCAGTTTAGAAAACTAAGTGGTGAAAATCCACTTTTATAGAGAAATCATACTTAGAAATTAGATTAAGGATATGATTTTTATATATCTGTCACAAATGTTGTGACAGCTATAGTTGCGGACAGTCTTGAGGGGTAACCCGAAGGATGAAGGGTCCTATATACAAAGAGCAGTCCTCTTTTCAAAAGGGCAATAACGATCTGATTATGTGTACAGCAGAGAAGTTATTTTAAAAACCCAGAGGAATGTTTGAAAAAGTTTTTTAAATGACCCAAGGAGATCCTGTGTGCATCAGAACTATAATCGGCCACAGGAAGTCAGCTGAGTCCATAGTAAGTAAAACTTGACAGGTCTATAAATAGTATCTAAATTAGAGATAGACCCGAAGCTTTACCGAAGGGACGAACTATATGTTAAATCCTCATTATATTGTCGGATTTGTTGATGGCGAAGGATGCTTTAGTGTGTCCATAAGCCGAAAACGATTTCGAATACCTGAGGTTAGACTCAAATTTGAAATTGAGCTTAAAGGGGATGACGAACCAATTCTGAAAGAGATCTAAAAATTTCTAGGTTGCGGATCAATCTACCATTTGGAATATAAAAAATACAAATGGGGACCGCATGCGAAATTTATGGTTGGTTTACAGAAAGATCTTATTAATAAAATAATACCTTTCTTTAAAAAATATCCTCTTCAGGCAAAAAAGAGAAAACAATTTGAGTTTTTCTGTAAGGTCGAAAACATGATTCTTAAAGGGGAACA
Source organism: Candidatus Shapirobacteria bacterium CG_4_10_14_0_8_um_filter_39_15 (assembly GCA_002784465.1). Taxonomy (GTDB): domain Bacteria; phylum Patescibacteriota; class Microgenomatia; order UM-FILTER-39-15; family UM-FILTER-39-15; genus UM-FILTER-39-15. The sequence continues at coordinate 22,922 of PFLE01000008.1, forward strand.
TAGAAATCTTGAAGGAATTGAGAAGATAAGATTAATGAGAGAAAAACAACATATAGACTCGCTGGATGCGCTAGACGCGCACGTCCAGTGGGGCGTGGAATAGTTCTTAACCATGATCACCGCCCGTCAAATGAGCAAAGTCGGGGGTGCCTGAAGCTCCTGCTTAGCAGGAATGAAGGTAAACTCGGCGATGAGCATTAAGTCGTAAACTTGTTGCGACCTGCAATCGTAAGAATGCAGGAAAATCTAACTGTATCGGTGAAGCCTAAATCCGCCAGCTGGCGGATACGGTAATACCGAGGGAAGCTTGTTTCGGTAAAACAGTTGAACAGTTAAACAGTAAGACAGTAATCAGTGTAACGGTAATATGTTAGACTTAGTTAATGGCAACTATTTGGAGTGTTAAGCAACTTAGGGTATATCAGCGGCCATTGAAACTTTTGCCGCAATTGTATGATCTTGCTTATTCACTTCCAGTGATTCGCCAAAAATTAAGAAAACAGATCATTAATTGCGGGGAAGGAATAGCCCCGTTGATTGCGGAAGGATTTGCTAAAAGAAGAAATGAAGCGGAAGTAAAAAGATTCTTCGAAATGGCAATGGGAGAGAGTGATGAATTAGCTACTCACCTAGAGCAAGTCAAAATTCTGGCAAATCGGTTTAAGAGTGTTAGAGTTGAATTGTGTCAAAAGTTAATTGAAGAATACACAATCGAATCAAAAGAACTCTATAACCTTATTAAAAATTGGAATAATCATCCAACAAAATGATTTACCGTTTTACTGACTACTGTTTTACTGCAATACTGTTTAACAGATTTACAGATTCATAGCCCCGTAGAGACTACACGTTGGCCCCAGCTCAGCTGGGTGAAGATATAGTCCATGCCTCGATGAAAATCGAGGAACACCAATGAACAAGGTATCCGTTCTGGAAGGAGCGGATGGATCACCTCCTTTCTAAGGAGATGTTTCACGAACCTGTACTATTATGGTATAGGGAAAGGTATACACCCAAGCTTTTTTGGTTTGCTTGTAAAAGTTAACCATCACCTTCCCTTCACATTTTGGATATCAAACAAAAAAAATCCTGGTATTTGCCAGGATTTTTTGGTTGTGATAAAATTCTACGCAAGGGCTGCTGGTTCCCTAAAAACACTTCGGTGTTTTGAGGGTAAACATCGGCTTGCACTAAAAATTTGTTTCGACAAATTTTCAGTGCAGAACGCTTTCCTGATGACGGTTGAATTTATTAACCGATATATAAGTTGCGAATAAAAAGGGGTCGCTAGCTCAGTTGGTTAGAGCGCATTCCTGATAGCTAGCGCTTTGCGCTAGATATATCAGATGTAATTTATGGGCTACTAGTTCATCGGTAGAACGCTTACCTGATAAGTAAGAAGTACATGGTTCGATTCCATGGTAGCCCACAAATAAATTACATCTGTTATAAGAATGAGGTCTCAGGTTCGAATCCTGAGCGACCCACCATAGAAATTCGCAACTTCTATAAGAAAGAAGTACCAGGTCCGACTCCTGGGCAGCCCACCCTGGTTTGTTTGGTATTTTTACAAGATGAAAAGAATTTATACTATCTTAATAGTTCTATTTATTTTATCCGGAATATTGTTACTTCTGTCCTTGCTTGGCGTCCCGCCGCTTTCGGGAAGAAACGGTTTGCTTCGGGTGTGCAGGTTTAATGAGCAAACAGCCAAAAATGATGTTTGCCGTTGGGTTTGGGACAAAACTTTGAATCAGCCCTCAATTTATTTTTAATAAAGCTAAATGCAAAACCTAATTCTTCCCGGATTTTCCGAAAAAAATAAAGACTGAGCGGAGGAGACAAAAAGACAACTTGATAAATTTTCTGAATCAAAAGTAATTTATTGATATGCAAAGGACTCTCCTTGATATGTCGATATACAGATGAAACACAAATTGTTTTTTACCAAACCTCCTGAACTAATTACTCTTGAACCAAGAATTAAAAAGCTTTTGGAAAAATATCATTTGGATCAATATTATTCGGTTGAGGATTTGGAGTTAATGATTTATGAATGTTTACCAGAGAACGAATTTAATGTTTTTGATCCGGTAATTGAGCATCTTGTTTTGGCAGAGGATAAGGCAGACTTTCTGATTTTTCTGAACAATGAACTTTGGAATGCGACTCCTTTAAAAATGTTAGGCGGTATATCACCAATACAAAGCATGAATTCTGATCGGTTAAAAGAAAAAAGGGAAGTGATGGATTAGGGTTAGATGATTGACAAAAACTATTATTTTGGTATAATTTAGTTACTTAAATCTCCTGCAACACCGCAAGGTCTTTGCAGGATTTTTTATGCTATAATTTAATTGTGAAGCGTTGCCTTATTCTAATTGACGGAAGTAATTTTTATTTCAAATTAAAAGATCTTCAACTCCAAAATCTTCTTGAGTTTGATTTTTCTGGATTTACAAAGTTTTTAGTTAGTAAAAATAAACTTATCAAAGCTACTTATTATGTTGGGGCAATGCGAACCGATGGAACTGAAAGAGCCCAAAGATTGTTTAACGATCAGCGCAAGCTTTTATCCCATTTAACAAAACAGGGTTTAAAATATTCTCTTGGATATTTATTAAAATCAAAAAATAAATTTCACGAAAAAGGGGTTGATGTTAATATAGCGGTAGATATTCTTGTGGCCGTTTATGAAAACCAATGCGATCATCTTATTTTAGTTTCGTCGGATACTGATCTTTTACCGGAAATCAAAAAAGCTAAAGAAAAAGGCAAAACGATTGAATATATTGGTTTTTCCCATCAACCAAGTTTAGCCATGGTTGCTAATTGTACGGAATCAAAATTACTTAAAAAAGAAGAAATTACCCCATTTGTTAAAAAATAACCCTAAAATCGTAACTATTTTCTGCCGACCGGTACAAAAGATTAACGTACTGGAGCAGAAAAAAAATAGGGAAATACCAAGGGTGTCAATAGCAATTCACCTCTAAGGGGTACTTAAACAGAATATTATTTTGATTTAGTTTATAATTAATTTATGGAAAACGAAGCTCCTGATAAATCGATTGAACAAGCTGAAAGAAGAAAAATAGGTTTATATAATAATGGTTATTCTATCGCTGCCCATGAAATCGGTCATGCATTAGTTGTTGACTCAATTTTTAAAGAACGAAGACATTATGAATTTAAGGTTGAGGTTATACCGGTAGTTAATTGGCGTAATCCAAAAGACCAAATGGGTTTTTATGGTGGAAACTCAAGAATAAGATTAATAACCTTGTCGGATCAACTTCCAGTTAACGAAGAACAAGAAAAATTATTTGCGTCCTCAGGTGTTGCCGTCTGTAGGGTTATCGGAAGAAACGAAAATTTCCAACCACAAGCGCCTGGTAATGATGAAAAAGTTTTTACCCATAAAGGAAAATTTGATTCAGAAGAAGCAGAAAGATACGTAGCCTTGGCAACAAAAATATTAGAACCAAATAAGGAGATAATTGACACTGCTGCTAAAAAGATTGCCAAGCAAATTTCCGAAACAACAAAACCTTTTATTCTTGACGAACAGAGGTTAAGAGAATTCTTAAGGCCAGAAATGGGATAACTTCTCGATAAACCAACCCTTGACTTCCCCTAATCTCTTTTGTTATAATGCGGTTCACTGGGGAGCCAGAAATTAGTAATGAAAATTCTTAAACAAATAATCCAAAACCTTAGGCGATTTTTGCGTGCGTAAATAGGAATTTTCAGTATCTTTTGAAGCTCCATTGGGAGCTCTATTTGTTTTTGCACATTATTTAATGGAACTCAAGGACAGACGGGCCAATGGCTCAGTTGGCTCGCACTGAAAAATTGCGAACAATTTTTTAGTGTAAATGCCTCGTTTGTTTAGCCCGTAAGGGCTGTTAGCTTAGCTGGTAGAGCGTCGCGTTTGCAACGCGAAGGTCGCCAGTTCGAATCTGGCACAGTCCACCAGTGAGGCCCTTTACGGGCCATCGAGGAGGTTAGGAGTTCGAGTCTCCTTGGGTCCACTGGGGCTAGTCATTCTGAACGAAGTGAAGAATCTAGCGGGATGTACCAGACGGTACGTCCCGAAGCGAATTGCGCTGCGGCTAGATCCTTCGGCCGATGCCTCAGGATGACGATTAATTTTTGCGGTTGACGATTATTTTTTAAAATAGAAATTAATCGTCAGCTGAAAAAAGCTGGATGGTACCTTAAAAAGTGAAGAGAAAATATATAAGTAGGCCCTCCGATGCAAATCGGAGGAAAAGGTCTTAAACAGCTTAGTTTTTATTAAAGCAAGTGGTGGATGCCTTGGTAACAAGAGCCGAAGAAGGACGCAGTCGGCAGCGATATTCGTCGGGGAGGAGTCTAACATCCTTTGATCCGGCGGTTTCCGAATAGAGTAATCTCCTCGTAAGAGGGACTTGCACCATACGGTGCGAGTAGGGAACTGGGCGAACCGAAACATCCAAGTAGCCCAAGGAAAAGAAAATAATAATGATTCCGTCAGTAGCGGAGAGCGAAAGCGGAACAGCCTAAACCCGAACAAATCTCGCAAGAGATTTGCGCGGGTGTTGTAGGGTCTCATTATGGGAGTATTAAGAATAGTCAAACGGTGTGGAATTGCCGACCATAGAGAGTGAAAGTCTCGTAGACGAAATTCAAGATACCTCTAGAGATACCTAAGTAACTCGAAGCACATACTTTGAGCGAATCTGGGGCAACCATGCTCCAAGGCTAAATACTCTTGTTGTCCGATAGTGAACTAGTACCGTGAGGGAAAGGCGAAAAGAACCCCGGTGAGGGGAGTGAAATAGAACCTGAAACCATTTGCTAACAAACAGTAAGAGCATCTCGTTTCCACTCGATGCTTAAGTCAAAAGTAAAAAGTTAAAAATCAAAAGTACAAGTAAAAATTAAAAATATACAATTGAAATTTTGACTTTTGCATTTTGAATTTTGCATTTGAACACCGAGTGGAGGCGAGGTGTGATTACGTGCCTATTGAAGAATGAACCGGCGAGTTCTCAATTACTGCATTAGTTTAAGCCGCTAATTACGGCTCAAGCGTAGCGAAAGCAAGTCTGAATAGGGCGTAATAAGCAGTTGTTGGGAGACCCGAAACCTGGCGAGCTAACCATGAACAGGGTGAGCCCCGATGAAAGTCGGGGGGAAGCCCGAACTCGTTGTCGTTGCAATGACATGAGATGATTTGCGGTTAGGGGTAATATGCCTAACGAGCCAGGAGATAGCTGGTTCTCCCCGAAATATATATAGGTATAGCGTCCGTTAAACTTTTCCGGAGGTAGAGCACTGAATGGGTGTGGTAACGCAAGTTATTATACTCAATCAAACTCCGAATGCCGGAAAAAGATTTACGGGCAGTCAGAACGGTGGGTCTAAGCTCATCGCTCTAAAGGGAAACAACCCAGATTTCCATCTAAGGTCTCTAAATTTCTGTTAAGTGTTAAAGGAAGTGTTTTTCCTCAGACACCCAGGAGGTTGGCTCAGAAGCAGCCATCCTTGAAAGAAAGCGTAACAGCTCACTGGACGACAGCTCTCCTTCGCTTTTTGCTCCGAAAAAGCTACGGGACGAGCACCCTCTCTAATTAACAAAGGAGAGCGAGTGCCCTTCCGAAGCTTCGAACGAAGTAAGAAGCGGAGGAGGGTGGAGAAATGCGCCTAAAACGTATCGAGGCTAAAACAGAATACCGAAGATGAAGAACTTGTGTAAAGCACAAGGAATTCAAAAGTCAAAAGTTTTATTCTGAAGGTTTATTAATTTTGAATTTCTCATGCTTTGCATGAGTTGGTAGGGGAGCGTTGATACTGCAGTGAAGCCGAGCTGTAAGGCAAGGTGGAGCGGTATCAAGTGAGTATGCCGGTATAAGTAGCGAGATCCCGGTGAGAAACCGGGACGCCGAATACCCGAGGTTTCTCCGACAATGCTAATCAGTCGGAGGTTAGTCGACCCTTAGGTGAGTCCGAGCTTAGCTCGGAGTAGCCGATGGATAAACTGTTAATATTCAGTTACAGAGAGTGAATCGTTACCAACTGGGGATTGACAGGGATGGATAGCCAAACCCGCCGCAAGGCGAGCTTAAATCACAAGGCAGTTTTTGTAGGAAAACCCGCAAAAACGTTTACACTGCAAAGTGTCTAACCGAATGATGAATAAGAGTCTAAGCCGCAAGGCAAGGACAATTTGGTAATTTCAACCCTCAAGAAAAGATTCGCAGTGAGATTCATTTTTTATCGTACCGAAAACCGACACAGGTGGGTTGGTAGAGTATACCAAGGCGGACGAGAGAAGGAAGTTCAAGGAACTCGGCAAAAAAGCTGGGCGTAAGTTATGCAAGATGCCCTACTCCGATTTATCGGAGTTCAACAAAAGATTTTCAAGCGACTGTTTAACTAAAACACAGGTCTCTGCAAACCCGCAAGGGTAAGTATAGGGGCTGAAGCCTGCCCAGTGCCGGAAGGTTATGGGGAGGAGTGAGTCGCCGTAAGGCGACAGGCTCTGAACTTAAGCCCCGGTGAACGGCAGCAGTAACTATGAATCGAAAGGTGTTGTAGTTGTTAAACTTAGCTATATGCTGGAATAACTCGTGTATCCGACAGTACCCCGTTACCATACGGTACAGGGTGACAATCTGTTCGGTGGAGTCAATCAGCAGGAAAGGCTTTGGTAAATTAAAATCAATGTCATTCCCACGTTTACCCTGTAAGGGAAAGTGGGAATCTATATCAAAAAAGGAGTAAAACAGTAAATCAGATAATCAGGTTAAGTAAATCTGAGAACAGAATATCAGTAGTAAAAACTGATCCCTGTTTTCTAATCTCTTTTCCCGATACTCTGATCAACTGATAATCTTAATTGTGTTATATAGATTCCGGCTCGTAGGCCGGAATGACAAAATAAAAATTATCAAAGAATCCTCAGAGACTATACGCTGAGACCGAGCTTAGCTCGGGATGATATAGTCCGACCTTCAGTGCGAACTGAAGAACCGTAAAATCGGTCTAGTAACAAAGGTGAACTGTTCGATGGTAGCGAAGTCCCTCGCCAGGTAAGTTCTGGCCCGCATGAAAGGCTTCACGACTTGAAAACTGTCTCGAACTTCCACTCGGCGAAATTGAAATGGCTGTGAAGATGCGGCCTACGCATTCTTGGACAAAAAGACCCCGTGGAGCTTTACTATAGCTTGGTGTTGGAATGATGTTTGAAATTGTGCAGTGCAGGAGGGAGTCTCGACGCAAGTCGGACGCCAATGTAACACCTCTCTTTTTAAACCTCAAACCTTACCTGTGAGTTCTGGAAACGAACTCGGGGAACGCGCCAGGTGGGTAGTTTGACTGGGGCAGTCGCTTGCTAAAGAGTAACGCGAGTGCACAAAGGTTGGCTAGTCTCGAACGGAAATCGAGATGATAGTGTAAAGGCAAAAGCCAGCTTGACTGTGAGGCCGACGGGCCAAGCAGAGTCGAAAGACGGTCTTAGTGATCCTCCAACTCGTCGTGGGACGGTTGGGGCTTAACGGATAAAAGCTACCCCGGGGATACAACTGTGTCCCGTCTTGGTGAATATAAAAATACCAGGACTTGTATGCAACTAATAACGGTGGAACCCGCAACTGGAGAGTTTTAAGTAAAAGTCTTCTCTCGCGAGGCAGCCAAGGGTAATACCGTGGGAAGTCCGGCTTTGCCGGACCCCGTAACGACTGATTCCGAAAGGATGAGATATAAATTACTTCCCAAAAGGGAAAATCTACAATTTATATCATACGTTGCCTCCCATAAAATTTTATATGGGATGAAGATATAGTCTGCGCTTACAGAAATGTAGGATTTTGTGAACAGGCTGATCTGATCCGAAAGTCCATATTGACGATCAGGTTTGGCACCTCGATGTCGGCTCAATTTTAGGGTCGCTACCCGAGTAATCGAGTAGATTAATACGAGCTCATAACGGTGGACTCCAATTGCGATATAATTATCGTAAATGGACAATACCGTGGGAAGTCGACAAAGAGATATTATTTTTGGAATGCTATTAGGTGACGGATTTTTAGAACGCAATGGAAAATATGTCAGATTGGTAACTGACCATAGCGGAAAACAAGAAACTTATGTTAATTGGTTAGCAAGCCAATTAACTAACTTAAATCCGAAATTAGTTTTTAAGAAAAGAATTGATCGAAGAAACCTGAAAGTTTACGATCATTGTATTTTAAGAACCAACACTTCATCTAAGTTGGAAAAATTCTTTTCCTTATTTTATGAAGGTAAAAGAAAAAGAATTCCACCTTGTTTAAGTAAAATAATATCTCCAATGGTGTTAGCGGTTTGGATAATGGATGATGGATACAAAAGAAATGATTGTCGGGCAATGAGAATAAATACCCAAAGTTATACCTTGGAAGAACAGAAAATTATCAGACAATCGTTTCTTCGTATCGGTATCAAAGTTAATATCCATAAACAAAAACAGCACTATTTGGTTTATATTCCATCTTCTTATATGAAGAAATTTATAGGAATGATTAAACCCTATATTATTCCTTCTATGGAATATAAAATTTGTTTGACCCCGTAACGACTGATTCCGAAAGGATGAGATATGAGATTTATCTTGTATCACACGCTCGTCCCCGCGCAAATTTCTGAAGAAATTTGTTCGGGTGAAGGTATAGTCTGCACCATTAGTAATAATGGATTATGTGCATCGCATCCTGGGGGGGTAGCCCCTCCCAAGGGTTGGACTGTTCGCCCATTAAAGCGGTACGTGAGCTGGGTTCAGAACGATGTAAATCAGTTCGGACTCTATCCAGAATGTGCGTTGGATTCTTGAGGGAAGTTCTCCTCAGTAAACCCATATTAGGGTTTTGCTGCTTCCGAAGCAATTCGGAATGAAAATTCGGCTTATAACGGTGGAGTCTTAATAACGAAGATAATACCGTGGGAAGTCGGTTTGGAGGACGGATGACAGAATACGGAAGACGGATAAGCAAAGCTTGATGCTTCGCAATAGCAGATAGAACAGATTTGACAGATTATTCCCTGTCATTCTGAACTTGATTCAGAATCTATATAAATTATTGTATAGATTCCTGGTCAAGCCAGGAATGACATAGTAATTTTCTGTTTTTCTGTCTTTCTGCAATCTGTTTTCTGTTATCTGTCATCTGGCTTCTAGACTTGACCCCGTAACGACTGTATCCTTGTACTATTTAGTACAGGATCGACTTAAATCTACTTGATTTAGGTAACACGCCGACCCCGTTTAAATTTCAAAAGAAATTTGTTCGGGTGAAGATATAGTCTACACTTCTAGTGATAGAAGATAATGTGACGAGAGGACCAGGAGAAGGGGATCCCTGGTGTGCCAGTTGTCCGAGCTTAGCTCGGGCATCGCTGGGTAGCTACATCCTCTGGGGATAACTGCTGAAAGCATCTAAGCAGGAAGCTCCGCCCAAGATTAGGAATCCTTCCGAGCTTAGCTCGGTGAAGACCCCAGGTAGACTACCTGGTTGATTACGCCGCAAGGCGTAGTCGTTCGCGCGCAAGCGCGAAGATAGGCTGGGAGTGTATGCTTACCAGTACTAATTGGTCAAAAAGAATTAAGCTGTTTGAGATGAACCTGCGCGCGGAGCGCGTAATTTCTCTTCACTTTTCAAGGTGTCATCAGACACCGCAGACCCGCCAGAAATCGCTCTTCAAGTCGTGTTCGAATAGAACTGAAAAGACTTGAAGTAAGATTCGGCGGGTAAATACTTTAACATTTTTGCCTTAAAGCCTTTCGGTCTTTGGAGCGGAGCGGAACTACTCTTTTCCCGTCTCGACTCGGTCGAGCCGAGGCGGGCCATTCCGTCGCGTAAAATCGCTGAAGCGATTAACGCGACTGGCACGTTGATTTGAGAACTCGTAAAATCTAGAAGTGTCTCGGTGACTAGAGCGGACTGGTACCACTCTTTTCCCGTCTCGACTCGGTCGAGCCGAGGCGGGCCATTCCGAACAAGATAGTTAAACGGTCTAGCGTCGACGATAGTAGAGCCTTGTGTTCTGCGAAAATAGATCGTTGCCGAGACACTTCTGTTCTCAAATCTTTACGTGGAACGTTTGACGTTCCGTGCCGAACAAGATAGTAAAACACTCTTATGTATCCTCTAATTTTCTCTAACATCCTCTAAAATCCCGATTGTTTTTTCTTTCAAAAAGTAGTATTATGTTTCCATTCACAAAAGAAAGGCGGTTATGATTAGTGCCAAGCAAACAAGTACCACGAGAATCTAAAGTACCACAAGTATCACGAGCAATTAAAACCCGTGGTACCCGTGATACCCGTTCTCCCCTTGATACTTCTTCCAAGAATCCCCAGACCATGGAGGAGCTTCTGGCGCAGACCGGCTACCAAGTTCACGGATTAAAAAGAGACCAGCAAATTGAAGGAACGGTTACTAATGTCACTTCCCGGACCATCTTTTTTGATGTTGGCGCAAAGGCCGAAGGCATTGTGGTTGACCGGGAATTTGAGGCGGCCAAAGATTATATTAAGGCTTTAAAAATCGGCGATAAAGTCAGTTTACGGGTTCTTTATCCGGAAAATGAGACCGGCCAGGTGGTTCTGTCGCTTAAGGGTGAAGCCCTTTCTTCCGCTTGGAAACATTTGCTGAAAGCAAAAGATGCCGGTGAAGAAATTTCCGTGGTTGTTAAAGAAACCGTTAAAGGCGGTTTTTTGGTCAATTCTTTCGGGGTGGTTGGGTTTCTGCCGACTTCCCAATTGGGTGAAGCGCTTCAGAAAAAACAAAGCGATTTGGAAGGGAAAAATCTTAAAGTTAAAGTTATTGAAGTTGATAAAACTCAAAACCGGGTGGTTTTTTCCGAAAAAGCCGTGTCCGAAAAAGAAAAACTGGAAAAAATTAAAGGTTTGATTGCTAAAGTTAAAGAAGGGGAGATTTATGAAGCGGAAATCACCGGTACCATGCCTTTTGGTGCCTTTGCCAAAATTAAAGTTGATAATCATGACGTTGAGGGATTGATCCATGTTTCGGAAATGTCCTGGGAAAAGATTGATAATCCCGAGGGTTTTTATCGGATCGGCGATAAAGTTAAAATTAAAGTCATTAGTAAGGATGAATCCCAATCCCGTTTGTCTTTTTCCATCAGGCAGTTGACCGAAGATCCTTGGAAAAATCTGATTGGTAAATATCAAGTTGATCTGCATGTGGTCGGCAAGGTTTCCCGATTAGTCGCTTCCGGTGCTTTTTTAGAACTTGAACCGGGACTTGAAGGTTTTATCCATATTTCCAAAATTCCGGTGGAAAAACAGATTAAAGTGGGTGATAGTTTGGATTGTTTTGTGGAAGCAATTGAACCGGAAAAAAGAAGAATATCATTAGGGTTGGTATTAACAGAAAAACCAGTAGGATATAAGTAAATTTGAAATTTGAAATTTTACTGTCATCAGACAGGCTCGTATTTTGAAATCACATGTAACCGAAGTTACAGTGTAAACAAAAGATGCGAATTTTAAATGTTTAAATTTTTAAACATTGAATCATTGAAAATTGATAGCGAATCAGAGATTCGATATATCAGAACTTTGTTCTGCTCTGAAAATTTGGTTACTGTAATTGCTGAATTGTTTTTACTACTCCCACCCACCCTCATCACCCCCAATTTTCCGCCATCTGTCAAGGATACTCCTTTCCCCTTATCACTTTCCTGGTTGTGCTTCTGCTCGTGATGGACGGGAGTCTGATAACAAGGGATCAAAATCAGATAGCGGTAACGATCATGTTTATGGAACTTTTTAGTGGTAAACGATCGGACCAGTAAGGCTGAAAGAATGATTGCCGGTAGAACAAGGATGGTATAATATAAATATGGGCAGAATAGAGGCTTTAGGTGATTCTTCTGTTGTTGAGGAAGTTTCTCCGGGTGGCGGGCAAGAAAAAGTCGTAAGTCAGGAAGAATGGAGAAAACGAGCAGAGGAGACGATAAGGCAGATTGGAAAAGACTGGAGAAATGATGATATAAGCGGGGGTCAGGAGGCCGAAAAGGTATTAGGTCGTTTGCCTGAAGAAACGGTTGAATGGTTGGAGGAACCGGTTGGAAGAGGAAGCAAGGAAAGGAGACTTACCAGGATTCTTGTTTTTCTGGGTGACGGACAGTTGCCGGAAGATAACAAAAAAGTTATTTTTGAGCAAAGACCGGCCGGAGAGGAAAAAAGAGAAAGAGAGAGACTGTCGGCAGGAATGAGAAAGCATATAAGACGACAAAAAGCGGGGCAGAAAGAATGGGGGAAGATTATCCTTGGATAAGATCCTCATATAAGAAAAATTAAGACATGCCAAATAAACCTGCCCAAATAAACCCGTCAAGGATACTCCTTTACATATCATTTTTATAGCTTCGTTGTAGTCTAGTATATTTAGTATACTAAACCTTAATTTCTATTTTTAGCAATTTAACAATCGTAATAATATAACAATGGTTTTCTCAGTGAAAAAGGGGAAACCAATTTGCCGCATATTGATTTCCTCCTGGAACTTTGGTACTTAGTACAGAGAGCCAGTCGTCATTCAACCGATGGTTGGATTATAGATCGACACCTCTCTTTAGATCTGTTACTTAATAGCTTTTAGGGATGATGATAGAGTTGCAGGAATGACAGCCCTTAACCTTTTAAAGCGGGGTTGAGGCCTTTACAAGCGTTGGGATCGTTCCCAAGTCTACAGTCGGTTACTTCTACCGTCAAACTCATACGTTGGGATAAAGGAATCTTTCTTTTCTTTCCATGTATACACCAATCGCAATTGTTCACTTCTCCCTCCTTTACCCTGAATCAGAGAATTATAATTTTTTTCTTCGCATGAGCTTCTTAATGATCTTATTTTCAATCTAACAATTTAGCAATCTAACAATATAACAATCGTAATTTTTAATGTTATAATCTGTCTGTGCCAAAGTCTCACACTATTTTTGTCTGTCAGCAGTGTGGATACGAGAGTTCCCAGTGGATGGGAAAGTGTCCGAGCTGTGGAACCTGGAATAGTTTGGTGGAAACCCTCGTGGGAGGGGAAGCGAGAAGCGGGAAGCGCGAGGCGGGAAGCGGGACAGCCAAGCTCCAAAAACTTTCGGAAATTAAAGAAATCGGGAGTTCCAGAATTTCAACCGGAATGGAGGAATTTGACCGGGTGCTCGGAGGCGGAATTGTGGCTGGATCAGTGACTTTATTAGCAGGAGAACCGGGAATTGGGAAAAGCACCTTGTTATTGCAGGCAGCGGCGAACATTGCGCAAGAAGTATCACAGGTAGCACGAGTACCACAAGTACCACGAGCAAAAGATTCCCGTGATACTCGTGATACTTCAAATTCCCGTGGTACTTCTGTCGTATACGTTTCCGGTGAAGAATCTCCTTCTCAAATCAAAATCCGTGCCCAGAGATTGGGAATTAAATCAGAAAATTTGTTATTTTTAAATGAAACCGATGCTGATTCCATAATTGATACCATTCAAAATCAGAAGCGAGATCCCGCATCTACACTCGTTGTGGTTGATTCGATCCAGACCCTAACCACCGAAGATCTTACTGGTACTGCAGGCTCGGTCGGTCAAGTCAGAGAATGCACCAATCGTCTACTCAATATGGCCAAATCGCAAGATATTCCTTTGTTTTTGGTTGGTCATGTAACCAAGGAAGGGTCAATTGCCGGGCCAATGGTTTTATCCCACATGGTGGACACCGTTTTATTTTTTGAAGGAGAAAGATTTGCATCCTTAAGAATGCTCCGGTCAATGAAAAATCGTTTTGGCCCGACCGATGAAGTCGGGGTTTTTGAAATGATTGAAAAGGGGTTGAATGAAATTGATAACCCATCGGAAATTTTTCTAGGAGAAAGAACAAAAGAAGTATCGGGGAGTGTGATTACTTGTCTTATGGAAGGAACAAGACCGCTTTTAGTGGAGATTCAGGCTTTGGCATCCCAAACCCAGCTTCCAATCCCGCGCCGCGTTGGTCAGGGGATAGATAATAACCGCCTTCAGCTGTTAGTGGCCGTCTTGTCGCGTCGTATCGGTTTGCCCACCGGCGGGTTTGATTTATTCGTTAATGTGGCCGGCGGAATTAAAATCAGCGAACCGGGAGCTGATTTAGCTATTTGTTTGGCGTTAGCATCGGCGATTATGGATAAACCATTAAGTCAAAAACTTTGCGCCATCGGCGAAATCGGTTTGTTAGGAGAAATCAGACGGGTAGGGGGATTGGAAAAAAGAATTAAAGAAAGCAAAAGGTTGGGATTTACTAAAGTTGTCAGCGCCAATGATTCTTCAAGTCTTCGGGAAACGGTTAGGGAATTGTTAAAATAATTTCTTCTGTCATTCCCGCATAAGCGGGAATCTATATAAATAAGGTAAAGAATATCAGTTGATCAGATCATCAGGGTAAGAAATCAGAGATCAGAAACCAGTAATATTTACTGATATACCGGTCTCTATTCTCTTAACCCGATCAGCTGATCTACTGATTTACTTTTCCCCGAGTTATCAACAATTCCCCAAACGAGTTAATTTTAATCGGAATTGGCTTCATTTACCTGGAGTATCTAATTATAAGATATAGGTTTTTTTCAGTGACTTTTATTATAGGTTTGACATACTTGACAGGTTGTGGTATATTGGAAACATCAATGAGTAAGCGTTTTTTATCCAACTTTTTCAAACGAAGATTAAGCCTTAAGGTTTCCGGAACTAGGGCCAGTTCAGCGTGGGGGAAAGAACAAATAAAGAAAATTGGAAGTTTAGGTCAATCGCTCATTGTCATGCAGGTTGGTTGAAGAATTACAAAAGAGCATCGCTAGCGCTACTCTCTTTTAGATCAGGGTACGCATAGTAATGCTCTTTAAACGGTTCCGTTTGGACAGAGAACTAGAACCATTTTGACATTAACATTAAAAAAAATAGTTGTCAAGACCCGTTGATAATAATAAGAATATCAGTAAATCAGAATAACTGGGTAAGAGATCCGAGAACAGAAATCAGTTAATATTACCGAGATTCCGTTCTCTGTTTTACTTAACCTGATTTTCTGATCTACAGATTTACTATTGTGTTTCTCTTTAAGTGAGGAGTGGTATGCTCGCACTAAAAAATCGTCGACACGATTTTTCAGTGTAAAGGCAGGTTTAGCCCGTAAATCGCGAATTATAACTTCGGCTTTAACGGGGAGGGTGGTGTGTAGGGCAGGCGCACTACCTTCCACATTGAAGCAGAGTGCGATTTTACGGGCCGTGTTGCCTCTCACCTAGAGACAAACAAAGTCAGGGCTTGACCCCAGTAGAACACTTACTTGCTCCCAAATACTACGTGTTTGCGTCGCAAGAGCGTGTCTACGGGGCTGCGCAAAGAAGTCGGGACTTGACAACATAGGTTAACTCTTGTTAAATAAGGTTAGTTAGTTTTCCTTCGTTTCCATGATTCTTAATTTTCCTTTTATTTAAATGGTCGTCAAAGCAAAAAATACAGATACTCCTACGGTGGAAGAAATTACCGGCAATCCCGTTCCCGCGGGTTTTAATGGTGTGGTGGACAACCGGATTATTCCGGATGCCGATTTACCGACCGAATATGTTGAAGGCATTTTAAGCATTGCCGATGAGGGTCATGGCTATTTAAGACCCAAATTTATTCCCGGTTTTAATGATGTTTATATTTCTTCTTCCCAAATCCGCCGTTTTGGTTTGCGGGTGGGTGATTTAGTGGGGGGACAGGCAAGACAACCGAAAGACAATGAAAGATATTTTGGTTTATTAAAAGTCGAAAAAGTTAACGGCGAGCCGATTGATTCGGAATTGATAACCAAAAGACCGTATTTTGACGATCTTCTGCCGATTTTTCCTCAACCGCAAATAAAACTGGAGACCGAGAAAGATGTCTTAACGACCAGAATGATGGATTTAATATCACCAATTGGGAATGGTCAAAGAGGGTTGATTGTTTCACCGCCAAAAGCCGGGAAAACCTGGCTTTTAAAAGATATCGCCGCCGCGGTTTCCAAAAATTATCCCAAAATGCATTTAATGGCAATTTTGATTGGGGAAAGGCCGGAAGAAGTGACCGATTTGGGCCGTTTTGCCAAAGGCGAAGTGGTGGCTTCCAATTTTGACGAAGCGCCGGAGAATCAGACCAGAACTGCCAATATCGCTTTGGAAAGGGCCAAAAGACTGGTGGAAATGGGGAAAGACGTGTTTATTATTTTGGATTCGATTACCCGCTTGGCCCGGGCTTACAATTTGGCGATGCCTACCTCTGGCCGAACTTTAACCGGCGGTTTTGATCCGGCGGCGTTATTTCCGGCCAAGCATTTTTTTGGCGCCGGAAGAAAAATTGAGAACGCGGGAAGCTTGACAATTATCGGTACTTGTTTAATTGATACCGGTTCAAGAATGGATGATTTGGTTTATGAAGAATTTAAAGGAACCGGCAATATGGAACTTCATTTAGACCGCCGGATGGCCGAACGCCGGATCTTTCCGGCCATTGATATCCAAAGATCGGGAACAAGGCAGGAAGAGCTCTTGTATGACCCGAAAATCTATCCCAGAATCGTCACCATCAGACGGGCGATTGACGCGGCCGATGCCGAAAATAGAACGGAAGATTTCATTAATAGTTTAAAAAAGAGCGAAACAAATGAAGAATTTTTAGCGGGTTTAGGAAAAGGGTGACTTCCTAACATCCTCTAACAATCCTCTAATGTCCCTTAAACTTATCGGCAATTCTGGCTTGTTCCACTTGGTAATACTTTTGGTCCTCCGCCAACTTTTTCTCCAAAGATTGGACCAAAACTCTTAAGAGATAGTCTGTTTTATTAATAAGTTCTATAAAAATCTCGTAAGTTAGGTTTTCTGCCTTAATCTGAGTTAGAGGAGGGTAGAGGATGGTTAAAGGACGATAGAGGAATTTACCATTCTCTAAATTTCCTTTAACCTCCTTTAAGGCCGTGTTTAGATCTTTTAGATTGATCCCAATTCCTGCTAAACTTGATTCTGGCTTACTTGGTAAAAATCCATCCTCCGCCAGTTCTCGAACGTCTCCTTTGATTTCTTCCAGGCTTCCCGGAGAAAATCCTACAAACTCGATGTATTCCGAGGTGGTGCTTCTCTTGAAACCTTCTTCTTGATTTCTGACATTAGATCTACCGGCATCATCTAATTGCGCTTTTCTTCGATACTCTGATTTTGGTAACGAGATCGTATAAAGCCTTATAAAATGTCTTAGTAAGACAGAGTTTGACCAGGAAGTTAGATATCTATATCCTTCCGGATCTTTCCAAACTCTTGAACTTTGAACCGGTTTTTTAGGAGTATTTAGTTCTCTCATCGTTTTTTCCACTAGTTCCTGAATTATTTCCTGTTGAGTTTTGTCTGGCATATTTCTATATTATCATTTTTTCCTTTACGATCCTCTATCGTCCTTTAGCGTCCCCTATCTCTCTTGGTCTTGCTATCCCATAATATGTGTTATAATTCCTCCAGTTTGGGAGCAATCCCAACTGGCAGTCTTAACATGTCGGGTTCTACTATCCAAAACGGGCCAAAAGTCAAAAAGTGAAATGTAAATCTCGAAAACGGACTGCGGCCAAAAAGTTCGACGCCTAAGGAGGGCGAAGATGGATAAGAAAGTAGAGAAAGGTGTCCCTGGGTGGATGATGGTGGTGGTGCTTGCGGCACTGGCTCTTTGGGCAGCAACGTTGATAGTCTTGGTGCCTGATGAACTACGCGCAACCGTGTTCAATGCCTGGATGACCGTTACTATATGGTCATCATCGGCGGGGCAACATGCTTTGCCCTCGTGGTTGCCGCGATGGACAATCTCCGGTCATGAATGCGATTCAGGATTCAAAGAGACTGAACGAAGCGCTTTAAAACGCGTTTTTCATTCTTCGTTTTGTGGATCCTGCGGGAGTAGCCGAGTTAGTTAAAAATACCCGGTATAACTTCCGTAACGCTGCGATAGGGGCAGGTTCGAAGCGAACCTTGCTCAAAGGGGCTGAGAATCTTCCCCCGGAAATCCTTTTGCAGAAGATTGAGCTAGGTTGGTTGTACCTACCTGATCAGAAGTAGTAACAAGCCTGATTAAAGACTGCCAACTGGCGGAGGAGTGTCAACTCATGTAACAATGTTTATGAGAAGATGCCCTCCGCCTTTTTGGTGGAAAAAAATACATCATTAACAGTAAATCAGTAAAAATCAGAAAATCAGGTTAAGATAATCAGAGAACAGAATATCTGTAACAAAATTACTGATTTTACTGATCTCTGTTTTCTTTTCCCGATATAACCGATATTCTGATTTACTTCTTTTGTGATCTCTTTTGATATATTTCGATTTGTTTACATTTATGACTAATTCTGATACTGTTTAACAATCTAAAATGAAGAACCTGCGCAAGGATCTGTTGGCTTTCTTTCGTCTCTGGTATTTTTATTTCTACAAAAGATTGCGGATTGCTTTTTTGCGGTTTGAAACCGGCAAAAATTCTTTGGTTGAAAAACTAATCTTTGGCCGGGGAAAGATGGTCCGGCCTTTTATTCACACCGGTATGGTTGGATTGGTCATTTTGGGTGTTCTTTTGGCGCCGATTGTCGCCTCGACTTTTCCCGGATTTGCCCAGGAGAATTGGCATGAAACCCCGCCGCCTTCGGCGGTTTTATCCGCCGTGACCACCGAGGATTCAGCCACGACTACCTTGATTTCTACCAAGCCTCGATCCGAAGTTGTTGATTATAAAGTTGAATCCGGCGACACCCTTTCTTTGATCGGCCAGAAATTCGGGATTTCCATTGACACGCTCCGCTGGGCTAATAATTTGGATACGATTTCGTCAATCAAGCCCGGCCAAACATTAAAGATTCTGCCGGTGACCGGCGTAGTTCATAAAGTGAAGAAAGGGGAGACGGTTTATTCAATTGCCAAATATTACAATACCGATACCCAGGGGATTGTTGATTTTCCTTTTAATACTTTTGCCGATGATGAAAATTTTACCTTAATTGCCGGTCAGGATTTAGTTGTTCCCGATGGGGTGATGCCGAAAGTAACGCTTTGGTCGCCAACCTATGTGGCGCAAAAAACCCCGAACGCCGGTTCAGTAACTGCGACCGGGTTATTTGTCTGGCCGGTATCGGGAACGATTTCCCAAAGATTCAGCTGGTATCACAAAGCGATTGATATTGCTAATAATAGCTATCCGCCGATTTTGGCCGCCGATTCCGGAGTGGTTTCGGTACCGCCGTATATGGCTGGAGGATATGGCAATTACGTGATGATTGATCACGGCAACGGTTTTGTCACTCTTTACGGCCACCTGTCAAAAATCCTGGTGACGAACGGCCAGACGGTCAAGCGGGGAGACCAAATCGGGATTGTCGGTTCATCCGGCCGGTCAACCGGTCCTCATCTTCATTTCGAAATCCGCCGCAACGGCGTCGGTGTTGATCCAATGGCATATTTGAAGTAAAATACTACCAGAAGACAGAGGATAGACGACGGATGACAGATTTCAGACAATACAGACTTGACAGATTTTTCTGTCTTCTGTTTTCTGTTATCCGACAGGGGCCGTTAGCACAGTTGGTAATGCGCCGCATTCGCATTGCGGAGATCGGCGGTTCGACTCCGCCACGGTCCACTTCACCGGATTAATTTATTTGATATACTAGTTATATGGCCGGAGAATTTGGGGATGTATTAGGTAACGTTCAAGATAAATTATCAGATTCTGGTTTAAAAAGAATCCCAGATATGGTTTTAACTGTTGTTACTGATGAATTAGAAATTGCACCGAAGAGAACACTTCAGAAAATTACTATTAAAAGATTACCCGAACAACGATTAAGTATTTCTATTGGAAATGAAGAGCAACTGGATCTTGGTACGATGTTGCCTAATGGTGTCGATTTCGTCGCCGGTAGTGATTTTATTTTTAATAAAGGACTGGGCAGATTAACCATCCCTACAGATAAAGAGTCTGTTTCTCGGGGGTTATGGTTTAGAATGTCTTTGGCTCACGAAATTGGCCACGGATTAGATAGTGAATATGATAAATTAGATTTACAAAGTCGGGAAGAGGGAGATTCTTTTGCAGTTCAGATCAGGAAAGAAAATGCACTTTTAAAAATGGAAGTTAATGCCTGGAATTCTGGAAAAGCGATCGCAGACATTATGGGTATTGATGAAATTAAAAAGGTTCAAATTTATAACCCCCATTACACAAGGTGTTGAAAATATTTCTGTTAAAGAATTACGAGAAAGGATTGACCAATTATATGAAGATAATAAAATATTTACTGCAATGGATGAACTTAAAAGAGTTGCTTCTAAATAGAACGATAAATAAATTTGACTAATTAGCCTAATTAGACTAATTTGGTAATATGGCTGGTTATGAAAGTCTTCTTGTTTATCGTTTAGCTGTTACAATTTTCGATTTTGGTAATATTTTTTGTCAAGAATTCTTAAAAGATTTAAAATATCGAAGAACAGTAGAACAAATGGAGCAGGCGAATCGTTCTGGAAAACAGAACATTGTTGAAGCTTCTCTCGAAAAGAGCATGGAAGGGAATATTAAATTAACTGGTGTTTCTCGGGCAAGCTACGGGGAACTAATGGAAGATTTTAAAGACGATCTTAGATTAAGAAACCTGCCGATTTGGGATAAAAATGATCCTCGAGTATTAAAAATTCGATCATTTAAGGAATCTGTAGAAAATCCTACTAATTTGACAAATTTGTCAAATTGGACCAATTTGGATTTTACTAATCCTGAGAATTTTGCTAATATGATGATCTGTCTAATTTATAAACAGAATTATCTTTTGGATCAGCTTTTACGCAGTCAGGAAGAAAAGTTTGTTAAAGAAGGTGGTTTCAGAGAAAACTTATTTAGAAAAAGAAGAGAATATTTAAAAAACAATTCGGGCCCGTAGTACACCGGTAATACGTCGCAATGGCATTGCGAAATAGGGAGTTCGATTCTCCCCGGGTCCACTTGAAATTTTCTGATGAAAATTTTAAGTGCAAGCACTTCTTTTTGCATTTGACTTAAAAGGTTGATATAATATTTCTTAGACCCAAGGAAATTACGGTGGTAGGTACCATTCGATACCTGCCTACCGTGTGCCGACTGGTACGCGGTGTTCACCATGACTCTGGTTAACCCAGGTGTTTTGGAAGAAACGAAAACCTGGGGAAATCAGATTGGAGGTGAATATATAAAATGGCTTTTGCAGATCAAAATTTAAAGTGCCGCGATTGCGGTGCTGACTTCGTTTGGACCGCTTCCGAGCAGGAATTCTATCAACAGAAAGGATTCACGAATGCTCCGGTGCGTTGTCCAGCCTGCAGGCAGGCAAAAAAGCAGGAAAGAATGACGGATCGAAAAATGTATCCGATCACTTGCGCGCAATGCGGCAAGACTGATGAGGTTCCTTTCGAACCGAGAGGCGATAGGCCGGTTCTTTGTAAGGATTGTTTCAAGAAAAGCAAAGAAACGGGTGGGCCTGCGGCAGCGTAATTTTCAAAACGACGTCGTTTTTGAAACCCAAAAAAGCCGAGCTCAGCTCGGTTTTTTGGTGGGATAACTAGTAGAATATCAGTTGATCAGTAAATCGGGGAAAGATGACTTGAGAACAGAATATCTGTAAGAGGGACTGATTTCGGATCCCTGTTTTACTTTACCCGATATTCTGATTTACTGATTTACTTGTTTCAAATTGATTTCAAATTTAAAATTGTAAATTAAAAAATTATCTTATGGAGTAGTAGTTGGAATCGGGGTTGGTTCTGCCGTTGGCACTGGACTGATGGCTGGTGCTGATTCGGTTGGCAGAGTTAACGGCGGCTTGATGCCGGTTGGCGCCGGTTGCGGCGGTTTTAAGGTTTCACTGGGTTTGACGCCTTCTTTTTTGGCAGTTTCGGCTAATTTCTTTTGTAAGGCTTCCAATTCATTTTGGGCTTTTTGATAATCCTGGGAATCAGTCGGAACAAGCGTTAAAGTTGTTTGCATTTCCGCGACCGCCTTATTAAATTTTGCTTGTTCTCGATAAGTAGCTGAAAGGTTGTAATGGGCGTTGGCAAAATTCGGTTTTAACTGAACCGCGATTTCAAATTGCCTTTGGGCATCATCCCAATTTTTTAAAGAGAAATAAACACCGCCTAAGGCTACTCGCAGGTTTGGGTTAAGCGGGTCAAGAGTTAAAGTTTGTTGATAAGAAGCCACCGTCCAGTTTTCCGCGTCTTGGGCAAAATTTATCAGTCCCCGATAAATGAGTGCTAAATTTTCCCAAGCAGTCACATTTTGGGGATCTAAAGAAACGGCTATTTTAGCCTCGCGGATTGCTTGCTGAATTAAGGTTGAGATATTCTGGCGATCCTGATCCGTCAAGTCTTTTTTACCGGCCAAGGCGTTAGCAAGCGCTAAATTGGTTTGCGAATAGGCGACGTGATAACTGAAACTGTATGGGGCTTGAGCAATGGCCTTAATTTGCCAATTATAAGTATCAAGACCGTTGTTTTGGGAATAAGCCACCAGCGATTTATGGAAATAATAATCGGCCAGCCAATTTTTGCCGAAAAGATATAAACCGCCCAGAGAAAAAATCAAAATCGGAATAAATAACAACCAGGGTAGAGGAGTGGATTTTTCTTCCAGTTCGGTCGCCGGGGATTCAACCGCTAAAACCGCCACTAATAAATATAAGGTAAATAGGAGAATGAAATTCGGCGGCAGAATCGCCAGCAAAACGAAAACCGCAACCAAGGCGGCTTTGTTTTTAAGCAGGGTTAATCCACCTTTAAACGATCGTTTGATCAACCAAAGAAACATGACCAGACCGAACAATCCGGTGGTGGTAAAGAGTTGAAAATACCAATTTGAAGAAATGCCAAAACGAATTGACCAAAGATTGGTATTGTTATAAGCCAAAGAATGGAAGCGGGTGAAAGCGGTAATGAAATTATCCGGACCGATTCCCCAAAACGGGGACTGCTTAAGAGTTTCGATGGCAATCACCCAACCTTCATTAATTGATAATAAAATTGGTCGGGAAAGGTATAGCTGGCGCAGGCCAAGCGCCAAAGCAGCGGTCATAATCAAAACCGATAATCCCGACAGGAGGAGCAGCGGTTTTTTAGTAGTTTTAATTTTAGACGCCAACAAAGAGACGCTGATAATTATTGCCGGAATTAAGATGGTGATCAAAGACAGAATTGCGCCGGTTGGGGTAAAATTGACGCTTTTGAGCCAATCGGTTAGCGGCAAGAAGCTGGTAAGTTTTAAAAATTCAGTTAGGCTGATCAATGCCAGTAAAGTAATGCTAACAATATAACAATATAACAACCCGTCTCCACTCGGCGGTCGAACCGAGGCGGATCCAGCAATGTCTTCCTTCCCAAAGTGATTAGTAATTAAAAAGAATAACAGAGTGAAGGCGATAATTGTTCCCGTTGAATTGACGGACAAAAGAGTTTCTAACTTATTTGGTGATATCGCTAGACTCGAGATAATAAATGCGGCGGCAATCCCCAGAATCGGTAAATCAAATACCGTGTGCCGGAAAGTAACGGTTTTATTAATAACCATTTTAACCATCCATAATAAGGTAAGGAAAATGACCGCAAAAACCAGCAGAACATTTTTATTAAATTCAAAAAAATCATAAGTAAGAGGAAGAAAGAATAAGGGAAGAATAAAGACCAGACCGGCAATCTTTAATAAAATTAGGCGATTAATAATTTTGGTTAATTTTTCAAGCATACAAATATATATGATTCCATAAAAAAAATATCAAGTCAAGACCCCAATTTTATTTTGAAAGATGCATTTTGTTTTCATAAAGTTTTCATTAATCAATTACCGCAAAGATGGCCAGAATAAATATCCGATCAGAAGATATCTAAATATAACAACACTGCGGTAATAAATCAATTACCGCAATGATGCATTAAGAGATAGTTGATTATATGCGTTGGTAAAATTAAGAGGTTAAGGTGAGGAAGTTGGTTTTAGAAAGGGTTATGGTTAGGATGAAGCAGTTAGTTTGGGTAAAGGTTAAGGGGAAGTGGTCCACCTGACCTTAACCGCCAGACTTAACTAACTGCCTAGCCCTTACCTTAACCAGTTCCAATTTGGCAAACAGAAAAACGTAGTGCTAGCAATAACTTTAGAGGTAAACGAGAGGATATTACTTCTCAAAGTATTCTTTGAGACGTTCTCCCGTCTTAAGAAGCTCCTTGGTATTTCGGTGAATCTTTTCCAAATTCTCTTTTTGAAATGGCGTTAGTTTTGAAATATCGGCTAATAAATTTGATGTTGAATCAAGGATTTCTTCCGCACGATTTCGGAAAGTCAGGTTAAGCCAGAGAAAAACATTCTCTTCTTCCTTACCCGATTCCTTTTCCAAAGCCGTTTTCTTACGGTTGATGGTCTTTATTCTTTCTTTGTCTTGCTGAACTTCCAAATACTCGTGGCCGAAATAGATTGCTATTGGGGTAATAATTACCAATCCGAGAATTTGGAGCAAGTCATTAAGGTTAATTACTTGCTGGAAAAAAATAACCGCAAAAAGCAAGGCTAAAGCCGATGTGATTAAAGGACCAAAGATTAAAGATAAGCCAAACAATAAAACATAAAGCAAGTAAAAAAGCGGGGAGCGCAAGCCGCCGGTTTGAAAAATTAAAAGTAAAGAGACGCTGGTAAAAATCAGGCCGTCAAGAATGGTCACCAAATTGATTTTTTTAAAGAACATTATCCGGCTTAAGAAATAAGCTAAAGTCAAAACACCAACCAATTGTATTGTCATTTGGGCAGACATGGTTTAATCATAGTTGGCGAGTAGGTATTTGTAAAGTCCATATCCTAATCGTCGAATCACTAATTGTTACGAATATACGAATTCGTATATTAGTTACAAATTCGTAATTCGTTGATAATTGATAAAACGATGAGATTCAATTAGAATTAGTCTATGGAAAAATATAATCCTTCAGAATTTGAATCCAAATGGGTTAAGGTCTGGGACGAGGCCGGAATTTACAAGGCAAAAGATTTTGATTCCAAGCCCAAGAAATACATTTTATTTGAGTTTCCATATCCTTCTGGAGAGCGTCTTCATGTTGGTCACGGCCGGAGTTATACCGCTTTGGACGCCATGGCCAGAAAATACCGGATGCAGGGATATAATGTTTTGCTGCCGATTGGTTGGGATGCTTTCGGTTTGCCGGCGGAAAATTACGCGATCAAAATGGGCGTCAATCCGGCAGTGACAACTAAGGAAAACGTTGCCAATGCCAAAGCCCAGGTAAAAAGTTGGGGAGTCTCAATCGATTGGGACAGAGAAATCAATACGACTGATCCAAAGTATTATAAATGGACTCAATGGATCTTTTTAAAGCTTCTGGAAAAAGGATTGGCATATCAATCCGAAGTCGCGGTCAACTGGTGTCCGTTTTGCAAGACAAACCTGGCTGATGAAGAGGTTTTAGCCGACGGAACTCACGAGCGCTGTAGTAATCAAACCGAGCGGCGGATGCAAAAACAATGGGTTTTAAAAATTACTGCGTATGCCGAACGTTTGCTTGAGGACTTAAAAACAGTTAATTACTTGCCCAAAATCCGGATTCAGCAGGAGAACTGGATTGGAAAAAGTGAAGGAGTTCACCTAAAATTCGAATTAAAGGGTCATCCTGAACGCAGTGAAGGATCTTCTCTTACTGTTTTTACCACAGCCATAGATACCGTTTTTGGCGCAACCTTTATGGTAATTGCGCCGGAATATGCCCAAAATTTGCATGAATTAATTCCCGCAAATTCCCAAAAAACCGTAACAGAATATATCAAAAATGCTCTTAAGAAATCAGAATTAGAAAGACAAACGCAAGATAAAACAAAGACAGGAGTTGATACCGGAATAAAAGTTATCAATCCATTGAGTGGTAAAGAGATACCTGTTTTTGTCGCGGATTATGTTTTAAGCAATTATGGAACCGGGGCGGTGATGGGAGTACCGGGACACGATACCCGGGATTTTGAATTTGCCCAAAAATACAGCTTGCCCGTAATTATAGTGATCAAGCCGGAAGAAAACGAAGTAATAGACTTTTGGGATTATAATAAAATCAAGGAATATCGCGGCAAATCAATCTTAATAAATTCTGGCAAATATGATGGGATGACTGCTAAAGAGGCAAAAGAAAAGCTGGTTAATGAACTTGTGGAAAAAGGAATTGGCGAAAAAACCGTTAATTTCCATTTGCGTGATTGGGTTTTTTCCCGCCAGCATTACTGGGGCGAACCAATACCGGTTCTTCATTGTCCGAAATGCGGTATTGTCCCGATTCCTGAAGATCAGTTGCCGGTTAAATTACCTTACGTTGAAAAATATCAGCCAACCGGAACCGGAGAATCGCCATTGGCCCAAATGACGGACTGGGTAAATACGACCTGCCCGAAATGCGGTGGTCCTGCCAAGAGAGAAACCGACACGATGCCAAACTGGGCCGGATCCAATTGGTACTTTCTCGGTTATTTAATTACGGGTCATCCTGAACGGAGTGAAGGATCTAGCAGCGGCGTTTCGGGACGTACCGTCTGGTACATCCCATCGCTAGATTCTTCGGTTTCGCCTCAGAATGACATCTTTAGTGAAAATAAAGACATATTTGAATACTGGATGCCGGTGGATTTGTATAACGGGGGAATGGAACACACCACTTTGCATTTATTGTATTCCAGATTTATTTATAAATTCTTATATGATATTGGTGTGGTTCCGACTTCCGAACCTTATGCCCGCCGGACATCTCACGGAATGGTTTTAGGGCCGAATGGCGAAAAGATGAGCAAGTCGCGGGGGAATGTGATTAATCCTGATGAAACAATTAAAGCTTATGGTTCCGATACCTTCAGGTTATACGAGTCTTTTATGGGGCCTTTTGATCAAACTATTGCCTGGAGTGAGGAAGGGGTTGAGGGTTGCTACCGGTTTTTGAGGCGAGTATGGGTATTAGCTTCGCAAGGGGACGCCTTGCGAAATCAAACCTCTCAATCTTTAAAAAGAGCTTTGGCGAAGACAATTAAAAAAGTGGGGGAGGATATAGATAAGATGAAGTTTAATACGGCCGTGGCCGCCATGATGGAGTTGGTGAATGCTTGGACTGCTGACAAAAACGGTTTGAGTAATGAGGATTTGAAAAAGTTTTTACTGATTTTAGCGCCATTTGCCCCGTTTATAACAGAGGAGCTCTGGCAGCGAGATGTTGAATCTTTGAATTCTGGAAATCTTGATGTCAAAAATTCCAACAGATGGTCTATCCATCAGCAGTCTTGGCCGAAGTTTGATCCGAAATTAATCGAGGATGAGGAAACGATAATCGTGATTCAGGTGAATGGAAAAGTGAGAAGCCAGATTCGAGCGGGAAGCAAGATGCGGGAGGCGAGAAGCGAGATAGAAGCGTTGGCAAAGTCTAATGACAGAGTGTTAAAATACCTTGAGGGAAAAGAAATTAAAAAAGTGATTTTTGTGCCTGGAAAACTGATAAACTTCGTGATCTAACGCGTCATTCTGAACGGAGTGAAGGATCTTCTTTAACAATTTAATTTTCAGCCCATCTTTATTCCGCCAAATTCTATTATTTACGTTTGTTACAGTTCAGTATACAAAAGTATACCGTACTGTAACTTGACAACGAAAATAAATAAGTTTAGAGTTTGGTTAATGCCTAGAGTTTCGAAAAAGCGAGAAGTAGACAAAGAAAAACAAAAGCTTTTTATTGATGATTTCTATTCCGCTGTCACTTCGCTTAAAGATAAAGATGAAGTTCGGGAATTCTTCGAAGATCTTTTAACCACAGAAGAAAAATTAATGCTAGCCAAGCGATTTCAGGCGGCAATGATGTTGAACTTGGATTATTTATGGGATGAAATTGACGAGAGAATAAAAGTGACTCGTTCAACAATTGCTGGGGTTTATCAGAATACTAAATTTGGATTTGGTGGTTTAGGAAGAGTGGCCGGAAGGATTGTTGAACTAAAGAAAAAGAAAAAAGCGGAGATCGTAAAACGATTTGAAAAAGTTCAAAAGGGGAATCTGGCTCCAACTCTGGTTCAGGCGGGAATAGGATTATTAATTCAGGAAAAAAGACGGTTAAGAAAGCAAAAATCCGTGACTTCATAGCCTTATTACAGTCTGGTATACTAAATATACTGTACCGTAATGAATGTAAAAGTATATGGTAGAGATAGAAGAAACAAAAGAAATTGATTTGAAACTCAATAGCAAAGATCCAGAGAAAGACGAGAAAGTAAATCTTTGGGGCGGGCTTGATGCCGCCTCAATTTTAGAAAAACATAAAATTCCTTTGGTAATAGGCCTATCGGGTTTAGTCTTAATCCTGGGCGGGATTTTTTTAATACTTAAATCCAATCAATCTGAAGATAAAATTGAAATTATTCCGGCCGGTTCGGAAACTACAACCAGTCAAAAAATTAAAGCGGATATCGAAGGGGCAGTGATTAAGCCGGGCGTGTATGAACTTGATTCTAGCAGCAGGGTTAACGATCTGCTAATTATGGCTGGTGGGCTTTCGGCGCAGGCTGATCGGGACTGGGTGCAGATGACTTTGAATCTGGCCCAGAAAGTGACGGACGGAACCAAGATTTTTATTCCGGATAAAAAAGAAGTGGGAAGCACTTCGACTTCGCTCAGTGTAAATGGGAAGGTGGAAGCTGGAAATGGGACGGTAAACGGACAGCAAACAACCACGTTGATAAACATTAACACCGCTTCGGCCACCGAACTGGATACGCTTTGGGGAGTAGGACCGGCAACCGCCCAAAAGATTATTGATAACCGGCCGTATCAATCAATTGATGATTTGGTTAATAAAAAAGTGGTGAACAAGAGCGTGTTTGAGAGAATTAAGGGCTTGATAACTGTTTATTAAAACTAAAGTCATTCGGAGGCGTAGCCGAAGAATCTAGTGAAAGATCCTTCGTTTCACTCAGGATGACACCCCAAAGAATGAGACACTTTGTCATCTTATTACTCCTATTGATATTGTTTTTCTGGCGGTTTTCAACGATTAAAACTCCAAATTACTCTAACGGAACACAAATAAGAATTACTGCCACTTTGAAAACAGCACCTCAAGTTTCCGGAGGGACCCAAAAATTTTCTCTGTCTGGCATCAAAATCACTACCTGGAAATATCCGGAATATCAATATGGAGACCGGTTGATTGTTTCAGGAGTTGTGAAGAATAATAGTTTAGAGATGCCTGGAATAGAGAAGCGGGAGGCGGGAAGCCCTTACAGGGTAAACGAGATGCGAGATGCGGGAAACGGGATATCAGATATTGGATATTTGATATTCGAGTTAAGAAATCAGATAGATAAAAAATTTCGGAAAAATTTACCGGAACCGGAGGCTAGTTTATTGTCCGGAATTACTCTGGGATTAAAATCAAATCTGCCAAAAGATTTTTATTACAACCTGCAAAAAACCGGAACCATGCATATTATCGTTGCCTCGGGGATGAATGTGGCGTTGGTTTCCGGAACAATCACGACTTTTTTATTGTGGTTTTTTTCCAGGAAAAAAGCGGTAATACTTTCAATTATTTTGATCTGGTTTTATGTAGAGTTAGCGGGTGGCGATGTTCCCGTGGTTCGGGCGGGGATAATGGGGTCGGTTGTCCTTCTGGCCCAATTTTTCGGCCGGGAACCGGATGTTCTTAATGCCCTGGGGGTTGCTGTGGCGATAATTGTTTTTATCAACCCTGCCAGCTTAAATGATATAGGCTTTCAATTGTCGTTTGCTGCGACCTTAGGTATCGTAATGCTTTCAAAAAAGTTGAGCAGTTTGCTCTCAAGACTGCCAGAAAGA
This sequence comes from Candidatus Shapirobacteria bacterium CG_4_10_14_0_8_um_filter_39_15, assembly GCA_002784465.1. Taxonomy (GTDB): domain Bacteria; phylum Patescibacteriota; class Microgenomatia; order UM-FILTER-39-15; family UM-FILTER-39-15; genus UM-FILTER-39-15. Next base: position 52,874 of record PFLE01000008.1, read on the forward strand.
GTTAGAAACGATCTTGGACAAACTTTATCAGCCCAACTTTTTACTTTACCGATCATGCTTTTAAACTTTGGTTATTATTCCTGGATTTCCGTTCCGGTTAATTTGCTGGTTGCCTGGCCATTGGTTTGGATATTAAGATTGGGATTAGTAGCGGGATTTGTCGGAATATTGTTTGCGCCCTTGGGTTATCTGATTTGCCTTTTTATATTGCCGTTGTTAAGCTATTTTGTTAGAGTGGTGGAGTTATTTGGAAAATAAAAAACTAGTAAACCAGAAAATCAGAAGATCGGGTTAAGTAAATCTGAGAGCAGAATATCAGCCGCTACTGATTCCCGCTCTCTGTTCTCTTGCTCTGATATACTGATTAACTGATAATCTTATATTATGGATTTTAAACTAAAATATTTCATTTCCAGCCTGACTTTACTATTGGTGCTTCTGGTTTGGGGGATTATTTCCTTTCCTGACCAAAAGCTTCATCTTATTTTTTGTGATGTGGGCCAAGGAGACGCGATTTTGGCGATAAAAGGGGACACGCAGATTCTAATTGATGGCGGTCCGAATGATAAAGTGCTGGGATGTTTATCTAAACATATACCCTTTTGGGACAGAACAATTGAAATGATAATTTCGACTCACCCGGACAGCGACCATCTGTCGGGACTGGTTTCTGTTATACAAAGATACAATGTGAGCCAGATATTGGCTAATTCATTGGTGACCAATACCGGGGTCTTTGGCAAATTCCGGTCCGAAGTGATAGCGAAAAAAATTCCGGTTTTCAGCCCGAAATCTGGGGATGAAATTAAGATTTCGAACCTGGATTTTAAAATTTTATTTCCGGAAGAAAAATTAGGGAACGAAACATTGTGGCACACTTCGGCTTCGCTCAGTGCAAGTGATTTGAAGGTATTGGGAATTTCCGCTTATACCGGGGAAATTAACGCCACCATGATCGTTTCCGAGCTGGAATACGGGAATTTTAAAGCTCTACTGACGGGAGATATTGGGGTTGACCAGGAAACCCTCCTTCGCTCCTCGGTTGACCTCGGAGCTACGGAAGGGCAAGGAGGCATTGATATTCTAAAAGTAGCGCATCACGGAAGTAAATATTCCAGTTCTCAAGAATTTCTGGACCTGATTCGGCCCAAACTGGCAATAATCTCCGTTGGTGCCAATAACAACTATGGTCATCCTACAAGCGAAGTGCTTGATCGTCTAAAAACCATCGGCGCCAAGATTTTGAGGACGGATATCAATGGAGAGATTGAAGTAATGACCAATGGTGTAGGATGGAAAGTAAAAAATAATTGACTATTGTGTTATTGAAAGCTTCAAGAAAACCAAGGGCTTTAGCCCGCGGATGAATTGAAGCTGACAAAACATCTTCCCTTAAAGGCAGAATACCCTGGACTTTATTGCAAAGCATCAAGCCTTGCTTATTCCAGGGAAGATGTTATACTTTTATATAGAATGTCACCGTCGTTAAAACAATTAAGGGGTAAGGATGGTTGGAATGTCCACCTGGAAGACGTTTGGTTTATCGGTTCCGGTAAGAGTGGAACAGAAGCTGGAGCAAAATATACTCTTTTAAATGCCAATCTGGATTCAGGAACAGTTAGGCTACGAGATCAAATGGACCAGACGGTAGAAATCCATCCTAATACAGATGCCTTCTTGAGAATGGAAAATATTAATCGTGGTCCTCGGGGTGGGGTAGAAAGACAAGGCGGGTAAGGATACACTAAGGATACTCTTGACGTATTATCAAACCCCTGAACTTCAAAAAGCCCCATAATATTTGATGTTTGTGCTATAATTTAGATATCTGAATTCGAAGGTACATTAACAACCTAGGACAAAAGCAACCAAAATCTGGAAAAAGGAGGAGAAAAATGGACGACGAAATCGACGTCTTTGATTCTTGGGGGAAATATCTTGGAAGGTTCATCTCCGCAGGTGGAGGGGGTACCGGATGCTTTTTTACGATTTTGCTCGTACTGCTTGCCTTCACGATTTTTCTTCCAATCTGGCTTTTTAAAAAGGGAATAGATCGCTGGAGGGAAGGAAAAAAGGAGGTTGCTCTTGCTTACTGGTCGGCATTACTGATCCTCATTGGACTTCTATCCTTTAACTACGTACACGACAGAGTTCAGGAGGCGAATGCAGACACTGCAAGACAGCAAGCGTATCAGCGAACAGAACAGCAAGCAAAACAAACAGAGCAGGTTCAACAGCAACACCTCCAAAAGGCTCGAGAAGCTGCAGAAAGAATTCCCCAAAATGTATCCATCGACGAAGTAGAAGTAACACGGTTGGATATAAAGTTCACTGTCACAAATCACGGAGAGTATCCACTTAATATCTCCAATAACTGTCGCGAAAAGGTCGTAGCAAGGCTTCGGCTGGATCAAAAATGGGTAGATGAGACCTGCACAACGATATTAGGACCTCAATACGGTCTTCTTTCACCCAATTCCTCCGCACGATACACGCTAGGCCGAGTCGCTACCTATGGGATCGACATCCCTATAACAGCAATCTGTGTTCCTGCCTGGATTTGGCTCATGGACAAGGGAAAAGTATTGCCCGAGAAAAATCCACCATTTGTCTGCAAAGAACTCACAAAGCCCGCAGGGCAGCAAACAGCAATTCCTGCCCCGAGGGCAACAACTATCGTTAAGCCTGCCCCCGTGGCAACACCAATCGTTTACGTTGTTCAACCGGGAGATACGCTCGGGAAAATCGCCGCTCAATATAGAGTCTCAATCGGGTCGATTGCCAGGACTCAACAATATCCAAAATGTCGACTTGATCGTGGTTGGCCAGCGATTGACTATTCCGACACCATCTCCTTGAGTTTGTTATATCCGCCCCGGTTGGGTTTTAAGAAAGACGATTTTTGTCAATCTTTACTCACCCGGGGCGTTTTCGTTCTAAGTATACCCTTCCAGCTGAGGTTAAGAGATATCTTATAATGTTGACATTTGATAAAAACAGTGATTTAATATTATATGGTTTAACATATATAGACTGCTTTTCTGTCGTCTTAAAAATTGCTTTAAGAAGGGCAGGAAAGAATATTGCTCTTTAAAAGTCAAAGCAGGAAAAAGAAAGTTTGCTTGAGAGTAGCACTCTGGGTATTAGATTGCTAAGTGCTTAGAGAGTTGCTTTTCAAGCAAAGAAGGACAAAAGGAAAGGAGGAACAAATGACATTACAAGCATTGACATGCCCTCAGTGCGGTTCTCGAGATTTCGAAGATACGGCTTGGAATACCCGAAGATGTCAGCATTGCGGTACTGTCTCGAGGCTTTCGGATGATCGTCTCCGGCTTGAGATACTCGTATGGGCTTGTCCAAAATGTGGCTTCAACAACGAAAGAGAAGTTAGGTTTTGTGCCAAATGTGGGCAAGCTCTCCTGCGTAATTGCCCTGTTTGTGCCACTGAAACAAGGAGTGCCGCCGAGTTCTGTGAGAATTGCGGGGTCAATTTCGATGAGGTTCCCCTAATCGTTGAGTGGCTTCAGCACATCAAGGGGATACTAGGCCAATATGGAGCTTCCCCATCAATGGTAGGAACAATAGCGCAGGGCTCATTTCCAGCGGTCTTCGATACTCTGGTGAGACTAGTAGGAAGCCTGAAGATAAGGTTCTACCTAAGTCACTCTCCCTGCAGGGTTAAGAGTGCCAATACGCAAACGGGTGAAATCGTTGGCATGATGGGTTCCGCTTGGCAGATCAAGTGGCCAATAAGGGTGCTCATTCAATCTAACACCAGCAAGCACCGGGGTGTCGCTGTTATCTGCACCGGGCCTATTTTCGCGGCAAAGGCAGAGACACTTAGCATCGCACAGCAAATTCTCCAGGCCATATCTGCAGCGATGAAAACGATTCCAATAACCCACCTTATGTAGAGGTGTATGCCGAAGAGTGTTTCCTGCTTTGAGTTTGTTATATCCGCCCCGGGGGGTTAGAAAGACTAATAAGTCAATCTTATCCGCCGGGTTTTTGTTTTAAGCATAGATTTTGTATATCCTACTTGACAAAATAAGTATCTATTTTGTATACTATACCCATGGAATATATACCAAGGTTCGCGGAAACAAGATTGAGAAAAATGCTGGAAAGCCGAAAGGTGATTATGGTTTTGGGCGCTCGTCAGGTAGGTAAGACGACTTTAGTTAAACATGTTCTGGAAGGCAAAAATATCTTTTTTTTGAATTTGGATATTGAGGTTGAAAAACAAAGATTATTGGCCGCTTCTAATCTTTCACCAAAAGAGGCCATTTTAAGTCTGGGTGCACCCTCAATTTTAATTATTGACGAAGCTCAACGTTTATCTGAAACCGGCAGAATTATTAAAGGGTGGTATGATGCCGAAGTTGCCACAAAAATTATTTTATTAGGGTCTTCCAGCCTGAATTTATTAGATCAGTCGGCTGAAAGTTTGACTGGCCGCAACTTAAAACTTTTTTTAACTCCTTTACTTTTTGAGGAAATTATTTCAACCCAATCGTGGTATTCCATAATATTTTCCAAGGAACAAATAGAAAAAGATTTCCAACCCCAAATTAAAACGTTATTAATGCAAACAATGGTCTTCGGTAACTATCCGGAGGTTGTTACTAGCCCGAATAAAACCGAGCTTTTAACAAACTTAGTCTCCGATTATCTGCTAAAAGATATTTTACAGTCAGGTCTTCTTAAGAATCCTGATCTTATCAGAAGGCTGCTAATGCTTTTGGCTCATCAGGTTGGCAGCGAAGTTTCCGTGAATGAGTTAGCGGTAAATTTAGGAATATCAAGAGTGACAATTGAAAGTTATTTAGATTTATTAGAACGGACGTTTGTTATTTTTAGGTTGCCGGCATTTAGCACTAATGCGCGAAAAGAAATCGCTAAAAGTAAAAAAATATATTTCTGGGATTTGGGTATCCGCAATGCGATTCTTAACGAATTTAGCATTAATCCATTACGTTCTGATATTGGTAAATTATGGGAAAATTGGGTAATTGCCGAAATTGCCAAAAAGAATTTACAGGAAGGGGGAACAAAAAGTTTATATTTTTGGCGTTCCCGAGGCGGAGGAGAGGTTGATTTGGTAATCAAAGACGGAGAGAAAATTGCCGGTTACGAAATGAAATGGTCAGGAGGCAAGGCTGGTTCTCGTGTTTTTTCAGAGCTTTATAAAACACCAGTAAACATTATTGAGAGTTTTCACCCCCTCTTTTTTTAAATCAATCCGATTCACTTCTGATTCAAAAGTTGTTTTACCACTGTTGTTAATTTCGGATAATGGAAATAATTGTAAAGCTGGGTTTCCCAATCTTTATCTTTGATATTAATTGTTGGAAGGACGCCATTGCCTTCAATCGGTTGGCCGTCTTCTCTTAACGTTAAACTATGTACCAAAAAGATCGAGTATTTTTCAGATTGACCAGCCTCGCCGCTAGGCGGGTCTATTTGTTTGGTTAAAGGAAAAACTTTTTCAATTGTGCCCCAGCCCTTGGAAGGCGTGCCGACAACCACGCCGACGTTATACTTCTTGTGATCACCGCGGCCATCAACTCGGCAGTAGATTGTGTTTGGTTATTGATTAGAACCACCATTCTTTTGTATCTTATTAATCCCGGCATTCAGCCGATACGGGTTTTAAAATCTGTTTTTTCACCCTGATGAAAAAATTGATAAGCATATTGGTCAGGGCCAATGAAAGGACCAAGAAGGTAGGGAAGCAAGTCAACTGAACCGCCGATATTATTTTGTAAATCTAAAATTAAGACTGTTGGTCCACCAGGAATGTCATATTTCTTGGTGATCCGGTCCAATTCATCCAAAGTCGTTGGGGAAAATTTGGTTTGGTGAATGTATAAAAAGTCAGTTCCAATAAACCGGTAATCCATAGTCGGTTCAACTCCGGACTGATCATAGACTTGTTTGGCGCCAGCGTCCGATAAAGTTTTGTAAGCCTTTTCCACTTGAACCAATTCCTGCTGGGCTTCCGGTTTTTTTTCGTTATATGCTTGGGCGATGGCAGAGGAGCGGGCTTCTTTTGGAACGCCAAGAGTTTGATAATCATTGACCTCCGGATTAATATTGTTGACGTTGTTTGATAGAGATTGTTCTTGTTTTTGGGTATATAATCGGGAACGGTTAAAAGGTTTTAAATTAGAAAGAACCAGATCTGCCAGTTGAGTTGTAAATTCTTTTTTCTTGTCCTGATTAACATTTTTTAAATCTTTATCAAGCATTTTTTCAAAATCCTGTTTGGTTTTATAAGTTCCACCTAAAGGCTGGCCGGTTAATTTTTCTGTACCTAATTGAAAAAGATTAACTAATTGTTCATCGGACATTTTATCCCAATAATTGGTTTGAATGGTGGAATAAACTTCATTTAAAAATGCAGCATAAGGATTTGCGTTTTTGTTCTGGGCGTAGTCGAAGGAAAGATTCCTTTTTTGATATAAATCACGCCCCAACCAGCCGAGGCCAAAAACCAAGAGAATAAGGGGAATTAGGAAAAGCAGTTTTTTCATTGTTTAAAGATAGTATCAGAAATAACAAGCAATTAAAAGATTGTTTTTATGAGGGTAGTGAGGGTAGTGAAATAGATGAGGGAATGATATACTGGAATTATGGTAGAGGGAGAAACAAAACAGGCAGGCTATAAATATCTGTTGTTTCTGCCGGGAAGAGAATTACTGCGCTAAAGAGATCAAACATATTCCTCATGATCCCGAACTCGCGGCTAATCTTTTAATAATGCTTTTGTCAGCGGGCGAACTATCTTCTAGAAAAACAAACAGAATCCTTAAGAAAAAAGTTTGTTAAAGAAGGTGGCTTTCGGGAAAATCTTTTTAAGGAAAGAATGGCAGAAAAAAATAAAAAGATAGCGCCAAAATCAGAATTCTGCTATACTCCAGCCATGAACTCTATTACTCTTGATGATTTTACCAAATTAGATCTTCGTGTTGGCCAGATTGTTTCGGCTAAGAAACCCGAATGGAGTGAAAAACTGGTTAAACTTCAAGTTGACTTTGGGGAAATGGGAATTAAACAGGTATTCTCAAGGATTGCCAAATGGTATACCCCTGAAGATTTAGTTGGTAAACAAGCCGTATTTCTGGTTAATTTACCGCCAAGAATAATTCACGAAGAAAAATCAGAAGCGATGATCTTGACCGCTCAAAACAATGATTCATATAGTATCGTAATACCTCAAAAAGAGGCTACTAATGGAAGCAGGATATGCTAGTAAATTCGAAAATAATAGTAAATCAGTTAATCAGATTATCTGGAAAAGTAAAACAGAGATCGGTATATCGGTAAAATAACTGATTTCTGCTCTCTGATCTCTTTCCCTGGTATTCTGATTTACTGATATTCTATCTTTATGAAATCCGAATTACAAAAACTAATTTATAAAAACACAGGAAAAAAAGCAATTATTGAGCATCCAGTGGATATGGAACATGGTGATTATTCAACCAATGTAGCGTTGAAAACAAGAAGCGAGAAGTCCTTCGACTCTGCTCAAGGTAAACAAGAAGCGAGAAGCGGGAATCCAATGGAACTGGCGAATGAGATTGTCAACAAGATTCGATCTGCCGGAATGCCGGAATATATTTCTAAAATTGAAGTTGTTCAGCCCGGATTTATTAATTTTTGGTTGAGTCAGGAATATTTAGCAAACCAATTAGAAGGAGTGCTAAAGGATAAAGATGGATTCGGTAAGCTCACGATTGGTAAAGGGAAAACGGTGGTGATTGATTATTCTTCGCCCAACATCGCCAAGCCCTTTGGTATTGGCCATCTTCGGTCAACCGTGATTGGTCAGGCAATTTATAATCTGTATAATTTCTGCGGCTGGAAAACAATTGGGGATAATCATTTGGGCGATTGGGGGACGCAGTTTGGTAAATTAATTTACCAAATTCAAAATTCAAAAGTCAAAATTCCCTTACAGGGTAAACAAAATTTGACGATAGAAAAACTGGAAAAGCTTTATGTTGATTTCCATAAAAAGGTAGAAAAACATCCGGAAATCGAGGACGAAGCGAGAAAATATTTCCAGATGCTGGAAGCGGGAGATAAGGAAGTAAGACGGATATGGCAAGCCTGTGTTGATTTGTCTTTGAAGGAATTTAACCGGATATACGATTTGCTTGGAATAAAAATCGATTACGCTTTTGGCGAGAGTTTTTATGAAGATAAGATGGCCGAAGTAATTGTGGATGCCAAGCGGAAAAAGTTAGCAGTCGAGAGTCAAGGAGCGCTGATTATATCCTTTGATGAATTAAATATCCCGCCGGGAATTCTTTTAAAAAGTGACGGGGCAACGATGTATTTTACCCGCGATTTAGCCTGCGTTCTATACCGCCAGCGCAGATGGAATCCGGATTTATATATTTACGAAGTAGGTTCAGACCAGAAACTCCATTTTCAGCAGGTTTTTGCCGGTGCGGTAAAACTTCATTATGGAAAAATGAATCAGTTCGTTCATGTGGCGCATGGTCTGATACGGTTTCCGGAGGGAAAAATGAGTACCCGGGCGGGTAAGACCGTTCACCTTGATACGGTTTTGGATGAGGCGATTAAGCGGGCAACAAAGATTATTAAGAAATCTTCGACCGGCCGGGGAATGACGGTAAAACAACAGGAACAGATAGCCAAGGCAGTAGGAATCGGGGCAGTAAAGTATTTTGATTTAAAGCATCAGCCGGAAACCGATATTATTTATGATTGGGAAAAGATGTTCCAGCTGGAAGGGGATTCGGGACCTTATTTGCAGTATACCTTCGCTCGGACACGAAGTGTTCTTAATAAAATAAAAAATAAAATATTAAATATAAAAAATACAGATCAAATATTAAAAATAAAAAACACTCTCAATTCTGAAGAACTTGGATTATTACGAACGATTTACAGATTTCCTGAAGTTATTGAGTTAGCTGCCGAAAATTATTCTCCTAATCTTATCTGTAATTTCCTATTCGATCTGGCCCAAAAATATAATAATTTCTACAATATCCATCGGATACTTGGGGGCGGCGATTCGGAAGAATTCAGACTGGCCTTAACCGCAGCGACCGGGCAGGTTCTTAAAAACGGATTGAGTTTGCTGGGGATTGATACACCCGAACGAATGTGACTCTAAGTGTTATCTTGAAGAGAGTATTAGTTGATCAGAATATCAGGATAAGAAATCAGAGAGCAGGAAACAGTTATTACTGATATTCTGTTCTCAGATTTGCTTGACCCGATAATCTGATTTACCGATTTACTATTATATTTACAATGAAAAGAATCTTTTTATTATTTTTTTCGATAATTCTTGCTCTTACTCTACTGCTAAGCAGCAAGCTTTGTTTATCTCTAGCCCCTATTGTTTATGCCAAAGACTATTCTATTCTTTCAGCCGACTTTCAAGTTCAGCTTGATTCCGATGGATCTGCTGATGTAATCGAAAAGAGAACTTATAATTTTAACGGGAGCTATTCTTGGGTGGATGAATGGATTCCTCTAAAATCTCGGATCTCGGATATCGGATATTAGATTTTCAGCTTTGGGAAGGAAATCAGAAGTACCTTGAATCGGCGACAAATACACCGGGAACTTATCAAACCACAATCACGACTGATAAATTCTATGTCAAAATATATTATTCGGCATATAACGAATCAAAAACATTTATCCTAAAATACAAAATTTTAAATGCGATTACGGCTCAACAGGATATTGGTGAATTTTATTGGCAATTAATTGGGGATCAATGGGCGAAATCTACCGGCCAGGTGACCGCTGCTGTTTTATTGCCTGAACCAGCTCCAAACGATCAAATTTGGGCTTACGGACACGGTCCGCTTAACGGTCAGATTAAAATTGCCACCAATCAACAGATAAACTTTACGGCAGCTAATCTGCCGGCCTACAAGTTTTTTGAGGTCAGAGTTTTGTTTCCAAAAGCACAACTTTCTTCTGTAACAGCAATCAGCGACAAAACTCTGGCACAAATTATGGCTGAAGAAAAAGGATTCGGTGAGCAGACTGATAAAGCAAAAAAACCAGGACCAATAAATTGGTTTTTGGTGATTTTACTTTCTTTACCCCTGGTTGGCTTGATTCTTTTTGGTTTGAAGCAAATTATATATTGGTCGATGCAATGGTATAAAGTCGGCCGGGATAATCCCTTGCCAGAGGTTAATTTAGCTGGTACTCTTCACGAACCGCCTTCGGATCTGGATCCCTCTTTGGTTGAAGCCTTGATGAATGGTAATCTAAAGCCAACGGGCAAGTCGATAGTGGCAACCGTTCTTAGTCTTTGCCGGAAAAAAGCCGTTAAAATTGAAACTCAATCTCGAGAGGCGCTGTTGGGAATTTTTAACCGCGGTCCGGAGAGTTTTTTGACATTAATTAATAAAGAAGGATTATCAGTTCGAGAAACAAAGCTGGTGAATTTTCTTTTTCGAGGGAACGATAGGACCATTGGTTTTAGTGAAATTAAGGATTACGGGAGAGAACATCCATATAAAACCCGATCGTTTTGGGAGGATTGGCAAAATACTGCGGCCGAAGAGTTGATAGACGACGGAATTATGGATAAAACCGCTCATATAAGGGAAATTTAGAATTAGCATCTTGGCGGGCTTTCAAAAAGTATTTGACTGATTACAGCGTAACTAAAAATTATCCTTTGGATTCAGTTATTTTGTGGGAAAAATATTTGGTTTACGGGGCGGCTCTAGGGATTTCTTTAAAAGCCTTATCGCAGTTGCCAATAGATTATTCTAAAGCGCAATCCTCAGGATCTGGTCTGCTTATCTATTCTTATG
>PFLE01000014.1 GCA_002784465.1 Candidatus Shapirobacteria bacterium CG_4_10_14_0_8_um_filter_39_15
AGATCAGAATATCAGAAATAATAACTGTTTACTGTTCTCTGTTTTACTTAACCTGATTTTTCTGATTTACTGATTTACTATTATTTTCGGATTTCGAATTTCGATATTCGAATTTATTAAAATTATGTTATCTAAAAGATTAGGAATCGATCTTGGTACTGCCAATTCCCTTGTGTGGTTGGCCTGCCTAGCCTTACCGCTTGGTTTTAGGTACTATTCGTACACGCCTCGTGGAGCGGCTTTAGGCGGGCGAGTTGGTTTAGGAGGTTTATGCTAAGCAAAAAGTTGGGTATAGATTTAGGTACTGCCAATTCCCTTGTGTGGCTGGCCGGCAAAGGTTTGGTTTTGAACGAGCCGACCGTGGTGGCCGTTTCTACGGACGATAATCGGGTGGTGGCCGTGGGAAATGAAGCTAAAAACATGCTGGGCCGGACACCGGGTAATATTACCGCTTCCCGTCCTTTGCGCGACGGCGTTATTGCCGATTATCAAATTACCGAGGCGATGCTGCGCTATTTTATCGAAAAGGTCTGCGGCCGGGCATTTTTCTTTAAGCCGGAAGTAATGATTTGCGTGCCGGCAGGCGTGACTCAAGTAGAAAGACGGGCGGTTTTAGACGCGACCATTTCCGCCGGGGCCAAAGTGGCTTATTTAATTGACGAACCGCTGGCGGCGGCGATCGGCGCGAAAATCGGCGTCGCCCAGCCTTCAGGAAGCATGATTTTTGATTCCGGCGGCGGAGCCAGTGAGGCCGCCGTGATTTCTTTAGGCGGAGTGGTAGTTCATAAATCAATCAGAATGGCGGGTAATCGGATTGACGAGGCGGTTTCTTCCTATTTGCGCAAAAAGCACAATTTAATTATCGGTGAGCAGACAGCCGAAGAGGTCAAATTGAAAATTGGTTCGGCGGAATTGCTGTCAAAAGAAGAAACCATGGAGGTTAAAGGCCGGGATTCGATTCTGGGTTTGCCGAAAATGGCAGTTATCAGTTCAACCGAAGTGACTGAAGCGATTCGGCCGGTACTAATTCTGATTATCAATATGGTAAAATCGGTTTTGGAAGAAACGCCGCCGGAATTGGCTTCGGATATTATTGATAAGGGGATTGTCATGAGCGGTGGAACCAGTCTGATGCGAAATTTTGATAAAATGATGACTTTGCAGATTGGTGTTCCCTGTCATGTTGCCGAAGACCCGCTTCTTTGCGTCGTGAGGGGAACCGGAATTGCCCTGGAAAATATAGACCTATACAAAAGGTCAATAACGAGAAAGTAATTTAACAAACTGATAAAACCTAATCTTATAACACGAAGTCATCCTGAACACATTCGACAAGCTCAGTGTAAACTGCGTGAAGGATCTAGCAGCAGCGCTTCGGGACGTACCGTCTGGTACATCCCTTCGCTAGATTCTTCGTTCCCTCAGAATGACGCTATAAAAAATGTGTTCAATCGAGATTAATTGCATGATTAACAAAAAGATGTCGAAAGGATTATAGTATTTTTAAGACAATTAAAACAGAGATATTGGACAGAAATCTTAATAATAATTACTATACAATATTAGAAATGCCCTGATTTTTAAAAAAACTCAAGATCAAAAATTAATAAAGTTAGAAAAATCGTTCTCAAATCGCAAAATTTTGATAAATTGACGAGTAAAATGAATGATCAGACCACGCATATAACTATAGACCGTTTCTTTGGCAGATTTATATAAGGAGTGCTAATGAAAGTAGATATTTTAGGCGTAAAAATCGATAATCTTCGTTTTTCCGAGGCTAAAAAGCGGATTATTGACCAGATCGGCAAATCCGGCCGATTTGTGGTGGTAACACCTAATCCGGAATTTGTGGTTGAGTCGCTGAATGACGCTGATTTTAAAGATACGTTGAACAACGCTGATTTAGCAATACCTGATGGTCAGGGATTGGTTCTGGCATCTAAAATACTCGGTAAAAAACCTGGTTTAAAAGAAAGAGTAGTCGGGGCGGATCTGGTGGAGCAGTTGCTGATAGAAGCCGGCCGGGAGGGCTGGCGGATTGGAATCGTTGGCGCGAGGCGCAATAAAAATTTAGAAATTAAGATATTGATTAAAAATTTAAAATTAAAAATTAAAAATTTAAACGTTGAAGTTGTTAGTCAGAAACATCAATACGATCTTGTACTTGCCTGTCAAGGTATGGAAGAACAGGAAACCTGGATTTTCGATAACAAAGACAAAGTGAACGCCTCGGTTTTTATGGGAATCGGCGGTTCGCTGGATTTTTTGTCCGGGTTTACCAAACGCGCGCCTGTTTGGATTAGAAGTTTAGGGTTTGAGTGGGTTTGGCGGGCGATTCAAAAACCCCAACATATAAAAAGAGTTTGGAAAGCGGTGGTAGTATTTCTGGCGTTGATATTAAAAGAAAAATTCCAAGCACCACTTACAGTGCAAGCAAGCACCAAATCCCAAACAAATTCCAAATTCTAAATTTCAAATGTCATTCCGGCGTTTACTCTGAGAGCAATCGATCAGTATATAAGGAAGAGAGATCAGAAATCGGAAACCAGTTCCTATAACTGATATTCTGTTCTCGGTTTTACTTAACCCGATAATCTGATTTACTGATTTACTTTATTATATGGATTTCGGATTAATCCCGGATGACAATTGTTTTACCTATTGACAAGGTGTTTTATGGTATGATACCTTAATATACGAAGGTATACATAATGATTGCTCCGAAAAAACAAATCAGTTTAGATGAAATGCCGGACCTTCTGACTGTTAGAGAAGTCGCCGAAGTTTTACGTGTTTCCCCTTTAACAATTAAACGTTGGGGTAAAAGAGGAAAACTTCCTGCCATAAGAATTAATTCCCGCGGTGATCGAAGGTATCGAAAAAAGGCCGTTCTTTGGCTTTTGGGAATACAGGGGAAAGAAGAGTCGTAATACTTCATAAACAGTTTATCAGTAAATCAGAATATCCGGTTAAGAGATCAGAGAACAATAATCAGTTACTATCTGATAATCTGATCTACAGATTTACTATTATTTTCCACCAAAAAATCCCCCTTGAAACAAGTAGGGACTTTGGGAAATAAATAACAAATTATTTCAATTCAACACTCGCGCCCGCCGCTTCTAATTTCTTTTTCGCTTCATCGGCATTGGTTTTATTGATTCCTTCCAAAACCGGTTTTGGGGCGGATTCAACCAAATCTTTGGCTTCTTTTAATCCTAAAGTCTGGTTAATTTCCCGGACGGCTTTGATAACGGAAATTTTGTTGGCACCAACGGCCGTCAAAACGACATTAAAAGTGGTTTGACCTTCAGGAGCCTCTCCTGACGCACCAGACGGCGCATCACTTGCTGCTGGAGCTGCCGCAACTGTTACTGGGGCGGCGGTAACACCGAACTTTTCCTCCAGAGCCTTGACCAATTCCGATAACTCTAAAACGTTTAATTTTTCTATTTCACCAATTAAATCATCAAGTTTTTTATCTGCCATTAATTATTCACCCCCTTTAATTGTGATAAAACGAATACTAACTTTTGTTGATTGGCGGTTAAAACGTAAAGAAGATTTTGCATCGGAGCAGAGAGTTGGCCTAAAAGTTTAGCAATTAGCTCGTTCTTTTGTGGCAAACCGGCCAATTTTTCCAAATCGGCGGCGGTGATGATGGCATTATTCCAGATGCCGGCTTTAAAAGCGGGGAGAGCGTTTAGTTTGATATAGTTTTGTATTGCTTTGATTGGGGCAATTTCATCCTCAAAAGAAAGAGTGATGGCAGTTGGACCTTTTAAAGCATCTTGCGGAATCGGCAGTTTCGCTTCAGTTAAAGCCCTGGTAACTAAAGTATTTTTGACCACCATTATTTCCCCGCCGGCTTTTTTAACGGCATTTCTTAGATCGGAGATCTGGCTGACTTTTAAACCGCGGTAATCGGCAATGACCACCGATTTGGCCGTTTTCAGCTTTTCGGTGAGCTCTTGAACTGCTAATACTTTATCTTGTTTTTTCATACTAAGGCGTCATCCTGAACACATTCGCTTCGTTCGGAATGACATTTTGTCACAAAAAAACCTCGTTTCCGAGGCTATCATTGTAACGATTACGGTTGCCTCGGTAAGATATTAATTCGCCTTCCGGCGAAACTTACTGTCTTCGGACTTTTTCAATTATACAAGGATTTTGGGATAGGTCAAGGGGGGAAATAACAATTTATGATATAATATGATATAATGCTAGCGTCAATTGTTTCGGTTGCTCGTTGACTTATTGTTTTGGGGAAGAAAAAGGAGATGCAG
>PFLE01000011.1 GCA_002784465.1 Candidatus Shapirobacteria bacterium CG_4_10_14_0_8_um_filter_39_15
CGAGATGCTTTAACCAACATAGGCGTTCTTAGCGCAGGTGAAATAAATAAACTGCCAGCGATTCAAGACGCAGCAAAAGGCATGTTGGTGCGGTCAGTAAAATATCACAATACTATCAGTCCAGAACAATTTGGCAAAGAACGGGACGCATTTGTAAACTTAGGATTATTTGACGCTGCAGAAGTAATCAGCTTCCTGAGATGCAATCAGCGGTCAAGGACATGCTGACAGGATCTTTTCAGTATCATGGGGTTATTAGTCCTGAATCGTTTAAACGTGACAGGGATGCATTTGTTAAACTTGGAGTTGTAAGAGCTGCTGACATAAATAAGCTTCCAGGGATACAAAAAGCTGGTAGAGAATTGCTTGTCAAATCGCTTATTTATCACAATACAATTAGCCCTGAAACGTTCGGTCGGGAACGGGATGCATTTGTTGCTTTAGGGATTTTTGATGTCCGAACGATTAGTGCATGGCCAGAAGTTCAGCAATCGGTGAAGAAAATGTTAATCTCTTCTCGTAATTATCACGGGACAATAAGCCCAGAGTCATATGCGAGAGAACGTGATCAGTTTATTAAACTAGGACTCGCTGATTTACAAACCGTCAACTCCTGGCCTGAAATGACCTGACTCTCCGCAGCTAGAATCATCACGCAAACCATCGATTCCCTCTGATAATGTTTTGTCATAAAAGTTACTTGTAAAAGTACTCCTATATTTGGTATAGTATATTTGCGTTCAACTTTATCGGTTGCTTTTTTGATGGCCGCATTGGACAGCTTGAGCAATCGAGTTGAACGCAACCAATGCGGCCTTTAAAGTTTAGAAAGTTCTTTAAAATTTTTGCGTTTTTCTTCATTCTTTTTTTACGGCGGCTCTCGGCGAATTTGAATTTTCCCTTTGCAGCGCTGTCTGCGGAGGCGGGCGCAGCCAGCGTTGCTCCCACTTCCGACTCGATTTCCTTTTTAGTGCGGACGAGAGGACTCGAACCCCCAAGGCTTTTAAGGCCACATGCTCCTTAGGCATGCGCGTCTACCAGTTTCGCCACGTCCGCTTCAGAGCTTCGCTTTTCAGCGCAAGCGCAGGATAGTATAATTATATCATGAAGAACTATTTAGGTTACTTAGAAAGCTTATACAACCATGAAACCTCCCAAAGAAAAATAGACTACATCAGGTATAACTTTTCTCCATATTTGAAAAAACTTAACAAGAATAGCCGTATTCTGGAAATAGGGCCAGGGTTCGGGGAATTTATTAACATTCTAAACGCTAAAGGAATTACCAATATTGATATTTTAGACAACTCTAAAGAAGTTCTTGAATATAATAAATCGCATTACAAACTTGACCAGGTATTTCTAACCCCCAACATCAGTTCGGCTGACAAAAAAATCGGCCAATACGATCTTATTTTTTTACTCCAGGTTTTAGAACATATTCCCCCGGAAAAATACAAAGATGTTATCCAAATACTCTATAAACATCTTAAATCAACTGGATATATTATTATTACCGTTCCTAACGCAGGAAATCTCCTGGGATTATCTGAAAGATACAACGATTTGCAACATCAAGCTTCCTTTACCGAGATTTCCTTAAGAGAATTACCCGCCTTTTGTGAAATTGAAAATTACCAGGTGGAAATAAAAGGCTATCGAATTCCTCCTTATAATTTAATAAACATCTTAAGAATAATCGCGCAAAGGTTTTTCCATTTTTTCCTCTCAATTCTCTATCTGATCAATGGTGGAGTTTATCTGAAGATTTACCACCCAAACATCTCGTTAATTATTAAGAAGAATAAGTCGTGTTTACACTAAAAAATTGTGCGCAATTTTTTAGTGCCGAAGGTGAGACTCGAACTCACATCTCTTTCGAGACACGGCCCTGAACCGTGCGCGTCTGCCAATTCCGCCACTTCGGCCTCAACAAATTATACCAAATTTTCCTATTTTCTGGAAATGTTATACGTGGTGGGGTAATAAAGAAAGATTACCGGTATTTCCTCGGCCAGATATCTTTGAAAATCAAAATAAATATTTTTTCTGATATTTTTATCCATGGTTTTCCGACCATCTTCCAAAAGTTTATCAATTCTTGGGTTATTAAAATGGGTGATATTGGAATCCTGCGATGAATGCCATAAATTATATTGATCCGGATCATCAGGAATTTCCTGAATTGCCAAAAGGGCATCGAAATCATTATCCAGCGAGCTGAAAGCGCCGATTTCGACTTTCAATCCCAAAGCTTCCCATGATTGTTTAACGGATTCGGCCTCTTTCAATAACGATGATAGTGTTACAATTTTGATTCGGACCGACGAAATTTTTTGATCTCCCAATGATTTAGCTAAGAGTTTTTTCGCATTGGCCAAATCATAATCATAGGTTTTAACATCGCTATTATAAGCCCATGATTGAGGATTAATCGGACCATAAACCTTCAAATTGCCATAATCTTTTTTTAAGGCATAGGCCAATGACTGCCGGAAGCTTTTATCGGAAAAAGGCGGTTTGGCCGTATTAAAAAAGATACCGACAAATTGGTTATAATGAACATTGGGAGAAATTTGAATATTCTTCCAGTTTTCGAAGCCGGATAAATCAATTAAACCGGAAATTTGATTAATCTCGCCCAATTTATAGGCAGTCTTTATCGAGGCATCGCTGGGATAAAAACGATATTTTAAATCCGGTTTTTGGTTATTAATTGACTCCAGGGAGATTAATTCTAAATATTGGCCATTTTTGGTAATATGATTGACTTTGTAATTTCCAACACCCATAAAGCCTTTTTTAAAAATAGGTTTTGAAACAATAATCGGAAAAGCCGCAAAAGGCTCTTTAAGAGTATATTGAATTTTTTGGGTATCAAGAACTTTCGTTTCTACATCCTTAAAATTATAATTAATATCCGAAGCTAAAACCTTAGTGGAATTTTGCCAAAAATGATCGCCAAGAGTAAAAACATAATTTTTTCCTGATTCGTCAACCGACCAATTATCGGCCAATGCGGGCAATGAATTACCGTTTATATCGGTTTTAGTTAATCCCAAACTAATGGAATCCTGAATTTCTAAAGGGATTTCATCTATTTTAAAACGGCCAACCATGCCAATACGGACCGCTGCTTTTGTCTTTGGGAGTAAGGGAATTAATTTAGGCAGAAAAAAAAACGAACAGATACCGGTCGTAAATCCCAAAAAGAAAATTTTTTTATGACGATCCAGGAAAGCGGACAGCAGTCGATAAAGAAAACGTATTTTTTTCATTTAGATAACGGACGAAACAAACGAAGTGATAAAAAAAAGCACGGCCAAAATTATGGTTAAGTAAAAAAGAATTTTTTCTACTCCTCTTTTTGACCGGTATGATTCACCGCCGCCTCCCCAAGCCGCCCCTAAACCTGTTCCTCTCGCCTGCAAAAGAATTGCCGATATTAAAGCGATTGAAATGATAATTTGAACAATAATAATAATATTTTTCATTTAGCCAACCAAAAAAAGAAACTGGAAATCACGCTTAAGACAAAAGTATCCAATATTAAAGCCAGTAATCCGGTCGTTGAATAAGCAGGAAGCATCAGACCATTGAAACTTAAGCCGGAAAATTCAAAACCAATAATTTGAAAATCTGGAACAATTAAAGTCACCAAAAAAAGAGTCACCACGTTGATGATCCAGTGGAAAGCACCAAGGGTTATGAGGTTAATCGGTAAGAGCAAAATATTAATCAATGGCCTGACAAAAAGATTGACCAAACCGAGAACCAAAGCAGCAATAAGGATCGTTTCGTAACCTTTGGCGAATGAAAACCCATTAACGAACCTAGCGACCAATAAAAGAGAAAAAGCATTAATAAGAAACGATTTCAACAAGGTCTTCATGGATTAATTGTATCAGATTTTGAGAATTTTATATAGATTTTGAGTAAAAAGACGACAAAAAGGAAAACAGCGGCAATTAACAAAATCGCCTTGGTAAATAACACAATAAAGGAGGAAACCCTAATTTTATATTCATAAGATTGGTTGTTGATTTTACCGTTGATGGAACCAACGCCTTCCCAAATCAGTTTTTGGCTTTTAAAAGCGATCGGCAGGCTGATTGTTCCATAGGGCGGAATAACATTGAGATGTTTTTGGTTTAAAGATAGCAAGGTGAATTGATCGGTTTCAATAAGAAAATCTTTATTATAAACCGCCTCTCCGCCGGTATTTTCTATTTGAATACTACCGTTGGTTTTAAATTCACTGTAAACTTTTTTAGGAAGATTGAAAATGAATTCCAGATCAAGATTGGGACCCTCTAAATATTTACCGAAAGTGATATCAATATCTCTTGTGTTCTGGTTGCTGGTTTTATAAGCGCCGGCCGGAAGGGGTTTTTCGCTATCAAGGCCGTGAATTGCAAAAACAAAATGATTCAAATCCATATTATGGAAAAAATCAATCACGCCGGTGGTATTTTCCCAAGTCGGATCAACTTGCTTCCAGATATTTAGACTTTCGTCCCAATATTCCGGCCAAGCGTGGAGAATATCCTGATTAAGGCTTAATGGCTTGTTTTGAGGATTATCAGTATAGGAATAACCGGTTAGTTCTCTGGCCGGAATACCGGCCGCCCGCGCAAGTGCGATAAACAGATCCGAAAATTCGGTACAAATAGCCTGGTCCGGGTTATTCAGTACTGCTCTGGCTCCCATTCTCTCTCTTTTCACTTCAAGTTTTCCATAATCATATTTAAGGGTTTTAACAACATAATCGTAAATTTTTTCCGGCGTTTTTAACTGCTGGGCCAGATTAATAATTTGCTGATCATCCACTTCCCAATATTTTTGCGGTTTTAAATATTCCTGTTTATCAACAAAAGGTTCATTCATCTGAAAATCGAGATTCGGTTGACTGATAATTTGAACACGGCCTTTAGCAATTACATCCAGTTTTTGACCTTTATTAAGAAAATATGTTGCCAGCCAATTACCGTCATTATCTTGTTCCACATTTATCGGTTTTGGCTCAAGGCTTTGAAAAGTCATTATTTGATAAGCCGTATCCGGAGGTAAGGCAATTTGCGTGCTGATATTAGATTTTAAGGGATTTGAGAGATGATAAATTAAGGTAAAATTAAAAATTTGAAAATTACCAAAAGCACCCAGTATTCCGAATTGGGAAAGCTGATTTTTATTAAATTCATAAATCTGAAAGCCGTTAATTTCCATCTTGGAAAAAGGATCGAGTGAAAGATAGGCCGGTTTCCCAAAAGAAGAAGGAATCTTTAAAACTAAATGATAATTATTTATCTGGGCGGAATCGGACAATTTCGGAATCATCACTTCCCAAGCCTGGCCGGATTTTTTAATCGAATCGACGGCATCGTAATTTAAAGTGAAAGAAAGTATTTTATCTTTGCCGACCACCGGGCGGCTGAAATTAACAGTAATCTTTGCCTGGGAATTTTGATTGGTAACCACCGCATCCAGCGGCCCGACAGAATCAAAAGCTTTGATATTAGCAGGGTTCATTCGGTCAAGAATCATGGAATAAGAAGAAGCATAAATTTCCGAAGTGTTATTTTTTAAAGAAATATTGTAGGTAAAATGCATGGTCCGATCGGTTTTGGCTTCCGCGGTTACTTGATAATCAGAAGTGAGATTTTCGTCGGCTTTAGCCGGAGAAATTAAAAAAGCAAAGAAAAAAACCAACAGAAAAAGAATTTTTAGCAAACGATACATCCTGTTAATTTTAGGCCGAATAATGACTCTTGACAAGAGTTTTGGGTTTTGTTAGGGTATATATATGCCGGTAACATTATACAAAAGACAAAAGCAAATCTACGATTTTATTTCCCAATACATCCAAAAATTCGGCTGCTCGCCAACCCTTCAGCAAATAGCCGACGCGATTAATGTTCATTCTCTGGCCACCATTCACGAACATTTACAGGCAATGGTCAAAAAGGGCGTCATCCGTAAATACGAAGGAACAATTCGGGGAATTGAATTGATTGACAAAAAAATGGGTGAACTGACCAAAGGGATTGAAGTGCCGATTTTGGGCTATATTGCCGCCGGCGCACCAATAGAACCATTCACTGATCCCAATGCCACTTTGCAAGTTTCAGCCTCAATGCTTTCAGGTGGAAAATCCTCCTTTGTTTTACAAGTTAAAGGCGAGTCAATGATTGAAGACGGCATTCTTCCGGATGATTATGTCGTGGTTGAACAGCAGGAAGTCGCCAATAACGGCGATATTGTGGTGGCGCTATTAGATAACGGCTTTGCCACTTTAAAACGATTTTATAAAGAAGCCAGCCGGATCCGTTTGGAACCAGCAAATGCTAAAATGTCTCCTATCTTTGCCACAAGAGTAAGAATTCAGGGAAAAGTGGTGGGAGTAATCAGAAAATATCAGGTTTAATGAATAAATTATTTTTGGTCGCTACGCCAATAGGCAATCTTCAAGATATTTCATTTCGCGCGGTAGAAACTTTGAAAACTGTCTCAATAATCGCTTGCGAAGATACCAGAAAAACAGGACAACTGCTTAAAAATTTTGATATTCCAAACAAACGCTTGATTTCTTATTATGAAGAAAATGAAATCACCAGGATTCTGGAGATAGTTCAATTAATTAAACTGGGTAATGATGTTGCCTTAATTTCTAACGCCGGAACACCGACAATTTCTGATCCGGGCTATAAGCTTGTTCGGGAATGTATCAAACAGGGAATTGTAGTTGAATCAATCCCCGGTCCTTCGGCTTTATTAACCGCGCTTATTTCTTCAGGATTACCAACGGATAAATTTATGTATTTGGGTTTTCTGCCGGAAAAACAAGGAAAAAAAAGGGCTCTTCTGGAAAGTTTAAAAACAATTCAACAATTTAATAATTTAACAATCATTGTTTACGAATCCCCTTACCGTTTGCAAAAAACACTGGTTCAAATATTCGAAGTATTTGGCGATATTGACATTGTTATTGCCAGAGAAATGACTAAAGTTTTCGAAGAGACCAGACGCGAAAAAGTCAGTCAGGCAATCACTCATTTTGCAAAAGTAAACCCAAAAGGAGAATTTACAATTTTATGGAAACCAGAGTTCTAAAGCTTGATTCAATCGGAATAATTTTGTCCACATTTTCCATTTTCCACATCGGATGTGGAATAGCTTGACACATCGGGAATAAAAGGATAAATTTATTGTAATGCCTTATCGATTTACTCCATTAGTGACAGGACAGTTTTATCACATCTTTAATCGTGGGATTGCTCGGCAACCAGTTTTTCTAGATAAATATGATTACCAAAGAATGATTGATACTCTTTGGTTTTATCATTTTGCTGAATCTTCTGTCAAATTTTCTCGCTATTTAACTCTTCCTTATAAACAAAAGACTTCCTTAATTAATACACTTGCACTTTCTAAAGACATCGTCTCTATTAACACTCATGCATTAATGCCCAATCATTTTCATCTTTTATTAAGTCAAGAAAAAGATGGAGGAATATCTAAGTTTATTAAGAAGGTAATTGATAGCTATACTCGTTTTTTCAATACCAAATACGAGAGAAATGGAGCCATCTTTCAAGGTCAGTTCAAAGCGAAATTAATCGAATCAGACGAACAACTTCTTCATCTTTCCAGATATATTCATCTAAATCCCTATACCTCTCATATTGTGAATAGGTTAGAAGATATTATTAATTATCCCTGGTCTTCAATGAGTGAGTATATGAATATACGAGAGGGGATATCTAATCCAAAATATATATTAAGTAATTTTGGGTCAAAAGAGAAATATTTAGAGTTCGTTAACGATCAGAAGAATTATCAGCGAATCTTGGGTGATATTAAGCATCTTACTTTCGAATAATATCCCGACGTGCGAACCTATTCCACATCCGATGTGGAAAGGATATCCGCCGAGAAAAAATTAGTATTCCTCAAGAGTTGAAGTATCCCCCAATGGTAAGCCCAATTCTTTGGCTTTTAAATATCTTCTGACAATTTTACCCGACCTGGTTTTGGGTAATCTTTCAATAAATTCTATTTCTCTTGGATACGCGTGGCCGGCCAAATGGGTTTTAACGTGCTGTTGAAGCATTTGAATCAGCTTATCCGAACCTTTAAACCCCGGTTTTAGAACAACAAATGCTTTAATTATTTCACCCCGCAAAGGATCCGGCTTGCCGATTACGCCCGTCTCCGCGACTTCCTGACATTCCAAAAGCGACGATTCGACTTCAAATGGCCCGACTCTCTCTCCTGATGTTTTTATTACGTCATCCGCCCGCCCGACAAACCAGAAATAGCCGTCTTTATCTTTATAAGCCAGGTCGCCGGACAAATACCATTTTTTACCTTTATTGGTTACAAAATATTTTTGATATTTATGAGGACGGAGCCAAATTGTTTTCATCATTGACGGCCAACCAGGCTTAATCGCCAAATTGCCGATTTGTTTTTCTTTTAAAACTTCCCCCTTATCATTCACAATATCCGCCACCACGCCGGGAATCGGTTTTCCCATTGACCCGGGTTTAATATCCAAACAGGGATAATTGGCAATCAGAATGCCGCCGGTTTCCGTTTGCCACCAGTTGTCATGGAAAGGCAAACCAATCGCTTTTATGCCCCAAAAAACCGCTTCGGGATTTAACGGTTCACCCACCGAGGCTAAATGGCGCAAAGACGAAAGATCATATTTTCCGACTAATTTTTTATCGGATGCCGCCAGCATCCGAATAGCCGTTGGTGCCGTATACCAAACATTTACTTTGTAGTCTTGTATTAGCTGATACCAAGTTGCCGGATCAAAACGGCCGGAATAAATTAAAGAAGAAGCCCCGTTTGACCAGGAGCCCAGGATTTCATAGGCAATGCCGGTAACCCAACCCGGATCGGCGGTGCACCAATAAACATCTTCATCGTGAATATCCAAGACCCATTTGGCAGTCAGATGTTCGACATAAATTGCTTTATGAGAGTGGATTACCCCCTTGGGTTTACCGGTAGTACCGGAAGTATAAAGCATAAACGCCGGCTCATCCGGATCCATTTGGGCAATTTTAAAAGTATCAACCTGTTTGGCCAGTTCCAAAGCCAGATCTTCAACCAGAACAATTTTTTCCAGATGAACAAGTTTTTTTCTAATTTCATTAACTCGCGGTAAAAGATCATTATTGGTGATTAAAATTTTGGCTTTCGAGTTGCTTAGACGATCTAAAAGAGCTTGCGGACCAAAAGCCGAAAACATTGTTCCGGCAATCGCGCCGATTTTTAGAGTACCTAAAAATCCATAATATAATTCCGGAACTCTGGGCAGAAAAAAGAAAACCCGATCTGATCTTTCAACACCTAAACTTTTTAAATAATTGGCAAAACGGTTGGATAATAAAGATAATTCCAAAAAAGTATATTTAATTTTTAAACCGGTTTCATCCTGCCAATATAAAGCGACTTTGTTTTTTCTTTGATTTCCGGCATTGTAATCGATTGCCCAATAGGCCGCGTTCATTTTACCGCCGGGGAATTTGGGAATACCAAAATCATAAGTTTTCCAATCGAAAGTCCGATAGGTTTTTTCGTAATCCGTTAAATTCGGCGGATTTTTATACTTCTTTCTTATTTTAGTATCGTTCATATTAGGGTAGCAGGCTGCATCCGGTCATTGACGAGGGAATCGGAATTTCCAGCAAAGTTAGAATTGTAGGCGCAATATCGCCCAAAATACCGGTGGGCAACACAACCGACTTGCCTTCGTATTGCTTGCCGACAATAATAATCGGAACTGGGTTGGAGGAATGTTCCGTATCGACCGCGCCGGTTTTCAAATTAATCATTTCTTCAATATTACCATGATCGGCAGTGAGAATAAGCGTTCCGCCCAAAGCAACGACATTTTTAACCACTTTATCTAAACAAGCATCAACCGCTTCACAAGCCTTAATTCCGGCACTTAAAACGCCGGTGTGGCCGACCATATCCGGATTAGCATAATTGATTAAAATAAAATCATAGGTTTTTTGGGCCACTTTTTCCAAAATATTATTGGTTAATTCAACGCAGGACATTTCCGGCTTTAAATCATAGGTTGCCACTTTGGGAGAAGGAATAATTATTTTTTGGGTATTGGTGAAAAAATTCTCGCGCAGGCCGTCAAAATAATAAGTGACGAATCTTTCTTTTTCCGATTCGCTGGCCCGAAGTTGCACAAGTCCTTTATCGGAAATAATCCTGCCTAAGGGCAAGTCAACATGGTTTGGAGGAAAAGCAATTTGAACCGGTAATCCGTCCTCATATTCAGTCATGGTAACAAAAAATAAGTTCTTGATTTTCGGACCGCGGGGAAAAGTTTGCTTAATGTCAGACTCATAATAACTTTTTTTGAAATATTTTTCGGCATAGGGATCAAAAGCGATTTTTTTACCAAGAAGATTATTCATATTGTCGATCACAAAAGCCTTGGTTAATTGCCGAGGCCGGTCAATCCGGAAATTATAAAAAATTGCCGCGTCGTTAGCGTTTATCCGAGGAAACATTTTACCGTCAGGACCTTTGAAAATTATTGGTTTTAAAAATTCATCGGTTTCTTTGGCTTTGTAGCGGTCAGCGACGGCCGATTTCGGATCGGAATACAGATCACCTTTGCCTTTAGTCAAGGCCTCATAGGCAATTTGGGTTCTTTCCCAGCGGTTATCCCGGTCCATGGCATAATACCGGCCGACTAAAGTGGCAATCGTTCCGACACCATCGGATTTACATAACAATTCTATTTGATCTAGCAGTATCGAAGCAGAATTGGGAGGTGAATCGCGCCCGTCAGTAAATAAATGAAGATAGACTTTTGTTAAACCTTCAAGTTTGGCCAATTTCATTAAGGCATAAAGATGTTCCATGCTGGAATGAGCCGAACCTTGACCGATTAAACCCATTAAATGCAAGTTGCTGGAATACCTTTTGCAATGATCGATCGCCCCAAGGAAAGCCGTATTTTTGTAAAAAGAACCGTCGGCCAAAGAAAGATTTATATGAGGAAGATCCTGATAGACGATTTTACCGGCGCCTAGATTCAGATGACCGGTTTCCGAATTGCCGCAAATCCCGTGAGGCAAGCCAACCGATTCTCCGGAGGCTTGGAGCTGGCCATGAGGATAGGAAGCATAAAGATTATTAAAGGTGGGAATTTTGGCCGAAGTTACGGCATTCCCCTTGCTTGGCGGGGCAATTCCCCAACCGTCCAAAATTAGTAAAACAACTGGTTTGGTCATATTGTTGGCGAGACAGGTTTTAATTCGGCTTCAATTTCCAATAATCGGTTGTATTTGGCAATTCTCTCGCCTCGGGCTGGCGCGCCGAATTTAGTATAGTCCGAACCAACGCCAACCGCAAAATCGGCAATAAAATCATCATTCGTTTCCCCTGAACGGTGAGAAACAATGACCTTCCATTTGGCATCGCGGGCCTGTTTAATTACTTTTATGGTTTCCGAAATGGTTCCAATCTGATTCGGTTTAACCAGAATCGCTCCGCAGGCTTTCCTTTCAATTGCCTTTTTAACTCTTTCGGGGTTGGTGCACAGCAGATCATCACCGACTAAAATTGTTTCCGCGGTAACTTCAGCATTCATTTTCGTCCACGAATCCCAATCTTCTTCATATAAAGGATCTTCTAGTAAAGATAAAGGATACTGTTCAAAAAGAGACCGGTAGAAATCAATCAAGTCGGCTGTTTCCATCGGCTGGGTCCGATCGCGGATCGTATAAACGCCATTTCTGTAAAAATTACTGGCGGCGCAGTCCAAGCCTAAAAAAACATCTCTTTTGAATTCAAAACCGCGTTCTTTTATCGCTTGAACAATCACTTCTAGGGCATCAAGATTGGTAAATAAATTCGGCGCAAAACCGCCTTCATCGCCAACAGAATGAATCGCCCCGTGCCTGATTAAAATATCTTTAACCCCTTGATAGACTTCTTCGGCAATTTCCAGATTTTGTTGATAGCTTTTTTGAGAAGTCAAAATAATATG
The DNA here is from genome assembly GCA_002784465.1 of Candidatus Shapirobacteria bacterium CG_4_10_14_0_8_um_filter_39_15. GTDB lineage: Bacteria > Patescibacteriota > Microgenomatia > UM-FILTER-39-15 > UM-FILTER-39-15 > UM-FILTER-39-15. The sequence continues at coordinate 12,035 of PFLE01000011.1, forward strand.
AAATTCCTGAAATTCCAGATTTCCGGCGCCGTGTTTTCCCCCGTTGATTAAATTAAAAGTTGGTACCGGTATTATTATCGGGCCCAAAACTAACCCAATACCGGCGGCTAACTCCCGGACATACCGGTAAGTTGGTAATCCTTTGGCCAGAGCGCCCGCCTCGCAAATCCCTTGAGAAACACTTAATATAGAATTTGATCCCAGGTTACTTTTATTAAAACTGCCATCCAGACGAATTAAAATATCATCAATTTCGAATTGCTTTGTTGGATCAAGACCAATTAATTTTGGCCCCATTATTTGATTGACATTATTAACCGCTTTCAAAACACCCAAACCACCATAACGATTGGGATCGTTATCTCGAAGTTCCGAGGCTTCCATCGACCCGGTAGAAGCACCGGAAGGGACAGAAGCGATCGCTTTTTGATTATTATCCAACCAAACAGCCGTTTCCACGGTTGGATTTCCGCGGCTGTCTAAGATTTCTCGTGCTTGAATGGCTTTAATTAAACTCATGACGTTTTTTTAATTAACCGGTTTTCGGCTTCGTAAACGGTTTGTCTGACTTGATCAATAACGTCTGGATTAACCGAGATGGAAGTAATCCCCCACTCGACTAATTTATCAACTAAATCAGGATACATACTTGGAGCTTGACCGCAAATTGAGCAGGTAACTTGATATTTATGACAGGTTTTAATCACTTTTTCAAGCGCCCATAAAACCGCCGGATCTTTTTCGCTAAAAATCGGCGCCACTTCACTGTTATCCCGATCAATACCTAAAATTAACATTGTTAGGTCGTTTGAGCCGATCGAAACGCCATCAATGCCGATTTTGATAAAATCCTCCAGCATTATTACATTGGAAGGAATTTCCACCATAATCCAAAGTTTAAAAGTCGGCGACCTTAATAATCCCTTGGAAGCCATAATCTTTTTAACTTGGGCTAATTCCCAGGGAATATGAATAAACGGAATCATTAAATTTAAATTATCATATTTTTCTCTGACTTTTTTAATTGCGTCCAGTTCCAATTCAAAAACGTTCGGATCGGATAGATAGCGGAAGGCGCCGCGGTAGCCAAGCAAGGGATTCGGTTCTTCGGGTTCAAAGGTTTTGCCGCCGGTTAAATTCCGGTATTCATTGGTTTTAAAATCAGTGGCACGGTAAACAACCGGACGCGGATAGAATTGCTCACAAAATTTACTCAAACCGCGAAACATGTGGTCAATGAACAAATTTTGTTTCCGTTCTTCAATGAGTTTTTTCGGATGAATTCCCAATTGAGCCACCAAAAATTCGGCGCGGGCTAAACCAATCCCGTCAACATTCTTTTGCGCAATTTCCGACGCCAAATCCGGTTCGGCCAAATTAACATAAATTTTAGTGGCGGTTCTTAAAAGATTTTGAGAATGAGAATCGCCTGAAACTAAGGGAGTCAGTATTTCTGCTTTTTCCGATTGATCATTTTTACTAAAAGGTTTATAAATTTCGCCGGTTTTACCATTAACGGTGACGAACTGCCCGGTTTTTAAGACTTTGGTCGCCGTTTGAGTTCCGACAATACAGGGAACACCCAGTTCACGTGAGACAATGGCCGCGTGAGAGGTTTGACCACCCCGATCGGTAATAATGGCAACCACGTCTCTCAAAGCCGGAACAAAATCGGGAGTGGTCATTTCGGTGACTAAAATATCGCCTTTTGTCACTTTACCGATTTCTTTTGGTGAGTGAATAATTTTTACCGGACCGGTAGCGATTCCCGGACAGGCAGAAATACCAGTAAGCAAAACAGTTTTTTTCTTATTTTCTTCCTCCAGTTCTCGCTTCCCGCCTCCCGCCTCTTTGTTCTCTAACGTGGTGATGGGTCGCGTTTGTACAAAATATAATTTCCCTTTTTCAATTGCCCATTCGCAATCCTGGGGAAAGAAATAATGAGCTTGAAGTTCTTTACCGAATTTAGCAATCTTTAAAATCATTTTGTCATCAATTTTTCTTCGATCTTGCTTACTTTGGGGAACTTTTACTTCTTTGGTAATATGGTTAATTTGAGTCAACTGAACGGTTTGGGTATTAGTTTCCGTCCCTATTATTTTCATTTCGCTTTTATTAATTAAATAGCGGTCAGGTGTTACTTGGCCTTGAACAATCATTTCTCCTAATCCCCAAACCGCTTCGATCACCATTTCGTTTTTAGCATTGGTGACCGGATTGACAGTAAACATCACTCCGGAAACATCAGATTGAATCATTTTTTGAACCGGAACAGCCAAACCGACTTTAAAATGATCAAAATGATTCTGTTGGCGGTAGAAAATCGCCCGCGGTTCAAAAAGAGAAGCATAGCATTCCTGTACCGCGCGGACAATATTAGCTTCACCCTTGATATTTAGAAAACTTCTTTGTTGGCCGGCAAAAGATGCCGTCGGCAAATCTTCGGCCGTGGCGGAGGAACGAACAGCAACCAAAGTATGATTAATATTGTTACCTAATTTTAAATAAGATTTCATAATTTCCAAGGCCAGATCTCGGGGAAAAATTGCTTTTTGAAAAACCTTTTTAATTTTATCGGAAACAGCCGTATAACTTGAGGGATCATCGCGATTAACTTCAGTTAAAATACTTTTTATTTTTGGTTGAAGATTATTTTGCTCAAGAAAATAAAAATATGCTTGGGAAGAAATCACGAAACCAGGGGGAACAGGAATCCCGAAGTTATACATTTCCCCCAAATTAGCACCTTTACCGCCAACCAAAGGAATATCTTCCTTATGAATTTCTTTAAACCAGGCAATATATTTTTGGGCAGTGTTCATTTATTTTGTCATCCCAGATTTAATCTGGGATCTATACAAATTTCTCTCTTCTTCAAATTCTGTTCCTCTTTGGTAATCATCTTCCATCCTGATCGTATTGCCAACCTCCGGGGACGAGTGTTCCACGAGATCGCAATCGGTAATGGCGGTATAACGGTGTTTTTGCATCGGATTTATCTGATAACCTTTATCAGTTTCCATATCTATCTCCTTATCATCCAAAAGGAGTCTTGCTTGTCCCCGAATTAAAGTCAGGGTTTCCGTTTTCTGGTCGTGGTATTGCAGGCTGCATCTTTTTCCGGCTTCTACATGAAGAATTTTACCGGTATAAGGTAAATCAGGAGTGGTCAATAATATTTCGTAACCCCAGGGTTTTTCTATTTTCATTTTATAATTTCCAGCAATCTGTCAACTAATTCTTCCCCGCCCAAATCCAATTTTCCCAAAGTAAAATAATCCGCTTCCAGTTCTTTAGGATCGGTGGAAACGCCAATACCGGCAACAGTCACCATATCCTTATCGTTTAGTCCGTTGCCGATGGCCATGGTTTGATTAATATTCAGACCAAGATATTCTGTCAACTTGATTAAGGATGTGCCTTTGTTAAGATTTTTAGGAGCAATATCGTAGGCCTCGCCATTCCACCAGCAATAAAACTCATTATTGGTATCATATTTTTTGACAATTTCCTCGATCTCTGGGACGGCTTTCCAACAATGAGGCGTAATTAAAAATTGCTTGGGCTCAAAACCGCGGATATCTTTATTGGTTTTTGCCAATTGTCTGATCGCTTCTTTCATTTGCTGGATTTTATTTAATAATTCAGGGGTAAATTTTTCCTGCTGGATTACTTGGCCATCAATTAAAATAAATATTCCATTTTCTCCCTGCAAGCTGACATTTTCCCAAAGAAGTTTTCCATACATTCGTTCCAAATAAAGTAAACTTCGACCGCTGGAAAAAGTTAAATGAAATCTCTTTTTAAGAAGGATCATTTTATTTAAAAGACTTTCAGAAAGTACGTGGGTTTTAACAGTCAAAGAATCTTCGGTTTCTTCAATTTCCGTGCCGCGTTCCACCGTTACGCCATCGCAGTCGAAACAAATAATTTTAATATTCTTTAATTCCTCTGAAGTTAATTCGGATATTGGTTTCATAAACAATTGTCATTCCCGCAAAAGCGGGAATCTATATAAATTATTTTATAGACTAGCAACAAAAATATCAAGGTGGGAAAGCAGATTTAAGGCGTCATTGCCGGTTTTTTGATTGTAATCAATTTGCTGAAGTTCTTGATAGATTTTTTCCAGGTAATCAGGCATAAATAATCCTGCTTGCGCTTTTAATTTCGCTCCCTGCCAAGGAGCGCCTTTATAAAGATCTTCCTTGGCTAAAATCAACTGGCGAATTTGCCGGGTCAACATAAAAAATACCAATTCCGGCGCTTCCGTTTTCTCAAGTTCTTTGAGAATCGTCAGCGGCTTAAGAGGATTGTTTGGTTTAATTGAATCCAGAAACTTGAACAGCTGTTTGTCTAATTCAAAGGTTTCAATCTTCAATCCGTTGGGAATTGTTCTTCGGTCAACATTCTTTCCCTCCCACAAAATAATTTCGTTATTAAATTCTTTTTTAAAAAGATACTCGGTAATTTTTTCTTTTCTTTGAGATTTTTGCGAAGTTAACAAATTTTCAACAACGATCAGTTTATCATTGCCAAACATTGACGAAGAGCCCGTGGCCGACCTAATTTGTTCCAAAGAAACTTTAGTGCCGTCCAAATTAACAACTTCAATCTTTTTTTGTTGGGCATTTCTAATTTTTAACGACAATGCCTGACGGCTGGTGATTAAATTTTCACCGCAAATTATGGAAATCTTATTCATACAATTTCTTAAGCAAAATGTTTACCTTACTCATGTTTCTGATTAAATGGGAAACCAAAGCGCCGGAAAAGTTTTTGGGAATGTGCATCAGTTCGTGAATAAGGGTATACTGTTTATCTTTCTCGGATAATCTGTCAAATTTTTCCGAGATAACTTCAATACAGTACGCGGGTTGACAACCGAGAGCGATGAGAAAGATCCTTGGAAGACCCCAGATGCGGGCACGGGCGCGGCTAGTTGAACCATGAGAACGAAAACAGAAAATACGGCGGTGATTAAGATAATCTAGACTAAGGATTTCAATAAGGTTTTTTACTTCCTTATCAATATCGGGCGCGGGTTGCAATTCCATTGATTATTCCTTTACCAAATAAACTTCATCGCCTTCTTTAACCGCCTGATCAACTTTCATTCCGACGGCATCTCCCTTTTTGGCCGATTCTATCTGCTTGTGTTCAACCTGCATTGAAGAAACCGTTTGGGTAAATTCATTGCCGTGACCGGAAATTCTAATTGTTTCTCCATCTTTCAATGTTGCCGACAATTCCAGTACCGCTACACCAATTTTATCGTAATAATGGGTAATTTTCCCGATTTTTACGTCTGCCATTATTTCTCACCTCCCTTCGCAACACAGAGATCACTGAGAATTACACTAAAACACTGATTAATATTCACAAAATTATCCTCTTTATTTCCAATTTACTCTTTCCAAAATTCAAAATCAAGCCTATCTTTATGTTAGTTGCCTTTAAATAGGAAATCATTTGTCTAACATGTTCATTGTTAATTTCTTTCGTTGATTTTAGTTCAAGAATAACCTTAATACTAACTTTAGGTTGAGATTTATGAGGTATTTGATTGACAGATAACTCTGTTAACTCTGACTCCGGATATTTATTCTCGTTCATATTTTAGAGTTTCGGTGTAATTTCGTTCTGTGTTTCGGTGTTCTTTTTTCTGTGATTCCGTGTCACGTGTTTCTGTTTAGTCGTTTTCTGTGTTTCAGTGTTACTAGTTTCAGTGTAACCGGTTACAGTGCGACGATGGTGACAAATAGCAACTGCCAGCGCGTCGCAAACATCATCAAAATAGGTTTTTTTATGATTAGGGGCGCGGATAGAAAGTAATTTTCTAACCGTCGCTTTCATTAAGATTTTATCCGCTTTTCCCGATCCACCAACGACAAGTTTAATACTCATTGGTGCGTAATCAAAAACCGGAATTTTCTGTTTGGCGGCGGCTAACCTGATAACACCCAGGGATTCGGATACGGCCATCGCGGTTTTAACATTGGTGGCAAAAAATAATCGCTCAATTGCCAAAACATCCGGTTTGTGTTTTTTCAGAATGGCCAGCATCTCTTCGTGGATCGTGACTAAGCGGTTTTCGCGCAGGGAATCTTTGTCGGTTTTTATCCATCCCCAATCAATCAGTTCGTATTTTTCCGTTTTACCGTCGGTTTTAAGCACTCCAAATCCGGTAGTAGCCGTTCCCGGATCAATTCCCAAAATAATCATAAATAATGATAGCACATAATATATCTGGTAATACGTTCGGCTTTTTAGTATAATTCAACACGAGGCCCCATCGTCTAGTGGTCCAGGATGCGAGGTTTCCTGCCCGCAGTGCCAAGCCGCCATCGTCTAGCGGCCTAGGACATCTGGTTTTCAGCCAGAGAATCGGGAGTTCGAATCTCCCTGGCGGCACAGCTTTGGCAGGCGGGTCAGCCTTGCAACCACGGTCCGAATCCGTGTGGGGTCACCTCGCTTGGCTCGGTGCAAGCACTTTATTATGTATTGGTTTGTCTATATAGTTGAGTGTAGTGATAGTTCTCTTTATACCGGCATTAGTAACGATGTAAATAAAAGAGTCTGGAAACATAATAATGGGTTAGGTGCTAAATCCATTAAGGGAAAATTACCAGTAAAACTCGTGTACATAGAAAGGCATAATAATATGCACGAGGCGGCAATTAGAGAAAGAGAAATTAAGGGGTGGAATAGATTTAAGAAACTAAGATTAATTAACGAAATTCCTTATAAAGGGCTTAGTCCTGGGAATAAACGATGAAGGGCTTGCCCTAAGGAAGGAAATGACGAAGGGCCCCGTAGCTCAGCGGTAGAGCAGTTGCCTTTTAAGCAATTGGTCACAGGTTCGAGTCCTGTCGGGGTCACCATATCTACGTTCACACCTTTAAGGTGAACTACGTTCACACCTTGGGAATCGAATCTTTAATTCTTATATACGTTATTGAAGCAATTCTGGGCTTTCTGAAAACCAGCATCCTGGGCTTCTTTTTCAGTACAAAACCAACTTTCTCCTAAATTTTTTTCTACAAAAACCGCAGTATATTCACTGCATCCTGGAAAAAAATAATGTTTAATCGTCGTATTCTTAGTGATATTTCCTTTAATCAGACATTTAGGGTTATCCGGCTTTTCGGCAAAGCAGGGCGGTTCATGAATACCTCGATTATTTGCAACCGCTTCGTCATCGGCTTTTTTTAAAATTTTCCTCTTGGAATTTGGAGTACCATCATATCTGACGAGTCCTTCTTTTAGTAAAGCCTCGTTAACCAAAACATTATTAACATAAACCAAGGCGAGTGTTCGGTTGAAAACGTCTTCGGTATTCGCCACAATCGTCACATTTTTTCCCAAAATCATTTTTTCCAAATATTGTTTGGCTTCTATTCCCCCGCATAAATTTATTTCCGGGGCCTCAATATTACTTAATCTGATTCTTTGCCAGCCGCCGATAATAATTGTATCCCCGTCAACAACATTGGTAACTTTATTCGATTCAGCCAGCTTTTGATTTTGAGAATATTGAAAGATATTTAATCCCAAAGACCCCACCAACCCCAAAGTCCCCAAAACCCCCAAAATTCCTAATTTATTTCTCTTCATAATATTCCCTTTGTCTTCCTTTATTTTCCTTATGTGTCATTCCGGTCATTGAGCCGGAATCTATACAACAGGATTATTGGCCGAATAAATAGCAACAAAAATAATCAATATTGTTATTCCTAAAACGAAAATCGAAACTCCAACAAGAGTACCCTTAATAATATTTTTTAGCGATATGCTTGTATCAAAAGGATCAAGAGGATAAATTTTCGCTTTCGGGTCGTAGATAAAAGTTATTTCAACGGTAGCATCTTTAAGCGGATTCTTCATTGGATAATTTAGTTTAATTCAGAGGGTTTGAAAATGCAAAAAAAAGAATTTTAATCTTGTTTAAAATACTTGAATATTTTTCTCCATTAATTTATCCTGCTCATTAAAAACAAATTGACCCAAAAGAAAAATTTTTCAGAAACCATATCTAAACTATCAACATTTAATGGATCAACCCATTGAAAATCTCCTTCTTCAGATGACGGAAGAGAAATAATGTTGGGAAGATTGCCAATAAAGTTAACATGAACCCATTCAACGCTTCCTGACGGAACTACGGATTGGGTCACCCCATATGGTCTAAGACTCTCCGGGTTCTACCTTTCCCCCAATTCCAGAATATTTGCCGGGATTAACCTTTTTTGTCATCGGTCTTTTAACCAGCAAAACTTTTCCTTGAGAAAAAACAAGGATATTAACACTTAAAATCGTCTTATAATCCATATACTTCTGTAAGTCACTCATATCTTAGGGTAATTGTCAATATTTAGCACCAAATTTGTTAATTAATAATTTTAATAATCTTTCTTTTTGTTTTGTTAAATCGTCTTTTTTATGGTTATCTCTCCAAACATATTCTCCTAAGAAAAGTGGTAAGTAAATTCTTCTGACTCCACCCTTACTTGCCAGTTTTCTTTTGAGAAAACCCCAGAAGCCTTCCAAGCCATTGATGTGATTTTTGCCCCTGACATATTCTTTTTCCCGATGTTCAACTGTTCTATGAACATATCCCATTGCTGCCAATCCGGTGTAACTTCTGTAGGTATCAGAACAGATGCGAGATCCGGTTCTAACCTTCTTCGTTATGATCGGTATTAGGTCTTTCGCTTCCGTATCAGAAACAACTTTGGCAAACACTTTGCCATTTCGGCAAAGGATACCAAAGACAGGCTGTTTGGTGGTTCCAAAACCACTTTTACTTTCCTTTTGTTTTCTTTTGACCTCCAAGGTGAGTTTCATCTACTTCCACTGTTCCTGAAAACATTTTAGGGATGTCTTTTAACATGACCATTCTTAACAACCTTAATGCCTTGTTTATGGTTCCCATGCTTTTCCCTGTCTTTTCCTTTATGGTTGGACTATTTACCTCCAGTAAAAACAAATCAATAATCTTGATTCAGTCTTTTCTGGAAAGATTAAAACCAGAAATAAATTTAGGTTTTGAATCCTTTCTGCAAACCCGACAACGATATTCTCCACCGGTTAATTTCCAGTACTTTTTTCCTCCACAATTCTCACATTTGTATCTCATGTGCAAATTATATCGAAAAATCGAACCGTTTTCTTATTTTAAGGTGCTAGATTTTAGATATTACCCTACTATACGTAGTCTTTCCAGTTAAGACGTAAAGCGCCTAGGTCGAAGGCGTATGGATTAGACAAATTTATCCAAGAGGGGTGTAAAATGGCAGGCCCGAGAGATACAGACAAGGACGACGACAGGAACGATGATCGGGACGACGACAAGGGTAATGACAAGGACGACAGTTGGCCTTCAGGCTACGATTATATCGACAGCTCTGGCAGCCTACATGACAACGCCCGTGAGACGATCGAAGCAAACCTAAGCAAAGAGGAAGCTTGGGGTACGGGTGCTCAGTGTAGTCAGGACGCAGACAACATCGATAGTTCTGACTCCAAGGACGACTAGCAACCGCTGGGCCAACAACTGAATAAGTGATCTAAATTAAGAAAGGGTACTCCATAATGGAGATAAGGCGTAAGATCACTACGCTAGAACATCCGTTCTACCCTTTCTTTTCTCTTTAAAAAAAATTTAAATTAAAAATTGGTTAGGCTTCTTGACATAAACAGCCTTATATGAGATTATAAATTTGGCAAAATGAATTACAAAAACGATGAATCAGGACAATAATTTTCAGACAGTTTTTTGGCCGGTAAAAGGAGTAGAAACGGTTTTGGTGAGTTTGTGGGTTAGATCCGGAGGATGGTATGAAACAAAAGTCAAAAGAGGGATTTTCCACTTCTTAGAGCATGTTTTGGCACAAGGAACAAAGAGATATTCTTCATATTTGGAGCTTTCAAAAAAACTAGAAGAGCTGGGAATCAATCCGAAAAATTCTGTCGGTGGATATTTTTCAATATACAACTGGATAATTCCAAAGGAAACATTCTCCGATTCACTGGCTCTTCTGGCTGAATATGTTTTCAACCCTCTATTACCAAAGGAAGCGATTGAAAGAGAAAGAAAAATTATTTTACTGGAGTATTTTGATTATTGGGATAAACCGATTAACCATTTTAATCATTCGTTGGGCGAAAGTTTTTTTGGGAAAGGACATCCATACACTTTTGATGCTTTAGGGACAAAAGAGTCAATAGAAAATATTACCAAAGATGATTTGGTTGAAGCCCATAAGCAATATTATCAACTCAACAATATGATTTTGGGGGTAGTTGGTGATTTAGAAGAAAAGTTTGTAAATCAAGAGATTAACAAGAATTTTAAAAATCAAAGAAAGGGAGAAAAAATTGTTTTAACCGACGATGTTGTTTTGGATTTTACAAGGAAAATTGTTTTCAGTAAAAAAAATGCTGACCAAGTTGATTTTTCCCTTAATTTTCCTACGATTGGTTTTAAAGAAGAAGCTTTAAAGGAAAAATATTCACTGGCAATGTTGTCTTACCTTCTTGGTCGATCAAGGGTTTCCAGATTAAACTTGCGTATTCGGGAAAAAGAACCGCTTTCCTATTCGATTGGTTCATCAGTGAAACACTTTCCTCAAAAAGGAGTTTTTACCGTCGGGTTTTTATCCTCGATAGGAAATTCTCGCAGGGCAATCGAGATAATCAAAGAAGAAATAGAAACGATCAAAAGAAATGGTATTTCTGAAGAAGAATTTAGGGGTTGTCAAAAAAGTTTTATTTATCATGTTTCGTTAAGCTTTGATACTATTTATTCAATTGCGGACAATTTAATGGACAATCTTGGTTGCAAAGGAAGAATCTTTTTGCCGGAAGAAAAAAAGAGGGCAATCGCAGAAGTTACTAAAGAGGATTTATCTGAAATGGCTAAAAGAGTTTTTGATTTTGACAAAGCAACTATTGGATTTATGGGGAACAAAGAGAATTTGGAAGAGATAAAAAGCACGGGTATTGATAGAATTATTTAACTTTTAACGAAGTTATTGATTTACTCAAAAAGAGACAGGATTATAATCAGATTATGAATAATAAAATTTTAAAAGATGTTGTAAAAACAAAAGAAGGGGAGATAACCTTTACCTGGTATTCCGGAAAAATTATTGAGGGATTAAAAGTTCATATGGTTTACGGTTTTTGCTTAAACAAGAAAGGAAAGATCGTTCTGGTGAGGGATAAAGACGAGAAAAGATTTACTTTACCTGGAGGTAAAATAGAAAATAATGACAGTAAAATAACCGATCATCACCAACAAGTTAGATATCTTTGCTCGATTGAAAACCCGGGAGATTTTATTCTCGAAAAAGATGGTTTTGAAACGGTAGAGAGAATTTTTATTGATCCTGCCAAACTTCCGGATTATATTGATTGGATAAATTATCCGACCGGAAAAGTTCAATTTGAAGAATTTCTGGATAGAAATACAAAAATTATTTCTTGATTAAAACTTTACGCGGTTCGGCTCCATGGCTCGGTCCAATAACTCCTTCAGTTTTAAGATCTTCAATAATTTTTTGGCTATCATCCATGCTATTTAAAAGGGAATGTTATCGGCTGTTTTTTCTACTTTAGGACTTTCCCCTGGTGTGACTGAAGATTTTACCGCAGCTTCGTCAGAAGTATCAAATTCCTTCTTGATTTCTACAAATTCGGTTTCCGCCTTCTTAAGTCTTTCTTTGCATTGTTTGATCAACAACAATCCACGCCGAAATTTAGCTAATCCTTCGTCCAAATTAATGTCTTCGCTTTGAAACCAGCGATTAATTTCTTCAATTTCTGCTATGGCTTTAGCAAAATCAAAATTTGGTATATCAGTCATACTCAATTATTTATTTTATTGACTTTAGATTTAGCCGTTCCTTGATATAATTTTAGATTAAGGGTTTGTCCTATTGATAACTGCTTAGCACTTTTAATTATTTTACCACTTTCGTTGGCAACAATACTATAACCTTGTTTTAAACGTGCTTCGGGGTTTCCTAAAGCTAATTTTTGTTCTAACTCAGACAAAAAAGTAGCAATAAACTTGCTCCAACGAAAAGATTCTCTATTAAGAAATGCTTCTTGTCTCGAAATTTCATTTTTAATATTCGAGAGCAAATTTTGAATCACCCCCCAATTAGTAAAAAATTTCGTTTGAATTTGTTTTATTTGCGAAATTAATGTCCGGATTTGGGATTCCAACAACCTCTGTAGATCGTTTAGTTTTATTTCTTTAATACTAATTATTTTTCTGGGCAAGGCCAGAAAATAAGCTTCATTCGTGGCAACTATTTTTTTATAATTACTGTGACTATTCATAAAAAGTGAGGTGATATTCTTTTGAGCATTTGTAATTGTTAATTCAGCATTTCTCCAATGCTCAGAAATGATTCGTGCAGCATCAGTTGGGGTAGAAGCGGAATAATCAGCTGCCAGATCCGCAAGCGTTTCATCGTTCTCGTGCCCAATACCCGTAACGATAGGAATTCTTGAACCAATAATGGTTTTAACCATGGACTCCGAATTAAATGCTTGCAAGCTTTCTAAGCTTCCACCACCTCGAGTAATAACTAAAACTTCCACTTCCGGCAAGTTTTCATTTAAAAATCTGATCGCCTTAGTAATTTCGTCAACGGCCATTAATCCCTCTACTCGAACACTTATAAAATTGATCTTATATCCAAAAACACCAATATGAGTTAGAAAATCATTTTTGGCATCACCAAAACCAGAAGTAATTAAACCAATTTTCTGAGGATATGGTGGGATTGGTTTCTTTCTTTCCGCCTCAAAATATCCTTCAGTCAGTAGTTGTTTTCTAAGTTTTTCAAAGGCTAATTTTAGAGCCCCTTCGCCAATTAAACCAAGATTTTCTATTTCAAAAGTAAACCGGCCGTTGGGCTTATAGATTCTGGAAAATCCCTTGACTTGAATTTCTAATCCTTCTTTAAGCTCAATCCCAAGATTATTAAGGATTCTTTGCCAAATAAAACATTTTAAAACCGCTTTTTCGTTTTTATCAAGAATTGAAAAAAATACATATCCGTTCCCGGGACTTATTTGGCTGATTTCTCCTTGAACAACTACTTTTTGTGGAGCAATTAGTGAATTAATAAAATCAAGGTATTCCGAAACTGTATATATCTTTTCTTCTGTTTTTAAATCATTCGATTTCATAACTTTTTATTATATACTTATTTCTTTTCTAGAAAACGGAGCAAACAATTTCGGACAGCATTTGTTATAAATGGTTTTCTTTCTCTTATGTCTTTTCCGATTTGTAAATTAATTGGATTACTATTATTAATAATATATTCTCTAACATAATCTCCAAGATATAAACCTTTTCCCAATATCTTTTGGTGAAATTTTGGCAAAACAAAAGTATGAGAGGGAACACTCACTCTTAGACTATCATTAACAATTGATGTCCAGCAAAAGATTTCAAAATTTCCTTCATTATTTTTTTCGTAACTTACCTCGATTCCAATACCAAAATCGGATTTATCTGATTTTTCGAAAGCTTTTATTGCCCGGGTTAAAGAGCCGCTTTGGGTTTCTTGAGAAGTCAAAGGTTGCTCCGAAATCCCGCTTTCGACTGGAAAGGCTCAATAACGGCATCAATTTTTTGTTCCAATGTTCCACCAAAAGCAATTTTATAAGTGTTCATGCTATGAAGTTTAATTCAGAAACTTGGAAAATGCAAAAATATTATAATAATCCCGGACGGGGACGAAGATCCTGCAGAAGGAAAAGCGACCAATAACCCCAACGATATGAATAATTACAAACCATTATTGGATCGGGAATAATAATTACCACAGTTAATGACTTTGGATCCATATTTTTCCTCCGATTTTCTTCCCGGTCTAAGCAGGTCTTCAATTTATTTTGATAATCTTGATATCTATTTTCGGTGTAGACGCTGTAACTTTTCAACGCAATTAACAGCACACAGATAAGAAAAATTATTACAAATCTATACCTATAAACAAGTTTCATTTATTTAAGCCTAAGGTAAACAAAATAAAAAAGCAAACGGGGTGAAAATGCTTGCACTCAAAATTAGTCTTAGGCTAATTTTCAGGGCAAAAAATCCTTCCTTGTCATTCCGGGCGAAGACCCGAAATCCATACAAATAATCCTTTTATTTATTCATTCTTCCGACGTATTCACCCTGAGTTGGAAAACCTTTCTTATAATCTTCAAAGAGTTTCTGTGATAGCGGGTGAGGAAAAAGATTTGCCGGTAAATTGTCGCTATCCAACCAAGTACACCAAACCGATCCATCGGAATGTTGCGGATCTAGAAGATGCTCTAATTCTTTAGATTTATCGATATCCCCTAAAATAAATAATTCGACACTGTGTTCGTTTTCTTCCGGTAAAATAAAAGCTCTGATATAGAGAACCTTTTTAAATTCGAATTTGGCTCCGTCACATTCTTCCGCTACTTCTCTAATGGATCCTTCCATAACCGTCTCCCCATATTCCAAATGTCCGCCGATGTAGTGATAATAATCGTGTTTTTGACGATACTGAACTAATACCTTGCCGTTTTTTATAACTACAATTCTTAACCTTACATTGATCTTGTGGTTTTCCATCTTTTTGAGTTTAAATCAAACCGGGTGAAAATGCTATAGTCCTGAGCGAGTGTGGCGAGTCGAAGGACAAAAAAACTTAAATTATTTTTTGAAATATTTCATTGGGAATAAGAATTCTAACGTTATCTCCCTCGTCTCGAACGAAAATAGTCCCGTATTTATCCTGAAAGGCAGTTTCGAGAATCGTGATAATGCCTGGTCTGTTTTTTGTTTTTGGATCTAAATGCCCAATCATTTCTGCCATATATTCTCCAGTACCTCCACTTAAAATTAGAATTTCAACACCGGCTTTTAAAGCCACATTTTCCATTCTTAACATTAATTTATTTACCCTTAGGTTGTTGTAATGAAACAGCCTGTCTCGGTAAAGAAGAGAGAAAGGATAATATTGAGTTAACCAAGTCATAAATGAACAATTTAGGCTTTTCAGTTTCCAAAAGATTGAAAAAGAAGTTTGCGGTATGATCTTTTGATCTAACATAAGACTAAATGGAGTTTAAAGCAGTCGAAAGGAAAATGCAAAAAACATTCCCCTTCCGATGTGGAAATTACGAAACTTCCTCCCAATTTTCCTTCAAGTCAAATAATTAAAGTGTTTTCGGACATCGTAACTTGTAGTTTGATTTGGGATTATTTTCATCGTTTTTATTTCACCCGATAAAGCATCGCGGGCCCTCATAACACACTCCTCATTATTCCAGGAGTTTTAGAAAACGGATATTTTTTATCGTTCATAAAATCGTTGTCCAATGTAACGAGTGAATAACCCTTGCTTTTACAGTAATCAAAATAATACTGATCTCCCTTATTCCTTAAATTAAGATCGATTGCATTGAATAACCTTACATTTTCTTTTAGATTACTATTTCTTATAGAGTTAGCCACCTCTATATGTTTTAAGTATATTTTTTGTCTTTTCAAGATTTTTGTTTAAATAAATTAATCTTTTCTCAACTTCCGGATATTTTATTTAAGTAATTTAACCCCTTGACAACTTTCGTATTTCTTTCGTATAGTATATCTACAATTAAAATGAAAATCAAGACCCTTACACCTAAACAAAAGAAAGTACTCGATTTTATAAACAAATTCATCAAAAAGAACGGTTATTCTCCATCCTTGGAAGAAATGGCTAGTTACCTAAAATTGAATTCGGTCTCTACGGTTCATCAATTTATAGAAATCCTAAAAAACAAGGGTTATATTAACAAGGAAGAAAATAAACCCCGATCAATTACCTCTGGATTTACCGAAATCCCCCTTTGTGGTTATATTGCAGCAGGCGAACCAATAGAGGCAATTTCTAATCCTCAACCGTTCAAGATTCCACAGGCTATCGTTAGTAAGACTGGCTTTTATTACGCTTTAAAAGTTAGAGGAAATAGTATGGTTGAAGACTGTATATATGATGGAGATACAATAATAATTAAACATCAAGATACCGCTGAAAATGGACAAAAAGTAGTGGCTCTAATTGACAATCTTGAAGTAACTCTCAAAAAGATTTATAAAGAGAATGGGAAAATTAGATTACAACCGGCAAATCGAAACATGAATCCTCTCTTTGTCGATCCCTCAAGAGTAATTATTCAAGGAATAGTAATAGATATTCTTAAAAATAAGTCGATCGTTTCGGAGACGCCACTTATAGATCATACCGCACGACATATAAACACTAACCCCAAAGATCTAGGTGAATTATTGAATCAGGTAATAGAAGGTGACTGTCTTGAGGTGATGAACAGTATACCAAATAAATCCATCGATATGATATTATGTGATCTCCCTTATGGAAATACTCAAAACAACTGGGATAGTGTTATTCCGTTAGATAAACTTTGGTCGCACTATGAACGAGTTATTAAAAATAACGGCGTAATCGCTTTAACCTCTCAAGGATTATTTACTGCCAAATTAATTTTGAGTAATCCAAAACTGTTTAAATATAAAATCGTTTGGATTAAATCTAAATCTACCAACTTCTTAAATGCCAAAAAACAACCATTAAGACGACATGAAGATATTTGTATTTTCTACAAAAACCAACCGTCTTATAATCCTCAAATGTCACCCGGGGAACCTTATAATAAAGGTTTCAGAAAAAATCAACTTACGGGGAGTTATGGTGATTTTAATTCAGTCGAGGTTAAAAGTGACGGCTTACGTTATCCTACAGATGTCGTTTACTACAAAACCGCAGAAAGCGAAGGAAAAGTATTTCACCCGACCCAAAAACCAGTAGAACTGGGAAGGTATTTGATTAAAACGTTCACAAAAACAGGCGATATTGTTTTAGACAATACTTGTGGCAGTGGTAGTTTCCTTGTTGCAGCAATCTTGGAAAAAAGACGGTTTATTGGGATCGAAAAAAATCAAGAAACATTCTTACATAAAAAACAGAGGGTTAACTATATCGAAATATGCAAAGAAAGAATAGAAAAAGCTAGAAAAGAACTAAAGAAATAACTAAAATTTGGTTAATTTTTTCGATTTCTTGATCAGTAATTTGACCTTTCTCTTTTAGCCACTGCAAGAAATGAAAATATTGATTAGGGTGCAAAATTGGTCTTACAACTTCGACTAGACCAATTTGCTCTTTAACAAAATTAAGGTGTTTTTCTTGAAGAACCCCTCGTCCTATTAAGTCATAAACAATTCTAATAGCGTCCGCAGAAGTAAGATTTAAGTCTCCTTTTCTGTTCTTATCGATTTCAACATCTTGCGAACTAATTGACAAAATGTCTTCTAAGGTATTAAAACCATTTAGGTTCTTATTATAGAATTCTATCTCTTGCCCCCGATAAGTAAACCACGTTTTTCCTTGTTCTGTTAAAGATCCTCGAGGTAAATAAACCCCTTCTCTTTCGACCCTTTCTTTCGAAACCCAACCACAAACATACAAAATCCATTTTTTCTGCTTCTTTGTTCCCGGTAATAATCTGTTGCTGGGAGTTTCTAAGTGGGTCATTAAATATATGTCTGTATCAAGCTTTTTGTCGTATACTTGTCTTGCAAAAAAGTTGTGTTTAGCCTCTCGGGGAATTTTATCACCACTTAGATATTCCTCTTTAAACGGTAAGGATCCTCCTCTGCATTTAACATCAATCTTAACTCCGGTTGGAAGTAAAATATCATAAGCAATCGAGTGATTTTCCATTGTCATTTCTGGCAATCCTAGTTTATTTCGAAGAACAATCTCGGCCAATGCTCCGAAACCTTGCTCTTCGATATTTCCTCGTTCTGCGCCTGTCTTATTCAGATTTTTCGATATAGATTGCGCAGCTTGTTCACGTAAACTAAAACCTAAATCATCCGTGAGTTTTATAACTATTGGTCTTGGGGAATAATATTTATAGATCTTTCCTATTTTAGCACTTTTTATATTCTAAAATGAAATTCATAGAAAATAGAAGAAAATTAAAAGAAGTTATTATTTATAACAACTATCACAATTTGTCCCAATTTTACTTTACTTCTCTTTTCTTCACAAGAAAGAAGGAAAGTTGAGGGAAATAATTAAAGATTCTTATCCTGCTCTTTGTGCTTCTTGTGTGAGAGGAGAAGAAATTGGCGTAGGAGTTTTTTCACCTGGTCGGTGAAGACTAATATCACCGCAAGCCTGCCAAATATGTTCAAGCACTGGCATTATTCGGGGATTATTAATCGCTATTACTTTATTTAAGGGAGAATAAAGAAAATTATTAAGTCCTCCTTTGGTGGAATTTTTTAACTTTGAAAATTCATGAAACCCGGCATATAAACTCTCGGGGTATTTGGGATCTGGGTTTTGGGCTATAGATCTTCCTAAATCAAGGGCATTAAGAAAATCTTTTTCTCTCATTTTTCCTTCCGGACGATCACCAATGCAATATAGATGAAAAAGAGTTTCTGCTGACAAGGTAGGAAATTCTACTACCTGCGGTGGAACACTAACGTTAATCTTTCCAAATTTAAGGGTTGCCTCACTGGGTTTAATTTCTGCAATATTATGATAAACAGCCCCGATACTTAACGGGGTTGGATTCTCGCGTCGAACTTTAACGGCTAAATCTTTTTTTGCTTGAGAAAATAGAATATCAACGTCTCTCCAAGTTCCTTCCGGGCTCATAACCACAAAATCCTCCTTTTGTAAAACTGCATCCCTGGCAATTCCGCCAATTACCCACCACCCTTCTTTTCCACCAGCTTCTTGCTCCACTACAGTTAGAAGATTATGTAAATGAGTCAGGTAAACTTCTCTATCTTGTGGAGTGCTTTCAACAATACGAACATTTCCTCTGGTATTAATTACTCTATCCGGAAGCAAGCCATTTATGGATTGTTAACTAAAGCCATTGTTGGGCAAAAGTACCACCACCATATCTTCCGGCAGATGATCTAACGCCAACCGCAATTGAATTCCATAACATTAAAACTTGGATTATGCATTTGTTCCCAAGCACCCATAAATTGAATTGTGTATTTCGTAGATAACCAATTGGCAATCACAATACCGGTTGCTTCACGATCTTTGAACTTTGCCATGTCAGTCAAAGATATATATTCTTCTTCCTTATCTTTAATTACCGATATTTTAAGTCCATGAGCGATAATTTTCTTCATAATTTCTATTTAATTTTACCCCTTCAAGCATTTCGAGGCAAGCCCTTTTTCCACCCTCTAGCAATAGAAATTTATTCTTTTCCAATAAAGTAATGAAGCAATCAAAGGTATTGAGTATTCAGTGTTTAGTTTTCAGTTTTGAAATTACTTTTTCCCAATATCTCCCTTTAGCTTGAAAGAAGAGAAGGTAAATAATTTCCAAAATTCCCACACTATTAAGAATGAGAATCACAGTAAACCATTGCTTTTGTTCATTTTGAGCGGCTTTCCATAAAGCCCAGCCTTTCCAGAACAAAGACCAAATCATTAATAGCAGAAAAGGCAAACTAGAAATCATTTGATTTATATCCATATTTGTATCATATCACAAAGGGGAAATGTTTTTAATCACTCGTGTTTCATTGTAATCGATGCAGACTGCGTCTATTCGAAGTTGTTCAGGAAGTTCAGGATGAAGTAATTTATAATAGTCCCCCACTCTGGCTATTTTTCTGATTTTCCAGGGAGTAATTGCTTCTTCCGGCAGACCATACCAAGAATTTGATCTTGTTTTAACTTCAACAAAGATTAAAACATTGTCATCTAAAGCAATAATATCAATTTCCCCGATTTTACAGGAAAAATTTCTTTGAAGAATTTTGTATCCTTGTTTTCGAAGAATGTCAACGGCTAAACTTTCACCCCTTCCTCCTAAATCTTTCGAACTCATTTATTCAATTTTTTAATTTCTTTTTTAGTTTGGGTTCTTAAATAATAAAGTTTGGCTCTTTTTACTTTAGAAGTTTTCTTGACTTCGACTTTTTGAAGCAAAGGTGAAGCAACCGGAAAAACTCTTTCGATTCCGACTCCGGCCGCCCCAATCCGCCGAACCGTAAAGGATTGATTTTCCAAGCTGCCCCGAATGGCCATGAGCATCCCTTCAAAATAATTTCCTTCACCAAAATAAACGCGGATTAAATCACCGACTTTTGCTTTTATTTCTTTGAAATTTAATTGATTTGCCATTTGAAGTATTTTAGCAGATTTTAGAAGAAAATAAAAGTGCAGTACCGGAAGAATATCAAAACAACAAGAAAGTTGTACTTTTCTTATTATTGAACCCCTCCGGTACTTAGAAGTTCACAACTGGACCGTCGTATGTAATCTTACCCATATTGATGATCACAACGCGAGAAGCAGTCTTTGCCACCTGCTGGTCATGGGTAACGATTACGACGGCGATTCCTTTTTGTATCAGTGCTTGTACTAAATCTAGAACTTTGGCAATTCCGTCTGCATCAAGCCCGATGGTTGGTTCGTCTAGAATCAGGACTTGAATTCCCGCGGTTGAGGCAGAAATCGCGAGCATTTCTACTTCACTTGGATGAAGATCCAATGGACAGCTTAGTGGTTCCAAACCGGTCCAATCAATTCCTTCCGTAACGAACGCTTCAATTCTACCCGAATCCCAATGTTGTATTTTAGGACTGAACGAAAGTTCGTCATTCACTGTCATTGAGATAGTTTGAAGAGAGGCATTTTGAAAGACGTAGCCGACTCCTCCTCTCGCCTTGACATTTCCCTTGATTGGCTTAATTGCACCGGCAAGAGTCAGCATCGCAGTTGTTTTTCCGGAACCATTAGGTCCCATAACAACCACAAGTTCGCCTTCTCTTAAGTCTAGCGAGATGCCGTTAAGAATTGCTGTTCCGTCTAGCTCCACATAGACATTGTCCATTTTAGCGATAATCTCTCCCGGAATAACAGACATTGGTGGCCGGAATTCGCGTAGAAGAGAGTATCGGGAAAGCATCTCTTCGGTGAAGAACTCTCCGGGAAGAACATCCTGCGCAATTGTTCCTTTTTCTAGGGTAACTA
The DNA here is from genome assembly GCA_002784465.1 of Candidatus Shapirobacteria bacterium CG_4_10_14_0_8_um_filter_39_15. Lineage (GTDB taxonomy): Bacteria > Patescibacteriota > Microgenomatia > UM-FILTER-39-15 > UM-FILTER-39-15 > UM-FILTER-39-15. Next base: position 33,132 of record PFLE01000011.1, read on the forward strand.
CCCGTGTAACAAAAGGTTTTATTTCACTCCAAAAGGGATCAGCGATTATCACGGTGCAAGGATTTTGAACGAGGAAATCCTTAAGAGCACTCAAGAATTCCTGCCGTCCTTGCGGATCAAGTTCCTGCATTGGGGAATCAAAAAGAAGAATTTTTGCTGTAGAAGCGAGAATTCCGGCAAGAACAAGCCGAACTTGCTGTCCTCCCGAAAGTTTAGTTATCTCCTTTTCCCACAAATCCCCGATTCCCATTATCTCAAGGGTTCTTCGTGCACTGATTTCGTTTTCGGCGAGGAAAGTTATCTCCTGCCCAACAGTGAGTCCGTGAAACGAAGCAAAGGGATCCGGGGATATATAACGGACTGATCCGGAAAGTTTTGCTAGGGACGTATTCATCGTATTCATCCCTGATGCAGTAACGCTTCCCATGAATTCGCCCATAATTGAACTGATAATACCCCCTACTACCCTAAGGAGCGTCGTTTTTCCAGATCCCGACCTCCCTGCTAGGTAGATAAATTCTCCACCATCAACCCTTAGGTTAATTCCCGTCAATACATCCGGAAGGAGGGGCGAGTAGCGAACATGTACGTCATTCAGAATAAGATCCCCATTTCCTTCAGGCTTTGTTCGTGTATGCGATAAGCTGGCGGCTGCTCCTTTCTGAGTGTTGTCTATCACTCGAGGAATTATCGCCATTGCAAGTGGAATGAGATTCCTAATACTGGCGATTGGCGAATCCCACTTCAGCCCACGAATGATAAGCGATTGCGTGAGAGCCACAAACTCTCTTTTGATAATCTGGACCCCTCGAAGAATTGTCAAAACCCAAGGTTCTGCAGGTTTTATCCAGGATAATCCTTCGTACATCTCTGGAAGAGAGGTAGAAAGAAGCCAGGCAAACGAGATAAGCATCGCCCCGATGATTCTTGTCCCCATCACCAATCCTCTCTCGAAACCTGCTTGGTTCACTGTGAAAACTAACCATTGCCAGCCGCCATGACCTCTAGCGGAGAAAATCACGTTATAGAAAAACATCATCGCCCCGGTAATGGGAGCAGCTAAAACCAACTTCCAATTCCGATTTTCGCCCACAAGATAAATTACAATTCCAACAAGAAGGAAAAGGATTGCACCCGGAATGTTGTTAATGAAAATGTAGAGACAACCGCTGGTGAAAACGACTACCAGCCTCACTCTTGGTGATAGAAAAGACAAACCTCTCTTCCTCGTCTTCATATCTGCCTCCTAGAATACGTGGGACCGGACAGGCCAAATTGGGAACTGTCCGATCCCACTGACTAATGGAACCCAACAATGTTATTCGGCAATGCCGGCCTGGCGCAGGCGAAGGGTATATAGGGGTAAGAGGAACAACCCCAAGACGGCGGAGACCGTATCCCCCACAAACCAGCCGACACCAGGATCGATTAAGGCTGCCTCGATTGGTTTGCCACCCACGTAGGCTGCGAAGGCACCGATCAGCGCACTGACTCCACAGGCAACGACGGCAATGTCCACCGCGAGAACAAAGTGATCCATGTTCAGGTTTCTGCCAACGTTCCCCAGGATGACGGGCACGCCCACCACCAGAACGATAAGGGGCAGAGCCAGACCCCAAGGGGATGGCAAAGCCAGAACAATATTGACCAGACCCGCCGCCATGACCGCCAGAGCGAGCACGACGACGCGAACGGCCCCGTTCAGCACGTCATACGGATCTTTGCAGCCGAACGTAGGATCAAGTCTTAACATTCGGAACAGAAGGGCAGGCAGCATTGCGTTGGCAAACCCGCCGGCAATGGGATTCTGGATGATGTCCGTAATACCCCATCCGCCATACGCGAAAATACCGGCTGTATACGCACCGAGTCCGCCTGCCACCGCTCCGAGCCATGGTCCAAGCCAGATTCCCGCGACCAACTGCAAGGCCGCAGGTAACCAGATGAAGCTCGCCCCCTTCACAGAGGGTGACGAACCAACGGTTATCATGACCCAACCGATCGCGGCGATGGCCACTGCCAGAAAGCCGGCGAAGGTGTAGCGTAGAACCGGGTCACGTCGTGCAACGTACGTCTTAGAACTTGCCATTGGAATTTCCTCCATTTTACTAACTTTTTTTACAGCTGAGAAGAAAGCCTGGTCGGCATACCTACCACCTCCTCCTGCATCGCCTGAAGCTCCCGAAGCGGAGGGATTGACCCCAACATTCCTGGCTGGAGACTATCCCAAACCACCCCAAGAGTGGGTTTGTGCGGCTCGTCGACCTTGATCATCCTTCTCGGAGTGCAAATCAGATCACAAGCCGTGTCGAATGGATCGGCGGAGAATTGCTCGGTGACCACCTGGCAGTCATGAACAACTGCGACTACCGGTGTTTTGGCACTGACGACGCCGATTGAATAGAACATGGCCCATTCAAGATCGAAATAGCCATGCCCTTTACCAATACGAATCCCTCCGATTGTTACTGCCCCTGTTCCGGTCACTAACAAGTCAATTTTGCCGAATATGCTTTTGATGCTTTGGAGTGATATGATAGCACCTTCGTTTTCCATGCCATCCAGGGTAGCGGCATAAAGGTACCGGCTTTTTGGGATACCAGGACCGAGAAGAACAAACCCCCTCCGAATTCCATATGTAGAAACAATGATCGTTTTTTCTTGCCATAAAGCATGGTAGCGCAACCTTTCCAAACAATTATCCGGGGTGATGAAGACAGTATCTGCCTGTCTCCAAAAATCGCTCCTTATTAACCGACCCAGGGCTTGACCGCTTCCTACAAAATCCGCGATAAATTCACCCAGATCCATGTCGAATCGGCTATCGGGACGAGCAACCCCCTTCCTTAACTTCTCAAAAACTGCTTGCCTGACTTCATTCTTATCCATTACTCCTCCTTCATAAAATTAATACATTTCACAGGCTAGCTCTCTACCTCTGAACAACTTTTCGGATGCAGAGCGCTAACCTGTATATTTGTTAAAGTACAATGTTTTTATCCACCAAAAAAGCGCCTCTTATTGGCGCTTCCTAGTAAACAAAAACCTAATTAAAGGAAATTTTTCAACTGAAAAAAAATTTCGAACGGCCAATTTATGTATTTTCATCTTGCGGCCGGACAGTTTACAAGAATTATTATTCTGACAATTACAAACTATAACACTGTGAAAAAGTTGTCAAGGGGCAATTATGCCCCTAGCCGTAACCATCCCCGAATTTTTGTCTCCAGATTTTTATCTGTTAATCTTTTTTTTTGATTATTTTCATTTTCTAGTCAAATTTATTCTTATTGGCTGTAAAAGAAGAAACAGGATATTTTCCGGTCGCGCACCCTAAACATAAACCATATTCTTTTTTAACCGTTTCGTTAACAACTTGGGAAAATTCCTCAACTGAAAGATAATTTAGCGAATCAACCTCTAGAGATTTGGCAACTTGATTTATTTTAACCATTTCTTTTGCTATTAGCTTGTCACTGTCATTAATGTCTGTCCCTAATGGACAATAACCAATAACCGGCGGGAAAATAATTCTAAGATGTATTTTTTTAGCTCCACCATTCCGTAAATCTCCAATCCTTCTTCTTATCGTTTGCACAACCCCCCTGGTCGTTGTTCCGCGAATAATCGAATCGTCAACGATGGCGATTTCTTTCCCTTGAACAATATCGAAGGGGTGATAATTTCCATTGGCAACTTCTTTTCTCGTCTCATGGTTGGGATTAATAAAACCGCGAATTGCTCCATTGATGCTTCCGTAACGATTTTTCAACATTGACGTTTTTAAATCTATGGGTTTCCCCCAAAGTTCTGATAACCCTTGGGTAAAACCTTCTGATGCTGATTTTGCTGATTCAGCAATATAGGTCACAAAATCAATCGTTTTTGGAGGAGGATATAGTTCTACCAATTTTTTCCCAAGATTTCTTCTAAGTTTGTTAAAAATAATCATTTCGCCGGGTTTAACCTCTCTTTTATAGGAAATCTCTAAATTATTAAACGCTGATGATTCCGAAGATATGGCATAACCAGTTATTTTATCTTGGGTAAATTCGGCATACGATAACGGACGATTACCGTATTTATCCCTAATGGCAATGATTGAATTTTTGGTAGCAAAAATTAAACAAAAGGATCCCTCTAGTACGGGAAGACACTTCTCAATTTTGGTAATTAGACTTTTACCCGGTAAAGATAGAATTAAAGAACCAATAATTTCACTATCAGTTGTGCTAGAAAAAGAAAACCTCTTTTTTACAAGGATTTCTTTTAGCTGCGGGGCGTTTGTTATGTTTCCATTATGGGCAACAGCAAACGATCCTTTTGGTGAATCAAATAAAAAAGGAGCGGCATTTTTTAATGAAGACGAACCCGTTGTTGAATATCGGGTATGGGAAACAGCTAAATACCCCTTTAAATTTTGCTTAATATTTTCTTCACTCTCCAAATAAGTATTATATAAATTTCGTACTAAACCCATTCTTTTGAAAACCGCTGATAATTTTCGGCCATCACCAACAACAATTCCCGCCGATTCCTCACCTCGGTGTTGCAAGGCCAATAATCCGGAAAGAGTAGAAGTTACGATCGTGTTTGAAAAATCCGGGTGAGGAAAAAATATACCAAATACCCCACATTCTTCATGCGGATGATCAATATAAATTTTATTTGAATATAATATCTTCATAAAACCCGAGTGCTAAAATTCGGTGGGTCAAGTACCAAATAAGGGAAGTTTGCCTAATGAATAAAAAGAAATCGTAATTTCCACCTTTTCTTCACCTTGCTTTAATACGGCCACGACTCCAACGACCCGGGCGTTGACTTCTTTCATCAAATCATCTACCACTTTTATGGTTTTTCCGGTGGAAACAACATCATCAACAATCAGGACTTTTTTTCCTTTTATCAACTCGGCATCCGGTCCGTTTAAAACCATCCCTGGTTTAGTTTTACTGGAAATCGGATGAGTCATATAACCCATGATGTTTTTTCTTAGGATTATATAACGAGGTTTTTTTAAAAGATTGGACAATTCTTGCATTAAAGGGACAACTTTTACTTCCGGACCAACCAAATAATCAAAATCCAAATCCTTTATTTTTTCGGCCAGAGATTCGGCCACTTTTTTGACCAATTCTCCATCACCAAGAAGGTTAAATGAAGCAATTTTCAAAAGAGGTCCTATGCTGACGATAGGAAGCTCTCTTTCCAAACCGCATATGTTTAATTTATAAACATTCATAAAATTATGATAACAGAATTGCCTTTTTTTGTTAAACTTTATATGAGCAATCAGACTGATTCGTGGTTTAGGAGGAAGATTGGTTGGTCTCGCCTGTGTTTGTAATTTGGGAAACATCACAACTACGTTCACACCTTAAAGGTGAATTAGCTTCACACCTCGGGTATTTGTTCACTTACGAGATGTTTTTGAATAAGACTTTCTAAAAAATGCCAATAATCACTTTTGCCCCGATCTATTCCTATAATGTTTATTACTTATACCAATTCCTAAAATTCGGATATGGTCTATCGAACATGCAACAAAGCAGTGCCATTCGTACGTCTACTCCATTTCCTACTTGGCGAAAATAAGCCGCCCTTGGGTCACTATCCACTCGAGGGTCTATTTCTCCTCTTCTGGGCAGAGGATGGATTAATGTTAAATCTTTCTTTGCTTCTTTCATAATTTCCGGCGTTATTCTATAGAGATTTTCGTAACGCCTACATTCATCAAGATCTTTAAATCTTTCATTTTGAATTCTTGTAACATACAAAACATCAAGTGATGGCAATACTTCCGCCAAATCGCCAGTAACGACTACCTCACTTTGTCCTCCCCGTGTTAAAGATTCAATAATTGGTTGAGGCATTGATAGTTGTTCAGGAGAAATAAAATAGAACACCGCCGGTCCGCCCATACAGTTCAACGATTTAGTCAGCGAATGTACCGTCCTTCCGTGTTTTAAATCCCCCAACATTCCTATATGCAACCTATGTAAATCATTAGCATTTTTGAGTCTTTTTTCCCAAATAATTGTGGTAATATCCAAAAGAGCTTGACTTGGGTGTTCACCTATTCCATCTCCCGCATTTATGACTCGCGGTTTTGTTCCATCACACCTAGTCATAGATTGAAGGGCAAAAGCGGCTATTGCTGCCGCCCCGACTTCAGGGTGCCTTTGAACAATGACTGGAGAAATTTCCCCCATGACAATGGCATTGTCGGCTACCGTTTCTCCCTTCGAAAAAGAAGACATTCTTATCATATCAGGGTTAGAAACAACGTCTAATCCCAATATTTGAGCTGCCGCTTCAAAAGACGTCCTTGTTCTGGTGCTTGGCTCGTAAAATGCAGTTTGCATGGAAAGAGGAAAAAGCCAACTTTTCAACTCAAATAACGCTCGCTGCTCCTTAGACATCCTTGTATCTCTAATTCTTGTTGCCATATTCACAATTTCAGCAAAATCATTAGCGGTTAACTGTTCCACACTAATAAAACTTTTGTTTCCCCACTCTCCCTCAATTTTTGGAGGACGCCAATGCTCGGGCATTCCAATTCTTTCCGCCTCTTCCTTCATACTTAACGATCCCTCTCTTTTATTAGTGCTTAATTCGCTCGAATTAGGCTCAATGATTCTGGTAATATCTGGAATTATTTCAAACCGTTCAACACTGGCAAACATATTATTAAACTATTCCCTCTCATCGGTGGTTGAAATTTTCTAACAATAACTTCTTATTGTGATATCTTCTCATGTTCTTCTTAATAAAGTTTTTGGCTCTAGGAAATTATTATAAAGACAATTTACCCCGGATCAAGTCCCACTTTAACTTCATACAACAGGTGTCAATGTTACCCACCTTAAAGGTGAATTAGCTTCACACCTCGGGTATTTGTTCACTTACGAGTAATTTTTGAATCTCTTTTTCTAAATTTTTATTATAATTTACCCCAAAATTCAAAACCAACTTCTTGGTATTGCCATTATTTTCAAAAACCAAAACCCCATTATTTTCACCCGGATTGTCTTTCAAAATTTTATTCAGTTCAACCAGTATTTCCGGCGCGGTTCCTTTGGGAATATTAACGGTAAAATCATAATGTGTGCCATTCCCGTTGGTTTTTAAAGTTGAAAGCGAAACTGCTTTTTCCGCAATAATCGAAATTCGATCGTCTCTGATTTCCAGTTTTCCTTCAACAATCACGATTTGATCTTTTACCCAGTTTGACTTAGACTCGGCATATACTTTAGGAAATACTATTACCTCTATCTTACCGGTTTGGTCTTCAAGCGTGGCAAAAACCATTTCCGAATTGGTTTTTTTGGTAAAAGTAGTCCGTAAAGCCGATATTATTCCTCCAATTTTAACCTTATCGATTGGTTCATATAAATCGGTTAATTCGCCGATTTTATGGCTAACTTCGTTTGTCAACAAGGCCAGAACAGCTGTCAGAGGATGCTCGGTTAAATAAAAGCCTAATAAATCTTTTTCCAAAGTGAGCAATTCATTTCTTGAAAATTCTTCAATTTTTGGTAAATTATCCTTGCTTTCAATTTTATTCTGATTATCCTCGTCGTTGTTAAACAAATTTCCCTGACCGGAGATTATATTCTTCTGACTATTCTCGCATCCGAGCCGGATCTTATCTAATCCTGCCAATTGGGCGGCCCGAGATCCGAAGTGATCCATCGCCCCCACTTTAATCAACGATTCTAAAACTTTTTTATTGACTTTCTGGCCATTCACCCGCCCGCAAAAATCCGTTAATGTTTTGAAATCGCCATTTTTTGATCTAGCTTCTAAAATCGCTCCAATGGCCGCTTCGCCGACATTTTTAATGGCCGAAAGTCCAAACCGAATAGCTTTGTCTTCCCGCGAACCAGTATCTCTTTCAATCGTAAAACCAACATCTGATTTGTTAATATCCGGCGGTAGAACTTTTATTCCCATATGGTTACATTCCTGAATTCCTTCGGTCACCTTATCCGTATCACCAGATTCCGCTGTTAATAAAGCCGTCATGTATTCATCCGGATAATGAGCTTTTAAATAAGCGGTCTGATAAGAAACAAAGCCATAGGATGCCGCGTGAGCTTTGTTAAATCCATACCCTTGAAAAGGAACAAATAATTCCCAAAGTTTTTCCGCTTCCTTTTTGGAGATGTTGGAAAATTTCTGGCAACCTTCCACAAAAATTTCGTGCTGTTTCGCCATTTCCGCCGGAATTTTTTTACCGATCGCGACTCGCAGCTTATCAACCGATTCCCAGTTATAACCGGCCAATTCCATGGCCGTAAACAAAATGTCCTCCTGATAAACTAAAATGCCGTAGGATTTGTCGAGAAATTTTTCCATTTTCGGATGAAGATAGGTAACTTTATTCCTCCCGTGTTTTCGGGCAATGAATTCCGGAATATTTGCCATTGGTCCGGGACGGAATAAGGCAATCATTACCATTAAATCTTCAATTCGGTTTGGTTTAAGATCAATCAACCATTTAGTCATCCCCGATCCGCCCAATTGAAAAGTTCCCATAGTTTCCCCCCTTGCCAACATATCGAAGGTCTTTTTATCATCAAGAGGTATTTTACCCAAATCAATTTTTTCGCCGATTGCCTTTTCGATAATTTCTAAGGCCGATGTTAATATCGAAAGATTTCTTATTCCCAAAATATCAAACTTAACCAGACCAACTTCTTCGCAAGCATGCATTTCGTATTGAGTAATTATTTTTATGCCTTCAGGCTCAAGTTGCAAGGGAGTAAAATTCGTCATTTCTTCCGGAGCAACAACGACACCGGCCGCATGAACAGAAGAATGGCGGGCATTGCCTTCAATTTCCTGTGCCACGTCTAAAACGCGTTTTGCGTCGGGTTCATTGATGTACATCGTTTTTAATTCGGGGGAGATTTCAATCGCGTGTTTAATCGTCATCGGGAAACCCTGCGACCCCATCGGAATTAATTTGGAAATTTTATCCGGAAAAGAATAAGGATGACCTAAAACTCGGCCAACGTCTCTAACAGCAGCGCGAGCTAACATCCTACCAAAAGTACAAATTTGAGCAACTTTATTAGCCCCGTATTTTTGAACAATATATGTGATCAATTCGTCTCTGCGATTATCGGCAATATCTAAATCTATATCCGGCGGTTTAGGCCGGAAAGGATTTAAAAATCTTTCAAAGGGCAAGGCGTATTTAATCGGATCAACCGAAGTGATTCCTAAAACATAAGAAACGATCGAACCGGCGGCTGAACCTCTGGTATTTGTAACAATCCCCCGATTGGTACACCAGTTAACCATATCGGCCATTATTAAAAAATATGAAGCATAACCCTTATTGATAATTACCTCCAGCTCATAATCGAGTCTTTTTTTTGTTTCTTCGACTGCTTGAGGATATTTTTCCGGAAAACCGGCGGAAGCCAATTCTTTTAAATAATCTGGCTCTGTTTTACCTTCCGGAAGATCAAATTTTGGAAACAGCCATTTTCCTAGTTCCATTTGCAAATCAACCATTTTGCTGATTTTAACCGTATTTTTTAAGGCGTCCGGAACATCGGCAAAAAGACTTTTCATTTCTTGCGGTGTTCGAAGATGAAAGGTTGGGTTGTCAACGTACCGCAACCTGTCAATATCAGAAACTAATTTCCCCGTTGACACGCAAACCAAAACATCCTGTGCAAAAGCATCCGATTGCTTGAGATAATGAACGTCATTCGTCGCCACCAAGGGAATCCCTAATTCACGGCTCAATTTTACCGTATCTCTTACCCAAATATCCTCACTCCTTTGCATTTCCGTTAACCTGGTTATGATTTTTGCGTCTTTTGTTTTATCCAAATATTGAGAATATTGGTGCCGTTGAATTTCCAAATAATAATTATCTTCACCAAACAAATTTTCATACCATAAGACCGTTTCTTTAGCCTTCTGGTAATTATTTTCGATTAATAGCTGGCCAATTTCTCCTTTGGGACAAGCAGTCAAACAGATTAAACCTTCGTGATATTTTTTTAAAACTTCTTTGTCAAAACGCGGACGGTAATAAAAACCTTCCAATTGGGCAATGGTAGAAATTTTCATCAGGTTTTTATAACCTTCTAAATTTTTGGCAATCAAAACCAGGTGGTTGTTTTCTTTGTCGCTTTTTCCTTCTTTTTTCCGAAGGTCACCATTGACGATATACCCTTCCATCCCAATCAACGGTTTAATTTCTTGATCTAAACATTCTTTATAAAATTCAATTGCCCCATACATAACTCCATGATCGGTTAATGCCACTGAATCCATACCAAGATTCTTTACATAAGAAACAAGATTTTTTATCTTAGGAAGTCCGTCTAAAAGGGAATATTCGCTGTGAACATGAAGATGAACAAAATCAGCCATTTTGACTCCTGTGTTGTTCCCGTTCTCCATCAGAAGCTCTTTGCCATAAATGTTGAAAGACTTCTCCCGGTGTTCCTTTCTGATCGTCTGTCAATTCGTCTAAACTGCTTATTCCCAGGGTGAAAGAAATTTTGCCTTCTGCCTTTGCGGCTTTCCAGGGAATTCCTATGGTTTGAATATCCTGTAAAGACGTAACGCCTTCTTTGCCGTGTTCGCCGACGAAAAGAACTCCAAATTCGTCTCCCACAGAATGAGAACGCATGGCTAAACCATTCGAACCGGCAAGTTTTCCTAATTTGGCCGCCACGGTTTTCAGAACTTCATCTCCGGTAGCATGATTGAATGCATTATTAACATCTCGAAATTTGGTTAAATCCACGACGGCGACGACCACATTATCCCCAACTGTTTGCGCTTCTTGCATCCTTTCAAGAATCACTTTTCTTCCAAATTCACTGGTTTTGAATAAACCGGTCAGCTCATCAAAGGTCAAAAGAGATGTTAATCTGGCGTTATCTAAACGTAATTCAGTATTTTCTTGTTGAAGTAAATCAACTGAAGATAAATTCTCGCCTGCCTCTGCCATAAATCTATAATAAACTTAATTCTTTAACTTTTCTACCAGAATATTTCTCACTAAATTCGGGCCAGCCTGACCTTTGGTCAATCTGGCAACTTGTCCAATAAGATATTCTAAAACCGGTGTTTTTCCGCCTTTATAATCCGCTACCGGCTTAGGATTGTCAGCTAGTACTTGTTCTATCATCTTTTTCAGATTAGATTCTGTAAGAGAGATTGCGGATTTTTTAGTGGCCAATAACTTGATGATTTGATCCGGATCCAAGGTTTCTGAATCCACCTTTTTATTAATTATGGCGTTAGCAATTTCCAAAGGTTCCAGACGATCAGATTGTCCCAGTTTAACGCATTTTTCAAAATATTCCGCTTTTTCTTTTGTTTCGGTGAGAATAATAGCGTTTGTTTCAGTAAGTCCAAGCTCTTTTATGTATCGTTTTATCTTTGTATCAGGTAATTCTATTTTTTGAATTTCGAATTTCGAATTTCGAATTTCCGTTTCAGTCCACTGAAACGGAGGGATATCCGGTTCCGGAAAATACCGATAATCTTCGGCCTCTTCTTTTGTTCTTTGCAAAAAAGTCTTCTGCTTGACTTCATCCCAGCCCCTGGTTGTTTTGTTACCAGATTGTTTTTCTTGCCCTGTTTTTTCAAATTCCTCCAATTGCCGTTGAATTTCATAATCAATCGCTTTTTGAGCGAATTTGAATGAGTTAATATTCTTAATCTCAACCAGAGGTGTATACACCATCTCGCCTTCCTGCTCTCCTGCCTTCTCGCACTCCAAATTCACGGTTGGTTCGCATCTCATTTGTCCCTTTTCCATATCCGCATCCGATATTCCCAAATAGCGGATAATTTGCTGGAGTTTTTGTAAATACTCTTTTACTTGTTCTGTTGAAGTAAAGTCAGGTTCGGTAACAATTTCTACCAGCGGTACTCCGCTTCGGTTAAAATCAATCAAGGTCGCGTTTTCTCCATGTATTAATTTTGCCGTATCTTCTTCTAAATGTACTCTTCTAATTCTCACAATTTTGTCATTGCGAGGAGCCGAAGGCGACGTGGCAATCTCTTTAATGACAAGAGAACCGTTAATTGCCAGAGGCATATCATATTGAGAAATCTGGTACCCTTTTGGCAAATCAGGGTAAAAGTAATTTTTCCGGTCAAATTTTGAGATTTCTGGAATCTGGCACCCTAAAGCCAACCCCAGAAGAATCGTCCATTCAATTGCCTTTTGATTGGGGACTGGCAAAGCCCCGGGTAATCCTAAACAAACCGGGCAAGTGTGGGAGTTTGGTTCAGTTCCAAAATATTCGGCCGAACATGGGCAAAACATTTTCGAAGAAGTTTTTAATTCAACATGAACTTCTAAACCGATAATTGTTTTAAAATTGATCATTTTTATTGAATACATAGTAACCAAAACCAAAAGCACCAATAGCAACTAACAATAAAATGTAGCCTACTCCTATTAAATCAGCAATCGCCCCGGCAAAAAGGACCGGCGGCAAAGATCCTAAAATTACCAAAAAACCTAATGTCCCAAAAACTCGAGCCCTAAAATTTTCAGGAGTTTGCTCCTGTAAAAAAGTTTGAGTAGGAATAATAAACATCACCGCTCCTGCTCCCAACAACATCATTATTAAGCTGGCAAGAATCGTAACCTCGTGAAAAAATCCTACGATTATCGCCAGGATAATTAAACTAAAGGAAGAAATAAAAGCGCCGTAGGTGATCATTTTCCGTTTCCGCCAATTTCCAGCTAGACGATTGACTAAAATTGCGCCGCCGATCGTTCCTAAAGCCAAAGGAATAATCAGTAACGGACCGGCATCGCGGATATCTATTCGAAGAACATCAACCGCGTATGAAGGTAAAATAACCGTAAAAAGACTGATCACTACTTGAACGGAAATAAGAATTAATAATGGCGCAAGAATATTTCGATGTTGACTAATATAATGATACCCTTCTCTTAGTTTACCAATCACCATTAAGAATCTTTTGGTATTGATTTTAAGAATTTTATCATTGGGTAATCGGGAAACCAGCAAGGATGCCAAAATAAGTAAAATCGAGGTAATTAAAAACGGAATTTTTGGACCAGCAATTCTTAATAATGGACCGGATAAGCCGAAACCAATCAGAAAGGCGGAGTATTGGGTAAAAAGAAAAATAGTATTGGCCGCCGGTAAAAGAGTCTTTGAAACAATCGAAGGTAAAGTCGCCGCTTCCGCCGGAAAGTAAAGTTGATTGATAATTGAATATAGAAAAATAATAGCATAGACCGCATAAATTTTATTACCAATAAGAAGAAAGCCCAACACCACAACGCTATTGAGAAGCGTGGTTATTATTAACGTTTTCTTCCTAGAAATCATGTCCACCAAAGCGCCGCTAAATGGACCTAAAATAATGGCTGGTAAGGAATAAAAAATCCAGACTAAAGAAACAGAAGTGGTGGAGTGCGTCCGCTCAAAAATATTAATAATAATAATAAAATTAATCATTTGTAAGGTCACTTGAGAAAAAATCTGCGAACCCCAGATTTTTTGAAAATTTTTAATTTTTAGAATCTCAATGAGTGGATTGTTCATATATTTTTCCAACTTGGAAAAGCATTTTTTCAGAAAACTGCGGTCCTAAGATTTGCATTCCTACCGGCAAACCGTCAACGAAACCAGCAGGGATGGATAAACCCGGAATTCCGGCCAAATTGGCGGTTACCGTATAAATATCAGCCAAATACATTTGCATTGGGTCATTAACTTTTTCACCAAGTTTAAAAGGCGGATTAGGAGAAACAGGAGAAATCAAAACATCAACCTTTTTAAAAACCTCATTAAAATCCCTTTTAATTAAGGTTCTCACTTTCATGGCCTTAAGATAATATGCATCGTAATAACCAGCCGACAAAATATAAGTCCCTAGCATTATTCGCCTTTTGGCTTCATCGCCAAATTTATCCCGATCATTTCCAAATCTTATCCCGTCGTATCTGGCCAAGTTTGACGATACTTCCGCCGGCTGAATAATATAATAAGCGGCTAGTGCGTATTTTGTATGCGGCAAGGAAACCTCGATAATCTTAGCCCCCAAATCCTCCAAAACCCCTAAAGCCCCCAAGATTTTCTCTTTTATTCTCGCGTCTAGTCCTTCACCAAAATATTCTTTCGGCAAGCCGATTCTAATCCTTCTTGTCCCCCTATTCCCTCTAATTCCTTCCAAGTAATCTTCTACAGGCTTATTGGAACTCGTGGCATCCTTGGGATCAAAACCAGCCGTTACTCCTAAAATTAAAGCGCTGTCTTCAACCGTTTTTGTCAGATGTCCCATACAATCTAAAGAAGAAGCCATCGCCACTACCCCATATCGTGAAACTCGACCATAAGTTGGTTTTAAACCAACGACATTGCAAAAAGAAGCCGGCAAACGGACTGAACCGCCGGTATCGGTTCCCATCGCTGCCAGACATTCATCTGCGGCCGCGGCAACGGCTGATCCACTGGAAGAACCGCCGGGGGTTCGTTCCAAATTCCAGGGATTGCGCGTTGGACCAAAATCAGAATTTTCTCCTGAAGCTCCATGAGCCCATGCGTCGCAATTGGTTTTGCCAATAATAATTGCCCCAGCATTTTTTAATTTGTCAACCACGGTCGCATCGTAAACCGGAATATAATTTTCTAAAACTTTTGAACCGGCGGTTGTCTTAATTCCTTTTGTGCAATAAAGATCTTTTAAGGCAATCGGTATTCCCAATAAAGGTTTTCTTTCCCTAAATCCCCTATCTATTTCTACCGCTTTTTCTGTTGCTTCTTCCTCGCAAACCGTAATAAAACTGTTTAATTTAGAATTAGTTTTATTTATCTGTTCCAAACAGGATTTTACTAACTCCAAACAGGAGAATTGCTTTTTTTTTAATCCTTCCCTGGCTTCTTTTATCGTTAATTCATTTAACTTCATATTTATACATTGTTAATTCATTAAGTTTCATAAACTACGTTCACACCTTAAAGGTGAATTACGTTCACACCTTCGTTATTCTATCAACCGTTTAACTTTAAACATATCTTTTTCCTTTTGGGCAGCTCCCAACAACGCTTCTTTTTGTGTTTGACAAGGTCTAACCTTGTCAGTTCGAAAAACATTAGTTAAACCTGTCACGTGGCTGGTTGGCTCAATTCCACTCGTGTTAACTTCCTCCAGAATATTAAAATAATCAAAAACCTCCGAAAGTTGTTTTTGAAATTTTTCGACTTCAGCATCGGAAATCTCTAATTTAGCTAATTTCGCGACGTGTTTAATTTGTTCTTCGGTTAACATTTTATTCCATTTCTTTTAAGGCTTTAATTCTTTCCTGAATGGGCGGATGAGTATTAAATAAACTGGAAATGTTTTTTCCTTTAAACGGATTAACAATATATAAATGAGCCGTGGCCCGATTGGCTGCTTCCAAAGGTTCTTGATCAGCGGAAATCTTTTCCAAAGCGGATATTAACCCTTCCGGATATTTAGTAATCAAGACCCCGGAGGCATCGGCTAAAAACTCTCTTCTTCTGGAAATCGCCAGTTGTATTAATTGAGCGATAATCGGCGAAAGTATTGCTAGAATTATTCCGATTAAAAAAAGAATTGCTCCCATATTTCCCCTCTCTTCCCGATTATCCCGATTACCCCTAAACAATGATCCCCTGATTAACCAGTCCGCTAGTAAAGCTAACATTCCAACCAGGATCGCGACAATTGCCATTAATCGCGTATCGTAATTTCTAACATGGGATAATTCGTGGGCAACTACCCCTTCCAGTTCCGTCCGGCTTAGCTTGCTTAGCAAACCGGTGGTAGCGCAAACAACTGCATGTTGTGGATCACGGCCGGTGGCAAAAGCGTTAGGCGCTGTATCGTCAATCACAAATAATTTAGGCATTGGCATATCGGCTCCCAGACAAAGATTTTCCGTTACCGTGTAAAAATTGAAAAAATCCTTGCGGTTGGCCGGTTTTGCCCCGGAGATTGTCAAAATTATTTTATCGCCGTACCAATAACTGGCAAAACTCATTACGCCGGCAAATATTAAGGCAAAACCTACCATATCCAATCCATAACCAAACGCCATCGATAATGTCCAAGTCACAAAAACAATAAACGCGATAAAAATCACGATAATAAATAAACTCCGTCGTTTATTTTGATCTACCTGCTCGTAAACGTTTATCATTTTTCCAGATCAACTTTAGGAGTCGTTAAATCTTCTTTAGAAACTTCCAAAGCTTCTGATTCTTCTTCGGGCAACATTAAACCCGGTTCAGCCTTAAATCCAAACATATTGGCGACAAAGTTTGAAGGGAAAGTGACGATCTTGATATTGTAATCGGCGGTCAGGTCAATCAAAGTCCGGCGCGAATACATCACTTTATCGGCCGTATCCGTAAGTTCACTCATTAGTTGACCGGTCGGACCAGCGGCTTGCAATTGAGGAGTTGATTCAAAAACGGCTCTAATCGGCCCTAAAGCGGTTTGCAATTTTTGACTCGCGTCCACTAATTTTTGGGCTTGTCCGGATTCTAAAGCACCGGCTACAGATTTTCTTGCCTCGGTAAGCTTGTCAAAAATATCCTTCTCATGCTTCATGTAGCCTTTAACCGATTCGATTAAGTTAGGAATAAGATCGGTTTGTCTTTTCAGTTGATTGCCGATTTCCTGAATCGAAGCTTTGATCCTTGTTTTAGTTGTCTGCAAGCTATTGTAAACAGAAACTAAATATCCAGCCACGATTAAAATAAGAATAATTGGTAAAAATATCATATATTTAACTCTTCACCTCCTCTCGTTTTTCGTCATTCCAGGCTTGACCTGGAATCTATATAATAATTTATTTATCTAACTCATCCATAAAACGATTCAAATTTAGTGTGTTGATTATATCATTCTTTTCCGCCCATCCTCTTCGGGCAACCGCCACCCCATACTTCATCATCTTCAATTGATCAACCTGATGGCTGTCGGTATTAATAATTATTTTAACACCTTTTTTTATTGCTTGAAGAACTAAATTATCCGGTAAATCCAATCTTTCCGGCCAGCAATTTATTTCCAGCCATTTGTTATTTTTTAAGCAAAAATCGAAAATTACCTCCCAGTCGAGTTCGTAGCCCTCCCGCCGATTCAACATTCGGCCGGTAGGATGACCAAAAATTTTAATTTTTGAGTGAGAAAGTGCCTTAAGAACTCGATCTGTCATTCTCGCACGGCTTAAGTTAAAACTGGAATGGATTGAAACAATGGCATAATCCAGGTATTTAAAAGCCCCTTCTGGTAGAGCTAATTTTCCGCTTGGTTGGATGTCAATTTCTAAGCCGTTTAATATCTTTATGGGTAAATTATTTGTTCTTTTTTCACTAGAGTAATTTATTTGATCAATTAAGGCTTTTTTCTTCTTTATTATGGTAATAATTTCATTTTCTCGGTGTTGAGAGATACTCGGGTTATGTTCGCTTAAACCTACATACTCATAACCTAACCCCTCGCACTTCCTGACAATCTCTTCTATACTGCTCCCTCCTTCATCGTGACTGGTCTCGATCGGGAAATCTGAATGAAGATGTAAATCGCCTTTTATGTCTTTCGGTTCAATAAGCTTTGGTAGACGATGCTGCACCGCAGCCGTAATTTCTCCCTGATCCTCTCTCAATTCCGGCGGAATCCAATCTAACCCCAAAAAATCATAAAATGATTCTTCTTTTTCAAATTGGTAAATTTTTAATTTTGAATTGTAATTTTGACCTTTGAATTTTGATTTTTGACTTAAAATCTTTATTCCATGCTCTGATAGTGACATTTCATTTTTCAAAGCAAACTCTCGTAAGCTAATATTGTGTGATTTGCTTCCGGTAAAATATTGAAGCATTGCCCCATACGATTCCGGCGTTTGCAACCGAAGATCAATTTGCTTTCCGTTATCCAAAATCACTCTGACTAATGATTGCTGGCCTTGATCAAGAACTTTTCTCACCTTTGGATATCTAGTAAACCAATCAATAACTTTTTTTGGGTCGGTTGTTTCCACCGCGATGTCAATATCTCCAATGGTGCTGACCATCCGCCTTAAGCTGCCAAGGGCATCTCCCCGAATTACCGCCGGACATTGTTCCAAATAATCCAATACTTCGTGGGCCAAGGAATCGGCTACCGGCAATAACATCCGTTTTTCTTTTGTCTGGCCTTTCCTAAACCTCACAATGCCTTCCAAGATATCTTTTTCAGTCTTTTCCCCAAATCCCTCAATTTCCCTTATCTTTCCCTTCTTTCCCATATTTTCCAAGTCGACGATCTCTTTACCTTGTCTTAGCTTTAATTCCCCGGCCAATTGATACGCTGTTTTCGGCCCTATTCCTGGAATGGCAAGCAAAACAAACATCGCTTTAGGTAGATCTTTTTTAACTTCGTCAAAATGAGTGACCTTACCAGTCTTAAATAGCTCGTCCAGGTAAGAAGCAATGTTGGGACCAACTCCAGCCAATTGGTCTAATTTACGGTCGTCCCAAAGATCCTTTACGTCGCTGGTGGCGTGCTCGATACTGGCAGCGGCATTTTCATAAGCCATGATTTTAAATCGGTCTTCATTTTTAACAATATAGGCGGCAGCAATCTCTCGAAGCAATTCGGCAATTTCCTGATTAGTAAAAGTTTTTT
The DNA here is from genome assembly GCA_002784465.1 of Candidatus Shapirobacteria bacterium CG_4_10_14_0_8_um_filter_39_15. Taxonomy (GTDB): domain Bacteria; phylum Patescibacteriota; class Microgenomatia; order UM-FILTER-39-15; family UM-FILTER-39-15; genus UM-FILTER-39-15. The sequence continues at coordinate 51,807 of PFLE01000011.1, forward strand.
TCATTATAGCAGTCTATCATTATAACAATATGCTATCAAAAGATTGATTCTTCCTCAAGCGTATGCTATATTTTAGGCGCAAGGATCCGTAGTGTAATGGTTAACACATCGCCCTGTCACGGCGAAAATTACCGGTTCGAGCCCGGCCGGGTCCGCATCTTCTGCCCAAAGGAGGTGATATTGGGCAAATGACATTAAAATCGTTTTTAAAAAATCTTAAAAAATCGGAACAGACAATTAATACTATTTTGGGAGCCTTGGTTGTTATTATAATTGGCGTTCTAATCTTTAATTATCTTCACTCGCGATCCGCAAACAATCCTGAAAGCAACTTAAGTGTTTCCGAAGAACAGCAAGGCAATCAATCGTTGAAAGAATTGCCTCAAGTTCATCAGGTTAAGACCGGTGAAAGATTGTGGGATATTGCAATTCAATATTATGGTTCCGGCTACAATTGGGTTGATATTGCTAAAGCCAATAATTTAACTAATCCGAACGTGATTACTGTTGACCAAAAATTGGTGATTCCGGCGGTTGCTGAAAAAACATTGATTTCCACCAATACGACAACTATCCAAGGTACAACACAAATTACGAGTGATAATTATACCGTTATTCGAGGCGATAGTCTTTGGAAAATCGCAGTTAGGGCTTATGGCGACGGCTATAAATGGGTGGAAATTGCCAAAACCAATAAATTGGTTAATCCGGGAATAATTCATCCGGGCAATGTTTTGGTTTTACCAAGGTAAACTACAGATCTGATATAATTACCGTGTAACAATGCGGTAGTAGTTCAGTGGTAGAATGTCTCCTTCCCAAGGAGAAGGTCGCCGGTTCGAGTCCGGTCTACCGCTCCAGCCAATGTAGCTCAGTGGTAGAGCAGCTGTTTCGTAAACAGCAGGTCGTGGGTTCAATTCCCACCGTTGGCTCAGATGAAAAGATTTTATTCCCGTTTGGCTCGAAAAGAAGAAACCCGAAGCCGCCGGCAAATATTTATTTATGGTGGTTTGTCCGTTATTTTTCTCATTTGCTTGGTTATTTTTGGTATTCCGTTATTAACAAAACTCGCTTTTGTTTTTTCTTCAAAACAAAATTCGTCGGTCACGGAAAATAGTTTACCGTTATCGGCGCCGGTTCTTAATTCCGTTCCCCAAGCAACCAATAGCGCTTCTATTTCTTTTTCCGGTATGTCCTCTGACAAAACCCAAGTGGAAATTTTCCTTAACAACGCTTTATATACGACCGTTCCGGTTAATAATGGGTCTTTCCAGGCACAAAATATTCAACTTAATGAAGGCAACAATACTTTTTATTCTCAAGCAATTAATTCTTCCGGGGGAAAAAGCCAGCCTTCGGATACTCTGAACATTCTTCTTAAAACCACTCTGCCTACACTAATTATCGATAAACCGGCGGATAATTCGCAATTTAGCGGTTCAAATCAGCGCAATTTGTCAATCTCTGGCAAAACCGACCCCGATTGCACGATTTCGCTTAATGATCACTTGGCTATCATGGGAAAAGACGGTAATTTTTCTTATACTTTTACTCTGAATGAAGGCGATAATGCTTTAAAAATTGTGGCAACTGATCAAGCGGGTAACCAAACCGAAAAGGATTTAACTATTAATTATTCTTCTAATTGAGTTTCTTTTTTTAATCTACGTTCACACCTTAAAGGTGATCTAGCTTCGCACCTCGGGATTTTTCATTTATTCCAAGCAAAATCCACCACCATCCCATTATCCACGGATAAAAAAGCGTATTGGTAAAGCAGGAGTGAATAAGCAAAGCAATTAAACTGGAACGGATAATTATATCTCCTTCCCGCCAAGCAACCCTCAAAATCCCCAAATACCCTAACAATCCTAAAACTCCTGTGGTTGCCAAAACAAATAATAAACTCGAATCAACCCCAGCCGCCGAATGGGCCGAATCTTCGCTGATTCTTTCTTCAATAAATCCATATTTTCCCTGGGCATAGCGGTAGCTATTGAAACCAACACCCAACAATAAGTGATCGCGGGAAATCGTTAGGGCGTGTTCCCAATTAATTATTCGGTAACGAATTGTGCTGTCGCGTTCTAGTCTTACCCCCTCTCCGCCAGGTCTTGGTAAAATTAATAATGTAATAAACAGTAATCCAACGATTTTAAAAATAAACCTTGGTTTCTTTTTAATTAACCCTAACATTCCCAAACCCCCTAAAAACCCTAAATAACTAGCTCTTGAATATGTTAAGGCCAATGCCACGTATGTAATGATCCAGACAATGATCAGAATTTTCTTTTTATCCTGCCAAATTTTTTCCGTTAATAAAATTAAGGTTAAAACAAGAATTATTCCCAAAAATCCCGGATCAAGAAATGTGCCAATCAACCGATAATAGTGCGGGTCCCATCCGAATTGGGCCAAGAAACGGGTATCGGGCAGAAAAATATACTGAACCAAGCCCAAAATTCCGCAAACAACTCCGGCTGCTATCAATCCACTTATCACCCTGATTTTCCCCGATACTTTCCCAATATCCCTGACAACAAAATATAGTCCGGCGTAAACTATCCATCGGAAAAGATAAAGAAAAGAAATTCCAAATTGCTTCGTGGTTAAAGAAGAATAATTAACCAGCAAAGAAAATAGGCCTAAACCAAAAAAAATTAATATCGGTTTGGTCAAAGAGGTTGAAACTCCTCTTTTTTCCCTTATCCTCCTCATCACCCACATCACCCCTACTAGTCCTACGATCACATCCGTTAAGTAAAAATGAACCAGCGAAAGTTGCGTTGACTGTGGCGGAATCCGTAACAACTGTCCAAGTGGAAATAGAAAAAGATAAAGGTATAGCAATATAAGAACCTTGCTTTCAGCAAGAACCTTGTTTTTCGCTTCGCTCAAAATAGCAATATATTTTTTGTTCATATTTTTCCTCCAAATAAATATACCTTAACTTTTGTTTGAGAATTTTGATAAAGCAATATTTTGTTTCCAAACTTTGCCGGCAATTTTTCATTGTTTCCCACCAAAATATGAGTAAAACTGGTGCCAGGCTTAGCCCACGATTCGTGAACATAAGGAAAATCTAAATAGTATAGATTATGAATTCCATAAACCAAAACCAGATCGTCTTTTTGAATATTGTTTTTAAACCAGCCGTCAACATCATAAAAATCTCCATAAGAAAAGTTTAAATTACGGTTTAAAAATTCGGTTTTCGTTTCTTTTCCCAATAAGTAAGGAACAAATTTTCTGGCCGCTAACATTCTGCTTCCCATGTTTAATCCAGCAGTAAATATGACCAATGAGACGAATAAGACTAATTTATCTTTCTGTTTTTCTAATATGGAAAAAGTTACTAAGGTTAAAGCTGGTAAATAGGGAAGAAGATAACGGTTCGATTGGGTCGGTGCCAAGAAAATTGCGAGCAAAAAATATAACGCCGTAATTTTGATAGGAGCAGATTGTTTCCAAATAAAAATTAATACCAATGGTAAAAAGATCAGATAAATTGGTGAAATAATATCATCGGGTTTTAAGGTTGCCTGCCAAAGAAAAAAAGGAGCGGTTATAAAATTTTTAATAAGATCCACAATATTAGGTAGAAGCGATGGTCCAGACGAACCAGTGCAGCCGAAAGAAAACAGGAACCAGGGGCTAACGATTAATAAAGCTAATCCGATAAATTTCCCTGCTCTCCCAACAATCCCAACTATCCCTTCTTCCTTTAATAAAAATATTAAAATTCCAAAAGCCCCCAATGTCCCCAATGCTAAAATCTTAGTCGCCATTACCAACCCCACCATTACCGCTGATTCCCATAACCAGACATCTTTCTTGGTCTCGTTCCATCTTAAAAATAAATCCAGGGCCAAAATTTCAAAAAAGGTTCGGGCCAAATCAACATAGGTCGTCGTTGATTGCCAACCAACAATCAGCATCGTATAGAAAGTCAGAACTCCCAACAAAGCAAATCTTAAGGTTAAATATCTCCTTAACAAACCAAATAACGCCAAAAGCCCTAATAACCCAAAGAAGAAATGAATTAGTTTAGCGGCAATTTCGTTGGAAAAAAGCAGAGCCGCCGTGTAATACATTTCCGTTAAACGGGGGAGATTGGCCGGCCACATAAGCCAGCCCGGGAAAGAAAAAATCTGGTGATGTTCAATATATAATCTCGCCGAAGTTAAGTGATACCAAAGAGCGTCAAAAGAAAGTTCCGGTGAAATCGCGCCCAGGAAGTTTATTAAAATCTGAATTCCAAGTAAACCGAGTATTACTATTATTAATTTATCTTTTTTAATTTCGGTGATAACCCTGATTTCCCCGATTTCCCTAATCACCCTGATTATCCTAAATAAACCATAAACTAAAAAGGGGATTGTTATTAAAAAAATTTCTACTTTTCCTAATCTTCCCAAAATTCCTAATGAGAAGACCAAATATCCATAGATTCCTAAAATTATTCCCAACTCTACCATAATCCGCCCCTTTCCCCGAGCATTAGAATATATTTTCCCATTACTAATAAAACCCATATAACCCACCCTACCCTCAACACCCTCATTTTCCCTGCTTCCATAATAAATATAATTTAGACCTGACTAAAAATGAATGAAAACTCATTAATAAGGCAACCGCAAATCCCGGCATTCCATCCATAAATCCCAACCGGAAAATCCAGTTTTGAAAAAACTTTCCTAACGGAAAACAAATAATTTCCAGCAAATTTGTCTTTTTGCCTTGATCATATAATTCTTTCGCCCGTAAAGTGGAATAAAAATTAACCTCTTCCAGAAATTCCGTCATGGTGGGGTGGGGGAGATGCACTAAAGGATTTTCCAATTCTCCCAAATCCTTTACGCCTATTTCCCATCTTTCGTGGACTTTTCCTTCCCATTTCCCCGCCTCTTTTCTTCCTAGTCTCAATAATTTCACACTTCCCGCTTCTCCATGCTTTAATTCCCTACCCCAGATCATATCCAGCCGTTTTAAATAAAAACCCGTAACTAAGGGAGATTTATAGGAAGTAACTGATTCAATTTCTCTTCTCAATTCAGGTGAAACTCTTTCATCCGCATCCACAAATAAAATCCAGTCCCCTTTCGCCTTTTCCAATCCAAAATTTCTCTGCCTGGCAAAATCCCCATCAAGTGATCTTGAAAAAATTTTTATTTTCTCGCATCCCGCTTCCCGCATCTCGCTTCTGACTATCTCCAAGGTTTTATCGTCGGAACAATCATCCACCAGCACAATCTCATCCGCCCATTTAACTGATTCCAGGCATTCCTCAATATTCCTTTCCTCATTTTTAGTAAGAATTACAACAGAAAGCATCAGGTAGATTTTACATCAATCGCGGAAAGATGCCAAAAGTTGGTTGCAAATTACCTTAATTACCAAAAGCCCCCAATATCCCCAAGCGATCGGCCTCTTAAACCAAATAATATTTTTATTTATAAAAAGCAAGTTGCTTCGTAAATTATGGCAAAGAGTAATCTTGGAATTACGGCCCGAAGTTGCACCAAGTTTATGAAAAAAAATTGATTTCGGTTCTAATTTGACAATAAACCCCGCCTTCTTTGCTCGATAACAAAAATCAGCATCTTCGTAATATAAAAAAAATCTTTCATCAAACAATCCTATCTTTTCAAAAACTTCCCGCTTAATTAAAATTACAGCACCAGAAACATAATCAAGATTTCTTGCTTTTATTTTGTTTCTTACTGTCGTTTCTTCATGATAAGTCCTTCCCGTAAATTTATTAAAATGACCCCCAAAATCATAAACGGTCTCCCCGTTCCTCTCAAATTGAAGTACCGGTCCAACAATATTTCCCTCGCTGTTTATCAAAGCTCTAAAGCTTTTTGGGGTAAATTCAATATCGTTATTTAAAAGAAGTATCTTTTCTGCACCTTTTTCTAAAGCATATTTAATTCCTACGTTCATCCCTTTAGAAAATCCTAAGTTTTGTTTATTTTCAATAATTTTTATTTTGGGATAGTTACCAGAAATCGCATTAACTGAATTATCCTGCGAACCATTGTCAATAACAATTATGTTTTTTAGATAATCAGGTTTGTTAAATAATTTTAAACATTTTAAAGTTTCTTTTTTTCTATTATAATTTAAAATAAGAATAAAAATATTCATATATAAGGATTTTATCAGAATATTCTCATATTTGCCTCTTGACAATATTATTCTACATAAATTAAGTTATATTTGTAATGAAAATTATACTAAAATCTTTTCTTCTATTTTTCATCATTTTACTTTTTAATTACCATAATTGTTTTGCCCTAACTCTGCTAGAAGATAATTTTAGTGGCGTTAGTCAAATGGATGGAAAACCCGTGAGTTGGGAAGAGCATTTAGGAGATATCGGTTCTTGGAATATCATTAATGGAGAATATATTGGAAAAGTCACAAAAGATACTTCCCAGGATTTATCTACATATTCTATAGCGGGTAACAATTCCTGGGATAACTATCGCTTTACTGTACGAATTAAAGGTGATATTGGTCTAGATAAAGTTATTCTTTTTAGATATCACTCTTTAAATGAAACTTATGCAATAAAGCTGATAAGCTCTTGGTGGGATACTTACGGAGATAAAATTACCCTGCTCAAAAATGATCTAACACAGTGGTGGGGAGCAAGTGCTGATTACGTTAATAGTCTTGGAATTTGGTACACATTATCTGTAGAGGTAAATAACAATAACATAAAGGTTTTTATCAATAACTCCACAACCCCCATATTGGATTACACCGACACTAAAACTGAAACTAACAATCCTATTTTGAATGGAAAAATAGGATTAATGGCTTGGCCTGGATTTTATAACAATTATGGCAGCGTAACGCAGGTAAGTTTTGATGATGTCCTGGTAACTACCCTTGAATCTCCCTTACCCACCCTTACACCAACGCCTGCACCCTTACCCCCAATAGTAATCCTGCCCGGCTTGGGTTCCAGTTGGAATTCTGATGCCTTGCTTTTGGGACAGAATAAACCCCAAAGCGAATGGAAAGCAATGTTTGGTTTTACCCTTTATGAACCCTTAATCCAAACCCTTAAAAACGCCGGTTATGAGGATAATGGTCCTAACCAAAATCTTTTTCTTTTCTTTTACGACTGGACAAAACCGATTTCCCAAATCTCCGATGATTTAAAAATTTTTATCGCCAATGTTGTCAAGCCGCCGCCTAATAATAAAGTTGATTTAATTGGCCATAGTCTTGGAGGAATGGTAGGCAGAACTTATTTGCAGAATAATCCAGGCAATCCGGTTGATAAATTAATAACTTTAAGCTCTCCCCATCAAGGTGCGCCTTCGGCTTATTATGCCTGGGAAGGCGGTCAATTGGATAAACTTTTGGGGCCTTTTGAAAGAATCGGCGCCGGTCTTTTTCTCTATGGCAGAAATTTGACGCAAAATTCTCCATCGCAAGCTAAAGAAATTCAAACACTTTTTCCCGTCATTAAGGACTTACTGCCAACTTTTAATTATCTTAAGAAAGATCATTCGGAAGTCAATTTGGATCAAATGTCTCAAAAAAATATTTGGCTTATTAATCTAAATTCTTTCCTTCCGGATTATCTCACTTTACACCTCAATGCTTTTGTTGGCAATATTCCCAACAGCGTGATTGAATGGATTCCGGTTACCTATCAGACCTGGCTTGATAAAATTTTAGGTCTTTGGCCTGATGGCAAACCAACTGACAATAATATTCTTGGGGCCGGGGATAAAATTGCCTTGGCAAAAAGCAGCCAACTGGGAGGAGCAAATGTCTATGAAATTAATGGCGCCGATCACAGCACGATTGTTTCCGGTCCGGATTCGCTGCAAAAAGTCTTGGAAGTTCTCGGTCTGCCTTCCCAGCAATTTAACCCTTCGACTCCGCTCAGGGCAAGCAATTATTTAGTTTTTTACTTGGGTTCTCCGGCGAATATCACTGGTATTTTTGATGGTAATCATCAACCGATTGGTAGTTTTGAAGGTAAAATGGGAATTGTTCCCGATCCTCTACCGGGCAAATATCAGGTGCAAATTACCGGAACAGGAACGGGAAGTTATCGCTTATTTGTTGGGCAAATTAATCAAAATGGTCAGGATTTTTGGACCGATATTTCCGGAATGATAACTTTAAATCAGGTCAAGTCCCATTTCCTTTCTTTCTCCTCTAATAATCCTCTAACTTTCCTTTATCCTGACGATTATTCGAATAGCGTTAAAACCAAACTGAATGACCTCAATATCAGCAGTACATACAAAACCGCTTTCCTTCTACTTTTTAATAAACAAAAATACGAGGACGCGATTAAATTTCTTTATGGTGTTCGTATCTTAACCAAAGATTTTCCCACTAAAAATAAAATTCAGGAAATTATTGACCAATGCGAATTGCTTTATCTGTCGCAAAATTTAAACAAGCCTCTATATAATTCCGTTAAATTAGCTTCGGAATTAAAATCCAGCCGGTCGGTTTTTAATCAAATGGAAAGTTTGTTAAAAATAAAAGGTGCGCAGGGAAAAACGATTCCCGAATACGGTCAGCTTTATTTGCTGGCTCAAGATAAACTGAATCAAGCTTTGACAGCTAAATCTTATGAATCTCATATAAATGCCCTTGGCTCAAAAATGCTTTCCACTGAACTAAATTATCTTCTTTCCAAAAACTAATCGTCATCCTGAACGAAGTGAAGGATCTTCTTTTTCCCCGCGCCCTTGACAAGCTATCACCATTTGATATAATCTTTTCTTACGAATCACAAATTGGTGATGCAGTTTGAAAAAGGAGGTTCTTAACTAATTGACAGCAAACAGTCAGACAGTATGGAGATTCAATTCACCCTGCCTGGACTGTTAGCCTACACCACTACGGCACACGGAGAGTACACGTTACTGAGGGGTCACGTTCTTGGGTGTTAGCTCCACAATTTCACGCACATGTTGGGTATCACGGTGTGTGCCGTAAAGGGGAAGGTTTGGGTTCGGCGGAGCTTATGGTTGGGCTGTGATGCTGATCTCGCCTTTTCCTTGGATCCCGTCCGGCGGGATCCTGCTCAGACTCGGGAGGGTTTTTGTGGTGGAATCCCCCTGAGTCACAATCGACATGGCTCGGGTAAAGACCAAAAGGAGGTAGTATGGCAGTAGAAATCTTCCTGATTTCCTGGCTCGGCAAGGTTGCCAATCGCCAGTGCCAAGCGAATCCCTGTCAGGTCATGGTACCCCGAGCCGACTCCAACTCCCTCGGTTGTCATTTAGGATGGAGCCGTCTTGGGCCTGTCTAGTTTTGTTCGGGATCGGATTCGTCGGGAGTTGTCTTCGTTTTACGCCGTCGAGCTGTTGTATCTGATCAAGGTAAATCACCTTGCGTGATGCGTCAAACAGTTACGGTAATATTTACAGCGACAACTCTCTAATCGTTGTTCACAACCGGTCTAAATAGGAGGTAACATGCCTCTGTACAAATCCGGTATTTGTCGGCACAAGGTTCTGGGCCTTGTAAGCTGACTCGGTGAATCCGGGAAAATGAATGGCGTTCGTCAGCTCCGGCGGAGATGAAAACACAAGGTTACCAAACCTGTGCCACCATCATCTCTTCCGGAGCTCTTTTTTTATAACTACGTTCACACCTTAAAGGTGAATTACGTTCGCACCTCCTACTTTACATTCTTATTTAATTATTTTATAGTAATAATTATGCCAGGGAGAAATCCAATTTTAGCTACAGGTGAAATTTATCATGTTTTTAATCGAGGTGTTGAACATCGTCAAATCTTTCATGATGTTTATGACTATCAAAGAGCAATTGGAGCAATTAATTTCTATCAACACAATCCAGAACTTAAATTTTCAGATTTTCTTAATCTCCCAATCGATCAAAAGCAACAAATTCTAAAAGATATTGATAAATTACCAAAAATTGTCGAAATACTCTGCGAATGTTTAATGCCTAATCATTTCCATTTCCTTCTTGAGCAATTAACCGATCAAGGAATTTCTATTTTTTTGAGTAAATTTACAAATAGCTATACTAAATATTTTAATACAAGAGATAACCGTGACGGAAGTTTGTTTGGAGGTCCATTTAAGGCAGTTCGCATCGATACAACTGAACAGCTACTTCAGGTTTCTCGATATGTCCACTTAAACCCTGTTGTTTCTTTTTTAATTAAACCCGAGGAAATAATAAATTATCAATGGTCTTCATTGAAAGAATTATTAGAAAAACCTACGACTGCTCAAAAGGAATTAATTCTTTCATCATTCCAAACTCCAGCAAAATATCAGGAATTTGTCATGGATCAAGTTAACTATGCAAAATCGCTGGAAAATTTAAAAGACAAATTTTTTGAATAAAACGAAAGGTGTGAACCTAGTTCACCTTAAAGGTGGGTACGGAAGGACTTGAACCTTCGGCCTCCTGAATGTGAATCAGGCGCTCCAGCCGCTGAGCTACGTACCCAATAAAATTTGTGCGGGTGCGGGTAAACCAACTGGGCCGCACAAGCTTCTTAACTTTTCCTTCTTGCTTCCATTATACCAAATACGGTAAAATTTATTAAAGATTATGAATGAATTAACTAAACGAATTGGCGGATTTTTTCTTGATATTATTCAAACTATTGTTTTAGCCCTTTCCCTATTTGTTGTTTGCTATTTGTTTTTATTCCAAGTTCATGTGGTTAAAGGAAGTTCAATGTTCCCCAATTTCCATGATGGAGATTTAATTTTAACCGATAAAATTTCTTACCGCTTCAATCTTCCCCAAAGATTTGACGTGGTAGTCCTTAAGGCGCCTTCTTCCGAACCGTGCTCTGAACAAAATTGCGAATATATTAAAAGAATTATTGGTTTACCAAATGATAGAATCCGCCTCCTTAATAATCAAATATTTGTTGATGAATCGATTATTGCTGAACCTTTTTTGTCTTCAGACATCGTTACCATGGGCAGCTCGGCGTTACATGAAGGAGAAACAAAAACTTTAGAAAGTGAAGAATATTTGGTGATGGGTGATAATCGAACATACTCCCGTGATGGCCGAGAATTTGGTCCGATCAAAAGAAATGCCATTATCGGAAAAGCGTGGTGGAGAGTTTGGCCTGTAAGCGACTTTGGTTTAGTTAAACACTATTCTTTGCAAACTGCTTTGTAAATTTTCAGAAGCGTTCCGTCGGTATCTTCCAACCCGCCCTTCAAAGTGAATGTTATTTTTGTTTCTGCCCTTGACCGGGTAATTTTAACTTTTGCTTTCGCCCCATCATCCACCAGCTTTTTTTCCATTTCGTTTCTCATCCGATCCGCTTCCTCGTGAACCAAAAAAACTTGAACTTTGTTTCTCTTGGCCTCCTCGCCAACACTGTATTTCATTCTTCGGGCGATATCTTCCGCACGTCTCACCGAAGCGGCTTCCTTCAAAATTATCTTATAAGCTTCAATCATTACCCTTGGATCCTCAATCGCGGCTAATGCTCTAGCATGACCTTCGCTGATTAAACCCGACAATAAACCGTCTTTCAAAGCATCCGGCAATGTCAGGATACGCAATGAGTTGGAAACATAGGCCTGGCTTTTACCAATGCGGCGGGAAATTTCCGACGTTCCTAAACTAAATTCCTCAATTAATCTTTGAAACGCTTTAGCCCTCTCAATCGGATTCAAATCAACCCGCTGAACATTTTCCACAATGGCCATTTCCAACATCCCTCGGGGTGTGGTTTCCTTAATAATTACCGGTACGTAAGCTAATCCGGCAATCTTGGCTGCCCGCCATCGCCGTTCACCGGCAACTAGTTGATATCCGGCCGGTGTTTTAGCAACAACCAGAGGTTCTAAAATTCCGTGCTGTTTAATTGAGTCAACTAAATCAACTAACGATTCCGGAGTAATCACGCCTCGCGGTTGAAGAGGATTGCCCTGCAATTCGTTTATATCAAGCTGAATAACCTGTTGATTTTCTGCCATTTTTAAATGACATTAACAAAAACATCACTTTTATTCTTTTTGAAAACTACCGACCCTTCCTTAAGGGCAAAAATCGTATAATCACGACCCATACCGACGCCTTCTCCCGGATGATATTTTGTCCCTTTTTGCCGAACCAAAATCATGCCGTTTTTAACTTTTTGACCACCAGAAATTTTTAAGCCTAAACGGCGGCCGACGCGATTGGTTTTTTGACTGACTTTTCCGCCTGCTTTTGTTTTTGACATCTTAAAAAGAGTTTAAGCCATTTTTTCACGCGAGTCAAGCCCTGAAAATAAACGATTTATTTTTAGTGTTCTACTGGGGGTCAAGAGGAATTAAATCAAACAGAAGAAATCTTTTCTATCGTAACTTGGGTATAAGAATGCCTATAACCAACAACTTTATGGTATCTTGATTTTGCTTTAAATTTCGCGGTTCTGACTTTTTGACCCTTAACCGCTCCTTTAACTTTTGCCTTAACAACCGTTTTTTCGATTATTGGTTGACCAATTTTTATTTTGTCTTCATCAACCAATAGCAATACCTGATCAAAATCGACTTCCTTGCCTTCTTCTAAGGATAAATTGTCTACCAAAAGGTCTTCTCCTTCGAAAACTTTATATTGACGGCCGCCATTTTTAATCACCGCGTATTTCATTTTATGGATTATATCAAATAATGTTACTTGATTTCAACCACCTCTTGATTTTTCTCAAATTTTCCGGCGGCTTCTACCAAACCGAAACAAATCATTGTTGCTAAAGCCGACGATCCGCCATAGGAAACGAACGGAAGCGGAATTCCGGTAATCGGCATTATTCCCATATTCATCCCGATATTGACGAAAATCTGGAAAAAAAGCATGGAAAAAACGCCTAAGCAAACAAGACTCGCAAATTTTGAATGACTATTTTGGGCATGTTTAAGAACGCGAAACAAAAGAATCAGATAACACATTATGACAATTGCTGCACCCACCAACCCAAATTCTTCGCTTAAAGACGCAAACATAAAATCCGTGTGCCTTTCCGGCAAAAAAGCCAAATGCGATTGGGTTCCCCTTCCCAGACCCCGGCCGAATAATTCACCGGAACCAACGGCAATAACCGCCTGAATCAAGTTATATCCCGAACCAAGAGGATCGTTATAAGGATTTAGAAAACTCAAAAAACGGCTTTTTTGGTAATCATGAAGAAAAAACCAAAAAGCAGGAATAATCATCAATATCAGAACAAAAAAACCGGCGATTGGTTTTTTCGTGATTCCTCCTCCAAGTAAAATGCCGGTCAAAACCGCCGCAATAATTAAACTGCTGCCTAAATCCGGCTGTTTAAAGATTAAAACAAGAGGGATGAGTGCCAATAAAAAAATCGCTGCTAAATGAGGAATTTTTAGCTTGTCCCATCCGGCGATTAACGAAGCAAAAAAAATAATCAGTAATGGTTTGACCATCTCCGACGGCTGAATCGAGTAATTACCAATCGGTATCCAGCGAATCGAACCCCTCGTGACTTCACCTAAAATAAAAGTTAGAAAAAGGAAAAAAATGGAAAATAGATAGATAATTTTACTAAAATTTTGAAAAATTCTAATATCAAATCCGGAAACAATGAAAAAAAGTAATAAGCCGACCAATAGAAAAACCAATTGCTGGTTAAAAAGCGAGGGAGTTAAACTCCATACCATTACTAAACCAAAAGTGGAAACTATCAAAATCGAGAAGAGAATGACAAAATCAAAATTTTTGAAATATTTCATTCGTTCAAACGTTTGATCGAAAGAGTCTCGCCTTCATGAATCTCCGAAGCCAATGTTTGTTTCTTAATAAAATCTTCAAAAGCTTTTTGTACATTTGGAATATATACAATGACTTTTTCGTCTAGTAAACAGCCGGCAGTTTTCCTCAACTCTTGAATTTGCCGAATCAGATCTCTAACCTCGCCCTCAATCTTCAGTTCTTCGTTTATATTTGTGTCCAACTCAACTTTCAGCTCACCCTTTCCTTGTAAAACTTCTACCTTCTTTACGTTCAATTCATCTTCGATCAATTTCAATAATTCATTATCTAACTTCTCGTTTCCCTGCCTCGCCGCAAGGCGGGCCACTTCCAACTTCAATTTTTGTAAGGGTTGTCTCACCTTAATTCCTGCCTCTTTTCTTTTTGCGTGTCCCATCTCGCATATTTCCCTCACCATCCTCATCTCCCGCACCAACCCCATATCGATTTTCCCCACCGCAGGCCAATCAGACAGATGAACCGATTCCTCTTTCGTTAAATTTCGATAAATATCCTCCGCCAAGAAAGGTGTAAACGGCCCTAACAGCCGTGCCAGACTAACCAAGACTTCCCAAAGAGTTTCGTAGCATGAATCCTTGTCTTCCTGATTTGCTGTCGATGGACCGATCCGATCCCGTGATCTACGAATATACCAAGTTGACAAATCCGAGACGAAATCTTCAATCGCATGACTGGCGGTATAGGCGTCATATTTTTCTAACGATTCGGTCACAGTCTTTACCAGTTCATTCAATCTCGCCATTATCCATCTATCCAAAATGTTTCTCGCTTCCCGCTTCTCACCTCCCATTTCCCACTGGTCAATATTTGCATAGGTAACAAAGAAATTGTATATGTTCCAGAGAATCAAGTGAAATTTCCTTCTGGTTTCATCGGCCACATGATAACCAAAATTTAAATTGATTTCGGGATTTTGCGTCACGTACATCCACCGCATCACATCCACCCCGATTTTTTCGGCTGCCTCATCAAACCAGATCGCGTTCCCCTTACTTTTGTGCATCTCTTCACCCTTTTCGTCCATCACGGTGGCATAGCCGAATAACGACTTAAAAGGATTGGTGTCTTCCATAACCGTTGACATCACTAATAATGAATAAAACCAGTTCTTAAACTGTCCCGGAAAGGATTCGGTCACAAAATCGGCCGGAAACCAATCTTTCGGCAAAGTTGAGAAAGGCACAATTCCGGCATCAAGCCAGGGATTTCCCACGTCTTTAATTCGGTTCATTAATTTTCCACACTTCGGACATTTTATTTTAACTTTATCGACCCAAGGACGATGTGGTGAATGATCCCAAAATCCTTTACCCTGAGCATCAGCGAAGGGCTCAACGGTCTTTTCTTTTAGCTCTTTCTTACTGCCGATTACCTCGAAATATCCGCATTCGCACTCCCAAATGGGTAAAGCCAGTCCCCAATATCTTTTTTTGGAAATTAACCAATCGTGCATATTTTTTATCCAATCAAGTTCCTGATCCTTGCCCCAAGAAGGAATCCAGGTGATTTTTTCAACCACTTTTCGCATCGGATCACGCAGCGGATCCATTTTTATATACCATTCATCAACCACCCGCCAAACCAATTCGGTTTTACATCGCCAACACTGGGGATAACGATGAGTATATTTTTCAAGTTTAAATAAAAATTTCCCGTTATCTTTTTCTTTCAGAAAACCAAATATCAATCCCGGGTCGTCTTTAGCATTTTTACCGGTTAAATCTCCATAACCATCAACATAGTTTGCGGCTTCATCTATTACCTCCACAATTGGTAGTTTCTCTCTTACGCCAAGTTGGAAATCCTCCGTACCGGCGCCGGGAACGATATGAACAATACCCGTACCTTCTTCGGCCGTCACTAAATCCTTTTCCAAAAAAACAAGATGATAAGTTTCCGGATAATCTTTTTTTGCCTGAATATTAATCGGTAGGTCGTCAAACGGCGCCGTATAATGTTCTCCTGCCAACTCAATTCCCCTGATTTCCCTGATTAACCTGATTTCCCTGATTCCAAACACTTTCGGTGCCAGATCTTTTGCCAAGATTAAAGTTTCTTTCTCTCCTTCTACTTCAAATTCCCCATAGGTAAAGGTCGGGTTAACCGCTAAAGCAATATCGGCCGGAATTGTCCAGGGAGTGGTCGTCCAGACCAAAAATGCGGATGGATGATCAGAATTTAAACGGTGACACTTAAAATAAACGGAAGTATGGGTTATTTCTTTATATTCTTCTGTTAAAATCTCGTGTTGAGAAATAGCCGTGCCGCAACGCGGACACCAGGGAACGCTGTCTCTACCTTTATACAACCAACCATTTTCGTGACACTGACGAAGGAAGTGCCAAATCATATAATTATTTTCATCAGACATTGTGTAGTAGGAATTATCCCAATCCATAAAATAGCCTAATCTTTTTGACTGCTCGGTTTGGATAGCGGCAAATTTTAGGGTGTGTTCTTTACATTTTTCTACGAATTTATCAATTCCGTATTTCTCAATATCTTTTTTTGACTTAAATCCCAACGCTTTTTCGACTTCGACTTCGACCCACAACCCTTGATTGTCAAAACCGTTTTGGAATCTTTGTTTATATCCGCGCATATTAAAAAATCTCTGCCATAAATCCTTATACGTTCTTCCCCAAGCATGATGAACACCCATTGGGTTATTGGCAGTTATCGGTCCATCCAGGAAAGAGAATTTCTTGGTTGAAGAATCATTCTTGTGGAGATATTTTTTCAGCAATCCATTTTTTTCCCATTCTTTCAGGAGTTTATTTTCCATCTCCACAAAATTTATTTTTGGATCAACGGGTTTAAAAGCCATGGAAGTATTATATAACAATCAAAACGAAGCTTACAGGGAGGAATCTAGCGTAGCGACCCTATGTCATTCTGGACTCGTTTACACTGAAAGTGATCCAGAATCTATGCAAAAATCAAATCATCCCATTTCACACACTTGTCAAGTGGGAACGTAGACTTTAGATTTTAATCATCGGGGTCGATAAGTAAAGAATATGCCGTAGGATCATCGACGTCTCCCCCTTCAACAAATTCCTTATATCCAAGCTTTAAATTATTTTTAGAGAAGTATGACAAAATAAATTCCTTGTCACAAAAAGGATGAGATTGTTTAGAAAGATAATAATTATATGAAGAATAAGGATAAACTTTACCTTCCCACATCTTAAGTGGGAAAGAGTTTCGATGAATATATTTGGATAATTGTAAAAGATATTCATCATTTTCTATTATTCTTGCTTTAAAACTACCTTGATACAAAGGCCCAACTCTCTCATATTTGGTGTTAAAATATCTTGTATAACTATCTAATACTTTTCTCATAAATCGGGTGATTCCACCCTCTTTAAGCTGTTGTAGCAACAAATGGAAGTGATTAGGAATTAATGAATAGCAGAAAAATCGGACAATATCAATTTGTTGTTCAATCTTTCTTAATTTAATCATTCCTCTTCTAAAATCTGAAAGCTTCATCGATTGAGGTTCTTTCCTATAATAATCTAGTGTTTCTAAAAAACGTAAATAGTCCCATCGGTCAAGAAAAATATCTCTTTTTTCTACTCCACGATTATAAATATGATAATAGCTGCCGGTTACAAAAGACGGATTGATCATATATAGTATTTCTAATCCAGTATCTTCTTCTGTGTTCCCACTTGTCAAGTGGGAACGTGGGAGCGCAAACTTAAACTTTTGGGTGTATCTTTATCGACCTTGCCTCAGAAATGCCGGTATCTCGAATTCTTCTCCCATTTCTTCCGAAGGAATGGCATTATTGTCAGAAGGCGTAGAGATTGTTTTTTCTTCTTGCCCTTGTTGCTCTTGGGTTGATGAAGAAATTGTTTCTGCCACCGTTGTTAATCGAGGAGCGACTAAATTGGCTAACCGCAATCTTGCTTCATCAAAACCCGTTGCAATCACGCTTACTTTAATTTGATCAACCAGTCTTTCATCAATCGTCGCCCCAAAAATAATATTGGCATCGGCATCCGCTTTTTCTGAAATCAATTTAGCCGCTTCATTAACTTCACTCATGGTTAAATCCGGACCGCCGGTAATCGTAAATAAAATTCCTTTCGCTCCGTCAATGGAAATTTCCAACAAGGGTGAAGCAATGGCCGCCCTGGCCGCCGCTTGAGCCCGATTATCCCCGATCCCCGTTCCGATACCCATAAACGCGCTGCCGGCATCTTTCATAATGGTTTTAATATCGGCAAAATCGCGGTTAATTAACCCCGGAAGAGTGATAATATCCGAAATTCCCTGAACTCCCTGTCCCAAAACACTATCCGCTACCTTAAAAGCTTCCAAGAGAGTCATTTTTTTATCAATTGAGTCGAGAAGTTTTTGATTTGGAATCACAATCAAAGCATCAACCCGGCTTTTTAAAGCTTCAATCCCTTCTTCCGCCACGACCATTCTTTTGGTTCCTTCAAACGCAAACGGTTTCGTCACGACGCCAACTGTCAGCGCCCCTTTTTCTCTGGCAATTTCGGCAATAACGGCCGAAGCACCGGTACAAGTTCCGCCGCCCATTCCTCCGGTAATAAAAGCCATATCCGTATCCACTAATAATTGGGCAATTTTTTCTTTTGACTCTTCGGCTGCCTGCCGGCCTAATTCCGGATTACCGCCGACTCCCAAACCGCGGGTTATATTATCACCCAGTTGAAGTTTATTCTGGGCTAAATTCGCCAAAAGCGCTTGAGCGTCGGTATTGATTGCCACAAAATCAACACCCTGAATTTGTCCATCGGAAATCATTGTATTA
Organism: Candidatus Shapirobacteria bacterium CG_4_10_14_0_8_um_filter_39_15; assembly: GCA_002784465.1. Taxonomy (GTDB): domain Bacteria; phylum Patescibacteriota; class Microgenomatia; order UM-FILTER-39-15; family UM-FILTER-39-15; genus UM-FILTER-39-15. The sequence continues at coordinate 70,384 of PFLE01000011.1, forward strand.
ATGGCGTTTCCTCCACCACCCCCAACACCCAAAACTTTAATTTTAGCAAATCTGCCTACATCTGGTTTAACAAGTGCCATATTTAGTTAACTTCTGTGGGGCAGCCCTTCGACTTCTCTCAGGGTAAATTTAAGAAGTGTGAAAAAATTATATCATGGATTGCCAATTAGGGCAAAAGGGATTTAATAAAATCAATCGCTTTATGAGCCAATCCCCCAATGGGAATTTTGTCAGTAATTCTTTCAAAGTTAATCAACGATACTTTAGTGGTTTCTGTTTTTTGAATGCTTGATCGGTAAAGAATCAGGCCTAAAACAGTGGCAAAAACCGGCGATAAAACATCCTCCACTAAACCCGTTAATCCGGTCGGAATCCCGATACGAACCGGCATTGAAAGCGTTCTTTTACAAGAATCAACCGCGCCTACAGTTAGCGCTCCCCCGCCGGTCAAAACGATTCCAGAAGGCGTCATTCCAGCAAATCCGCTTTTTTTAATTTCCAAACCGACCATGGTAAAAATTTCATTCAATCTCGGCTTAATAATCCCTTCGGTAATTGTTTTTCGCGAAACGGTTTTAGTATCTTCGTTAATACCCAAAGAGGCTAAATCAAGTTCATCATTTGATTTTTCTTCTTTTTTTTCGCTTTGATCCGGTAAGGTTTTTTCGATTGATTTATCCGAGAGAGCAATTTTTAATTTTTCCGCGTTTTCCAGTGACAATCTTAAACCAATGGCTAAATCGTTGGTGACGTTTTTCGCCCCAATCGGCAAAACGCTGGTGTACGACGGCGCGCCTTCAATATAAATAACCAGACTCGTCGTGCCGCCGCCAACATCCACCAAAACCACACCCAATTCTTTTTCAGTCTCGGTTAAAACCGCTTGAGCCGAGGCAATACCGCTGAAAACCATACTATCAATATCCGCCCCAACTTCGGAAACGCAGCGCGATAAATTTTTAATTGAGGTAGAAGAACCGGAAATAATGTGGGTTTCCACTTCTAAACGAATGCCATTCATTCCCAAAGGATCCTTAACTCCGTCTTGTGAATCAACGGTAAAATATCGCGGCAAACAGTGAATAATTTCTCGAGAAGAAGGCAGGGAAATCGCTCTGGCGGCTTCGATCACGCGGCGGACATCTTCCGGACCAATTTCCCCTTCCGGTTCGGCCACCGCAACAACGCCTTTGGAATTTTGCGAGGCAATGTGCGCGCCGCCAACCGAAACCAATAGTTTGGAAACGCTGTAACCAGCCATTCTCTCCGCCGCCTCAACCGAAGAAATAATCGCTGTCGTCGCCTCTTCAATATTAACCACTTGGCCTTTACGAATTCCGGCTGATGGCGTACTGGAAACACCAATAATGCTTGTTTTTGCGTCTTCCAGATTAAATTGAGCAATAATTGTTCCGATTTTGGAACTGCCAATATCTAACCCAGCGATAATTTTTGAAGCCATATTAATTAATATACCACTACTGGTTTATCGAATCTTAGATCAATACTTTTAGGCACTTTCCCTTCTATTTTAGATCGAGAAATAATAAATTGTAAAGAGGCAACCGAATATTTTAAGTCGGACGAGGCGGCTAACCGGACGGTTAAAGGACCAGGCAATGTTACGGTAATGGTATCTTTGTAATCCAAATTCTCCGGCGTGATTCCATATTCACCCAATATTTTTTTAAATTCAGTTTCTTTTGAAGGATTTACTGCTGGATTTAGCTGACGACCCGGCCAATTAGGAAAAGAAATATCCTCTAGTTTTATGATTGTCAAAAGAATGATCGGGCTAAAGACAAACAGCAAAAGACTAAAGACTCTTTTTTTATTATTAGATTTATTTCTTGGCAATCTCATTTAGGTTATTAACTAAAATTTCGGCCGCATTCAATTTAATTAGCTTCTTGGCTTGACTGCCGTTTTGATGATATTGATCAATCTTTTCCATCATTTTGTTAATTTTTTCCAGCAAAGTTGATGAGGTTAAATCTTTTTGATAAAGAATCTCGGCAATTCCGATTTTTTTTAGCATCAAGGCGTTTTTTGTCTGTTCGTCCTGATAAGTCCAAGGGATTGGAATAAAAAGTGTCGGTTTACCCAAGGCTGCCACTTCGCAAACCGTATTAGCCCCAGCCCTGGAAACAATTAGATTCGCGTGATTCATTACCCAACCGATTTGTTGTGAATTAATATAAGGAAATAATAAATAATTGGGTCCAAAATCTTTATTGAGTTTTTCGTAATCCAGCTCTCCGCACTGGTGAATAACGGCGTACTTCTTTAGTAACTCAGGCAAACAACCAAGTACTGCATTATTAATCAGTCTTGATCCCTGATTTCCTCCCGTGATATAAATTATTGGCAATTTCGAATTTCGGATTTCGTTTACCCTGTAAGGGAATTTCGAATTTCGAATAAATATCTCCTGACGGATTGGATTACCAGTTAACACTACCTTATCTGCGGGGAAATGTTTCACTGAATCCGAAAATGAAACGGCTATTTTATTAACAAACAGGGAATTAATTTTTGACGATAAGCCAAAAGTGATCGTTTGTTCGTGAGTTAAAATCGGGATGCGCAGAATCCAAGCAGAAAAAACGACTGGCACTGAAACGTATCCGCCAAAAGAACAAACAACATTTGGTTTGATTTTCCAAAGCCAGTAAAATGATTGAATCAGCCCCAAGGGAATCCGCAGCAAAGAAGGGATGGTGTAGCGGCTGAATTGTCTTTGCAACCGGCCAGTGGTTATGGAAATAAATGTCGCACCAAGTTCAGGAATCACTTTCGATTCAACCGAAGCGGTTTTATCACCTTCTAGGCTGTGTTTCCTACCAAAATAATAAATCTCCCAACCGCCCCCTTTTTTTAACTCGGAAATAACCGCTTGAGCGGGTGTTAAATGTCCGCCGGTAATCACGATTTTTTTCATCATCTAAATTATATCATTTAACAACTCTTTGCCGGGAAATATTAAGAAGAATACCAATCCCCGCTAAATTAATCACCAGAGATGATCCGCCGTAAGAGACGAATGGCAGAGGAACACCGGTTAAAGGAATTAAGGAAACCATGGCAGCTAAATTCACGACCATTTGAATTCCGATCCACGAAGTAATGCCAACCGCCAGCAGCTGGCCAAATCGGTCGGGTGTTTCCACGGCAATTTTAAACCCTCGCCAGATAATAATCAAAAACAAACCAATTAAAACAAGCGCCCCGATAAAACCAAGCTCTTCCGCAATGACCGCAAAAATCGAGTCGGTGGTTGCTTCCGGCAGATATGCGTATTTTTGCCGGGAGGCACCGATTCCCACTCCGAATAATCCACCCGAACCTAAAGCCAATAAAATCTGGTGAAGGTGATAGGATGATCCAAGAGGATCGCGATTCGGATCAAAAAAAGTCAATAATCTCGCCCGCCGATAAGAAGAACTGATAATCAAAATAATTCCTCCGATTAAACTGCTGGTAATAAAACCGATTAACGACAAAAGCGGGGCGCCGGAAACAAAATAAAGAATAAAACCGGTAATTGAAATAATTACGGCTGTTCCCAAGTCCGGCTCTAAGAGAATTAATAAATTAAGAAGGCCTAAAACAAATATTAACGGCAGGAATCTTGACTTGGAAGTAAAGACAGAGGACAAATATATTACCAAAGAAAGTTTTACCAACTCGGCCGGTTGAAACCCGAAAAAGCCCAAATTAATCCACCGTCTGGCACCTAATAATTTTATCCCGATTCCCGGAACTAAAACTAAAATTAGAAACCCAATGGTTGCTAAAATCAGGATCGGGGAAATTTTTCTCAAAACCTGATAATTGATTTTTGAAAAAATCGCTAGAGAAATAAAACCTATAATAATCCAAATAATCTGCTGGCGAATATAATAATACTTATCACCAAAGTCCTGAAAAGCCGTTACCGAAGAAGCTTCGAAAATCATTAAGACCCCAAAAATTGACAAGGCAACGGTTAAATAAAAAAGGAGAATATCAATTCGTCTGATCTGGGGTTTGAGTTGAGCCATTAGATCACGGCTAACCATAGACCGAAAACGGCCAAGATTATACCGACAAGCCAAGCACGCATAACGATTTTTGGTTCTTCCCAACCAATCGCTTGAAATAACAAATGAAGGGGCGCGATTCGAAAGATCCTTCGATGAAAAATCCGAATGGCAATTATTTGTCCAAAACTGGAAGCAACCTCAACAATAAACAAGCCGCCGATTACGACAACCGCCATAATTTTTCCAATCAGCAAACCAACCACGGCTAAAGTCGCGCCAAAAGATAGCGCCCCAACATCTCCCAGCCAAATTCTGGCCGGATAAACATTAAAATACAAAAAGGCCATTAACGCACCGATCCAAAGGGGTAAAAAGATTGACAACACGGTATCAAGAACTGTTTTTGACAAAATCCAAAAAGCAAAAAGATAAATCAACAGCAAACCGCACGATAGTCCATCCAAACCATCGGTAATATTAAAGGCATTGGCAAAGGCAACAATTACGAAAGCGGCAAAAGGAATATAAACAATACCCAGAGGAATAACATTAAAAAGGGGAATGTGAACAAAATCAATTTTAAGATTGTTATACAAAAGAACAGCAATAATTACCCCCAACGTGCATTGAATTAGAAATTTGTGACGGGTTTTAAGACCAAAAATACCCTGTCGTGCCAACCCGAAAGACTTCATTAAATCGTCATACAAACCCAATAAACCGAAGGAAATAAAAGTGAAAAAGATAATATTGATTTCTTCTTTAATCGGATAGGAAGAAGAAATATAAATCCCTAAATAGGAAATTAAAGGGAATAAAATCGCGAAAAGCAGGCAAACCACCGCAATAATTAAAAAACCGCCGCCAACCGGAGTGCCGATTTTTCCGGCATGAAGTTTGTAAAAAAGCTTCTCACCGACTTTAAGTTTTTCCGCTGATTTAGTTTGGTCTAAACGCTGAAATTTGAGTTTGTATAAAAAGTTAATAAACGGAACAACTAACAGGCTAGTCAAAAGGAAGGAAAACATTAATAGTCCTAACGATAATGCCATATTGTAATTATATTTTACTCTTTAGCTTGGTAAAATACCACGAATTTTAAAAATTTCTTTAGCAATATCAAACCATAAAGGGGCGGCCGTCTCCGAACCCCAAGGAGAAGAAGTCGGTTCGGTTAACGATACCAGCATTACGAATTTTGGATTATCCGCTGGCGCAAAACCGACAAACGAAGCGATCGTTTTTTGACTATCATAATGTCCGGCAATCGGTATTTGGGCGGTGCCGGTTTTCCCCGCGATCCGGTACCCTTTCGGCGCGGCCCATTTTGCCTCTCCGTATTGAGTCGCGCTAACCATTAATTCCGTCATTACTTTAGCGGTAGTTTCCGTGATTGGCTGGCGAATTATTTTTGGTCTAATCTCCATTGTCTTTTCCGAATCGGTAATTTTATTGACTGCGTGAGGCTCAAGAAGTTTTCCTCCGTTGGCAATTGCCCCGACCGCGCTTACCATCTCAATCGGGGTAACGGCCACTCCCTGCCCAAAGGAAATAGTTGCTAAATCAATATCTGCCCATTTTTCCGGGGATCTTAAGGGAATATTGATTTCCCCTGTAAGATCGACATTTGTTAATTGCCCGATTCCAAAATTATTCAAATCACGATATAATTTTTGCCGTCCGAGTTTTTCGGCCACGTAAACCATGCCGATATTATCCGAATGCTGTAATATTTCCGTCATTGTTGAGTTGGGATGATATTTATCATCCCAAGTTCTAACCGTATATTCTCCAATCACCCGCGGACCGAAACATTGACTACATTGTTCATCAACTTTGATTACTCCTTCATTTAAGGCTGAAGCCATAACTAAAACCTTAAAAACTGATCCTGGTTCGAATGTTTGAGAAACCACCGGATCCGGAAAAAGCATCCGGTCGGTCGAACTATAATTTCCGGGGTCGTAATTAGGAAAAGAGGCGCTGGAAATCAAACCGCCGGTTTTTGGATCTATAATTACGACCAAACCGGCCTTGGCGCCATATTTAGTTAATGCCAACTTAAGTTTTTCTTCAACCATAAATTGAATACCCCGATCCAAATACAGATAAAGATCACGTCCGACAATTGCCTGATTTTCAACAGTCTTTCCAATCGGAATCGAAATTCCAAAAGCATCTTTTTCCATCTCAATCGTTCCTGAACGGCTTCTTAGTTCCCGATCGTAATAACCTTCCAGCCCAAAATATCCTTGATTGCTGCCAATTGAATTCTTCCCTACAAATCCCAACAGATGGGCGCTCATTGACGCTTCGGGATAGTCTCTTTTTTCTTCGGATTCAAAATCAAGTCCTTTGATTTTCAGATTTTCAATTGATTGTTTTTGTTCTTTAACAATTGATTTTGCCAGATATGACCAAGCTAAATCCCTATTTTCGAACTTATTTTTTATCTCAATTTTCATTTTTTCTTTTAGGGTTTCATCCGGTTCTAATATCGCAACCAGACGATCTAGATTTTCGCCGGATAAAGAATAATCTCTTTGCTGATTGATAAAGAGATTGTAAATTTCCCGGTTGTTGATGATCGGAAAGTTATCGCTCGTATGAATTAGTCCTCTTGAGCCGGGTATTACTCGCAAAGATTGGTATTGTGATTCGGCTTGGGCAGAGAGCTTTTCACCGCTAATAATTTGCCAATAAAAAAGTTTGACGGAAATTATAAACGATAAGAGGAAAAAGTTGATTATAAGAATTTTAATTCGTGAAGACGACATTTGACTTTTTTAACGCAAGGCCAGCGGAGCCGCCTGAGAAAGACTAACAACCGGACTATTATTAGTAAAACCCAATTTCATTGCCTCATCGACAACTCTTCTGATAGATGACAATCGGGAAATTTCCTCACTTAGGGATTTGTTTTCCTGTTTGATTGAATTCGTTTGTTTTTCCAGTTGATTGATTTCTATTCCGTTCGTGGCGACCAAGCTAACCACAACCATTTTGGCAACCGAAAACATAATTACTAAACCAATAATTCCTTTTAACAAATTTTTCGATTTGTTCATTTTGTTTGGGTATGGGCGGGTAATTTTTCTGGAGGGCAGGCAGATAACCAGAAATTTTCCCGCCCATAACCCTAATTTATTTGATTTTCAATTTTCTTACGATATACTTCCCACGTTTTAGTATTCCAAATTTCAAAATGATCACCGGCCCCGATTAAAGTTAAATCTTCATTTACTCCGGAATAATCAACCATCGCTTCCGGAATGACAAAACGACCGGCCGAGTCCAAATCAATCATTTCCGCGTTCATACATAAACGTCGTCGCAGATCGCGGCCTTCGGCATCGGAAATCGGTCTGGCTAAATCAATCGCGGTCACCGCTTCCCATTTTTTTTCTTCAAAACCGAAAATGCATTTTTCCAAACCAATTGACAAAACGACTTTATTGCCGAGGATCTCTTTTCGCAGTTTCATCGGTAAAGCCAAACGGTTTTTTCCGATCATGGTGGGTTGGTAAGTTCCTAATAACATTTTTCTCCTTTTTGCTACTATTTACTACTCTATAATACATATTGAGACAGTTTAATATATATGTCAAGGGGCGAAATAAATTGCGAGGCAATTTAAACGCCCCGCCGACCCCGTCAAAAAAGGCGAACGGCAAGATTCTACGGGGTCAGGGAATTGTGTGTCATTGCGAGGGAGTTTCCGCGACCGTGGCAATCTTTTACTTTACCAGAATGAAGACGTTCAATCCCTCTGTAGCTGATTTACCAACCTCTTGCCAAGAAGATTGATTGGGATTCCAGCCCAAAAGATTCACGGTATCAGATCCAGAATAAGTTATTTTTGCGATTCCTTTCGGAATCCCATTGTCACTGGAGAAAATTCCATAAGGTCCGCTAACGATTTCTTTTCCGGGGTCTTTGGGCACACCCACGGTATTCATGGTTAAAAACATGACATTCTTCGGTAAGGTTCCGGTGAAAACAAAATTCTTATTATCAACGTTCAATTCGTTTTTGGCCGTTGGCATTTTCTGTAAATGAAAAGCCGTCTCATATTTACTAACGCTTCCATTCCCACGAAATCTTAAAGTCAGGGACCCTTCGGTCACGCCCTCGTCATATTTGCAAACATTTTTGGAGCACGAACCCAAAAGCATATCTTTCTGGATTGCAGAATTGCCATTCGTTTCGATTGAGCCGATAACCCCTCTTTGCTGGTCGCCCACTAAATAAACCAATTCATATTCTACCGTCTTAATATTTTGCAAATTGATCGCTTTTAGAGTGATTTGGTGAGCCTGTGAATCCGGAGTCAAGGTTACAAACGGTCTTTGATTAATTAGCGCTTGGGCGACCTCAACCTCTGGAGTTTGGGTATTTATGTTGTTCTGCTTCTGCCGACTTCTAATTACCAGATAACCAGACAACAAGATAACCAGTAAACCAACTACAACAAAAGGTAGGTATTTCTTCATTATTAATATTGTAACTTACCGGAAAACCATTTTGCAAGTTCGTCAACTTTAACCCTTATCTGCTTAGTCGTATCCCTGTCTCTAATTGTTACGGTTTCGTCATTCAAGGTTTGAAAATCAACGGTAACGCACCAAGGTGTCCCTATTTCGTCTTGCGCTAGATAACGCTTGCCAATATTCCCCCGATCATCCCAAGCAACCATGAAATCATTTCTCAATGATTCGTAAATCTTTTTTGCTTGAAGGACTAAATCAGATTTATTCGCCAGCAAAGGAAAAATTGCCACTTTATATGGAGCCAACAATGGATGCAGTTTTAAAACAATTCTTTTTTCTTCCTCGTTATAAGCATCAATTAAGAAAAACAGTAAAGATCGATCTACTCCGGCCGATGTTTCGATATCCCAAGGAGAATATTCTTCGCTCGTTTCCGGATCATGATATTTCAAATTTTTACCAGAGAACTCTTCGTGCCGCCTCTGATCCCAATCGCCGCGGTGATGAATTCCCATCAGTTCATCCCAACCCCAAGGAGTTTCGTATTCAATATCGGTTGCCATTTTTGCGTAGTGGGCTCTTTTTTCCGGTTCATGATCGCGGAATCGCAGTTTTTCTTTTTTAATTCCTAATTTCAAATACCAATCCATTCGGTTCTGTTTCCAATATTCAAACCATTTTTTTCCTTCTTCTTCATCGGGTTTAATAAAATACTGCACTTCCATCTGCTCAAATTCCCGAGATCTGAAGATAAAATTACCAGGGGTGATTTCATTCCGAAAAGCTTTTCCCATCTGGGCAATGCCAAAAGGAATTTTTACTCGGGTTGAGTCAACCACATTTTTAAAATTGACCTGAACGCCATTGGTAATTTCCCCGCGCAGAAATATTTCCAGTTGTTTTCCTTCAACTACCCCAAGATACGCTTTAACCAGAAGGTTAAATTGTTGAGGTTCAGTCCATTCGACCTTTTGATCCTTGTGAATTTTCTCATGTTCTGCCATTTCATCAGATTTATCAGCTCTCACCCGTTGATGACAAAGTTTACATTCAACCAAGGGATCGGTAAAAGCTTGGGTATGGCCAGAGGCTTCCCAGGCTTTGGGATTCATCATAATGGCGGCATCCAGACCGACTACATCGTCTCTCAATTGCACTGTTTCTTTCCACCACAAATCTTTAAGATTCTTCTTGAGCAAGGACCCAGAAGGTCCATAATCCCAGGTCCCAGCCAATCCCCCATAAATTTCCGATCCGGGGAAAATAAATCCCCGCCTTTTACACAAACTAGTAACTTTTTCCAATAAATCAGACATAATCTAACTATACCTGAAAGCTTATTCCCCGTCAACAAACCTTTTGGTAAATCCCACCCTCCAGGTGGTCTAGCTTGGCACCTGGCAAATTTCGTACACATTAGTATTTTCGGACATTCCGGGAATGGATTAGCTTGGCATTCCGGGAAATATAAAGTTTCTCTAATCAAGTTTTAATTTCTGATATAATATATTTGTGCTCAAAAAATACCAACATTTATTTAGTAAAGATCAATCTTTTTTGATTCTCTGCTCAAAACCGCTTGATTCTGATTCTCTCGGAAGCGGACTAATTTTGAAAAAATATCTAGAGTCCCTTGGCAAAAAATGTAAATTGGTATTTCCACGAGAAATTACCGAAGAAGAAAAAGCAATGAATTCCTACTTACCCTATTTTGATGAAATTGAAACAAAAGATACCAGAGAATTATTTACTAAAAAGGCTTTTGATGTTTTGATATTCCTTGACGGAACCAATTCGGTACAATACTACGATACTGATAAAACCCCAGATAATTCCCCCAACTTTCAATTGTATACGGATCGTATCCGAATTGATCACCATCACGGCAATCCAGAAAAAATCGGCACTATCAATATTCATTTTCCAAAATTATCTTCAACAGCAGAGGTATTACTGACTAAAATTATTCCCGATTCCTTTATTGATCAAGAAATTGCTACTTTGGGATATGCAGCATTGGTTGGAGATACTGGTAACTTTCAATGGAATTTTTCTGCCTCAACGTTAAGAATCGCTGGCAAATTAATTTCTAAAAGAGCTGACTGGGAATTGGTTCTTGATAAAATTTTCTTCTCAAAATCAAAAAGTTATTTCGATATGCTTGCGTATGTTATTCAAAATTCAGAATATTATGATGATCTCGGAACCTGTTTTGTTTTCCTACCTTATAAAAAACTTCAAAAAGACCAACTCGATGAAGATAAATTAAAAGATTTAAAACAATCGTTTCAAGATGCTTTCGCCAGAAGAGTAATCGGCTATCCAAGAGGAATTATTGTTTATGAAAAAGAGCCTGGGAGAGTTTATGTTTCAGTCAGAGGAAATAACCTTACAAATAATATTAATTTCCCAAAAATTTTAATGGAAATTGGAGGCAACGGCGGAGGTCATTTTAATGCTACCGGTTTTGATGTCAAGCAGGACTTCAAAACAGTCAAGAATTCTTTAATCCAATTAATCACAAAATACACTCGATAATTTCGTACACACCGGGTGTGTCTTAGCTTTCCACACTGGTATTTTCGGACATTCCGGGAATGGATTAGCTTGGCATTCCGGTAAAATTACCATATTTCTCTAATAATTTTTGGGCTGGTGATTTTTTTCTCGGTAATTTGCTCAATGTAATCTTTTAGACTTTTTTGACTGTCTTTCAAATTTTCCGGTACGCCAAACCCTAATTCAGTGATCAATTCCTTTTCAAAATTAACCACCAATTCGGTATAATTTCTTTCACTCAATCTCGACAATGAATTTACTAAAAGTTTAAACACTTGATAATGTTCTTGGCCTTCGGCCGTAAGTTTGTCAACCAGTTCGCAAAGATAATAGGCTACCCCAACCGATTTTATGTCTTTTCTCCAATTTGAAAAAGAATTAATTACTTCGACTTCTGACAAACTATCAAGATTTTTTCCGCAATTCAAATAAACATTAACATCGTTAAAAAGTTCCAAATTCCCTCCCCGCCGGCTGGTAATTCTTCGAACACCTTTGGCAATCACCCGTAGTTTCCCGTGGTTTTTGGTAAAAATAGTCAGAAGACGATCGGCTTCACCGTAATTGGAGCGTTTGAGGATAATTCCTTCGGTCTTGTAAGCTCTCACCTTAAATTTTTATATTCAGTTCTTTGTCGGTTACCAGTTCAAAAGTTTCATTATGTTTATTCAAAGAAATCGTGTATTGATTGCCCTCGGTCCCGGGCTGCTTTTGTATCAGTATTTGATAATTATTCTTACCCGCCTTAAAAGGCAATTTATACTTAAAAGAAGTTTTTGTAATTCCTTCCGGCCTCAACGCTGTGGTGTATCCATCAAAAACGGTTTTTCCCAACTCGTCATAAGTCTTAATATCGACTTCGGATCCGGAAGAACTGATTAACGTTGATCCTTGGGGAACATATAATCTAAACCAATCTTTATATTGGGAGTTCAAACACAGGCCGCCGGTTTCTAAATTACAATTTGATTGGGGGGCTGGGTCTTTATAAGTAACAGTAACTGTTTTGGTAATTGTGCCGTCGCTGCCGATTTCAATCTTTTGTTCGACTTCGTTTTTAATAAAAATATTGGACTTGGCTCCGGAAAAACTGGTATCCACCAGTAAAAAATAATCATGACTGTAATCTTTCACTCTGCCGGCGAGATTAAAAGCTTCCATTGCCGACTGAATCTTCTGATCAGGAAAATAAAAAAGAACATGCTTTTCGATTATTGAAGAAAAACCGGCTTCAAACAAATTCGGAATTTTTTCTTTTGGCGAACCTAAAGCATTGGCTAAAACCGAATGCATTAACGGTCCAATAACCGCCTTTCTTTGGGTTTTAAGAGTATTAACCGGTTTGTCGGCTGATAATTCTAACTGGTAAACAACATTAGGACAATCAAAACATTTTGGTTCGGGATCGGCGGAAAAATTTCCCCAGCCAGGTACACCGATCCTGCCAATAACGCTTAGCAACCGCACCAATAATTGGGTATCAACCGCCACCACCCCGTCGAATTTCTGACTTGAAGCCCTTTTGAAATTTTCCACAAATTTTTCCATGGAAACCTTAAAATCAGGGGAAGAATTCATATCTCTTAAACGCCAGTGGGAATCTTTTGCGTATGGCAAGGATAAATAATCAATAAAGGCTTGGGGCGCTTTTTCTTTTGAAGGAAAACGGGCATCCAGATCATAGATGTCTTCTGATAAAACCGGCGTAATTTTTCCCTTGTCAACCGAAAGTAATGCATAAGCCGTTATAAATCCTCCGGTCGGCCGCAATTCTGCATCGTTTTGGAAAAGAATCAAATATTGGCGCGGGGAATCAATTCCCAACAACCAAGGAGCGACTTTAATCACTGGCTTGGCGTCATTCGTCAAAGTTGCCCCTTGATCAACTAAAGATATTGCCTGGGTCAGCATTTCCCGAACTTTATAGTTTTTGAATTGAACCGGATAGCGGTTCGGATCAACATCGTCCAATTCTTTTTTGACAATTTCCAACTTGGCCCCGATGTTATCAATATCCGGACCAATTTTGTCTAAAGTTGTCACAATAAAATTAATTCTGTCTTTGGCAGTTTTTTCACCCCCGCCAACTTGGCCGCCGAATAATCCTAATAAATCCGAGTATGGTTCAACCGCCTTCACCACTAATTCGGCGGCGTCAAATCCGGCTTCACCGGCATTGACCATATGGGTGGCGTCCGATTGGTAAACACCGACAAACGGAATAATTCTCAAGGGAGTCAGAAGATTAAGCGCTTGTTTTAGAGAATCCAAATCCGCCCTGGTGGTTTTAATTTCTTGAGAGATCTTTTGCAGGTCTTTGGTTTTTACGGAATCTTTCAAAACCATTCCTTGCGCATAAACAACTTTGGCCTTATTGACAACGTTTAGCAAAGGCAAACCAACCAAAACCCCAATACCAATCACAACAACTAAAATAATCGGAAGAATTCTAAAAAGAATTTTCTTTTTACCCGCTTCTTTTGACACCAACCCTACGGGTTGTTCCTGTGTATCGGTATCTTGAATTTCAATTTTTGGTATTTCTTCCATATATTATACCGCCCCTTTACCGGAAATCATTGCCCAGGGAGATTTTAATATAATAATCATATCATAGATAATTGATTTTCGTCTGGCATAGCTGGCATCCATAGAAATTCTTTTATCAAAGTTAATTTCCGACCGACCGGAAACTTGCCACTCGCCGGTAATCCCTGGATTTACCGATAAAACTTCATCCACTAATTTTTTTGTTTCCGGATATTTTTTTTGCTGTTCTTCTAATTCATCTGGATAATAAGGCCGCGGACCAACCAAACTCATTTCGCCCCTTAATACATTAATCAGTTGCGGAATTTCATCAATTGAATATTTTCTAATAAATTTCCCAACCTTTGTCCACCGCGGATCATTATGAATTTTATAACTGGATTTTTTGTATTCTTCATATAATTTTTTGTATTTAGGATCGGTTTGCATCAAATAATGGGCATTCGTAATCATTGACCTAAATTTATAAAGACGAAATTTTTTTCCGTTTCTTCCTACCCTAAGCGGGATATCGGCAAAAACAGGCCCAGAAGATTCCCATTGAATCGCCAGGGCGGTGATTAAACTTATTGGTAAAAAGATAATCCCGAGGACAATAGCCGAACTGATATCTATTAATCTTTTTAGCTCTTCATAATCCATATTTTAGGCCAAAAAAAGGCACCTGCCTACTAGCATAGAATATTAGCAAACTTGTTAAAGATACTCAAGTTTACCTTCGTCCTGCAACTTGTTTACTAAAGTTTTAACTTCTTGAGAACGGTCTTTTTTCATAATCAACAACGCATCTTTCGTATCCACAATCACCAAATTTTCTACCCCAATCGCGGCAATTAACTGATCGGAAAAATGGATTAAACAATTTTTGGAATCAATGGAAATAAATTCTCCATCGCCTTTTTCGTGTATCACCACGTTCCCGTCTTTATCTTTCGGCGAAACATCATAAGCGACTTTCCAATCTCCCACATCGCTCCATTCAAAATCACCCGGAACTAAAATAAGATTGTGAGCTTTTTCGGAAATCGCGTAATCAAACATAATATCTTTTGCCTGTTCGTAAACTTCCCTCACCACCCCCATCTCCCCCACTTTCCCCAATGATTCCCTTATTTTATCTAGTCCTAAACTTAATTCCGGATCTAATTCTTTAATTGCCTTTAAAACCGAAGAAACTTTATAAGTATAAAGATTAACATTCCAATAGTATCCACCCTGTTTTAAAAACTTTTCCGCCATCTCTATTTCCGGCTTTTCAATATGTTTTTCCACTTTATAAGTGTAAAGATCGTTAATTAATTTAAACCTTTCTCCGGCCTTAATATATCCCAATCCGCCATGTGGAAAAGTCGGTTTTAAGCCAATCGTTATCAGATAATCTCCCAATTGTGCTGTTTCAACGGCGATTCTAATTGTTTTTTCAAATTTTGAAATATCAGCAATGTGGTGATCGGAAGGAAAATTTACAATGATTCCTTCTGGATCTTGCTGCTGAACGAATATTGCGCCCATTCCCATCGCCATGGCCGTATTTTTCCCCTCCGGTTCTGGAAAAATATTTTTACTAAGAATTTCGGGGGCTTGATCATAAATTTCATCAAGATAGTCTGAATTCGTAATTAAATAAATTCTTTCTAGGGGGACAAAAAGCTTCGCCCGTTCAATTGTTTGCTGAAAAATAGTTTTATCGCCAAATAATTTGATAAATTGTTTTGGCGCTTTCATCCGAGAGCGTGGCCATAATCTCTTTCCGGACCCGCCGCATAAAATTACGAGGTAGAGATGTTCGTTTTGTATTTTTTCCATTCTTCTTCGATTTTTTGCTTAAATTTCTTTTTAAATATTTCTTGGCTGAATTTTTCCGCTTGTTTCCGGCAATCTTCCGGTCTAAACCCCTTCTCCCCTTTATCCTGTAAGGACGTCTTTCCCATCTCCCCCAACGCTTCCAATAAGGACTCGGCCGTTTGTTCCTTAAAAAATATCCCTGTTTTCCCTTCAATAATCGTTTCTAAAGCGCCACCACCTCGATAAGCAATTACCGGTTTACCGCAAGCTTGCGCTTCAAGCGGAACCAGACCAAAATCTTCCTCTTGCGGAAAAATAACCGCCTGGCATTTTTTATAGTAACCTAAAAGTTCCTTGTCTGTCAATTGTCCTAAAAACTCAATATTCGGTTTTGCCATTGCTCTTAATTTATTCATTTCCCTCCCTACTCCCACTATTTTTAAAGGCCAATCCAATTTATTAAACGCTTCAATGGCAAGATCTATTTGTTTGTATGAAACAAGTCTGGATACCACCAAATAGAAGTTGGAAGTTGGACGTGAGAAGCTAGAGTATCTTTCGGATTTCGGATTTCGAATTACGAATTTCGTAGTGTCAACAGGAGGAAATATGACTTCAGACTTCCTTCGATAGTATTTCCATATCCTTTGTTTTACTGTCTCAGAGATAGCAAAGTAATAATCCGGTCTTTGAGATGCGATCTGGTCCCAAATACGCAATTTGGTCATCATGGATCGGACAATCATTGGCACATGATAATCTTGGTAACCGTTCCAAAGATATCTTGTTGGCGTCAGGCAATAACAAATATGTAAAGTCCCAGGCTTGGTGATTATTCCTTTTGCTTCGGCGCTGGTAATAGAAATCACGATATCAAAGCCTGTGAAATCAAAGGTTTCAAAAGCTAGTGGAGTTAGCCAGGGATATAATTCATGGTGAGTTTTGGCAAAGGGAAATTTCTGCAGAAAGGAAGGAATGATTTTAAAATCTTTTGCCCAAAGTGCGGTTTCGGGATTGTATACTGCAGTATACAAAGGCGCATCCGGCCAGATTTCGTGAAGAGCCACCAAAACTCTCTCCGCCCCGCCAATCTTATTTACGCGATCATATACAAAGGCTATTTTCATAATATCCCACCTGGAGGGTGGTCTAGCTTGGCACCTGCCATTATTTCCTGTTACTAAACGGAAATTCAAGGCTAAAATCAGGATTAAAACATTTAACCGATTTACCGAATTCCTGCGTCCAGCCGTTTTTAAATTCTAAATCCTTAATCAGCTTCCTTACGACTTCGTCTTCTTTTTTATTTAAAGTCCGATTAATTTCGGGATAATCCTTGGCTTTATATAGCGGACCGTATTGGGTCATCAAACTTAAGTGAATATTATCAGAAATTAAACGGATAAACTCTAAACATTTTTTTGTGTTTTCTAAATGACTCGGTAAAACTAAATGTCTAACAATCATCCCCCGATTTCCCCTATTTCCCTTATCAACCCTTAAGTCTCCTACCTGTCTATACATTTCCTTAATTGCTAGTTGGGCAACTTCTGAATAATTTGAAATTCCAGAGTATTTTTTCGCCAAATAATCATCCGTATATTTATAATCAGGAAGATAAACATCTACCAAACCCTCTAGTCTTTTTAATATTTCTACTTTCTCATAAGCATTGCTATTCCAAACAACTGGTATTTTTAAACCTTTCTGTTTTGCTTTTTTTAATACTTCAATCAATTGAACTGACCAAATTGTCGGCGTTACCAGATTAATGTTATTTAATCCTTGTTCTTGTAATTCAAGAATGATTTTAATTAGTTCTTCGTCGTTAACTTTTTTACATCTGATATGTTGCTGGGATATTTGCCAATTCTGGCAATAGACGCAATGAAGATTACAACCGCAGAAAAAGATTGTTCCGGATCCTTTAGTTCCCGAAATCGGCGGTTCTTCGCCAGAGTGAGAACCATACCAGGATATTTCAAATGAAGTATTCATGAATCGTTTCTTTGGCCATTTTTTTCCAACTATATTTTTTTACTTGATCCAAACCAAGTCGTTTCATTTTTTCTTTATTTTCTTTTTCACCAAAACAAAAATCAGAAATTGACTTGGTCATATTATTAATGTCGTACGGATCAAAATAAACTGCAGCATTCCCATATATTTCTTTAAGAACCGGTAAATTTGAACAAATTACCGGACAGCCGGAAGCCATTGCTTCCAAACCGGGTAAACCAAATCCTTCCGAAAGAGTTGGGAAAACAAATGCTCTGGCCTGAGTATAAAGCAATCTTAGTTCTTGGTCAGGAACAAAACCGAGCAAGCGAACCCGATTTTCAACCTTGTTAGTCTTAATTTTTTCGTTTAACCTATCCCAGAATATATTTCTGGAACAAGAAATAACTAAATCCAGAGGTTTTTCTATCAGTTTAATTGATTGAATCAATCTATCAATGTTTTTATGGGGGTAAACGCTTCCGGTATAAATAATAAAAGGTTTTCGAATTTCGTATTTTTCTAAAATCCCGCTTCTTTCTTCTTTCTTAAAATTATTATCTACTCCTTCATAAGTAACTAAGATTTTGTTATCAAATAAATGGTAATTTGCAACTAATTCCTTCTTAACCTGCTGGCTTGGAACGAATATTGTATCTGCTCTTTTTACCGCCTGACTAAAAACAATTTTATAACCTAGATATTTAAACCAATATAACCATGAATTGTGTGTTGTCGTTTCGATTCCACGGGATGAATGCTTTATAAGATCATGGATTGTCACTACAAATTTTCCGAAATAGAATAAGGTAACATTGAAATGAGGAAAATGGACTAAGTCCGGTTTTAGTTTAAATAATTGAATCGGTAAAAATATTTGTTCTTTAAGCGAATAATGAGGATAATCGGCCAAAATTTTATGAAACTTCGGATTACTAAAAGTTAGCTCGGAATAATATTTTCGCCTAAATAGCAGGTAATAGTCATTCTTTTTATCAAGCTTTTCAATCTGATCAACTAAATTAATTATATAGCGACCAATTCCTGCGTTTTCCAATCCATACATCCGGCAATCAATAATAATTCTCATATTTTTGTTAATCTTCTTTTTTCTAAGTAATTAATTCCGAATAAAACAAATCCGGTTATTATAGATGGATACTTTTTCAAATAATGTTTTTGATAGAACAACCGCATTGCTTGGGTTGACGCCATAACCGCTTTTTTTCTTGTCTCCAGAGAAGCATTGGAAATATTTTTACTTTCCTGGCGTATTCCCGAAGAGGCTCCTTTCCAATGAAGTATTTTGATTATAGGCACATACATTATTTTCCAGCCTTTTTGTTTTACCCGATAACAGAAATCCAAATCCTCTCCATACCAAAAATAGTCCTCATCCAGCCAGTTTATGGAATCTCCTATTTCCTTTCTTACTAACAAAAAAGCGCCAGCGCAGGAATCAATCTCATGAATTTTATCTAGGTTTTGGTATCCAAGATGATAACCGTTTAAAAAACATGAATTCGGAAACAATTGGCTAATTCCGGAAAAATGACAAAAAGCATTCCAGGGAGTTGGAAATCCGCGGTGACAAGCATCATCCAGTTTTCCGTTTTTTAGTTCAACCCGGCAAGTCGCTGCCCCAACTTTTGGATTACTCTTCAAATAATCTATCATTATCTTAAAAGTGTTGATTTCTATCTCGGTATCAGGGTTTAAAAGTAACACGTATTCCCCAACTGCCATTTTAATACCTAAATTATTACCGGCGGCGAATCCTAAATTCTTTTTACTTGAAATTAAATTAACATTAGGAAATTTCTTCTTGATCATTTCTGCTGATTGATCAGAAGAAGCGTTATCTACCACAATTACCTCAAATTGATAACTTTCTTTTTCTGAATTATTTATTGATTCCAAACATCTCTGCAATAATTCTTTGGTATTAAAATTTACAATTAATACTGATAAATCAATTTTTAGATTCATTTTCAACCTCTTGATATACTTTATCCAATAATAAAGCGCATTTCTTCCAGTCATAATCATCACTAACCAAATCCCTTGCTTGTTGGCCAATATTTTTCGCTAATTTTTTATCCTCCAAAACAGAAATTGCTTTGGCAATCATTTGATTTCGATCGTTGGCAATCATAATTTGTTGACTATCATTTACTCTTATTCCTTCAATACCCATGCTTGTAGTAACAATGGGTAATCCAGATGCCATTGCTTCAAAAAACTTGGTTCGGCTGCCGCCACGACTACGCAATGGAGCAACCAAAACCCAAGACCTTTGGTATGCTTCACGACTATCATTAATTTCCTGAATCACGATATCTTTTTGTCCTACATAAACAGATAGGGCTTGTGGAGCGATTTTACCAACAATCCATAATTTCGCGTTGGCAACATGTTTCTTAATTTCTGGCCAAATTTCTTCGATCAAAACTTTGGCTCCCTCTTTATTTTCCATCCAATGAAAATCAGCTGCACCAAAAAGAACCGTCGGCTGGGAATTTTTTGGATATTGAGGTTTAGAATAATATTCAAAATCTACCCCATTGGGAACAATATAAACTCTTTTGTTGGGTACTTGCTTTTTGATCTGGAAGTTGTCCTCTTCGGAAACATCAACTAAAAGATTGGCTTTCTTCCAGTAATATGTTTCCCAGTATTTTAATTTTAAAACATCAATCATAAGAGCCGGTTTAAGCCAAAATAAATACCAAGACAAAGACTCAACAAACCTTTTGTAAACCGCGTAAAAAATCGTTTGTTCGGTTAAAAGGATCGGTACGGTTGTATTGGGAATATGGGGCATGGCATAAAAATTTTCCGCATGGATTAAATCAAATTTTTCCTTTGTTAATTCTTCAGCCACTGCTGTTTTTTCTTCATCGCTTAAATTTCGAATTACCAAAAATGGATACAAGCCGAAACCGGTCCGAAGAATATTTTTTAATGTCCATGGTTTTTCCGGTCTTTTAAAGATTCTTACCTTTTTGCAATATTTCTCCAATTCCGAAACGTATTTCTTTTCGTTGTCGGTTTTTATTAGAGAAAAAAGAGTAATTTCGTGCTTTTTGGATAAATTTTTAATCAGATTATACGATCGAACTTGACCCCCGGAAGACGGCGGATAAGGAAGATACGGAGTAAGCATTAATATTTTCATTTTTTTATTAAATTAAAAATAATATATTGGTCGGTCTGCTTTATTACCGAATAGTTAGCTGTCATATACTTGCCAAAATCCGTTTGAGCAAGACTATTCCATTGAGTCGTCACATAAACCGTTCCCCCCATTTGCCTAATTTTTTCTATTGAGCCAGAAATATTAGGAAAATATGAAGCATAGCCGCCGGTCCAACCATGACGGTTAGTATTATAAAGAAGAGTCGCGTCATTAGTATCGCCGGTCAATATTAAAGCATCTTTTTGTGTCAGTTGGTCTACCGCCTGTCCAGCCAAATCAACACCGCCCTGAATATTATAATAATCTCTCACTTGATACCAAGAAAAAGCTAAAGTAAAAAGGATGCAAACCGTTAATAACCCCTTACTTAACCAATGATGAATTAAAAGATTATTTTTGTCTAGCAGAAAGGTTACTCCTTTAGCCAAGAAAATAGAAAAAATCGGAATAAGAGGAATTTGATAATAATCATGGGTGACATTACCGGCCGCGAATACCGTAATGTATAAAATATTTGACAACAACCATAAATAGAAAAACCAACCTTCTTTTTTATTAGGTTTTATAACCAAACCTATTCCTAAAGGAATTAACCCCCAAAATCCCAAAATTAATTCTCCGATTCTTTTAGCAAATATCCACCAAAAAAACGCTCCCTTAAAACGAATGTCGCCTTGATTCAGAAGCCATTCATTTGGAGGAATTCCTTCGGGAAAATGATTAATCCAAAGTCGCCATAAAATTATCGGGATTACGATTAGAATTGCGATAACCCAAACTTGCTTTTGTTTTAATAATGAAAAAGAAAATTTTCGAAACAATAAATAAAACAACGGAAGACTTAAAAAGAATGGATATACCTTTTGGGTTAAAGCCAAAGCCCCGAAAATTATTAGCAAAATTAAATTAAAAAATGAGTTTTTATCAAGCCATTTTATAAAGTAAAAAACAAAAGCCAAACAGCAAAAAATCATAAACGGCTCCGGAAGAATCACGCGCGAGTAATACACGCTGTAAGGAAGAACCGAGAAAAAGAAAGCCGTCCAAAGAGCGGTTTTTTCTTCTATAAATTCTTTTACAATTAAATAAAGAAAAATAATTGAACCTAAAGAAAAGACAATAGAAACTAATCTCGCCAACGGTTCCTTTATCCCAAAAATCTTATAAAATATAGCTATTATTGTTTGATAAATAGGGGGTTCTACCATAAAAAGCCGTTGAGGATTCGGAGTCGAAGCGTCACTTAAATTTGTCATATTGTCAATTGTCGGCTTAAGAAAATTCCAATCCTCTTTAATGAAATTTCTGGCAACCGCTGCCGTATCAGCTTGCCGCCAGGAATGATGATCAGCCAAAGGAATATCAATCTTATAAAGTCTTGGTATAATTGCCAAAACCAGCAATAAAGATAGCAGAAGATACTCTACAATATTTTTCTTCATGATAATTTATCTGCTTTTGTGGGATTTAACTTCATTAATCCAACTAATAAGCCAACGATAATCCAAAAAACATAGGCGACTTTTGACGATTCAAAGACATCGATAAAGGAAGCGTTAATTAAGAAGCCTAAAATCGCTCCGGAGAAACCGATAACCAGCATTTTTTCCGGTGGAGAAACATTTTTGGCAAGATATTTAATGACCTCAATAATAATCTGTAAAAAGATGAGGAATATCGCCACAAAACCCAACAAACCGGTTTCCCCAAGAACTCGAAGGTAATCATTATCCGTCGCAAGAGTAATGGATGAATAGCCCGTGCCCAATAGTGGATTTTTCAAAAAGGCTCTAATTGCCCGAGGCCATTCAACATTCAAACGAATTGTTGTCGAACGGTATGCGGTAAGGGCTGTAATATCAGCTGAAGATGTTGATTCATATGTCATATATCTTTTCGGTCCGCTGGGAATAATAATCTCTGTTGGTGTAGACAGAGGAGTAACGATTTTCTTTGTCGGTTTGATCGCCACTACAGGAACAGGAGCAGGAGTCGGAGTCGGAGTTAGTGTAGGAATAGGGGTTGGAACATATAGCCTACTTAACCAAGCTAAGCGGCTTTTATCAAAAGCTTCAACGGCCAAATCACGATTGATCCTGATCGTCGCGGCATAGCGGTCGGTCAAATCGCGGGAGGCAAAAGTTCCAAGAATGGACAATAACAGAACCGGAAGAATCCATCTGAATTTTCTCGAAATTACCAAAATAAAAACAATGCTGACCAAATAAGCCATAAAGGCAATCTGCGAAGACGTCAAAATTAATAAATAAAAAGAAAAAACGCCAACAATAACGATAAATATTTTTTGCAATCGTCGTTTATAGCTAAAGATTGCTCCGAAAAGGAATGCGAGAAACAATACCAGATAAGCCGCTAGATCATAATGTCCGGCAAAGGTTGAGTTAATCCTCGCCCATTCAGTCAGCGTCAAAAGAATCCCCTTAGAGAATTCTTCATTCATTGTCGATACCACCGGGAAACCTAAGAATTTTTGACCTAATCCATATAAAATAACCCCGATGGTAGCGAGAACCAAAACGCTAAAAGAATCCTTAATATTTTGAACCTTTTTAACAGAGTAAACACTGATAAAAAACAAAGACATGTATTCGATATGCCGCATCCAATGCAGCACGACTAAATGCGGAATAACGTTTTTTGTGATGAAAATTGCGGATAAGGTCGAAAGTCCGCCAACGAAAAAATAGACTAAAAATAAACGGTTCAGGCGATTTTGGAAGAATTGAGTTTTCTGTCGGATAATTTTAATCAGAAAAATTCCAACCATAAAAGCGACGAGGAAATCCTCAAACCTAATGGCAACATAGGTTTTAGGAATATTAAATAACGGAAATTTGGGATATAAAGGAATGAAAACCAGCAGGATAATAATCCCTAAAAAAAATATCCTTTGATCAAACCAATTTAAGAGCTTTTTCATAAGTCTCCTTTAAATAAGAATTATTTGTTAATAGACCAATTAGAATCGCCAACCCGGCCTTAAGTTTCAACAAGAATATCAATAAGACTTGTTCAATGACTGATTTATGTTTTCTGTAAAAGTAAACAAGGCTTTTGTAATTAGCCAGTATTGGCGCTTCCCGACCGCTTTGAGAACTTTTTTGCCACAAATGAACGATTTTCGGTTTGGGATAATAATAAACCTTAAACCCGGCTTTTTTAATCCGATAGCACCACTCGACTTCGTCATAGTACATAAAAATATTTTCGTCGAGTAGGCCGGTTTTCTCCAAAATATTTTTCCGTATCATTAAAGCCGCTCCCATCACCCAATCGGCTTCAGTTAATTTATCGAATGATGTCCTGACAAATCGGTTTTGCTGCCAATGCTCAAAAAACAGCATTATAAATACCGATAATAGGTCCGGAAATCGTCCGACCGAAGCTTGTTTAGAATGATCTGTATTTAATAATTGAGGTCCAACGACCCCAATTTCCTTATGCGATTCCATAAAATTAACTAAATCTTTTAATGAATCTTTTTCTACGAGTGTATCCGAATTAAGAAGTAAAATGTATTTACCTTTGGCAATTTTAATTCCTTGGTTGTTAGCTTTCGAAAATCCTTCGTTACTGTCATTTTCAATTAATATAATGTTTGGATAATTCTTACTGATAAATTCCGGGCTGCCATCGGTTGAATGGTTGTCAATAACAATAATTTCCATGT
Organism: Candidatus Shapirobacteria bacterium CG_4_10_14_0_8_um_filter_39_15; assembly: GCA_002784465.1. Classification (GTDB taxonomy): domain Bacteria; phylum Patescibacteriota; class Microgenomatia; order UM-FILTER-39-15; family UM-FILTER-39-15; genus UM-FILTER-39-15. The sequence continues at coordinate 94,681 of PFLE01000011.1, forward strand.
CAATCTCTTTGGAATTCTTAAGAATTGATTTAAGACAATTATCTAAAATATCTTTTGTATTAAAGCTTAGAATAATAATTGATAAATTCATTTCTTTTATTTCCGAAGCATATCCTTAGCTTCCTTAATTAACCACCAACTCAAACAGACAATCCCGCCGGTCACGATTAAACGAATTATCGGGTTTGAATTTCTTTCAATCAATGTAACTTTTGTTTTGTATTCCCGACCGTTGATAATTAGTTTATTTTTGACCCTTTTTTCCGGACTGGTAAATGGATCGTTTCCCCATTCGAAACCACTCACAAATAAAGATTCTCTTAACGGATGAATAATTTCTTCGAAATAAGTTACTTGTTGTGTCGCACGAATTAATTCCCGGAAATATTCGGGCGGATGGTTGAGACGATAAGTAATTAAAGGAAGATTAAACAAACTCGAACGGGAATAATGACTTTGGTAAAAATTAATAACCTCCTGACGGGATAAATTAGTATAATACGCAGAAATACCAAGAATTTGCACCGTGTCGCCGGGTTCCGTTGATTTTAAACTTTGCGGAAGAGGCGGCAATTCTACCGGTGCCGGAAGAACAAGATAAAACACCCAAAGAATTAAAATTCCGACCAATAAAGGTTTGATTATTTTTTTTCCCATTAGTAAATAATTATTGGAAAAGTCTGGCTCGACCCAAACGATAATGGTACTCTTTAATTCTTCTCTCACCGATTTCCCTCGCCGGAACTCCCCCAACAATCTTTCCCGGCACAACATCGTGAGTTACCACGGCTGCCGCGGCGATAACCGCCCCTTTACCGATTTTTATTCCCGGCAAAACAATCGCCCTTGGTCCGATAAAGACATAATCGTCAATAAAAACTGAATCTTCAATCGCAATCATTTCTTCATGGTGAACATCATGTTCAGAGTTATAAATCATCACTTCGGAAGCAATATCTACATGATTTCCAATAACTAAATTTGCCCGGCCATCTAAAAAAGCATGATTGCCAATAATCGTATCTTCTCCGATCTGAATATTTTTGGGATTAAAAAAGTTTGCCCACATATGAATCGCTGAACCTTGACCAATTTTCATCCCGGCCAAACGGTAAACCGTATTTCTGATTGTATGTAAAGGAATGTACCCTACCCACCGAAGAAGCATTAATTCAAAATCCAATCCAACGTTCGAAAATCTGTTAAATATTTTTGGCCAAGCTTGATTTAAAGTGAGATCTCGGCCGTTCTTGTCTTTAAAAATCTTCATTGATTAATTATATCATTTTTTGGTATATCTTCCTTTTTGCTGATTTTATAAATCACGATATTCTTGCCGGTTGTCCATTGGTCAATAATCTGACCCGGATTAAAATCCGATATTTCCATGATCTTTGAACTTAAGGGGTCGCTTTGACCTGATTCATCTACTACAAATAAAATTTCAGCATTTTGATAATCTTGCGGGTACCAGTCTAAGGCTCTCTTGCCGCCAAAAGTCTCCGTAAAATATCGGTAATCAACCGCATTTCGGTCCCAGCGATCAGCGTCTTTTTGAATCGTTGCGATATTAAAAGTTCCATTTTCGGGAGCATTCAAAGCGATAATCTTACCAACTTCTTTTAAATCATTAATATCTCTCCAGGTTTTTTCGTGAATGGTGGTGTATTTTAGATGAAAAATGATTAGCAAAGCAAACGCTAATGAGAGAATCGTTTTTATTAATATCTTTTTTGAATCAAAGACAATTTTTCCTAATAAACCAAACAGTAAAATCGGCGCCGGAAAAAGAAAAAGGTAATAAAAAAAGAAAAAGCTGCCGCCGTACATCCTCGATATCAAAACTCCCCAAATAATCCAAATCCATAGCAACACTAAAGGCAGTTTATACTTATTCGGTTTGAATAAACTGAAAAAGATTATTAAAGCAAGGATTCCTAATCCCCACCATTGGAAAGAAATTGAAAAAGGTTTTTGGGCAACCACGGAGATTGGTTTGTTTAAATAAAAGATATCCGAAAGCCTACCGGTAAATTCAAGAGGGGCGCCATATCCGACCATGATTTTCCCGGAAATTAAAATGGTGAATAAGGCAATTAAGGAGGTGGAAAATGATTCAAGAAGATTCACTCCGGTTTTCGGACCTAAATGACTGCCATCAAAAAAAAATATTTTTGCCTGTTGAGTGAGAAAAAAATTATGCCTTATCTCGAAGATAAAAAGCGGGCTGACAAAGAAAAATAAGATTCCGATTGCGCCCAATAATCCCAATATTCCCAATTTATCTTTTATCAGGGCGAAAAACCAGATAAAAATAAAAAGCGGTATTAATATCCAGGCGCCAAAATGTAAACTTAAGCAGTATCCATAAAAACCAAATGCCAGTAAAAAATACTTCAGCTTCTTTTCTTTAAAATACATGTAGATAAAATAAAAAGTAATTAAGATAAAAAAAGGAAGAGTGTTCGGATTCCAAGCTCTCCTTGTTAATTCAACAATTAACGGGGATACGGCAAATAGTCCGCTGCTAAAAATACCCGCTGGTCTGCCAAAAATTTTATTGGCAATAAAATAAATTGCGGGAATCGTTAATACTCCGATAAAAGCCGAATAAATATCAATACTCACTGGATTTAATTTCGAAAGCCATAATATCGGAGCAATCGTATAATAATAAAATGGGGGCAAATACATTCCCGGTAAAGATGTTTGAGTTCCCAATAGCCGCCATTGATGATCAATAATCATTCTTTTTACGAACAAGGCGTCTCTCGATTGATCAAAGGTAAAAAAATTCAAGGACGTAATATTGGTGAAACGCAAAACAACAGCTATTAAAATAAAGACCAAAAGCAAACTTAATTCCCAATTTCTAGTTAAGAACTTTTTAATTCTGTTCATCTTGTCATTTTATAGATTTTCTGGCCGGACTCTGCTTGCCAGATTTTTTGAATTGTTTTCGGAGCAAAAGATTCCATTTCCATTCCTCCCAATTTCAAAGGTTCTTTTATATCCCCTTCATCAATTAAATATAATGTTTTAGCCTGTTGATAATCATTAATATCCCAATTGCTGATTGGCAACCTGTAATAAGCCTCCAAAAAATAACGGTATTCCAAACCATTATGATCCCAACGTTGAGGATCATTATTGTTCGCCGCGATGACATAACTGCCAGGCTTACTGTTAAAAAAATCATCGGCGATAATTTTTGCCGCCGAGAGAAAAAAGGCATCACTTCTTAAGCTATTAGGCATTTTAAAGAAATTAAGAATGCTGAAAACAAACATTGGAAAAAATAATAAAAGAGACAAAAATAAACCCCAATTCTTTTTCCTTAAAAGGTAAAATAGATTAACCAAAAGAAGAAAAACCGCCGGGAACAAAAAATTATATTGATAAAAATAAAATGTTTTTGACGGCAACAGGAACCTCAAACCAATGCCGAAAAGAAACCAGAATAAAATCAAAAAGAAACCTTTCTTTTCCGTATTGTCTTTTATCCTGATGATCAAACCTATAAATATGAACAAAATAAGCAAAAAACTCCAGCTTTGATAAAAGATGGGTATTTTGTCCATAAGAATAATTGAAGAAGGATTAATTGATTCCACTCCCTTAATTAGATGACCATTAAAAAGTAACCATGGAAGCTTGAAAAGATCTTTCATAAAAATTTCCAGACGAAAAAAAATAGAGTCTGAGCCGTTCCCGTTCCCGATTACAAAGTTGACAATATTTGAGGTTATCGAAAAATGATGACGAACCTCAAAAAATAATAGAGGTGAAACGAAAATCAAAAAGGAGAAAAAACCAATGATTACGTTTTTCAACGAAGCTTTGTTCTTTCTCCGACCAAAAAGAAAAACAAAAAAAATCACTGGCGCCATCACTAAAAGACTGAAATGAAAGCTTAAACTTAAACCAAAAAAAGTGCAGGCAATATAAAACCAGAGCCATTTTTCTTTGATCAAAAATCGGTAAAGACAAAAAATTATCGCCAGAGAAAAAAAATCGCTGGTATTAGGATTCCAGGCATGCCGGGAAAAGGAAATTACAACCGGGCAAACAGCAAAAAGTAAGGATCCCAAAGCCGCCGGTAATTTACCAAAAATCTCCCGGGCGAATAGATAAAAAAGGAAAACAGCACTTATCCCTAAAATTGCCGTAAAAAAATCCGCTCCCTGCGGCTGAAAGCGAAAAATCATCAAAAAAGGAGCCAGGAGGTAATAATAAAAAGGCGGCAAAAAAACACCGGGAATAAGAACAGTGGGCCCAAGTAAAGTTAACTTATGATCAAGCAGCATTCTTTTAATTATTAAAAAATCTCTGGCCTGATCATAAGTGATAAACTGGGTGATTTCTAAATGCCAAAAACGGAAAAAGGCCGCTATGAGCAAAATTAATAAAAGAACCAGAATTTCATTTCTTTTCATTTCCTGAAAACCTCGTCATAAATCTTTAGTGTTTCCCGTGCAGTTTTTTCCCAGGAAAATTCCTTAGCTCTTATTAAACCTTTTTTTGTCATTTCTTCTTTATTTTTTATGGCTTTCTCAATTCCCTGTACAATCTCTTCAACGTTCTCTGGATTAACCAGTATCGCTGCCTTTCCGGCAATTTCTGCCAAACTGGAAACATTGGAGGTTACCACGGGACAACCACTGGCCATCGCTTCAAGAACCGGTAGACCAAATCCTTCATACAAAGGTGGATAAACAAAACATTCCGCTCCGGAGTATAACAACGCTAAATCTTCCTTTAGCACGAAACCGAGAATTTTTAATTTTTTATCTTTAATATTTGATTTTTCACTACCCCATCCATATTTCCCTGCTATCACTAAAGTGACAAGGTTAGACCTTGTCAATCGAGAATGAGCCTCGATTACCCTAGCAAGATTCTTTCTCGGTTCTCTTGTTCCTACTGCCAATATATATTTTCCCTCAATTCCATACTTCTTCTTTATTTTGTTTACCTTGAGCGGAGTCGAAGGGTTGTAAATCTCATCCGCCGCTTCATATATGACTTTAATTCTACTTTCAGGAATCCCTAGTAATTCGACAATATCTTTTTTAGTGTTTTCCGAAACCGCAATAATTATTTTTGATTCTTTTTTAACTAAATCCAGTTTTCTTTTTTGATTGGCAACAATATCGTGACCTCCTCGAGGAACAAAGGTCTCCGGATATTTTAAAACCGTTAAATCGTGAATTGTTGTCACTTTGGGACATTTTGCCGGCGGCTCCAGCCAATCGGAAGTGTGAAATAGATCTAACTTTCCAGTAAAAGTTTCTATAGGTAAAATATGGAATTTATTCCATATCAATTCCAAAAATATTGGCGGGAATCGGAAATTTTTGATATTTGATCTGTGTTTTATATTTTCTATCTTTAATCTTTTATTTTCTATTCTTAGCGATGAATAAAATAAAACATATTCATTTTCCTTGTCAATGTTTAGCAGGTTATTAACCAGGTTTTCCGTATATGTGGCTACCCCGGTTCCAGGGTATGCCAATTGCGAGATGTCAATTCCAATCTTCATAATAATATTAACGGATTAACGGATTAAAAAATTAACGGATTAACACATAAGCGCATTAATTATTCGTAAAATTTCCTTCCTTCTTTTGTTTTTTCAAATATGAAATAAAACTCCCGATCTGTTTTCCCAAAGAATCAAATTTATTATTCAGATCGTCAAAGGTTTGTTTATTTATATATCCTAATGCCAAAGCAAAATACAGTTGACTTCGAACTTCTCCGGTAGATCCTTTTGCGATTAATAAAAATCTTACAAATTCATTATTGTTTGATCTTTCGAATCCTTCTGCGATATTTGAGCTTATTGAAATTACCGCTCTTCTAATTTGATCCTTAAAAGAATAATCTTTCTCAAACTTACCAGTACTGGATAATAAATAAACCTCTTTCCCGAGTTCGATTGACTCTTTCCAAATCGGCAATTCCTCGAATATTTTATATTTCATTTTTTTAAATTTCGTAAATTCGTAATCCGTTAATATTTTAATTCTTTAATCCGCAATCCGTTAATTTTTCCTATATTCCCAAACAGGTATTTGATTAAAACTTATTTCTTTGGTTTTATTATAACCATTTTTAGTTAGCCAGAATATAATCTTTTCTTCAGGGTCAAACAAGGGTTGTAAATATCGAATATAATATATTGTTAAATTGATAAATTGCTTGCCCTGCGCTTGTCGAAGGGTTAGGTTATCAAAATCTTTGGAATCAACCATCCTGGCCCCCGGAGAAATTCCAATCAGCCTAACCTTGCCTGACGAATAATATTGCCAGGGCCAATTCGACGTCGATGATGGCAAAACTGCCACCGCATTTTTTTGTTGTTCAATAAAATATATTGTTCCCCGCCAGTCTTCCCGCCAGAAATAGGGATTGGAATAATACTGGTATAAAGAAAATACAGAAACCAGAATAATAAAACCAGCAAACATTTTAACGATTCTATCACTTTTAATTGACATTAAACCCAAAACCAATAATAAATAAAAGGCCGGCAAGACAAAAAGTAGACGGAAGGGCTGAAAGTTGGGAAGACCAACTGACAACAGCAACGCAAGTGCAGTTGGGACGATTAACCATAAATTGATTAACAGGTCTTTTCTGAAAAGCCCTTTTAACAAAAGAAATCCGTAAACTAGAAACAAGCATATTGCCGATAATTCATAAAGCGTTTTATCAAAGATCGTGATTCTCCCAATTATGAATTTTATAAATGTTAATGGCAAGGCCTTGATAAAGGAAGCGTTTACCAATATCCCCCATTGCGGCAGAATTGATACTGCTTCTTTACCAAAGGATATTTGTTTTATGAACATCGGCAACCAAGGAATAAACATTAAAAGGGAAACTGCCTGATATCTCAAGACATGATTATTTCTGTTCCGCCAAGAAATGATGCCTTGAACCAATAAAATAAAAATAGCAAAGTAGCTGGAGTAAAGAGCTAAAACAGTGGCAACTACGTAAAAAGTCCACTTCTTTTTTAGAAAAAAATACATTGACAAAGAAACCAACAAAGTAACCAAAGCATAAGGTCTAGCCTCTTGGGAATAATAAATATGAAACGGCGCTGTCGCCATCAACAACGCTACTATCTGTGCAATCCGCAATCCGTTAATCCGTAATCCGTAATCCGCAATTTTATAAACAACATAAATTGTGGCGGTTCCAAAGATAACTGATGGCAGGCGTAATATTATTTCGCTTGATCCAAGAAGGTGAACCCAACGCCACATAAATATATGATATAAAGGAGGGTGAAAATCGCCTAACAGTTCGGAAAAAATATTAAAGAAACTACCTTGTGACGTTATCGCCTGAACTGCCTCATCAAGCCAAAGACTTTGATTAAGATTTATCAATCTCAAGACTAATCCCAGTAACAATATTAAGATAATCATTGATTAATAAGCTGTTTTAACAATCCGAGTTTTAATCCTAGTAGTAAATTAAAAAATATCGCCCATTTAATTAATTGAGCTTTGGTTTTTGAATAATTCTTCTCGCAAAATAAAAATAACGAATTAAAATTAAGAAACAAAAATTTATCAAGACCTTCTTTTTTTATTACCGGCTCAATGCTTTTTCGACCAAGATGAATAATTCTGGCGTCTGGAACAACAAACAATTTATAACCGGCTTTGTTTATTTGAAAACTCAAATCAACATCTTCGAAATAGATAGGAAATTTTTCGTCAAATCCGTCGATTTGTTTAAAGAGATTTTTTCTTATCATTAACGCTGCGCCAGGTATTTGCTCAACTTGTGAAACATTTGTATAGTCACTGACTGAAAATAAATAATTCGGAAATATTTTAGTAAATAATGTTCTTAAATATTTATTATAATAAACCAACGCTCTTAGAGGGCTTGGAAATCTTAAAAAACACGGATCGATTTGATAAGAACCGTCTTCGTTCAAAAGCAATGGTGAAACAGCTCCCACCTCTTGATTGTGATCAAGAAAATCTATAAGTTTTTCCAAAGCCGATTCTTTAACAATCGTATCCGAGTTTAGAAAAAATAAATATTCTCCTTTTGCTATTTTAGCAGCCTGATTATTAGCTTTACTAAATCCCAGATTATTTTTATTAATAATCAGGTTAACGGCAGGAAATTCCTTCTTCACCATTTCCGCTGATTTGTCTTGCGATCCATTATCCACCACAATTATTTCAAATTTTAAATTAAAAATTTCAAATTCCAAACTTTTAAGACAGTCCCTCAAAAGTTTGGCTGTGTTCCAGGAAAGAATAATAATCGAAACTCTTATTTTTTGAGTATTTTCCATACGAAAAGATTATTAATTATTAATCCGGCAAATTCGCCCCCCACAACGGCCCAAGCTGCACCAATAATTGAAAACCGGGGGATTAAAAATAAACATAAAATTAGCGTAATCAAAAAATTAACCAAAGCCCAAGGTAAAAATCTCTTAAATTGAGGTGAATTTTGAATAATGTTACCGGGCAAAACATTAACAAAAAAGAGAATTAAGGAGACACTTAAAATAGCTAAAACCGGTGCAGCCGCCATATAACTTTGGCCATAAGTCAAACCGATAATCAGCTTTGAACCAATGATCAAAAACAAAGCAAACGGTAAAGAAAAAAGCAGTAAAATTCCCAGACCCTTTCGGTAGACCCTCTTTAATTTTTCTTTATCTTCTAAAAATAAACGAGCAGATAAAGGGAACAACGCCAAAGCTAAAGATTGAGGAACTAGAATAATTGCTTCAATAAACTTAAAAGCGCTCCCATAAAGTCCGGTATAATAATCCCCTTTTAATAAACCAACCAAAATTAGGGAAATCCGTAGATAAATTACAGCCAAAATCAGTAAAAAGGCAAAAGCCCAGGATTGGGAAAGGGATTTGCTAATAAACTTTTTGTCAATAATCCAACCCAATGGCAACCCCCAAGAACCGGCCTTAAAAAGAAAAACCAAGGTGACCACCGATTGTCCCAAAAAGCCGGTAAGAAAAATCACCGAAAGCGGCAACTTAAGTAAAACAAAAATTACGCCGAGAATAAAAATTAATAACTGACCAGCGATAACAGCAAAAGACATATATTCCATCTTTTCCCGAGCGTTTAAAAAACTGCTTAATAGATAGGTAAAACTGTAAGGAAAAATAAAAAGTCCGAAGATACCCAAATAAAAGATTTGCTGGAGCGACTGTCCAAGAAAGATACCCAACAACAAAGCCCCAAAATAAGCGATCAGGGATAACAAAAATCTTAATGGTAGTAAACGAGCTAGATAAAAGGAAATTTTTTCCGGTTCCCGAGAGATGTCGCGTAAAACCAATCTTTCCAAACCAAAATCCGCAACCGGAATAAAATTATAAATAAAAGCGAGGGTAAAATTATAAATACCAAAAGTCGCTACTCCAAGATACCGGGCTAAAAAGATAAAATAGATAAACCCCAGAAGGCGGGCGCTGATTTGAGAAAAAGAAAGAAACAAGGTGTTGGCGGCAATTTTAGCAATCATTGATCTATTTTACCCTAAATATACCAAAAGCGGGAGAGGTGTCCGGATAATTGATGGTTTTTTCAGGAGTGTTTTGGAAAATTTGGTAATCCTGAAATTTTGTTTTAAGATCTTCCGGCAAAGCTAAATGGCTTATTCCGTTTTGATTTAAAAAGGAGGTTAAATCTAATTCCCCGCGTGGAATTGAGAAATACAGATTATTAAAAGCTTTGGTAAAAGTACTATTGCCGATCGTGATTGATGATATTTTATTACCTAGATATTTTTCATAATCGGTTCTTTGCCAAAACCTAAAATACGCCTGTGGATAATAACCATCCCAGATGATCAGCATTGACTGATCATTTTTTTCTTTTTGAAAATCGGCTAGTTCTTTAAAACCATATTCAAAACTTCTTGCGGATTTAGCCGGATAAACCTGAAAATAGTTAAAAAGAAAACTGTACGTGGAAAAAGCAAAAATTATTAACAACAAAACCGACAAAATAATTTTTAACTTCTTCTCAAATAGATGTAGAAATTCCATTATACCCAAAGCCGATAGGTAAGTTAAAAGCGGCAACATATAGGTCACCCGTAAAAGATAACCGGAACCGTCCTTAGTCAGAGCGGCCGGAATAGGAGTCACCAAAAACCAAAATAAAAACATTTCTTTAGTCTTTTTTTCACCTCTGGTAAAAAGTATAAAAGCTCCATAAACTAAAAAGGGCAACAAAAAGGGATAAAGAACACCGAAACGGCCGGTGGAATGCCGCAAAATCGGATCACCTTTAAGAAATAGGAAATCCGGAGAAAAGAAAGAAAGATAGGTTCTGGTAAAAGAATTAATCACCGCTATCGGACGGTTATAAAATAACCGGCTAACCAATTCCGGATTAGAATTTAAAGAAAAAATTGTTGGACTTGAAAGGCGGGCTAAACCGCGGTCAACGTTTTCATTAGCGGTAACATTAACGTCTTTCCAAATCGCTAAATCGAAACCCCGATTACCCATTTTAAAAAGCATCAAACCAAAAAAAGTGATTAGAATTATCCCAATAATTAAAGCCGTCTTTTTAACTTTAACCGAAGTCGTCAGTTGCCAAATTTTAATGAAAACTAGAATCAAGACGAAAGGACCTATCAAAATCATTGATGCATAACAATAGGCCGCTAAAAATAGAGGCATTAAAGACCATATGTAAGCTCTAATGGTTGTGGCTTTTAAATAAATCAACCAATGAATTCCAACCGCCAATAAAGACAAAATCACTCCGGTGTGTCCGATCCGGCTTATATGAATCCCCCAAGGTAAAAATGCGGCTAAAATTAGAGTTATTAAGGGAATTAATTGCCAATCTTTTTTCTTTTCAAAATTGATTTCTTTAGCCAACCAAAAAATAAGAAATAAAAGCAGGGTACCAAATAACACCGACGGTAATCTTACCCCTAAGGGTGTTAAATCCAAAAACCAAGTAAATCTCAATAATCTTAAAAAAAGAAGAGACGGTTCGAATAAATTACCGGAATCAAAAATACCGTTCGCTTCATCAACATAAAGAGACGGTATATTTAAATCTAGACGGTAAAATCTGATAAAAAAACCTGCTAAAATGATCAAAAATATAATAATCAATGTTAATTTTTTGTTCATGGTAAAAAGATAGATGAGTTTATACTAATAGGTTGTTTATTTTTTGGCTTTTCTTCCGGTAAATCTTGATAAAAAGCTTGTATTCCTTTCTTATGATACAAAACCTGAAAGAAATTATCACCACCGACGGCAAAAGCCACCTGTTTTGATACTCCCCAAATTTTATTTTCAATATTCTGATCATTTATAAATTCAAAATAACGGTCTTGGGGATATTGGGGATAGTTACTAGTAAAATACTGATAAACTTTTTGAGCAATCCGTGAACGGTTAACCGTATAGTGCGTTTGATAAGTCAAAAGATTCATTGATAAATTAAGAATTACAAAAAGAACCACGAAAAGAGAGGTTAACCAAGAACGTTTAACCGAACAAATTTCCGTCAGAAAAAAACTAAAACCAATCATCGGCAAAGTCAATTCTAAAGTAAATTTATGCAATGGTAAAAAAAGTACTGGTGATAATGAAAAAAGAAATATTCCCAAAGAAAGCAAGATTTTCCTAGCTTCTATTTTCCTAAAATTAGTTATAAGTAAAATCGTAAAAGATGTTAGAGTACAACCAGTTAAACTTAAAACAATTTTTGACCAAAAAGGAAAATCCGAGAAAAACCGAGGTAGAATCTTAAAACCGCCGGAAACATAATCAACCAGTAATTCCGGTGCGCCAAAAGACCATAGACTATACCAGAAAAAAGTATTTAAAAATTTCTTTAGTGAAAAATCCCAAAGATAACTATCCCCGCCTGTCTGACCAAAATAAATAAAACGAAAATAAAGATAGGGTAAAAGAATTAGCAATAACGGAATCAGTCTTTTTGGGCGGAAATGACCGTTAAACCAGTCAAACAAAATCAAGATTAAAGGTAAAACGATGGCAGTTTCTTTACATAACAAGGCCAGGATAAAAAATAACGCCGTTAATAAATCTATTTTCCAGGAAGGTTTTTTAAAATAAGTCAGAACCGCTAATAAAACAAAAACCGTCATTAAAATTTCCTGAAAGGCCGACAAAAAATAAAGACGGGTAAAATGAGTCACTGAAAAAGAGTAAAAAAGTAAAGCTAAAAGAGATTGCTTCTGGTTATTGAAAACATGTTGAGCCAAACGATAAACAAGGAAGAGACTAAGTCCAAAAACCAAAAAAACAAAAATATAATATGGTAAGGTGTTTAAGCCGAATAACTTTTGGAAAACAAAGAAAAAAACTTGAGTCGAAAGAGGACGATAAAAAGCGGCAGAATGGTCATTTGGGAAAAAAGAGAAAAAACTCAAAAAATCACCAAAATTATTAATTTGAGAAATCCGCAAATGAAACCAATCATCGCTGGAGAAAAAATTAACAAGAGCCGGAGAAAAAATTAATAATGAAAAAAAAATGATTAATAATGGCCAATACTTTTTCATTATTAAATTATAATATACCCCACGAATAAACACTAACCGGCCAATAACGGGGTTGCACTGAATATAATCTATCTACTTCCAGTTCCTTTTTTAAATTTTTATGGCTAAATTCCCTTATATCTTCCGGCACCTGATCATCCCAACTATCCAAAACTAATATACCCTTGGGATATCGTTTAATTATCCCATTAAGGCTCTCGAGATTATTAACTATTTTAGCTCCCGAAAAAGTTTCGATTGTTTCGATATCAACTTTTCTTAAAATATAATCTAATTTCCCTTCTCCCAAATACCAAACAGGTAAATCACTCCAGTTTGTAATCAGTACTGCTTTGGGGTTATCTTTCATTGTGTTTTCAACAAATCCATAAACCTTTTTCCAATCGACCTCCGGGATTTCCTGCATATCCGCGTTAAGCGAATATTCTTTTTGTGGCGAAAAAGAAATCTTATTAGACTTCCATAATGAAAAAACGACGACAAAAATCAGGATACCAGATACCAGATACTGGATATTAGATGCTGGCCCCTGAACCCTTTTCCTAATATCAAATATCAAATATCCAATATCCATCATTCCATAGCTTGCCAACAAAATAATAAAACCAAAAATAGGATAGAGATAGCGGGTGAACGGTTGAAAAAGAAAATAAGAAACAATCGGTGCTTGAATTAAGAAAATAAGCAAAAACATAGTAAGTTTTTGATATTCTTTTTGCCAAAATAGGAATAATCCGCCAACAAAAGACAAAAAACAAAATGGTAAATAATTATGGGTCATAAAAACACGATAATAAAACAAATTATTGGTTCTCCCGATTGAAGACAATATAGAAAAAATTTGAACTTTAAAAATTAAACCAAATAATACTAACAAAAATATCCCTAAAAACATCCATTTTTTTCCAAACCATGAAGCTTTAAAGATTAATAGATAGATAAAACCGGAGAAAAAAATGGTAAGACCTAAACCATGCATCAACGATGCGAAAACACTACACCCTAAAAAACCCAAAAAATAACGCCAATTGAATATTTTTTCTTTAGTCAACCTATAAATAAAATAAAACCCTAAAAGATAAAAAAATTGTAAAGCCTGATAGGGTCTTGCCTGACGGGAAAAGAGAATTTCGATATTCATAAAGGTTATAAAAAAGGTACTTAATAATCCCACCCTCCGGTTAAAAATTTCCTTTCCCAATAAATAAATGACTAAAATCGTCAAAACACCAAAAAATACCGAAGGCAAGCGAATAGCAAATTCGTTTAAACCAAAAATACAAGCGGAGAGAGCACTTATCCAATATTGCAACCATTGATAAACTCCGGTTGAATAACCATTGGTCAAAGCCGGTTGGCCTCTTTCTAAAATCGCTCGAACAAAAATAGCCACATGATTTTCATCGGTCCAGAATGAATAATTATTATCCAGTCCATAAATTCGATAATAGAAACCGAGAATTAAAAGAAAAAACAAAATGATATTGGATACTAGATATTTGATATTGGATATTGAATCATGAATATTAGTCATTTAGATTCGAAACCCTTGGTTTGATAATTGGATTTAATAAAAGCATTCAGGGAGAAATTTAAATCTTCCAAAAGATTAGATATGGAACTATAATCTTTTTCCGTAATTAAATCGCGATTTTTAAGTAGTTCCAGCCAGTGCAGAGATTCCAAAAGAGAACCTCTGGCATTATAGTAGAATTTAATGCGGTCAAGATAGTGAAATCTTCCATACCCTTCGGCAATGTTCGCCCCGATCGAATCAATCGCCCTTATAAATTGATCACCAATTGTTTTTTTAACCTGCCAAGTGAAATTTTTATATATCTCCCAAGATTTATTACTTATAATCAATGCTTTTTGATAAATTTTTAAATCTTTTAATAAAATATGATCCATCTTTAATATCAAATATCTAGTATCTAGTATCTAATATCTGTTTTCTTTTACATATTCAATAATCATTTGTATCACTCCAACTACCAAAAACATATAGGCCCAGATAGCCGATTTTTCAGCGACCAAATCCTTTTTGAAAATCAGCAAAAAGGGGCACATCGTCAAAAATATTAATGCCCCAGCAATGGAAACTCTCCCTTTAAATTTGTAACGATAAGCCAATATAGTCCATAAACCAATAAGAAATAAAATCAGTAAATCGGAAGTAAATCTAAAAACAAAAATATCAAAAAAAATACCAATTCCGGCGATAATTAATATCAAAAAATTTTTAATGTTTTCCATTTTTGATTACTATCTTTCTCTTTATAAAACTATATTCTAAATATCCCAAACATCCTAAAAAGGTAAACAAGGTAATTCCTAAACCAAGATAAAACAACCGCTGGGGCCATCCCAAGAATTTTTTTCAAAAATTCAGGGATGAATAGCCCCCAAATTCATAAATTTTGGTAAAAATTTTCCAATCTTTTGTTAATAAATTTGTATCCCCATTGTCCCTTAAGATACTTCTCACGTCTTTTAGCGTCTTTCTTATCCAAACAAGCTTCGTAGTAAATCAACTTCAAGGGTATTCTGTGCCTTGTGGAAACGACTAATTTTCCACTATGCTCTTCTATCCTTCTCCTTAAATTATCTGTATAGCCGATATATCTTTTGTTATCTTTCTCGCTCAATAAAATATAAACGTAATAAAACATCTTAAAATTTATGAATTTCTTGCGACTTTTCTTCTCTTAATGTAATCATAACCTAAATACCCTAAACAGGAAAATAACGTCAAGCCACTAATAAATAAACCTAAATAGAAAAGTCGCTGGGGCCAAAATTCAATGATAATCTCGTAATCTCTCTTACCACCAGCATCTTCGGGAGTAATATACCAAGAATTCGCGTATCCATTAACCAATAGGTGTCGATCTTCGGAAATTGCCTTCTTTCCCCAAGTTTCAAAGGTTGCTTTTTCTATAAATATATTTCGGTGAGTCCCTTCTTTAACTTCTCCATCAAAATAGCTCGCCACCGTCTCTCCATAATTCTTTAATTCGTCATTTTTTAATCCGTTAATTTCGGAATCTGTTAATCCGTTAATATACAACTTCCATCCTTGATGAAAACTTTCGGAAAATACTAAGGTATAAGGGTCAACTGCACCCTCTATCTTAACCCGATATTTCGTCGGATTAATTCTAACAAATGTAATTTTTGGTACTACCTTGTCATAATTCGTTAATCCGTTAATCTCTTTAATTTCTTTAATAGATTTGAGTATAATCTCCAGTTGATAAATTCTTTCAATCTTTAAGTTTTTAAATTCTACCTTACCGGAATTATTGGAATTGGCAGGGGTATAAAAATAAATTTCTGCACCTAAAGTATTTTTGTCGGCTCTTAATATAACGTTAAACGTTTGCCATTCATCGTTTTTACCGTTTATCAATATTCTACTCAACACTTTCTCTTTTTTGATTACATCGTTTTCTTCTTTACGTTCGATCTTACTCTCCATGATTCCCACGCCTAAATGACTCTCTTTTACGGTATAGTCAAAACTCAAAGAATAAAGATTATTTGATTGCCAATTATTTATTTCTTGAAAAACAAGATTTTTGACATCTGGGAAAGGGTTCTGGGTAAATTCCACTCCTCCTTCTTTAACTTTTGTTTCCTCAAATTTCCGCCAATTTGTACCCACCAAATTATCCGATTCCGGCAAATTCAAAACTAATTGATCATTACCTTCTTTAAATTCCCTTTCTCCCAGCTTTATCCAACCCCCATTTGTTTCAATTTTATCTCTGTTAATTTCTAGAGTATTTCCATTCATTCCTAAATTCATTAACCCATCAATATTGCCAATAAACATTGAATAAGTCCCTTTCTTTGGTATTTTAAAACTATACTCTAAATTCCTTAAATCAAACGGTTCCAGTGCCTTGATTTCCCCATCCAATACCTCAAAAACTCTTTCCCAATCATTCTCGCTGGGTACGCCTTCAAATTTATCTTGATATATCTCTTCAATTTTTTCTTTATGCCTCTCCCAATAAGCTCTTAATTTTATGGTCGACAAATCTCTCAACGCTTTAACCTTTGGCTTATCCAAATCCGTTAATTTCTCAATTTCTTTTACTGTTTCTTCCATCTTCTTTTGATAAATATCCAATATCCAATATTTAATATCTTTTTCTTTTCCCCATTTTTCGTATTCCGTTATTCTTTTTGAAGCAAAGTAAAGTTTTTTATCAATCAATTTTCCCGGATCTTTTCTTACCTTCCATTCCTCATATTTCTCTTTCAATCCCGCTAGTTTCCACCAAAAACTTCCCTGACTATGCTTAACGTAAGGAAAAAACACGCTGTTTTTTAAGCTTTCCCTTTTCTCAATATCCAATATCAAATATCCAATATCCTTTTTTTCTCCTTTAATAAAAAATTCATCCGCCCTGTCTTTTAATCCATTAATTCTTGAATCTGTTAATCCGTTAATCGTGTCTAAATATATCCCCGATCTAATTTTGTAATCTTCAAACCCCAAAATATCAAGCAAATTTTTAGTATCTAAATTTGTATTAATTATGTTTTGAGGAATATAAAATAGAGGCAAGAAATAATCAGTAATCGCCTGCGCTCGTGAGTTAAAGAAAAAAAATGTAAAGAAAAAGAAGAAGATTATTGCAATTCTAAATATATTTCTCATTTAGACGATTTCTTTAGAAATTGCTCGGTAATTTTTACCAAATAATCAATATGCTCATCAGTAATGTCCTGATGCACACCAATATGCAAACCATTATAGCCAATATATTCCGCATTTGAGAATTGACCTAGACGATATCCTAAATATTTAAAACCCGGACATTGAGTGGGCATCGCCCAAAACAAATTTCTGGTTTCAATTCCGTTTTCTTCTAGATAATGAACAAATTGATCGCGGGAAAAGGGTGTCTTTTCTTTTAAAATAATAGGGAACGCATGCGGACCGATTTTTTCATTTTTTTCCTCTTTAATGGTATAAAAATAATCATCAAACTTTTCAAATCTTTTTATCATTGTTAAAAGATTTTTTCTTCTTTTAGCTAATATTTGTTCATAAATGCCTAAATTCCCCAACCCAACTGCCGCTTCTAATTCATTCATTTTACTGGAATATCCAATCCTCTCGAACACAAATCTTATGTCTACGTTTTTACCATACTGAAATCTTTTAGTGCAATATCCGGAAGTGGTATTTAAAATACATAATTCACACTTACACCCGCGTCCGTGACACCGCAATGACCGCATTATATCGGCAAATTCCAAATTATTTGTTACCACTATCCCCCCCTCTACTGTCGAAATAATATGAGCTAAGTAAAGACTGTAAGCACCCATATCACCAAGCGTTCCTACTTTTTTGCCCTTATATTCCGCCCCATGAGCCTCCGCCGCATCTTCTATAACATATAATTTATGTTTCTTGGCAATCGCGTTTATCGCGTCCATATCCGCTGGCTTTCCCATCAAATGAACCGGCATAATCGCTCTCGTCTTCTTTGTAATTACTCGCTCTATTTTTGTAGAATCAATATTTAAAGTATTTCTATCGATATCTACAAATACCGGTTTAAAACCGGCGTGAATAACCGCGTTTCCCGTAGCCACAAACGACAATGCCGGTACGATAATTTCATCACCTCTCTTTGCCCCAAAATCATATAAAACCGCCATCGCGATAATATCTGCATCCGTACCGCTACTGACTGCAACCGCCTTTTTGGCTCCTGCTAAATTGGCAAATTGTCTCTCAAATTCCCTTACCATTTTACCTTGAGAAACTCTTCCTGAATCGAGAGCTTCATTTACCAGTTTTTTCGCGTTTTGAGTAATAGATATCGTTCCAAAGGGAATTTTTAATTTATCTATCATATTATTTCTCCTTATTTTACTATTTATTATAATTTAATACGAATTTAATTGCCGAAGGTAAGTCTTTAAAAACAAAATCAGCATACTGATTCTTTTCCATTTTCGGATTTAAATAAACCGTTCTACAACCGGCATTCTTTCCGGCAATAAGATCTCTTTCGTCATCACCAATCTTCCATGATTCTTTTAAGTCAATATTAAAATCTCTCGCCGCCTGCAAAAACATTCCGATTTTCGGTTTCCGACAATCGCACTCAATTTTTAGTTCCTTAATTTCTCCTTTAAAACCGCCTTGAGGATGATGAGGACAATAGTAGACTCCGTCCAAATAAGATTGATTTTTACCTAACAAGGTATCCATTTTCTTATGAATTTCCCGCAATTCTTTTTCCGACAAAAAACCTTTCGCAATCATCGGCTGATTAGTAATAACGATAGATAAATATTCACTTTTATTTATCTTGTTAATTGCTTCAGAACAACCATCCGTCAGCTTAAAATCATCAATTTTACTAAGATTATCAACATACTTGTTAATTACGCCGTCTCTGTCCAGAAAAATTGCTCTTCTTTTATTTTTCTTGTTTAATCTGGCTACCTTTCCAGACACGTAATCTTTCTTTACTCTTCTAAGCCTATCCGGAGTACCCATATCTCTTATGTATTCCGAACTTCTATACCCCGCTACAAACTCACCCTTACTCAAAAGCATAGGTAAGATGTTTTTTTCAAAAGTACTGAACTGTCCCGAAGGAATATATTTGAATATTTGCCCGGATAAAATATAAATTGAAGCTATCGCCAGGTTGCTATAATAAAATCCCTCCGGGTGAGGTTTTGGATGAAAGGCGATAATCCTTTGGTCAGAATCCATTTCAACCAGATCGCTGTCATATGGATGATTGTTTGGATGAACAACCAGTGTCGCTATCGACTTCTTTTTTTGGTCTTCCTCAATAATCTTTCCTAAATCAACATTAAGGATAACATCACCTGAA
Source organism: Candidatus Shapirobacteria bacterium CG_4_10_14_0_8_um_filter_39_15 (assembly GCA_002784465.1). Classification (GTDB taxonomy): domain Bacteria; phylum Patescibacteriota; class Microgenomatia; order UM-FILTER-39-15; family UM-FILTER-39-15; genus UM-FILTER-39-15. The sequence continues at coordinate 114,141 of PFLE01000011.1, forward strand.
AATACCATAAATCTTTCTTCCTGACCGATAAGATTTTTTACTAATCTCAAACAGCCACCAGTCCCCATCGGGTATGGTTCAATCAGGTGAGTAATCTTTACTCCAAATTTTTCTCCGTCGCCAAAATAATCATAAATTACATTTGCAAGATAACCGGTTAACAAAAATATCTCTGTAATGCCGTACCTTCTGACTAAATCAATCTGATGTTCTAAAATCGGCTTCCCCCCAATCTTAACCATCGGTTTTGGAATTGTTGAGAGATTTAGTCTGATTCCTTTTCCACCCGCGAGTATAATTAATTTCATCTTATTAATTAATTTATGTTATTTGCTCTAAGACAGGTCCCCTTCCAATCTTAACAGAAGATGAACTATTAAAAATAATTGTGCTTCCGGAATTCTCAAATTTAAAGGGGACATGCAATAGCTTTTTCAATTTTTCTTTTATATTCGGCTGGTCTTCAGGTTTAGCAAAAAAGAGAACAAAACCCCCACCACCGGCACCTAAAATTTTTCCTCCTAATGCTCCCTCTCGACAAGCAGTCTCGTATATATTGTCAATCTCGGGAGTCGAAATCTTTTCCGAAAGGCTGCGTTTTAATTTCCACGCTTCGTCCAATAAAGTACCAAACTCTTCAATATTTTTACCTTCAATAAGTATTTTCACTCCTTCATCAACCATATTTTTCATCTCACATAATTCCCCTCTTTTTTTAGGGGTATTCTCTACCTGCTTTTTGGCAATATTTGATGCGGTTCTGGAAATTCCGGTGAAAAATAATAATAAATGACTTTGCAGCATCTCCAATCTTTCTGGCTGTAAAATAACCGGTTGAATTTTGATTTCGTCATCTCCATTAAAGCTTATTTTGTTAAAACCGCCAAAAGAAGCCAAAACTTGGTCTTGAGATCCCACGTTTTCCTTGAGAATATCCCGTTCGATATGGATCGCATCCGTCGCTAAATTAAGTTTTGCCAATGAAATTCCTTTCAGGGCATAAAGGGCGTTTAGTAAACCAACTGTAAAAGAAGAACTGGTACCCAATCCGGATCGGGCAGGAAGATCACCATCGTGGTGGATTTCCAGGCCTTCAGTTATTTTTAAATATTCAAGGGTTGCCCTAACCGCCGGATGTTCGATTTCAGAAATTTCTTTAACACTCTCCACCTTTGACCAAACAATCCTGTGTTTATGCTCAAAAAATGGCGGTAGATATCGACATGTCAGGTAGCAATATTTATCAATCGTCGTTGCCAAAACCGCCCCACCATTTTCCCGATACCAAACCGGGTAATCCGTTCCGCCGCCAAAAAATGAAATACGATAAGGTGTTCTGCTAATAATCATAAAGATCTTTTAATCACCAAGTAATTTCCTTTTCAATTTTGTTTTGGTCATTTCTTCAATATGCTTTCTTGTTTTTTTACCAAATTTTTTCTCAATCATCTTTAGATATCGAGGATTTTCAAAGTACTTATTAAAAGCCTTATCTCGAAATCGAAGTATTTCTTCAGCTGAAAGATATTTTGAAGGTAAGGGTAAAGTTTCATAGGAATGTTGAGAATAAGCATGCCATTCTTTGGGCAAATCCCATTTGTTTTTTAACGCAGTTTCATATAGTTTTGAGCCGGGATAAGCCATCGTGCAATAAAAATTTGCCCATTCGGTATTTAGTTCCAACGCTAAATTTAGAGTTTCCTGCATCGTTTCCATATTGTCATCGGGCAAACCAAAAATATAATTTCCCATTACATAAATCCCCGCTTCTTGAATCTTACGAACAACCTTAATAATGTCTTTTCGTCTGATTTGTTTATTAACACCGTCTCTCACAATCTCGCTACCCGACTCAATCCCTAAACTAAGCCAATGAATGCCAGCCTTTTTCATTTTTGGTAAATTATTAAAATTAACAGAATCTACCCGTGCGTAAGCCCAAAAATTTAAAGGATATCCTTTGTTAATCAAGCGTTTTATTAACAAATCAACTATAGTCATATAATGTTTTTCATCTAAAACAAAAAGTTCATCTATAATTTTAATATTTTTTATATGATATTTTTTGACCAAAAATTCGATTTCCGACACCACTAATTCTGGACTTCTATAACGAATTCCAGGCCGTCCAAAGGGGGTATTAATACAACAAAAAGCACAGGAATACGGACAACCCAAACTTGTGTACACGGCTGCGTAAGGAGAACGGTGATCAATATCATCCATACTATGCCAATTATGAGCCCTGTATTTTTTCATTGGTAATAAATCCCATGCCGCGATAGGCAGCATTTCATCCAAATTCTTTACAAGAGGTGCACGAGGATTGTTTTTTATTTTATTATTTTCCCGATACCATAAACCGGGGACTTCTGAATAATCTTGATTACCTTCTTTTAATTTCTCTAAAAGCTTGGTTAAAGTAAATGGTCCTTCGCCTTCAATCACAAAATCAACGGCTTCTTCAATCAAGGTTCTTTTTGGTAAGGCAGTTGGGTGCAATCCTCCAATCGCAATTTTAATATTCGTTCCTGTTTTTAAAGCACTACAGATCTTTCCGGAAATTGACATATTTTGTGTAGAAGCAGAAGGTTGTGCTCCATACACTATTATCGCCGCTAAAAGAGGATTGTATTTTTGTACCTTCTTTGTAGTTTCCTCCGGCGTTAAATTATCCGCGTTAGAATCAACAATCGCCACTCTAAAACCTTTATTGCGTAAAAAAGCCGCCATAACGGCTATCCAATACGGCGGCTCAATACCGACAACATTTTTTCCTAATCCTTGAAATATTTGTCTCCTATCCCCGGGATTAATAAAAACAATGTCTATCTTGTTTAGTTTTGTCTTCATTATATTTTACTTAACAGTTTTTTAATTTTTTTGGCGATAAATATTCCATCAAGATTATTGATTTTATGGAGATATTCCCTATTACCAATATTAAAAGTATAGGAATCTCCGATTCCCATTTTATTCAAAACTATTGAGGATTTATTTTTTGTTAAAATATCGGATATCAAGCTATCTAATCCACCTTTACCTAAAAAGGCTTCTTCGATTGTTATTATATATTTATATTGTTTTAACCGTTCGTAAAGTAATTTTTCATTAAGCGGTTTAAGCAAAAAAACATCAATCACTCCGACTTTTATATTTTCACTCGCTAGCGTATCTCTCACCTCAAGAGCTCGGTGAGTCATGTATCCGTTAGAGACGATGCAGATCTTTTCACCTCGAAATAATTGATTGAATCCTTTCGTAAAATCTATTTTTTGTTTTTCATCATATATCTGCACTACCGGCTTACCTTCAAACCGTATATATTTAGGACCTTTATTATTAATTGTATAATTTGCAAATTGTTCTGCTAACACCCAATCGCTTGGAGAAAACAATAAAATATTTGGCAATGTCCTTATAATACTAAGGTCTTCCAAACAATGATGGGTTGGACCGGAAACAACGTAGCTCATTCCTCCCCCTACACCAATTAAGTTTACATTAACTTGTCTTATTTGAGAGAGCATCGCCAAATTGATCCGAATTTGCTCAAAAGCTCTCATCGTTAAAAAGGAGGCAATTCCATATGCATAAACCGTAAATCCCTCCAAGGCTAAACCGGTAGAAACATTTATCAAATTCTGCTCGGCTATTCCTACATTGATAAATCTGTCCGGATAATCCTTTCTGATAGAATCAAGGGTAGGTGCACCAAAATCAGCAGACAAAAAGAATATCTTTTTGTTTCTCTTCATTATCCGATAAATCTGTTCGAGAAAAACATCCCGCATCGTTTTCGTCTGACTTCCTATCATTTTATTCACTCCCTTTCAATAATAATTCAACTTCATCTTTTTTTAATGTTTTTATGTGACTTAAGGGGTCATTTTCTAACCGTGGAACGCCTTTTCCTTTAATAGTATCGGCGATTATCACTTTTGACTTATCATCGTGAGAATTCTTAACTTTTACAAAAAGCTTATATAGTTTTTGGCAATTATGTCCTTCTACTCTAAAGACTTCCCAATTGAAAACTTTAAATTTCTCTTCCAACGGCTCGAGGTTAATAATATTACGGCAAAAATCAAGCATAGAAGCTTTATTATTATCAATAATTAAAATTAGATTGTCTAATTTGTGATGAGACGCAAACATTACTGCTTCCCAGATAGAACCCTCATTAAGTTCTCCATCCCCAACTAAAACAAATACCTTCGATGTTAATTTCTTTTGTTTTAAGGCTAAAGCAAGACCACAAGCAACCCCAAGTCCATTGCCCAAAGAACCGTTAATCGTTTCGTAACCGGGAATAATTGGATCAGGAATACCTCCTAAAAAAGAACCTTCTTTACCAATCTTTTGAAGTTCGTTCTTATCGAAAAAACCCAAATCCGCCAATATCGGGTACATCCCTATTGAACCATGACCTTTACTGATTATAAACCTATCTCTATCCTCCGCGAATATATTTTTAGAATCAAACTTAACAATTTTTCCGTAATATAAAACAGTTAAGATCTCAATACACGACAAAGAAGATGCTATGCGTGTCTCGGGGCACAATAAGTGTAATTTTAATGTTTCTTGTCTTATTCCATCAGCTTTTTGCTGTAATAATTTAAACATTACCATATAAACAGTTGGCCATCATTTTATAACCTTTTATTAATTCTTCGATTCCCATTTCCAGCGAATAAATTGGTTTAAAACCGGTTTTTTCTATCTTTTCATTGGAAACGATATAATCACGCTTATCCGGATCTTCACCAACCGATGCTTCTAAATAAATAAATCCCGGTGCTTGTTCTTTAATTTTGGCGCACAATTCTAACTTCGATAAGTTAGCATCTGATAATCCAACATTGTAGGGTTCGTTTTTCATTTTATCAAAATTATCCATCGCATGAATAAACGCCCGCGCAACATCACGAATATGAATATAATTTCGTTTAAAATGTCCTTCAAAAATTACGACAAATCTGTCTTTAACTGCCCGATAGGTAAAATCGTTTACCAATAAATCTAATCTCATCCGCGGCGACATTCCAAAAACCGTTGCCAATCTAAAAGTTATCGCATTTCCTCTTTCTAAAACGATTTTTTCTGCTTCTGTTTTGGTTTTTCCATATAAAGAAATTGGGTTAAGCGGGGTTTTTTCAGTACAATAGGTGTCTTTTTGACCAATGCCATACCCACTGTTGGTCGTAGGAAAAATAATTTTTTGCTCCTTAGAAAGCAAACTAACTAAAGTCGCAATCGCGTCTCTATTGGTAGTAACAGCCGCTACTTTGTCTTTATTGCAAGCCGGAACCCCCACAATAGCCGCAAGTGGAATCACTAAATCCTTGTCTTTAAGTAAAGATTTTAAAATACTTTCATCTCTGGCATCCCCTTTTACGATTTCAAAATTTTCATAAGAACAACAATCAAAAAGAGAATTTTGGTTGTATAGAAAATTGTCCAAAACAGTTACTTTATGTCCCAGTCTTAGAAGCTCTGGAACCAGGATTGAACCAATATAACCGGCACCGCCAGTAACAAGGATTTTTTTCTTGGAATTTTTTGGCATCATTAGATTTTATTTTTTATTTTTCACTTTTAACTTACCAAAAAGTTCTGCTTCTAAAAATTCACAAATCATATGATAAATCAACATATGTCCTTCCTGGATCCTTGGCGTGGAAACTGAAGGAACACATAAACAATAGTCCGCCAATTGGCTAATTAAATTTTTCCTATTACTCCCCGTCATCCCAATTGTTAACATCCCCATATTTTTAGCTGTTTTAAGCGCCTCTATTACATTTTTGGAGTTGCCACTGGTAGAAATACCAATAAGGATATCTCCCGTTTTCCCTTTTGCTTCAACCTGTCTGGCAAAGATCTTCTCAAAATGATAATCATTACCTATGGCTGTCAAAGACGAAGTATTGGTTGTCAGGGCTTCCGCATCAATCGCCTTCCGTTCAAGAAAAAATCTACCTACAAGTTCAGCAGCCATATGTTGAGAATCCGCCGCGCTTCCCCCGTTGCCGCATATCAATATCTTGCCGCCCCTGTTTAACGATTCAAATAAAATTTTTACGACATTTTCCAGTGATGATATAAAATTCTGGTCTTTCACCAAAATTTCCACTACTTCCAAGTGTTCTTTTAGTCTTTCAAATATTATTTTCTTTTTGATACCATTCATAAGTAAGTTTTAATCCTCTCTCTAAATCAAATTCTGGTTTCCAACCAATATCGTTTATTTTACTACTGTCTAAAATTTTCCGCAAGACCCCATCCGGTTTAGAAGTATTAAAAATTATTTTTCCCTTAAATCCCACAATTTTTTTTACCAGATATGCTAATTTCTTAATGGAAATGTCATTACCGAAACCAACATTTATAAGATTAATATTAAAATCATTATTCATTAAAAAAACGGAAGCCCTGCATAAATCGTCAATGTAAATAAATTCTCTGCGCGGTTTTCCACTCCCCCAAACTTCTATTTCTTTTTTCTTTTCGATTTTTGCTTCGTGAAATCGTTTAATTAAAGAAGAAATTACGTGTCCGTTTTCTAAATTAAAATCGTCACCCGGTCCGTATATAGTCGCTGGTATCAAGGAAAAAAAATCGGTTCCATATTGTTGACGAAAAGATCGGCACATTTCGATACCAGCAATTTTTGAAATCGCATATGGCTGACTGGTTTTTTCCAACGCACCTTCCAATAAATATTCTTCTCTAATTGGTTGGGGACATTTTTTCGGATAAGCACAGGAACTCCCGTAAAAAAGAAGTTTTTTGACTTTATTTTTAAAAGCGGCTCGGATAATATTATTTTGCGCTTCTAAATTCTCATAAATAAAATCAGCCGGATATTTCATATTTGCCGCTATCCCGCCGGCTTTTATATAACCTAAAAAAACATATTCCGGTTGTTCTTTAAGAAAAAAGGCGGTGACTGATTTTTGGGATAGTAAATCAAGGCCGGTATTGGTCTCACTAAAAACATTGGTAAGGCCTTGTTTTTGTAAGAATGCAATTAATCCTTTACCCGGAAGAATTTTGTCTCCAACGATTAAAATTTTAGCATTCTTATTCATATATATTTAACAATGCTTTCTTCCTTTTCTAATGAATGAAGATATTTTATGATGTTATTCCGATATTGTACTTGATTTTTATAAACGTGCAATATGGCTCTACTGATATTTTCTTTTGTAGGGTCAATTACCACTCCCAGCTTATTTATTTCGATTATTTTCGCCATCGGCCCAATATTTTTTGTTACCACTACGGGGATTAAATATTGTAAATAATCGCATATTTTCGCCGGAATGGTTTTGCTGGTATGGCTCTCTTTGCTCGTAACGAGATTAAGACCGCAAAAACAATCTTTTAGCGCTTCTTTAAATTTTTCTTTTTCTGTGAATCCCATAAATTCTATATTTTTTTCAACTCCGTTACTTATCGCCAGTTTCTTTATAAAAAGTTCTTGATGACTTTTATTCCCTATCATTTTTAAGCTAACAGGAACTGATTTTCTTATTTTAGGTAAAGATGAAACCACAAAATTTACTCCAGAATCGTCTCTTAATAATCCTAAAAAAACAATCTTGTTTTTTAAAACGTTACTCATATCCTGTTTAATTTTAAGCCGGTTGACAAAAAGCACATCTTTGTTGGAAGCCGATTTTCCCCAAAATTTATTTCTTTCTTCAATAATTTGTAAAGTACAATTCAAAGTTATATCGCTAAATTTACAAGCGACATAATCAAAAACAGGGAAAATAATATTATTTCCGAGATGACTCCATATCCCCATACGGACAACATTGCCTGCCAACCAATCACCGGGAATATATAACATTTTTTTAACCAAACCAATCTTACGCAAAATTCCTACAATCGCAGCAGCAAAAGTGTTTTCCACTATTATGGTATTTACCCGATATTTAAAACAAAAATACAAAAAAATTCCCAATACTTTCAAAAGATTCGCCACGAACATTAAGGGATAAACAAAATAGTCTATTTTGGGATTACTAAAATGAAAAGATGACAATCCTTCATTTTTAATATCGTAGTTTTTGGGTTTATATGCGACTCTTATTCCCTGTTTATTGAAAATTAATATAATTGAATTTGGTCTATAAATAACAATGTCTTCAATAAAAACATCGTTATCAAAAGAATCCACTTTATAAGCCAAAACTGCTATTTCTTTTCTTATTTGATATCTCCTTTACCAAACCCTACCAAACTTTTAATAATGTAATTAGGTCTATTCCTTGTTTGCCGGTAAATTGCACCGATATATAATCCCAAAACGCCGATGGTTAAAAGTTGTATTCCTCCCAAAAAAAACATCGTAGCCATAATCGCCGACCATCCCGGCAAGTTTAAATTAAAAAGTTTCATTATAAAAATTATTGCTAAATACAAAAACGCGCCCATAGAAACTAAAAAACCCAATAGTAATGAGATTTTTAAAGGTGCGTCGGAAAAAGAAATTAAAGCAGATTCTAAAAAGTTATCAATCACTTTACGGCTGTAAATCGGAAATTTTGTTTTGCCTCCCCAACGGGCATCGCGATGGTAGAAAACTTGCGCCTGTTTAAAACCCACCAACGAAACCAAGCCCCTGATAAAAGGCTTTTCTTCCTCAAGTTTAATCAACTCATTAACCGCCTTTCTCGATAACAACTTAAAATCGCCCGCATTAGGCGTGATCTTAATATCTGAAACCGATTTTAAAAGAAAGTAACCCACTTTTGTCAACCATAGCTTTATGGGGTGTTCACCGGCGCGGGTAATCCTCACGGTATTCACAATTTCAGTATCTTGGCTTTCTTTCCAAGCTGTTATTAACTTCGGAATTAATTCGGGAGGATCCTGTAAGTCGGCATCCATATAAATGACTGCATCTCCGCAAGTGTGTTTCAATCCCGCCATTACGCAACCCCCCACCCCAAAATTGCGGGACATGTTAATTATTTTTATATCTTTATGTCCCCGAGCCGCTTTTTTTAATAATACCAAAGAGTTATCTATTGAATCGTCATTTACAAAAATTAACTCATAATTCTTTTTATATATTGCCAAGGAAGCACGCAACCGTTGAATTAATTCCGGAATCACTTTTTCTTCGTTATAAAATGATAAAACTACTGAAATAAACATTAAAAACTAGGAGGCTCCTTTCTTTCTTTTCGCCAATAAGCCCGTAACCAATGAAAAAAAACTATCATAATAATAAAATAAGAACCTACCAACGTATAAGGGATAAACGGAGGAGAAAATTGGAATTTAATATTGGACCGTCCTTCCGAAACCAATACTGCTTTAAAACCAAACAGATTAGAAAGGGCAACGTTTTTGCCGTTAATTGTGGCAGTCCAATATGGAAAAAACGCGTCACGCCAAAAGAAAAGAGATTCCTCCGGGGAAAAAATGTTCAATTCCAAAGTATTATAAGTTTGATGAACTATCCTTACCGATCCTTTCAAGCCTTGATCGCTTATCAACTTTTCAAAGATATCATTAAATTCCACCAATAGTTTTGGGTTATTCGAGTTACCACTTGTAAAAAATTTTGATAAAAGTGAGGAGTTTGCCTCGTAAAGAGCCATTTGGGGAAGTGAAGCCAGGTCTTCTCCGTTTTGCTTCAAGTCCCGCAGTGACTTTAATTCTAAAATCGTTGAAGCTACAAAACTACCGGGGTTGGCACTTCCAAACCCGACGGAATAGGCTGGCGATTCGTTTTTGAATGAAGATCCTTTATTAAAAAGAAACGACCTAACATGCCAAAAGGCAATCGTAGAAATATCAATAAAAACTAACAATAATAATAGCATAAAGATCCGAGATACTTGTTCACGACTATTAGCCATTCCTAACCAAATCAACACAATGCCGTAAAACAAGACCATCGTTAACATAAAACCAAACATAAATGTTGACGATGCGGAATTTCCATAAACAATAGAAAAAAGCCCTATTGAAAAAATTGAAGTAACTGAAAAAATTAGAACCAGCATCCGTCTTTTAAATTTATTCGCCTCCAATAGCACCTCTGCTCCCAGTCCTATTCCAAAGATAATCAAAAGGAATAATCCCAGACGAAAAAAGGTATCACTATAATGATTAACGGCTCGAAGGGGCGTTTCCCAAAGCAAAACGGAACTAAATAGGGGACTATATCCGGATAAGACCACAACTGTTGAGCTTATGACAATTAAGATAAATAGTCTGACTCGCCAAACAGATTTACTAAAGAAGAGACCAATGATAAGAAGCGGAAGCGCCAATAGTCCTAAATAGACATAAGCAACATGGTCTTTGCCAGATAAGGGAGCTTGCGGATAACTAAACAATTGCCAAGTGCCATTAGTCCACTCGAATCCGACAGCTGGTGTGGAAATAGCCAAAATCTCCATCGGGTTCCCCGGACGAAGCTGATCATAAGTATATGTTCTTTGACCGATAGTCGATCTGACGATATTCGACCCCTGTAAGTAAGTAAAAAGGGCAGTTGACATGCAGACAAAAAATAAGATCGTGGCAATAATCCATGTTTTTCTAGAAACACTTCTAATGATTTGTCTTATTGATGTCGATGGCGGTAACGTTGCGAAGCAAACAATTATAAATAAAGGAATAAAGACAATATTCCAATATAAAAAAAGATGATTAAGGGAAACTGCTAATATTAAAGTCGAAAGGACCAAAGCCAAAAAATTAATTTTATTTTGCTTTTTAAGAAATTTTAAAAAAGCGGTTGCAAAGAAAAGACCATAGGCCGTTTGGACTAGTCCATCGTCGCTAAGATTCAAAATTATGCCCGGCGAAAAACTAACCAATATCAGGACCAACGAAATAACGAGATTTTTAGTAAATATCTGCCTGGCCAGAAGTAGCGCTCCAACTGAAAAAAGCGCAGGAATTAAAAAACCGCAGTAGATAACGTAGAGAGTATGAAATGAAGAAATGTTTATTCGGAAAAGTCCCAAAAGCCAAAAAATAAAAGCCAATACGGCGAATAACGGGTGGGTAATATTGACCCCAAGAATTGAAAAATAATAGATTGGAAAACCGGTACCAAGATTGGGATTCCACCATGCAAATTCGTGAAAGTAATTGAGAGCGTTCAAATTATCACGGAAAAAGCTGAATAAACTGGATACGTCATGATACAGTGTTTTATTAACTAGAAAATTGCCCCAAAGAACTACTCCCGAAAAAATATTTAAAACTAAAAGTAAAAGTAATTGCCAACCAAAAAAATTATTGTCTTTTAATAATTTTTTTAGTAACGATTTGGTAGGTAATCGATTCCAAAAAGAAACTAAGATTTTTTTTAAATTAATTTTTATTTTCATAAAGTGTAAGCGGGCCAAAGAAATTTGATACCATTGTCCGGTCAAGAATAACTGTTAATTCATTGATATTTTCTTTGTGAACATATCCAAACCAAGGACAAGTATCTTGATTAAGTAAAACTTTCTTAATACTGTAAAACCCTAATAACTTTTGATAGCCTTC
>PFLE01000002.1 GCA_002784465.1 Candidatus Shapirobacteria bacterium CG_4_10_14_0_8_um_filter_39_15
TGACAACTGTTATAGCAACGCTTTGCGTTGATATATCAGCTTGACAACTGTTATAGCAGAATTTTGTGTTTATCAAAATAGTTAATATTTTGTGACGATCGTCACATTTTAAGCAATATTTGATTGGATCTTTGAGTCATGTAATAATCAATTTATATAGATTCCGGATCACTTTCAGTGTAAACAAGTCCGGAATGACATTTATTACGGTGGTAAAGTCAAGCTAAACATGCTATGATTTAGCTCATGACCGCCAAAGAACTTCGGCAGAAATATTTTGCTTTTTTTGAATCCAAGGGGCATAAATTAATTCCCAATGTTTCTTTAATTCCGGAAAACGATCCTTCGGCCTTGTTTATCAGCGCCGGCATGCACCCGCTGGTTCCATATTTACTTGGTGAAACTCATCCGCTAGGCAAACGCTTGGTTTCGATTCAGCGCTGTTTGCGGACCGGAGACATTGATGAAATTGGTGATGCGGTTCACCATACCCTTTTTGAAATGTTGGGGAATTGGTCTTTTGGGGACTACTTTAAAAAAGAGATGATTCCCTGGAGTCTGGAATTTTTGACCTCCGACAAGTATTTAGGACTGGTAAAGGAAAAACTGGCAGTGACCGTTTTTGCCGGTGACGAAGATGCCCAGTTTGATCAAGAATCATATGATATTTGGCAAGGTTTGGGTATTTACAATACTCGAATAGCAAAATTACCCAAAAAGAATAATTGGTGGGGTCCGGCTGGACAAACGGGACCTTGCGGCCCGGATACGGAAATGTTTTTTTGGGTTGGCAAAGAAAAAGCACCTGAAACATTCAATCCAGACGATCCTCAATGGGTAGAAATTTGGAACGATGTTTTTATGGAGTTTAACAAAAAAGAAGATGGAACTTATGTACCATTGAAACAAAAAAATGTGGATACCGGGTTTGGAATGGAAAGAAATTTAGCCGTAGTGAACGGATTAGACGATGATTATAAAACGGAACTTTTCTGGCCGATTATCGTAAAACTGCAAGAACTTTCAAGCAAAAAATATGAAGAAAATCTGGCTGATTTTCGGATTATTGCCGATCACCTTCGGGGGGCGGTAATTCTTATTAACGACGGCGTTGAACCCAACAACAAACAGCAAGGATATGTTTTAAGAAGACTGATTCGTCGAGCAGCTATCCGAATGCGCAAGCTGGAAATTGATCCAATGGTCGTCGTGTTCCCCATTATTGAGGCAGTAATCAGTATTTTTATAGACGAGCAATCTCTTTCGGAAAATATCCAGAGAATTTCGGAAGTGTTAAGTAAAGAATTTAAGGCTTTTTCACAGACAATAAATTTTGGAATGAAAATCTTACAAACCGAAATAAATATTAACGGTAAGACGGCCTTTGATTTATATCAGAGTTACGGTTTTCCTCTGGAAATAACCTTGGAATTATTAAAGGAAAAAGATTCGGAAATTGATTTGAACCAAATAAAAAAAGAATACGAGGAAGAATTTTTAAAACATCAGGAAAAATCGCGAACTTCTTCGGCCGGGATGTTTAAAGGCGGATTAACCGAGCAATCGGAAACCGCGACCAAATATCATACGGCAACTCATTTATTGCAAGCAGCCTTAAGAAAGGTATTAGGAGAGGAAATAAGACAAAAAGGAAGTAATATTACTTCGGAAAGATTGCGTTTTGATTTTTCCTATCCGGAAAAACTACCCCCTGAACAATTATCGGAAGTGGAAAAGATTGTTAACGACCAAATTGCTAAAAATCTCGAGGTAAAAAAAGAAGTGATGGATTTTGAAAGAGCGGTTAAGTCTGGAGCATTGACGGTACCCAACGAGCATTATCCGGAAAAGGTAAAAGTTTATTCAATTGGTACATTCTCGGTCGAAGTTTGCGGGGGTCCGCATGTTGACTTTACAGGGAGCCTTAGAAGGCTTAAGATAATTAAAGAAGAAAGCGCCGGGTCTGGAATACGGCGTATTTATGCTGTCCTTAAGTAATTAATATGGAACTGCCTAATTTTTTAAATAAAATTACCCATTCGGCTGATCAGAAAAAAAGAGAATATTTCTTGGCTTTAGAGATCTGGGATGAGGGGGTTAAAAGTGCCATCTGGACAATCGAAGACGGCAAAAGCCGGATTGTTTCTTTTGGTACTCAAGAGACCTGGACCAATACCGAAGACTTAGTTACCGCTGCCGATCTGTCCCTAAGTTCGGCCAGCCAGACCTTGGCCGAAGCCGGGATCGAGCCGACAAAAGTTATTTTTGGTTTGGCTGATGATTGGATTAGGGATAATAAAATTCTTCCTGATTATCAAAATTTTCTTTCGGAAATCCGGGAAAAATTAGAATTAACTCCGACCGGTTTTGTTTCGGTTTTCGATGCCCTAATTCCCTTTATGAAAGAAAAAGAAGGGGCGCCGCTAACCGCGATTTTAGTTAACCCGGGTAAAAAATTCGTTAATTTGGCCGTGGTTGAAGTTGGCAAAATTAAAGGAGTGCAAAAAATCAGCCGCAGTGAGAATTTAGCCGCGGATGTTTATGAAGGATTGTTAAGGTGCGCCGATATTGAGGTTTTACCGTCAAGAATCTTGCTATACGATGGAGTACCATTGGAAGACCAAAAACAGGTTTTATTAGCCAATCCTTGGTTAGAGGCGGGTAAAGGGGAGAAAAAACTGCCTTTTTTGCATTTTCCCAAGATTGAAATTTTACCGCCAAATTCTGATATCGAAGCGATAGCTTTGATGGGCGGAAACGAGGTAGCAAAAAGTTTGGGATGGGAAGAACCAATTGTTTCAACGGTTGCCGAAGTCCCCGAACCAGATTTAGGTTTTATTAAAGGAGAAGACGTTCGGCAGTTGGTGTCAGCCGATCAGCCGGTTTCCGAACCGGAATTGGTTGAAGTGCCGACATATTATGAAGAAACGCTGCCGGTTGAGGAAAAACCCAAAAGATCATTTAAAATAAAATTTTCCAAGGTTACCTTTCCTCATCTTCCTAGCCTTCCAAATAAGTCATTCTTAATTATTGGTTTAGTTGTGTTTTTATTACTGGCGGGAATCGGTTTGGCAGCTTTTTGGATTTTGCCGAAAGCCGATGTTATTGTTTACGTGACGCCAAAAACGCTCAACCAAGAAATTCCTTTAACAATTGATCCAAACCAGGAAGCCATTGGGACAAACGATATTTTACCCGGCCAAGTGGTTGAGACGCGGCAGGATGGCGAAAAAACAATAACTACCACCGGTCAAAAAACCGTTGGGGATAAAGCCAAGGGAGAAGTAACGGTTTACAACCGAACAGAATCGCCAAAAACTTTTCCTTCCGGAACCGTGGTTGTCGGGCCGGGCGGTTTGAAATTTTCCCTTGATCGGGAGGTGAGCGTTGCTTCCAAAACGGCCGACTTAGTCAGTGGAGTTGATAAATGGGGAGAATCGAAAGTGACCGTGACGGCAATTGATATCGGCGCTCAATATAATTTAGCACCCCAAAGCCAATTTTCTTTTAAAGATTTTTCCAACAGTCTGTATTTAGCAAAAAACGATTTGGTTTTCGGCGGAGGCACCAGCCGTCAAGTCATGGCCGTAGCTGATAAAGACCAACAAGATTTACAAAAGAATCTAACCGATGAATTGCTTGCTAAAGCCGGCGACAGTCTAAACGCTAAAGTCGGTAATGGTTTAACAATCGTTAAGGAATCATTTATCAACAGTCCGGTTTCGATTAATTTCAATCATAAAATCGGCGATGAGGCACAAGATTTAACTTTAAAATTGACAATCAAAGTCTCGGCCATGTTTTATAAACAAGATGATCTTTATCCTTTGTTGCTCCAGGCTTTGGCGGATTCAATTCCCGCTGGTTATGAATCAAAAAAAGAGGATTTGAAATCGGAGTTTCAGTTGGTTAAAAAGAATGATGACGGCAGCATTACTTTTAATGATAAAGTGACCAGCAATCTGATACCGAAAATTGATATCACTCAGTTAGTAAAAACAATAGAAGGAAAATCGAAAATCCAAGCAATGGATTTACTTAAATCAAATGTTCCCGGGTTTACCAGCGTTCAAATAACCATAAAACCGAGCTTTTTGGCCGCGTTTCAAAGAATTAGTTCCCAACCCGGCCGGATTAATCTTGAAATAAGGAGACAATAATGCCCTATCGATATGTTAAGAAATATCCAAAACCAATCCGTCACCACCGCCAGATACGAATTTCTAAATTTTTGTCTTTGTTCTTTGTCTTTTTAGGAACCGGTTTAATTTTAAGCGCCCTTTTCCCGATTTTGTCATACCAATTTTTTGTTTCACCCCAGGTAACGGGTTTATTAAATCCCGCAGTTTCTTCGATTGTTTTGGGGCAGTCATCAACCTTGGACACGACCCAGATTTCCAATTGGTTTGTCAACGCGCCCAAACTTCCGCCCTTGCCCTCAAAAATTACCCACTATTCGCTTTCAATCCCTAAACTTAAAATTGATCAAGCGGTGGTAAAAATCGGGGGCAGCGACTTGAAAAAATCCCTCATCCATTATCAGGGAACCGCTTTTCCCGGCCAATTGGGAACGACCGTGATTTTTGGCCATTCTTCTTTGCCCCAGTTGTTTATGTCGCAAAACTATCTGACGATTTTTACTTATTTACCGAAGATGACAAAAGGAGACGAAATTCTAATTGAATTTGACAGCATTCTTTATAAATATTTAGTGGAAGAAGTGACCGAAGTTACGCCCGATGATGTTTCGATTATGGAACAAAGATACGACGATTCTTATCTTGCCTTAGTCACCTGTGTTCCGCCGGGAACGACGATTAATCGTTTAGTTGTTAGGGCTAAAATCACCAAAATATGAATTTATTGGGTCTTGATTATGGAAAAGTTAAAATTGGTTTGGCTTTTGCCGACGGCGAATTGGCCGAACCATTAAAAGTTATCTATCGACCTGATTTACTGGAACAAATAGCCGAGGTTTGCCGGGAGTTGAAAATTGAAAAGCTTATTATGGGAATATCCGAAGGACAATCCGCGGTTAAAACCAAAGAATTTGCGATCACTTTGATTGATGCGGTTGGTTTGCCGATTGAATATCAGGACGAGACCTTGACGAGTCAAGAGGCAGTTGCTAAAATGAAGGAGGTTGGTAAAAGGGTTAAGGATGAGGACGCGATTTCGGCCGCCTTGATACTGCAAGGTTATCTGGATGGACAATCTAACAATATAACAATATAGCAATCTAACAATTTATATTTTATGTTTAAAAAAATATTCGCGCCAGTTCAAGCTTGGTTATTATCTCAAGGAAAATGTGTTGGCTGCGGTAAGCCGATTACGGATGGTAAAAAAGATAAGGACGGTAAGAAAATTACCTGCAGTTGCGGCCGGATTTATATTATTGACAGCAAAACCAAGAAATTCCGCCGCGCTCTCTTCGAAGAGGTATAATGAAAAAAGGTTTGTTAATTTGTTTTTTTCTCTTTTCTCTTTTCTCTTTTCTTTGTTCTTTGTTGTATTTATGGTGGCATTGGGCCGCTTCCCCTGTTTGTTTTCAAAATTGTCAAAATCAAACCTTTACGATTGATAAAGGTGAGGGTGTTGGTTCCATCGCCAATCGATTGGAGAAAGCCGGGTTGATCCATAATCATTTGGCCTTTCGGATTGCCACTCTATATTTTAAAACCAGCACTAAAATTCAGGCCGGCGATTACCGGTTAAATCCGCAAATGTCTTTGACGGAAATCGCCCAACAGCTAACTCACGGAACTTTGGATATTTGGTTGACGATAATTGAAGGTTGGCGCCGGGAACAAGTAGCGCAAAAACTGACACAAGGCGGTTTGGTTAATTTTGATTCCTCGCCGTTTATGGAAAAAACCGTTGGTCTTGAAGGCCAACTTTTCCCGGATACTTATCTAATTTCTAAGACAGCGGATGCGGACGAAATTATTAAAATGATGACCAAGAATTTCCAAAAAAAAGCTGGTTTAGTGGATAATAAAACCTTAATTTTGGCGTCTTTGGTAGAAAGAGAAATGCCGCATAATCAAGACCGTCCTGTTGTGGCGGGAATTTTATTAAAAAGAATTAAAGCCGGTTGGCCTCTTCAAGTAGATGCGACGGTGCAATACGCCATTGCCACGCAACAATATAACAATATAGCAATAAAACAATCTAGTAATTTTAACTGGTGGCCTAAGGGATTAACTCAAATAGATCTTAAAATAAAATCCCCATTCAATACCTATCTAAATCTTGGTTTACCGCCGGCGCCGATTTGCAATCCCGGCTTAGGGACAATTCAGGCGGCTCAAAATCCTGTCTCAACCGAATATTGGTATTATCTTTCCGATAGTTCCGGAGTTACTCATTTTGCCAAAACGATAGAAGAACACAATCAGAATATTCAAAAATATTTACTCAAATAACTTCGATCTCAGTTTCAATTTTTTACTTCTTTTGCTATACTGATCTGGACGCACATTGATTTGTTAACTTGCAGGTTAAACAAAATAAAAAGGGAGGACGAAAGGAAAGGTTTGTATTTTACCAGTAAACCGGTTGAAATGTCCGTTGATATTACTTCAGAATTGTATGATTTGATGAAGGACCATTTTCCAACGATGCACTTGGTAACGCCGCAGGAAATAGCGGCCCAATTAGCCAGTCTTCCGGGAACGCATCCGTTTGATGTCGAATCCATTAAAGGAGGTCATGTGCCCGGCGTCGGATACAAGTATGATAAATCCGCCTTTCAGGCGAGTTTAATGGCGAAGATAGGTGAAGACAAGATCCAAAAATTCCGACGAGGGTGATGGAGAAGCTAAATTTCATCCGTATATTTCATGTGTTCCAACACTATGAAACCAGACAATATTTTTGTTGGCAAATTCAAAGATTATACGGTACTGATAATCAAGGGAAAAAGCCCAATAATCTTTCAGTTTGCCGGTGAGTCTATGTACTTTTAGCGACGGACAAAATGGATCCTGACGGAACAACTTTTCTTTTTTCTCGGCCGCAATCTTAATTCTTTTGGGTAATTTTTTATACTCCTTCTCAAATTTACTGGAGTAATAAATTTTCATTTAACGAAGATCGGTAAGAGAACGAAGGAGCTTTCCTTTGCCACTTTTTAGCTCACCTCTACTTTTTTCTAAGTCCGTGGCAAATCTTCCTTCCATCCAGGAACGGAGAAGCATGCGAAAGAACTCGCTTTTACTAGCATATGCTCCGCGAGTAACCTCTTCATCAACAACCTTAGTTAATTGGATAGGTAAAGAAATATTAACAACAGTTCTCATATGTAATAAATTATATTACAGATACCAAAAAAGATCAAGAGGAAAAATATTTCAGTTTTTAGTTAAAAGCTTATAAGATTGAACTCCACGAGGTTAATATTACTGAACAATTAGGGTTCCCTTCATTCCTTTATCCGCATGACTGGGGACAGTGCAAATAAAGCTGAATTGGCCGGTATTCATTGGCATAAGTTGTCCTTTTTAACACTGATACTCGCAGGATTAAAAGCAAATTCATTTCCGGTAATCGTAATTTCCTGCGCCGTCTTTCTTGGCAATCACAAAGAAATAGATTAAACCATAAATTACGCCGCCGATAACTAAGTATATAGTCAAAGCTTGTAAGCTGGATTATAAAAGCCGGAGTTGACTCAAAATGTTTTTCGTAATATATTAAAATAGACAAAAATGGAAACCCTGCCAATAGCTCAACCAATAAATAATCCTATTCTCAATACCGCTTCCGGAAATTCCTCATCTTCCCAAAAAAAGATATTTTTAGCGGTTGGTTTAATTCTTCTTTTAGTAATCATCACGGGCGGTATTCTATATTGGAAAATAAATTCCGGTCCGTCAGTCATACCGGTTCAGGTTTCCGTTAAAACCGATTACGGAAACAATTTAACCCCCACGCCTTTAATTTCCCCAGCATTACCTACCGGTAACGCTAATCAATCTTTGGATACCGACTTAAGTAATTTGGATCAACAATTGGGAACGTTGAGTAAAGACCAGACTCAAATTGATGCCGGAATAAACGAAACTTTGCCAAATTTAACTTTATAAAGTGAAAAAACAATTTATTTTAATTTTGACGGGTATAATTTTTCTTTTGGTTGTCCGATCAGCAGCCGCCAAGGATTTAGTTGGGACTGATAGTTCTAATTTAAGAAGAAATTCGGAAGTTGGCACGACTAGTTCCGAGATAAAAATGACCAATTGGAAAAACCGGGCCAATTTGGAAATTAGCGCCAGGATTAATTCTTTAAACGGGTTGGTGATTAGAATTCAAGAGTTCAAAAAATTAAGCGACAGTAGTAAGACAACCTTAATTGGTCAAGTACAAAGTGAAATTCAAACGATGCAAACCCTGCTTCAAAAAATCCAGATCGAGACTGATCAAGCAACTTTAAAAACTGATCTTCAGTCAATTACCAAAAGCTTCCGGGTTTATCTCTTGTTTATTCCTAAAATCCAAATTCTTTCGGCGGCCGACCGGATTGACGAGATTGGTGACAATATGACCAATTTAGTTAATAAACTGCAGGCAAAAAACGTGACTCAAGCGGCGTTGGCCGATGCTAATGCGAAAATTGCCGACGCCAAAGTTCATTCTCAAAAAGCGAGGGATTTGGTTTTACCTTTACAGCCGGATAATGGCGATCAGGAGATTTTTGACACCAACAAAACTACCTTAAAACAAGCCAGAGATGAAATTAAAGCCGGGAATGTTGATTTGAAAGTGGCAATGGAAGATTTACGGACGATTGTAAAAACTTTGAAACCAACTGGGACACCAACCCCAACAATATAAATTTATGGATCCGCAAATTGATCAATCGGCAGCGGCAACTTCACAACCAACTCCGGTTCAGCCAGTTCCTCCTTCTCCTAAATCAAAATTACCCTTGATTTTATTGGTAATTATTTTGCTGGTTATCGTTGGCGCCGGCGGTGTTGTGTTGGGAAAATATTTAGAAGGTTCAAAAACTCCGGCAATGGTTGCGTCTGAAATTTCTTCTGTTCCAACGGAAACTCCAACTCCTACTTCAGATCCAACAGTTAATTGGAAAACCTATCAATCCGATAATTTAAGTTTTGAATATCCTCCTTCATTAAATATTGTACCCAATAATAATTCTGGGGCAATTGTGACCATGAAGTTTAAAGAAGAACCCGATTGCAATAATTGTTCAAGAATTATTTCTTTATTTGTTGGAAAAGTCACTTCAAATATAATAGATAGTAAATTAACAAGTTTTATTAATCAATTGTATGGAACCACATCGTCAAATTTTGAAAAAATACAAATAGGTGGGGAATTGGGGATTATTTCGATTGAAGATAAAGGAATTCCAGCACAAGAATACGGTCAGGGAAGCTTTGTGGTTCACAATAATACATTATTTAGATTTATTTTAAGTACTTGGAACACGACTAAAGACCTAAACCATCAATCATATTTTACGATAAAACAAATTCTCTCTACCTTCAAATTCCTCCAGTAAATACTTTTTCTAATTGATCATTGACAGAGGTCAAGGGGTATGGTATAAATATCTCAAGTCTATTCAAAGGGTAGGCGTAATTTTGATACGCCGTTTTTTTGTCGTTTTTAAATGCCAACTAAAAAAAGATCTCCACGGATTAATTGGGGAAAAGAATATACTAATCTGCCTGAACTTGATTTGACCTCTGTTCAGCGGCAATCGTGGCAGTGGTTTTTAGATGAAGGTATTACGCAAGCGATCACCGAAGTTTCTCCGATTGAAGATTTTACTGGAAAAAACTGGCTTTTGGAATTCGGAAAGTTTTCCTTTGATAAACCGCAATTAACTTCCCAAGAAGCGAAAAATAAAGGCTTGACCTTTGATATTCCTCTTAAAGTTGAAGCAACTCTAATCAATAAGCAAACAGGTAAAAAAATCACCCAAGAAGTCTTTTTTGGTGACATCCCGCAAATGTCTCCAGAAGGAACATTTGTTGTTAATGGGATTGAAAGAGCGGTGGTAAATCAAATTGTTCGTTCTCCGGGAGCTTTCTTTACCGGCGATGTTGATCCGGTAACCGGCCGGATGCTTTATATGGGAGAAATTCGTCCCAACAGGGGTTCTTGGTTGGAATTTTTTGTGACGAGAAATGATATTATTTCCGTTAGAATTGACCGCCGAAGAAAATTCGCCGCCACGACTTTGCTTCGAGCTTTTGGTTTTGGAAGCGATGATCAAATTTTCTCGCTTTTTTCTAAAGTTGAGAAAAAAGATAGACCATTTATTGCTAATACGATTGAGCGGGATCCGACCAAATCTCGGGAAGAGGCAATTTTGGAAATATATCGGAAGATGAGACCCGGGGAACCTGTTGTTTTAGAACACGCTCAAGAATTAATTTTTAATATGTTTTTAGACGGCCGGAGATATGATCTTGGTAAAGTGGGCCGCTATAAAATAAACAAGAGACTCGGTTTAACTTTATCTAATACGCCGGAAAATTGGATTTTGCGCCCGGAAGATTTAATCGGTACGATTGCCTATTTAGTCGCGCTTCAATATGGAGAAGGCAAGGTTGATGATATTGACCATTTGGCCAACCGTCGGGTCCGCCGAGTTGGAGAATTGGTTTATCAGGCGGCTTTTAGAGTGGGACTTTTACGGATGGAGCGGGCAATCCGCGAGAAAATGAGTTTAATCAGCACCGAGGAAGAGGCAACACCGACAATGTTGGTTAATGCCCGACCGGTAATTGCCACCATCAATGAGTTTTTCCGCTCCAATCAACTGTCCACAATTTTGGATCAAACCAATCCCTTATCGGAATTGGATAATTTACGTCGTTTATCAGTTATGGGTCCGGGTGGAATTACTCGGGAAAGAGCCTCATTTTCAATTCGTGATATTAATTCTTCTCAATACGGCCGCGTTTGTCCCGTTCGGTCTCCAGAAGGACCGAATATTGGTTTAGTGACATATATGGCGCTTTTCAGCCGCATTAATGAATATGGATTTTTGGAAACTCCTTATCGAAAAGTGGTTAAAGTTGGCGAGGGAAAATCGGCCAAAATGAAAACGACCAACGAAATTGTTTATTTTCCGTCCGATGATGAAGAAGAATATTACATTACCCATGCGGGTATTAATATTGATGAAAACGGTTATCTTTTAGATTCTTGGGTGCCGGCTCGATATCGCGGGGAATTTTTGGAAATCCCAGTTGAAAAAGTATCCTATATTGATATTGTTCCCAGACAGGTCGTCGGAATTTCCACTTCCTTGATGCCGTTTCTCTCTCACGATGAAGCGAATCGGGCATTAATGGGCACGCACATGCAATGTCAGGCAGTTCCTTTGGTGAATCCCAGCGCTCCCTTGGTCGGGACGGGAATGGAAAAAACGGTGGCGGAATCAATGAATCGAGTGGTTAAGGCCAGACATGATGGTAAGGTTATATACGCAGATGCTCAAAAAATTATTATCGAACTATCGCAAAAACCCGATAAAAATGAAGTATTGGAAATTAACGAAAAAATTCAACTTGAAGGAAAGCGGGAAACCTATTTAATTAAAAAATTCGAAAGAACTAACCCGGGATCAACTTGTTATTCTCAAAGAGTAGTAGTAAAAATTGGCGATAAAGTTAAAAAAGGCGATTTATTGGCTGACGGACCGGCGACGGATGGTGGAGAAATTGCTCTAGGTCAAAACCTACTGATTGCTTACTGTGCTTTCGAAGGTTTGGGATATGAGGATGCGATTGTGATTTCTGATCGTTTAGTAAAGCAGGACGTGCTGACTTCAATTACGATCGAAGAGCATGAAGCCAGTGTTGTTGATACAAAATTGGGTCCGGAAGAATTGACGAGAGATATTCCTAATGTTTCCGAAGAAGATTTGGCTCATTTGGGTCCGGACGGCATTGTTGTCATCGGCTCGGAAGTAGGCTCTAACGAAATTTTGGTTGGAAAAATCGCTCCAAAAGGCGAGACCGAATTAACGGCGGAGGAAAGACTACTTCGGGCGATTTTTGGCGAGAAAGCCCGAGAAGTGCGTGATACTTCTTTAAGAATGCCCCACGGAGAAAGAGGTATTGTTATCGGAATATCGATTCTTGATCGGGAAAAAAGCGATGAGCTAGAGCCGGGGACCAATAAAAAGGTGATTGTTAAGGTCGCTCAAATCAGGAAAGTAGTTGTTGGTGACAAATTGGCTGGACGTCACGGAAATAAAGGTGTCATTTCCAAAATTGTTCCGGCCGCGGATATGCCCTACTTGCCTGATGGTACACCGGTTGATATCCTAATTTCCTCTTTGTCGGTTTTGGCAAGAATGAATTTAGGTCAACTGATGGAAGCCCACTTGGGCTGGGCGGCTTTTAAACAAAACGTTTCTTACGGAGTGCCAGTTTTTGAAAAAATTTCCGAACAGAAAATCGTTGATGAATTAAAAAAAGCCGGTTTGCCGGAAGATGGGAAAACCGTTTTGTATGACGGTCGGACCGGAATGCCTTTTGAACAAAAAGCGGCGGTCGGCATTGCTTACATGATGAAGTTAATTCATATGGTTGAAGATAAAACTCATGCTCGGTCGACTGGTCCGTATTCCCTGGTGACCCAGCAACCATTGGGAGGAAAAGCCCAAATGGGTGGTCAGAGATTGGGAGAAATGGAAGTCTGGGCTTTGGAGGCGCATCGGGCGGCCTATACTTTACAGGAAATGCTGACCTTAAAATCAGACGATGTGATTGGTCGGGGCCGGGCTTTTGAAGCGATTGTTAAAGGAACCAACATTCCCCAAGCGTCCGTGCCGGAATCGTTTAAGGTCTTGATGAAAGAATTGGCTAGCCTTGGTTTATCGGTTACGCCCACCGGAGTGGTTGAAGAAACTGAAAAAGTGGTCGATGAGCAAAACTTTCCTGTGAATGAAGAAAAAGTTGAGAAACAAGCCAAAGCACTAGCTGTGGCGGCCGGTGCCGAGGAAGTTACAGTTCCGGTTGAAACCAATTCGGCAGGAGGAGTAATCTGATGGAAACAAAAAATATGGTTGATTTTACCGGTTTAAGACTAACTCTCGCTTCACCGGCGGAAATTATTTCGTGGTCTCACGGAGAGGTGACCAAGCCGGAAACAATTAATTACCGCACCTTAAGACCGGAAAAAGACGGCTTGTTTGACGAAAGAATTTTTGGTCCGATTAAAGATTGGGAATGTTATTGCGGTAAGTATAAAAGAATCCGCTATAAAGGGATTATTTGCGACAAGTGCGGTGTTGAAGTCACCCAGTCTCGGGTCCGGCGCGAAAGAATGGGTCATATTACTTTAGCGGCTCCGGCTGCTCATGTCTGGTTTTTCAAAGGCGCTCCTTCGGTTTTGTCTCTGGTTTTGGATATTACCCCTCGAGCCCTAGAGGCGGTGATTTATTTTGCCCAATATTTGGTTTTGTCGGTTGATGATCAGAAAAAAGAAGAAGCCATGAATAAAATTAAAAATGGTTTGGATGAGAAACTTGATAAGATCAAAAACGAACAAGAAGAAAAGATTGGTGAAATTGAGAAAGATGACGCCAAAGAAAAAGTTGAACTGGAAAAGAAAATCAAATCCCGTGAAGCGGTTTTATTAGCGGCTAAAGAATTGGAATTAAAAGAAAAACAGCAAGCTCAAGCCGTTCGGGACGAATACGCTTTGGAAGAACAGCGGGCGAAAGATGTTTACCAAAATCTAACGGAAAAAGTTCGTCTTTTAAAACCTTCATCTTTGCTTTCTGAAGATGAATATTTAAAACTTTCTGAATATGGAGTGACTGATTTCTTCCACGTCGGCATGGGCGCCGAGGCCTTAACCGAAGTGATTGCCAAGGTTGATATTAATAAATTAGTAGCCGAATTACGCGAAGAGGCGCAAAAAACCAGCGGCCAGCGGCATCTAAAAGCAACCAAAAGATTAAGAATTGTTGAAGGGATGAAAAAGGCGGGTGTTAATCCGGCCAATTGTATCTTAAGCGTTTTGCCGGTAATTCCGCCTGATTTGCGGCCAATGGTTCAATTAAGCGGCGGAAGATTCGCGACTTCGGATTTAAACGATCTTTACCGCCGGGTAATTAACCGTAATAATCGGTTAAAGCATTTACTAGACCTGGGTGCCCCGGAAATTATTTTAAGAAACGAAAAAAGAATGCTTCAGGAAGCGGTTGACTCGTTGATTGATTCGGCTCCACGCCGAACCAGAGAAGGCCGGCGGACAATTCGGGTTTTGCGCTCGCTTTCCGATATGCTTCGCGGTAAAAAGGGAAGATTCCGCCAAAATTTACTGGGGAAAAGAGTCGATTATTCCGGCCGTTCCGTCATCGTCGTCGGTCCGGAACTTAATCTTCGGGAATGCGGTTTGCCCAAGGAAATGGCTTTAGAAATGTTTAAACCCTTTGTTTTACGGGAAATGATTCAACGGGGAATTGCCCCGAATGTTAAAAACGCTAAAAACATGCTGGAGCACCGGCCGCCCGAGGTTTTTGACATTTTGGAAGAAATTACCAAAGCCCATCCGGTTTTACTAAACCGCGCCCCAACCCTTCACAAGTTAGGAATTCAGGCGTTTTATCCGATTCTGATTGAAGGAAACGCGATTCGGATTCATCCTTGCGTCTGCGCTGGCTACAATGCTGATTTTGACGGTGACCAAATGGCGGTTCACGTGCCGTTGTCGTCCGAGGCTTGCGAAGAGTCAATTAACCTTATGATGCCGGATAAAAATTTACTAAAGCCGTCTGACGGATCGCCGGTGGTCGTTCCCAATAAAGAAATGGCTATGGGAATTTACTATTTAACCTTGGCTGAAGTCCGGGAAGACACTCATCGGATTTTCAGCGATATTGTTGAGGCTATTTTAGCCTATCAAACCCGCAAAATTCGTTTGCAGGAAAAAATTAAAGTCAGAATTGATGGAAAATTGTTGGAAACAACCGTTGGAAGAATTATTTTTAACGAAAAGCTGCCGTCCAGCTTAAGATATGTTAACGAGGCGGTCAATTCTTCCGGAATTAAAAAATTATTGACCAAAGCCCTTCGGGTTTGTACTCATGAAGAAGTAGTTGAGTTGATTGACAAGATTAAAAATCTGGGTTTTACTTACGCGACCGAATCGGGGGTTTCAGTTTCCGTTTTTGACTGCAAGATCGTTCCGGAAAAAACTAAAATTATTGCCGAATCCGACGATAAAGTGGCCGAAATCGAGAAAAATTTTTCCTTTGGTTTAATCACCGCCGAAGAAAAGAAAAGATTAATTCGGGAAGTTTGGATGGAAACAACCGAGACCCTGGCTGACTTAACTTGGGCGGCTTTATCGTCCGATTCCTCGGTAAGAATTTTAGTCGATTCCGGCGGCACTCGGGCGACCAAAGACCAAGTGAAGCAACTTTCAGCGATGAGAGGTTTGGTGGTTGATCCGTTAGGTAAAATTGTTGATTTGCCGACAAAATCGAATTTTCGGGAAGGCTTGTCGGTTTTTGAATATGTCACCTCGGCCAGAGGTTCCCGCAAGGGTTTAACCGATACGGCCATTAAGACTTCCGATGCCGGTTATTTGACCAGAAGATTGGTTGACGTGGCTCACGACGCGATTATTCGGGAAGAAGATTGCGGTACTAGTGATGGGATTGAAATTCATCGCGAAGGACCACGGGAAAAAGTCTTTTTAGGCCGGATTGTTGGCCGGGTTTTAGCGGCTGATTTGATTGATCCGAAGACCAAAAAAGTGATTTTAAAAAAAGGAGAGGTTGTTAATGAAGAAAATTTGCCATTGATTGAAGAGCGACAAATTAATCTAGCGATCGTTCGCTCACCATTGACCTGCAAAACCAAATACGGTTTGTGTGTCAAATGCTACGGTTGGGATTTGTCTGATAAAAAAATGATTCAAATCGGGACGCCAGCCGGGGTTATTGCTGCTCAATCAATCGGCGAGCCGGGAACTCAATTGACCCTACGGACCAAGCATTCCGGCGGGGTTGTTGGTTTAGACGTGACTCAAGGCTTGCCGAGAGTTGAAGAATTGCTGGAAGTGAGAATTCCGAAAATGCTTTCTCCGCTTTCGGAAATCTCCGGCAAAATCTCGATCTCGGAAACCGACGAAGGCTATAAAATTAAAATCAAAAGTGTTGGGGTGAAACCGATTGAAGAAAGAGAATATTTAATTCCGTTGACCAGCAATTTGCAAATAAAAGACGGCGACTTGATTCCGGCCGGGACGCAATTGGCCTCCGGCGCCTTGGATATTAAGGAAATTTTGGAAGTTAAAGGTTTAAGACCGGCCCAGGAATATTTAATTACTCAAACCCAAAGTGTTTATGAATCTCAAGGAATTCCAATTCATGACAAACATTTTGAAGTGATCGTCAAGAAGATGAGCGAAAAAGTGAGAATTTCCAATCCTGGCGATACGGTTTTACTCCCGGGAGAATTAGTCAGCCAAGTAAGATTTGAGCAGGAAAACGCCCGGGTTTTGGCTGAAGGCGGCGAACCGTCAACTGCTCAAATTGTCATTTTAGGCATTACCAAAACCGCGATTACCACCGAATCCTGGTTGTCGGCGGCCTCATTCCAGGAAACAACCAGTGTTTTGACCGAAGCCGCCATTTCCGGCAAAGAAGACCATTTACTCGGGTTGAAAGAAAATGTTATTATTGGTCGTCTGATTCCGGTTTTTCCGGATCGGGTCAAAACCGGGTGATATTATGCCAACAATCAATCAATTAATTAAACAAGGCAGAAAAAAGACTCCCAAGAAGAGCCGCGCGAAAGCCTTGCGGAAGTTTTTTAACGCCCGGGAACGTCGGATGAAAGAATTTAAAAGTCCTTTTAAACGGGGAGTGGTTTTACTGGTGAAAACGATGACCCCGAAAAAACCGAATTCCGCTTTGCGGAAAGTCGCTCGGGTCCGGTTGTCAAACAAACAAGAAATAACGGCTTATATTCCGGGAATTGGTCATGAATTGGTCGAGCATTCGATCGTGATGGTCCGCGGCGGCCGGGTTAAAGATTTACCCGGTGTAAAATACCACATTGTTCGGGGAAAATATGATGCCACCGGTGTCGTTGGCCGGAAAAAGGGCCGTTCCCGTTATGGTACGAAAAAAGGCGGTACCGTTGCGTCTGTTAAGCCGGCAACAACTGCACCGGCTGCCGCTCCCGCTCAATAAAAACATATGTCAAGACAGGGCAACATTAAAAAAAGAGTGACTCAACCCGATCTGCGCTACGGATCGGTTTTGGTGGCAAAAATCATTAATCGGGCAATGCTAAGCGGCAAAAAAAGCCCGATTGAGAAGCAGGTTTACGCCGCTTTGGAAATTCTTGGAAAAGAAACCGGTAAAGAGCCGCTGGCCGTTTTAAATCAGGCCATGGATAATTTAAAACCGCAAATGGAAGTTCGGCCAAGAAGAATCGGCGGCGCGGCCTATCAAGTACCAATGCCGGTTCGCGGTGACCGCAGTGAAGCCTTAGGTGTCCGTTGGTTGATTATAGCCGCCCGAAAAAGACCAAGCAGTCAATATCACTCTTTTGCCGCAAAATTAGCCGCCGAGGTTTTGGATATTTTGAAAAATGAAGGCGGGGCAATGAAGAAAAAGATGGATATTCACAGAATGGCAGAAAGCAATAAAGCGTTTGCACATTTTAGATGGTAATAGCTATACAAATAGCCTTTACAATTCTTTAATCTTCCTCTAATTATCCTTTAAAAGTTTACCTCTGGTATTTTCCCCAATTATAAAATTTGGGTCTTGACAAACATATACAGAATATATACAATAATTGTATGCAAACACAAACTTTCAATATTGCTCTTCCTAAAGACCTCGTCAAGGCGGTTGATTTAGTGGCCAAAAAAGAATATCGTAATCGCAGCGAGTTAATTCGTGAAGCCTTACGAGTATATTTAAAGGAATCCCAAGAATGGGAAAAACTATTTGTTTATGGGAAAAGTAAAGCTGCTAAATTAGGAATTAAAGATGAAAAAGATATTGATAGAATAGTTTATGGATATCGACACGGCAAAAATTCCTCTAAAAGTCGTTCTTGATACGAATATTTTAATTTCCGCCTTACTTTTTGGCGGCAAACCCCGACAAATTCTTAAATTAGTTTTAGATAGACAGATAAAAGCCGTCACCTCTTTGGTCTTATTGGCCGAATTATCAGACGTTTTAATAAAGAAATTTGATTTTTCTTTAGAAAAAACGAGTCTATTTGAACATAAAATAAAAAAATATTTTGAAATAGTTTATCCAACTCAAGCAATCAATATCTTAAAAGATACTCCTGATAATCGGGTTTTGGAGGCGGCAATAGCAGGCGAATGTCAGATTATTGTCACCGGTGATAAAGAACTTTTGGAATTGAAAGAATATAAAGAAATAATAATCTCAACCGCAGATCAATTTCTAAATATATATGGAATCTAAAAAATTTGTTGGCCGGGCGGGGAAAAAGCTGGAATTTGCCCTGAACCAATTCTCAATTAATTGCCAGAATAAAATTTGTGCCGATTTTGGCAGTTCAATTGGGGGATTTGTTGATTGTTTACTGCAGCATGGTGCCAAGAGGGTTTATTCCGTGGAAACCGGCTATGGCGTTTTGGATTGGAATTTGCGTAATGATTCACGAGTGGTGGTGATGGAAAGAATCAATGCGATGCACGTGGTCTTGCCGGAAAAAATGGACTTGATTACTATTGATGTTTCCTGGACCAAACAAAAAAATATTATTCCCAACGCTTTAAATAATTTAAAACCTCAAGGTCTGATTGTTTGTTTAATTAAACCGCATTATGAAGCCGAAAAAAAGCTTCTAAGAAAAGGGTTTTTACCCGAAGTTGAAATCGGAAAAGTCTTAGACCGGGTGTTTCAGGAGATAACGTTATTAGGATTACAAAAGATCGGTTTGGTGGAGTCGCCGATTCTTGGGGATAAAGGGGGCAATAAAGAATTTTTGGTTTATTTGGAGAGAATTACTCAACCGCAATTGTAAAGGAAAGCACCTTCGCGGAAACGCGGGGATCGGTAATTGAAATATTAGTTTTTCCTGAATCAAGGGTTTTTAAAGTGGCTTGAAAAACATCCTTTGTACTGTTGTATTTTAGAGAATCGGTAACGGCTATAACTTTATTATTGTCAATCGCCAAAAGATTTTTAGCCATTTTATTTAATCTTAATTCTAAATTCACGACCCAATTTTTTCCGAGCGTAATTGTTTTATCACGATTGGCATTGGTAATTAAAACGTTGGAAGTTTGATTTGGAGTTGGGGTTATGTTGGTACTGGAATTATTAGTTAAAAATGGATTCGGTTTGGGGAGTTTAACATTTAATCCTTGTTTAGCAAAGAAAATAACGGCGGTCGCGATTCCCAATAAAAGAAAAACAAACCCAATTGGTTTGGTTGTTGGTTTATTTTGTTCTCCGTCCATTAGCCTGTATTATAACACTATCTACCGATGAGTCAAGAATTTCCGTTTAAAAAACTTTAAAAGCGTGATTCCGAAACTTTCCGGTTCCGGGAAAACCGATTGATTATTGCCCATGATTTTTGACCAGACCGAAAGAATAATCCATTCTTTTTTTTCATTTCTGGTGGCAACAACTTCAATTCTTTGATTTCCATAATCTTTATAATATTTGATTGATCCGGAGGTACTGCCTGCGGTTGAGCCATCGGGGTGCTGAAAACTATACCAAGCATCGGATTGAGTAATGCCTCTTTCCCACAATCTTTGCAAAGCATGATTGGTAAATATCACCCCCATAAAACTATTCTTCAACATATTTCAATGATACCAGAAAGTCATCCTGAGTGAAACGAAGGATCTTCTTTTTATGTCATTGCGAACGCAGTGAAGCAATCTCGTACATTGTCATTCTGAACGGAGTGAAGAATCTAGCGAAGCGTTATTAATTTGTAAATTTAAAAGTGGAAAGAATTTGATATGCAATTTGTGTCAAAGATAAGTCGTTAACTTGAATTGTCATATAACTATCCTTTAGAGGGGTTAAAATTATAATCATCTTGTTCGGACCAGGTGCGGCTTGAATTTTTTCTAAAGTAAAACTGGTGGAATTTAATGGTAAATTTAAATTAGTTTCTGGAGTCGCTTTGAAATTAGCTTTTTGCCATGAAGTAATAAAATCAGCCTGACTTTTTGTTCCAGTATTTATATCGATATGAATAGAATAAAATGCATCGTTCGGTGGCATAATTCCATTTTCTCCAGGACATATTTCTTTACTCGAATCGAGAATAAATACTTTATCTTCATTATTAAGATTGCATGAGTACAAGGTTGGAGGGTATTTTAATTGAAAGCTATATTTATTGTTTATATATGTTTTCCAATCAGCCGTTAGATCAGGGGTGGGTGTTGGGGTCGGGATTTGGGTGGGGACGGGGGTTGGAGTAGGTTTGGCTGTTAATTTGGAAATACCTCCGGTTTTTGCCAGTAAAATTCCAACAGAAACCAAAACTAAAATAATTACTCCTAAAATTATTGGTAATTTAGACCTTGAAGTTGTTGGAACTGGCGGAACAGGAGGATTTACTGGTTGAACGGGAATTGCAGGTTGAACTGGTTGTACTGGAATAGCAGGTTGTGTATTTTCCGGATCCATGTCTTTATTTTACTCTTTTCTGTAATCCCTGTCAATCCGTTCTTCTGTTTTATCTGCTGTCCGTCTTCAGTCCCCCGTCATCTGTCATCTGAATTGCTTCTTGACAAACTTTGCCAAACTTTGCTAAAATATCTCCATGAGTACCATTAATATTTCTTTAACAGCAGACCAAGTTAAATTGGTTGATAACTTGACTAAAGATTATCAATTTGCCAACCGCAGCGAATTCTTTCGCGCCATGATTCGGCTAATTTTTCGCCGACCGGAAATTATTACCGCGGCCGATGAATTAATACTGGAACCGCCAACTACTCGGAGCCGGAAAGAAATTATTAGCAAAATGCGGGCGACTAATAAATATTCCCCCGAATTTCTGAAAAGTCTTAATGCTGGTTTGAAGGAATCCAAATATTTTTCTGAATAACAATAATGATTGTACTGCCTTTGTCTTTTCGATTGGAAAAATATTTAGTTAAAAGAGGCTTAAAAACTAAACATCAAAAACAGGTCAAACTTCTTTCCCAAAATTTACGTCATCCCGGTCTTCATGTTGAAAGACTGGAACCAAAATCCCTGGGTTTTTATAGTTTCCGTTTAGACCGTCAATTCCGGGTGATTTTTGTCTATCTCCCCGAAGAAAATGCGATCCAAATTGTCGACATTACCGACCATTATCAGAAGTAGAATTCCTTGTCATTCCGAGGGAAACGAAGGATCTAGTGAAGCGTTACTAATTGGTAAATTTAAAAGTGGAAAGGATTTGGGTAAATTGTTTTTCTTGGGTGGGATTGTTTAAACTCCAGAAAGAGATATTAATTGATTGACTTTTTATTGGGATGCAAAGAGATCTTAACTGATGTGACTTGTTGTCGTTGAAATCAATATCGTTACTGGAAATTTCTAAGCCTTTTATCCCATCGATTGTAATTTCAGATTTTTTAACCGGTTTGCTCCAAGAAACAGAGCTAAGATTATCGCAATTTTGATTATTAATTTGATCGATCTGTAATTTGCCGTCAGGATAATTGTAATCAGGTGCGATAATTGTCAAATATTGACCAAGGCATTGGGAATTTATACAATCATCCTTTATTTTCCAGTCCTGAGGGTATTGGAGTATAAATAACGCCTTGTTATTTGTATAAGTTTGCCAATCAGCCGTTGGGTCCGGAGTAGGAGTTGGAGCGAGAACTTGAGTTGGGATCAAGTTAGGTGTTGGTTTGGCAGTTAATTTGGAAAGATTTCCGCTTTTTGCCAGCAAAATTCCAACAGAAACCAAAACTAAAATAATTACTCCCAAAATTATTGGTAATTTAGACCTTGAAGTTGTTGGAACTGGCGGAACAGGAGGATTTACTGGTTGAACGGGAATTGCAGGTTGGATAGTTTGTGTATTTTCCGGATCCATATAACCATATTGCTCCTTTTTATAATATCTGTCAATCCTGTTTAATCTTTATTGCATAAAACTACGCTCGAGCGTTAAAATATGCAATATTTATCCGCCAATAATCTGTGGTTGAATTAAATACGGGATTCTGGTAACATTATTAATTAGGAAGCAGGGCTTCCTTTTTAAAGCTTTTAAAAAAGCCACTCCGAAGCCTGCAAGGCGAAGGGTGGTTTTGAATTTATGGCAACCCAACAACCTAAAATTGAAATAACCAAGGAAAGAAATGTTTCTTTGGATTTAGTCCGGAATATTGGCATTATCGCCCATATTGACGCGGGCAAAACGACCACTACCGAAAGAATTCTTTTCTATACCGGCCGATCATATAAAATCGGCGATATTGACGAGGGAACGACTGTCACCGATTGGATGGCGCAGGAAAGAGAAAGGGGAATTACCATTGTTTCCGCCGCCATCACCACCTTCTGGAAAGATCACCGGATTAATTTGATTGATACCCCCGGCCATGTGGATTTTACCGCTGAAGTCGAGCGTTCTTTGCGGGTTTTGGACGGCGGCGTCGTCGTTTTGGAGGCCGAAGCCGGGGTTCAATCCCAAACCGCCACTGTTTGGCATCAAGCCGATAAATATCACGTTCCAAGAATTGTTTTTATCAATAAAATGGATATGCTGGGGGCGGATTTTATGCATGTCGTGGAAATGGTGAAAGAAAGATTGGGCGCCAAGCCGGCCGTGATGACTTTGCCGATTGGCGCCGAGCAAACTTTTAAAGGCGTGGTTTTGCTTTTGGAAAGAAAAGCTTTGATTTGGCCTGCCCGCCAAAGCCTTGGCGCAGGCGGGGGGCAGGATGATACCGGTATTAAATTTGAAACGACCGAAGTTCCCGCAGAGATGAAGGATGAAGTAGAAAAAGAAAGAGCCATATTGGTGGAAGAAATTTGCGCCGACGACGAAACTTTGATTGAGAAATTTTTGGCCGGTCAGGAACCAAGTATTGATGAATTAAAAGCGGCTTTGAGAAAAGCGACGATTGCCAATCGTTTGGTGCCGACTTATTGCGGCAGTTCTTTGCGCAACAAAGGCGTTCAGCCGGTTTTGGACGCGGTGGTTGATTTTTTGCCTTCACCTTTGGATTTGCCGCCGGTCAAAGGCATCAATCCCAAAACCAATCTTGAAGAAGAAAGACCGCCGAAAAATGACGCCCCTTTTTCCGGTTTGGCTTTCAAAATTCAGGCTGATCCTCACGTTGGTAAACTGACTTACGTGCGCATCTATTCTGGCACGTTGAAAGCCGGAGCGACGGTTTTAAATGTTGGTAAGGATAATGTGGAAAGAATCGGCCGGCTTCTTTTGATGCATGCGGATAAAAGAGAAGAAATTGACCAAGCTTTTGCCGGAGAAATTGTTGGCGTGATCGGTTTAGTAAAAACGGCCACAGGCGATACGATTGCCGATCAGAACAACCCTGTTCTTTTGGAAAATATTAAATTTCCCGAGCCGGTTATTTCTCTAGCGATTGAACCGAAAACTAAAAACGATCAGGAAAAAATGGGTGTTGCGTTGAATCGTTTATCCGAAGAAGACCCAACTTTTAGAATTAAAAGTGATCAGGAAACCGGCCAAACGATAATTTCGGGAATGGGCGAGCTTCATTTGGAAATTATTGTTGATCGGATGAAAAGGGAATTCGGAGTTGAGGCAACGACCGGCGCGCCCCAAGTGGCTTATAAAGAAACAATTTTAAAAACTGCTCAAGGTGAAGGAAAATACATTCACCAGTCCGGCGGCCGGGGTCAATATGGTCATTGTTTTTTGCGGGTTGAACCTTTAACCCGCGGTGAAGGCGAAAAATTTGTTTCGGAAATTAAAGGCGGAGCGATTCCGGCCACTTTTATTCCGGCAATTGAAAAAGGGGTTCTGGAAGCAATGGAAAGAGGGGTTTTGGCCGGATATCCCCTAGTTGACATGAAAGTGGCGGTATATGATGGTTCATTTCATGAAGTTGATTCTTCGGAAATGGCTTTTAAAATTGCCGGTTCAATGGGTCTTCAGGCGGGCGCCAAAAATGCCGGCTTGGTTTTATTAGAACCGATTATGAAATTGGAAGTCAGCGTCCCCGAAGAATTTTTAGGAACGGTGATTGGCGATCTTTCTTCCCGGAGAGCACAAATTCTGGGAACCGAGTCTCGGGGAGCTTTAAGAATTATTAACGGCATGGTACCCTTGGCGGAAATTCCGGGTTATGCAACAACTTTACGCAGTTTAACTCAAGGCCGGGCCAGTTATTATATGGAACCGTCCCATTATGACCAAGTTCCTAAAAACATCCAGGAACAATTAACGGCTAAAAAGGTTTAAGGCGTCATCCCGAATGGAAGTTTGTCATTCTGACCCTGAGTATGTCGAAGGGGAAGAATCTTCTCTTTCCATGTCATTCCCGCGTTCACCCTGTAAGGGAAAGCGGGAATCTATACAAATACCCCTCCTTTAATTTTCCTCTAATATTCTTTAAGGTTCTGTAAATCTCTGATATCCCGACCCCCCCAATTTTCCTGGTGGCAAATGGAATCTTCCACCTGGGGGGTGGAACAGATACGACACCTAGGGAGTTAATAAATTATTTTCCTTATTGCCCCAACTCCCTCGATATTCTTGGTTATTTACCAGAGAACCGGTAAATCAGACAACCAGAATACCGATCAACCAACTCTGACCTGTCAAGGACCCTCCTTTATTTCGAGCATCAGCGAGAATCAAGCTTTGCTTACATCTCCTCTAATTTTCCTAAACATTTTAGCAATCTAGCATTATAACAATCTAACATTCTAGCAATATAACAATTCCCCCCTTGACATAGGTTCTCCTAGCTTGTAAAATACAAAAAAGTAGAGGCAGGGTCCTCTTTTTTAAATTCACTAAAATGGCAGAAGAAGCAAGAAAAAAATTTGAGCGGACCAAACCCCATTTAAACATTGGGACAATTGGTCATGTTGATCACGGTAAAACCACTTTAACTTCGGCGATCACGAAAGTTTTGGCTAAACAAAATTTAGCCGTCGCCATGAACTACGATCAAGTTGACAACGCTCCGGAAGAAAGAGCCCGCGGAGTCACGATTAATATTCATCATTGCGAATACGAAACTGCGAACCGTCACTATGCTCACATTGATTGTCCCGGTCATGCGGATTTTGTTAAAAATATGATTACCGGCGCCGCCCAAATGGATGGCGCGATTTTAGTCGTTTCGGCTCCAGACGGCCCGATGCCTCAAACCCGAGAACATATTCTTTTAGCTCACCAAGTTAATGTTCCGGCCATTGTTGTTTTCCTGAATAAGGTTGATATGGTTGACGATCCGGAACTTTTAGAATTAGTGGAAATGGAAATCCGCGAATTGTTAACCAAATACCAATTCCCGGGTGACAAAGTTCCGATTATTCGCGGCAGCGCTTTGAAAGCCATGGAAGGTGATCCGGAAGCGGAAAAACAGATTATCGAATTGATGAAAACCGTTGATGAATATATTCCGACTCCGGTCAGAGATCTTGACAAGCCATTTTTAATGCCGATTGAAGATGTTTTTTCGATCAAAGGCCGGGGCACCGTTGTTACCGGAAGAGTTGATCGAGGTAAAATTAAAATTAACGAGGAAGTGGAAATTGTCGGCTTAAGACCGACTAAGAAAACCGTGGTTACCGGAATCGAAATGTTTAGAAAATCTCTTGATGAAGGTCAAGCCGGTGATAATATCGGAATTTTGCTTCGAGGAATTGAAAAATCCGATGTTGAAAGAGGCCAAGTGATTGTGAAACCGGGATCAATGACCCCGCACACCGAATTTGAAGCGGAAATTTACATTTTGACTAAGGAAGAAGGCGGCCGTCATACGCCGTTCTTTACCGGCTATAGACCGCAATTTTATATTCGAACGACTGATGTGACTGGTGAAGTCACCTTACCGGCCGGCGTCGAAATGGTAATGCCTGGTGACAACACAAAATCGACGGTGAAATTAATTCAACCGGTTGCTCTTGAACAAGGTTTAAGATTTGCGGTTCGCGAAGGCGGTCATACGGTTGGCGCCGGAGTCGTTTCAAAAATCATTGCATAATTAAAAACCTGTATTTTGACATATGCCAAAAGGAAGAATCAGAGTCCGTCTAAAAGCTTACGATCATCGGGTGATTGACGAAGCGGCTGAGAAAATTTTGGAAGCGGCTCTCTCCACTGGTGCCAAAATATCGGGTCCAATTCCCCTTCCGACTGATAGAAAATTAATTGTCGTTGCCACTTCGCCTCATGTGGATAAGGACGCCCAGGAACATTACGAAATTCTTACTCATAAAAGATTGATTGATATTCTTGAACCAACGGATAAAACCATTGATTCTCTTCAACACCTTGATCTTCCGGCCGGCGTTGACATAGAGATTAAGATGTAAATTCCCTCTGTCATTCCCACGTTTACCCGGTAAGGGAAAGTGGGAATCCATACAAAATTCCTCCTTAAACCTGCCTCCGTCTTCTGTCACAAATAATAAGGCGATAGCATGTAAATTTGTAATGTATTATTTCCGCTATTGTCCTTTAGTTATCCTTTAACATCCTCTAATTATTCTTCCCCAACACCCCCAATCTCCCAAACCACCCCAACTCCGACTCCAGATTTCACCGCCAACTGGAAAACGTATAATTCCGAGAGATTATCTTTCAAATATCCAACAAATGATCCAGCCAATTAGAAATATATAATCAAATCCTCTCCACTTTCAGATTCGACTAGCCTCATTGATGGCTGTATTTTCTTTTTGAATTATGCTATATTAAATTTGAGATGAACAATAACGACGATCTTCTTAAAAAGACTGATATTGAAAAAATTGCGACCAAAGGACAGGCAATTTATTCGAAAATAAAAGCTCAATACGAACCGAAGAAAAACGGCGGATATTTAGCAATAGAAATTGATTCAAAAGAAGTTTTTTTTGGCAAAACCGGTCAAGATTTTCTATTTGGTTAAAATTGGCTTCACTGCTGCAGAAACAATCGCCAGAACCTATTTTCAATGATCAACGGCATTTTTATCGGAAACGTTCCCTGGATAGAAGTAGTCATCGGTTGGGAGCAATTTGTGCAGAAACCATTAACGATCTTAGACGCGGGATTTTCTGGAGATTTGCAAATCACGCCAAAAATTGCCAAAGAATTGGGGCTGAAAAGCACTAATATTGTGAGGGTGCAGATTGCCAATGGTCAAATTATTAATGTGCCAGTTGCTTTGGCAATCGTGTCCATGGAAGGAGTCAAAAATTACATTCAGGTTTTAATCTCTGAAAGCGCGCCGCTTTTGGGCATTAGTTTCTTGACGAAATTTTCTTATAAAGCCTTGGTTGATTGCAAAAACAGAAAGATACAATTGACAGCAATTAGATGAAAGAGGAAAATAAAAATATGGATCCCAAAATAAATCAACCCGAACCAAACCTTTCTGAAACTATTTCCACCCAACCCATTCCTCCTTCTCCTAAATTTAAATTACCTTTAGTTTTAGAAATGATTTTTTTATTGGTAGTTGTTGGCGGCTGTGGTATTTTGCTGGGAAAATCTTTAAATACTTCCCAGCCATCCGCCCAACCCACCGTTGCTACATTACCTACGCAAATTCCAACCGCAATTTCCGATGAAACCGCCAACTGGAAAGTATACAAAAATACCAGACTGGGCTTTGGTTTCAAATATCCAGGAAGCCTTATGCCGTGTGAGGATGGAAATTTTACTGGTTTGATCTCAAGCGGACCATACGCAAATCCCGACGAAAATCAATGTGAAGTCGCCAAAAATAGGGGCTATTTAATCTTGTTTTTATTAAATAAAGACGATAAAGAATTCCAAAATTTCCGTCAAGAGAACTACCTGAACTCTTTTTCTAATTACAAAGATACTGAAATGAAAATTGACAATAAAAATGCAGAAGCAATTTCGGGAATAGAAAAAGAAACACCTCTGTCATTCAAAATACTCAAAATTCGCATGGGCGATTCGTTTTTGATAATTAAAGCGACGGGAGAAGAGCAGCACATAGCGATTCTTGACCAAATCCTCTCGACTTTTAAATTCCTCTAATTTCCGCCCTTTGCATTTTTTCTTTATTTCCGTTATAATATTCCCATCTTAAATGGAGGATAAATTTAGTACCAATTAAGAGTGAAGGAATGGCATGAATATTAAAGGGTGCCACGGCACCTTTTTTGGTGCCTGAAATATAATTATATGGCAAACGCAATTTTAGGTATAAAAGTTAGTCAATCACAAAGATTTGACGAAAAAGGAATCAGATATCCGGTTACTTTGATTAATGCCGGTCCTTGTTCGGTGGTGCAAATTAAAACTACGGAAAAAGACGGCTACAATGCGTTAAAAGTCGGATTTGGTACGAAGAAAACAAAAACAGCGGGGAAAACAACCCACCGTTTTTTACGCGAAATTAGTGTGAAT
This sequence comes from Candidatus Shapirobacteria bacterium CG_4_10_14_0_8_um_filter_39_15, assembly GCA_002784465.1. GTDB lineage: Bacteria > Patescibacteriota > Microgenomatia > UM-FILTER-39-15 > UM-FILTER-39-15 > UM-FILTER-39-15. The sequence continues at coordinate 28,581 of PFLE01000002.1, forward strand.
CCGCAGGAAATCAGTGAAAATCTTCAGCCTGGCAGTGAGATAAAGATTGGGAATGTCTTGAAAATCGGGGATGTTGTTGATGTCATGGGAATATCAAAGGGTAAGGGTTTTGCCGGCGCGGTTAAAAGATATCATTTCAAGGGTGGTCCGAGAACTCACGGTCAATCCGATCGGGAAAGAGCGCCCGGATCAATCGGGACGACCACCACTCCGGGCCGAGTTTTGAAAGGTAAGAGAATGGCCGGTCATATGGGTTCGGACAACGTGACGGTTCGAAATTTAAAAGTGATGGAAATTGATCCGGAAAAAAATTTATTAGTCGTTAAGGGTTTAATTCCCGGACCGGTTAATGGACTGGTCGAAATTGAGGTAAAACATGGCGTTAACAACTGATATTTACAATTTAGAGGGTAAAACTGAAGAAAAACTAACCTTTCCCAAGGAATTTTTTGGCGCGAAAATTAATCCGGCCCTAATGGCGCAGGCGGTGAGAGTTTATCTTTCCAACCAAAGATCCGCTAGCGCTCACGCCAAGACCCGCGGGGAAGTAATTGGCTCAACCAGAAAAATTTATCGTCAAAAAGGTACCGGCAAGGCCCGTCACGGGGATATTAAAGCCCCGGTTTTTGTCGGCGGCGGTAAAGCTCATGGTCCGACCGGCAGCCAGAATTATCAACTGATTATGACCAAAAAAATGCGCCTGCTAGCCTTGAAAAGTGCCTTATCGCAAATGCTAACCGATAAAAAGATTATTGGAGTAACCGATTTGGAAAAAACCAAGGGAAAAGTTAAACCAGTCGGAAAATTAATCGAAATTATTAAAAAAGAAACTAAATCAAAAAAGTTTCTTTTTGTTCTGCCGGCTAAATCTTCGGAATTAAAAAGGACCATCGCAAATCTTGACGGCGTAACGGTTGCAGAAATCAGAAATCTCTCGCCGTATCAGGTTTTAACCGCCGGAATAATTCTGATTACCCCGGAAGCCCTGGAGGATGTAAAAAAATGAAAAAAGAACTGATTAAAAGACCATTGATAACGGAAAAATTAATGAATAGCGGACTCTATGCTTTTGCGGTTGATATTAAAGCAAGCAAAAAAGAAATTACTAAAGCGATTAAAGAAGTTTTTGGCGTGGACACGGTTTCAATCAGAACCGTGATTGTCAAGGGAAAAACTAAAAAATCCTGGAAAACCAGGAAAAGTTTGCCGGCCGCCCCCTGGAAAAAAGCGATCCTTCGACTTCGTTCAGGACAAAAAATTGAAATGTTTGAAACGGAAACTAAAAAATGAATATTCAAAAAAGATTAACCAAAAAATTGAAAAAGAATTCCGGTCGCGGCATGGGAGGCAAAGTTTCGACCCGCCACCAAGGCGGCGGGGCGGCGCAAAGAATCAGAACGATTGATTGGGAAAGAAAAAAATTCGATATGCCGGCAACCGTAGAAGCAATTGAGTACGATCCGATTAGGACCGCCCGGATTGCTTTGATCAAATATCTTGATGGCGAAAGACGCTATATTTTAAGTCCGGAAGGGTTGAAAATCGGCCAATCGGTTGTTTCCGGGAAAGAAGCGGAAGCAAAACTCGGTAATTGTACCGCCTTAAGAAATATTCCGGTCGGGATGCCGATTCATAATTTGGAATTGACGCCGGGAAAAGGCAGTCAAATTGTCCGCGGCGCGGGAACGCAAGCGGTAATTCTGGCCAGGGAGGGTGATTTTGCTAACGTCCGGTTACCTTCCGGTGAAACCAGGAAAATTATTTTGGATTGTTTTGCGACCATCGGCCAAGTCGGTAATCTTGATTGGAAGAATAAAGTTTGGGGAAAAGCTGGTATAATGCGTCATCGGGGAATCCGGCCGACGGTCCGGGGAACCGCCCAGAACCCTAACTCTCATCCGCACGGCGGCGGCGAAGGTCGAAGCGGCGAAGGAATGGATACGCCAAAAACTCCTTGGGGCAAACCAGCCCGGGGTAAAAAAACCCGCAATCGAACAAAATACAGCAATTATTTAATGATAAAAAGGATAAGTTAATAAAATTAAAGATTATCAGTTAATCAGATTACCAGGACAAGAGATCGGTAAACAGAGATCAGTAATATTTACTGATAAACTGTTCTCTGCTTAACTTAACCCGATTTTCTGATCTACTGATTTACTTTTAAATAACTAACAATATGTCAAGAAGTTCAAAAAAAGGTCCATATATTGATCAAAAACTGCTTTTAAAAGTCCAGAAACAGGGACTTAATGTTAATGATCCCATTAAAACCTGGGCCAGAGCATCGCAAATTCCGCCGGAATTCGTCGGTAAAAAGTTTGCGGTTCATAATGGAAAGGTATTTAAAGAAGTGTTTGTTACCGAAGCGATGGTAGGTCATCGGTTAGGGGAATTTTCTCCAACCAGGACATTCAAAGGTCATGGACAAGTAGTAAAAAGAATACTCGAGAAAACTTAATATGTTAATTACAGCAAAATCAAAATATATTGGGATTTCACCGGAAAAACTGCGGTTAGTTGCCCGCGCAATAAAAAAGAATTTTTCGGCGGAAAAAAGCCTGATTTATTTAGATCAAATTCCGCAAAAAAGCGGCATGCCGTTGGCTAAAACCATAAGGCAGGCGATTGCCAACGCGGTTAATAATACTAAACAAAAATCAGAAGATCTAAAGATAAAAAGGATCCAAATTGATGAAGGACCGTTTTTAAAACGCTTTAAACCGGTTTCTCGGGGAACCGCTCACTCAATCAAAAGAAGAACAAGCCATATAACAGTAATATTAGAAGCTGGAAGTGGGAAGTTGGAAGTGGGAAATAAGAAGTTAGAAGTTAGAAGTGAGAAACAAGAACCAAAGAAAGGTAAAAAATAATGGGTCATAAGATAAATCCAATTGGTTTTAGAATTGCCGCCGGACGTAACTGGAATTCCCAGTGGTTTTCGGAAAAAAAACTCTATTCAAAAAATTTACTGGAGGATTTAAATATCCGCAAATATTTATTGGCTAAACTAAGATTGGCTGGTATTACCGGTGTGGAAATTGATCGGTTAATCAATAAAACGAAAGTGATTATTAGCGTTTCCCGGCCCGGGGTGGTTATCGGACATGGCGGGGCTGGCTTGGAGGAAATCAAAAAAGCCTTGATTCCGATGGTTTCGATTAATCAGCCGGAAAAAAACCTCCAAATTGAAGTGCTGGAAGTTAAAAGTCCGGAACTTTCGGCTCTTTTGGTCGGAACAAGAATTGCCTCGGATATCGAACGCCGGCTTCCTTTTCGGCGGGTGGCTAAAAAAACGATGGAAAGAGTGATGATGGCAGGGGCTAAAGGGATAAGAATTATTTTATCGGGAAGAATTGGTGGGTCAGAGATTGCCCGCCGAGAAAGATTTGTCCAAGGAAAAATTCCCTTAGGAACAATTAGGGCGGATATTGATTTCGCTTCCACGCCGGCTTTGACAAAATCAGGATATGTTGGAATTAGGGTTTGGATATATAAATAAAGTCAAAATTCAAAATTCAAAATTTTTACTTTAGACCTGAACTTTTGATTTTTAACTTTTAAATTTTAAATTTACTATTATGTTGCAGCCAAAAAAACAATTATTTAGAAAACAATTTCGCGGCAGCGCCAAAACAATTTCCGAAAGGGGATCAAAATTGGCTTTTGGCGAATTTGGCTTAAAATCAGAAGGCCGGTCATGGGTAACTGCCGTTCAATTAGAGGCGGCACGAAGAAGCATCATCTTTTTTACCAAAAAAGGCGGCCGGGTCTGGACAAGGGTTTTTCCGGACAAACCGTTTTCCAAAAAAGCCGCCGGAACAAGAATGGGCGGCGGCAAAGGCGATATTGCCGGTTATGTCGTTCCGATTGTGCCGGGAAAGATTTTATTTGAAATCGGCGGGGTAACGCGGGAACTGGCTAAACTGGCAATGACTCGAGCCGGACAAAAACTACCAATCAAAACCAGTTTTGTCGCTAAGGAATGAGAATGAAAAGAAAAGATTTGAAAGAATTACATTTAAAGACGCCAACGGAATTAACCGAATTATTGAAAAAAACCGAACAGGAATTTATCAAAGCCGGTTTGGAATTACGTATGGGGAAAATTAAAAATTGGCGTCTGCCGGCAACCAAACGTCATGAAATTGCCCAGATAAAATCGATTGCCAGGCAAAAGGAGGCAAAATGAGAACAAATACCGGAATAGTTGTTTTTGCGAAAATGAATAAAACCGCGGCGGTGGAGATAAAAATCATGACGATTCACCCGCTGTATAAAAAAAGAATTTGGAAAAAGCGGAAATACCTGGTTCATAACGATTTGGGCGCCAAGGTTGGCGATAAGGTGACTTTTGTAGAATGTAAACCGATTTCTAAAAGAGTACACTGGACTATCGTTGAGAAGTTAGAAGCGGGAAGCGGGAAGTTGGATATTGAAAATAAGAAATTAGAAGTTAGAAACGGGAGACGAAAGACTAAAGACGAGAAGCTAAAGACGAGAAGCTAAAGACGAAAGGAACCGAGAAATGATTCAATTAAGAACAATGTTGATTCCGGCCGATAATACCGGGGCTAAACGGCTAATGCTGATTCATATTGACGGGCAGCCTAAACAGAAATACGCCCGCATCGGGGATAAGATTACCTGTGTGATTGATCAAGCCGATTCAACCAAAGCCGATTTGGTTAAAGATTCGCAGATTGTTAAAGCGGTAGTTATCCGAACAGCGAAAGAGATGAAACGTCCTGATGGATCTTACATTCGTTTTGACGACAACGCGGCGGTGATTATTGATAAAGACGGTAATCCTCTAGGGACGAGAATTTTTGGCCCGGTGGCCAAAGAAATTAAAGAAAAAGGTTATAAAAAAATAGTATCACTGGCACAGGAGTTAGTATAGGAGAATTGTCATCCTGAGACATTTGCCGAAGGAACTAGCGAACAAAGTGAGCGTATAAATCGCTTTGCTAGATTCATCGCTTTGCTCGGAATGACGCGTAAAAATGAAAATCAAAAAAGGCGATAAAGTGAAAGTTATGGCCGGCAAAGATAAGGGCCGAACCGGAACCGTGGAAAAAGTTTTTATCAAAGCGGGAAAAATTCTCGTTGGCGGGGTTAATATCTATAAAAAGCACGCCAAAAGCCGGGATGGTAAAGACAAAGGGGGAATTATTGATATTACCAAACCGTTGCCGGCATCCAGCTTAAGCTTAATTTGTCCAAAATGCGGTAAGGTTGTTCGGGTTGGTTATCAGGTAGAAAAATCAGGAGAAAAAAACCGAATTTGTAAAAAATGTAAGGAGGTAATCTAAGCTAGGAATTAGGCAAGGGTTAAGGTAAGGCAGTTAGTTTGGTGAAGAGGTAATGGTTAAGTGAATCTCCCTAACCCAAAATCAATATGCAAAACCTACAAACCAAATACCAAAAGGAAATTGCGCCAGCTTTAGTTAAAGAATTGGAACTGAAAAATGTGATGGCTGTTCCGCGGATCTTGAAGGTTGTGGTAAACTTAGGTCTTAAAGAAGCGGCTCATGATGACGGCGTTTTAACTAAAGCGCAAACGAAATTATCTCTAATTTGCGGTCAAAAACCAAAACTCTGCCGAGCCAAAGTTTCGATCGCAAGTTTCAAACTTAGTAAAGGCGATCCGATCGGTTTAGCCGTGACTTTGCGGGGCAAAAGAATGTTTGATTTCCTGGAAAAGCTTTTTACCATTGTTTTGCCGCGGGTGAGAGATTTTCGGGGCGTTTCCCCAACCGCTTTTGACCAGCGAGGAAATTATACCTTAGGGATTACCGAACAAATTGTTTTTCCGGAAGTGGAATTTGACCGGACCGAAAAAAATAAAGGTTTAGGAATTACGATTGTGATGAATTCTACAGACAGCAAGCACAATAAAAGATTGCTTGAATTATTGGGAATGCCCTTCGCTAACGCTCAGGGTAAACCTTTTGAAAAATAAAATGGCGACAATAGCGAAATTTGTAAAACAAACTAAAAGACCAAAATACAAATCCCGATTTCGGAACCGGTGCCTTTTGTGCGGCCGGCCGCGGGCAACTATCCGGATATTTGGCTTATGCCGGTTGTGTTTCAGAGAACTGGCGAGTAAAGGAGATTTACCGGGGGTTAAAAAAGCCTCTTGGTAACCAAAATATGGATCAAACCTGTGATTTATTAATAAGAATTAAAAACGCATATATGGCTAATTTAAAGACCGCCACGGTTTCTTATTCTCGTCCTAAAGAAAATCTGATAAGGGTGCTACAGAAAAACGGCTATATTAGGAATTATCAGGTGACTGGCGAAAAAGCTGCCAAGTCTATTGAAATAGACTTGCGGTATGCTAAAAAAGTGCCGGCCTTGATTGGTGTAAAAATTATTTCTAAACCGGGACTGCGGGTTTATGTTAAAGCCAAAGAAATTAAAAATGTTTTCGGAGGAAGCGGGATCAATATTTTATCCACTCCCAAAGGAATAATGACCGGGAAGGAGGCTAGGATCATCAATCTTGGCGGTGAATTAATTTGCCAAGTTTGGTAAAAAATATATGAGTAGAATCGGATTAAAACCAATTGAAATTCCTCAAGGTGTAACCGTAAAAATCGAAAACGGTTTGGTTTCGGTTGAAGGGCCGAAAGGAAAAATGATTCAGGCAATTAATTCTAAAATTAACGCCGTGATTAAAGATAATAAAATTGAAGTTGCCCGAGTCAATGAAGAAGGAAAAACCAAAGCGATGCATGGAACCATGCGCCAGATTATCTTCAATATGATTAAAGGGGTAACTGACGGTTGGACTAAAGGTTTGGAAATTCAAGGCACCGGTTTTCACGCCAGCCTTAACGGTAATGATTTGGTTTTTGCTTTGGGTTTTTCTCATCCGGTTAACTTTCCGGCTCCGGATGGAATTACCTTTATCACGGTTGAAAACAAAATCACGGTATCGGGTATTGATAAATCATTAGTTGGACAGGTAGCCGCTAATATTCGCGCCATTAAGCCGCCCGACGTTTATAAAGGTAAGGGTATCCGCTATGAAGGCGAACAAATTAAATTAAAGCCGGGTAAACAAGCCAAAGTCGGTGTCGTTGCTGGAGGCGTCAAAAAGTAATATGCAAAAAGAAGTCAGAAAATTAAGAACCAGAAATAAAATTAAAGCCGTTTCCAACCGGCCGAGATTAACGGTTTTCCGTTCCAATAAATTTATTTATGGACAAATTATTGACGATAATAAGGGAATAACTTTATTTTCGGTAAGCGATAAAAAAGAAAATGCTCGGGAAGCGGGAAAGTTGCTTGCCCAAAAGTCCCTAAAGTCCCAAATTTCTCAGGTTGTTTTCGATAAAGGTCCATACAAATACCATGGCGTGGTAAAATTATTCGCCGAAGGTGCCAGGGAGGAAGGTTTGAAATTTTAAATTCGCATTATGCCATACCGATCAAATTACAATCAAAATTTACCTAAGGTTCAATCGGAATTTGAAGAAAAAATAATTCAAGTTAACCGCGTATCCAAAAAAACCAAAGGCGGCAACCGCTCATCCTTCTCCGTTTTGATGGTTGTTGGCGACCGCAAAGACCGGCTTGGCGTCGGTTTGGGAAAGGCAACGGAAGTCTCATCGGCCGTGGTCAAAGCGACGACTTACGCGAAAAAGCATTTGATTACCATTCCTTTAAAAGGTAACACCATTCCTCATGAAGTTTATGTTAAACTGGGAGCAGCCAAAGTTTTGTTAAAACCGGCCCCGCCGGGTGCAGGGGTCATCGCCGGCGGAACTGTCAGAACGGTGATCGGCGTTACCGGCATTCGAGACATTGTTTCCAAATGTTTAGGAACGAAAAATAAAGCCTCAAATGTCTATGCAACCATGGAGGCGTTAAAGAAATTAAGAATATTAGCTGATCGGAATATCGGGACAAGAGATCAGAAAACAGAAACCAACAATATCGACCGATAAACTGCTCTCTGTTTTACTTAACCCGATAATCTGATTTGCTGATTTACTATAAAATAATATTATGGAACTGAATAAATTACCAATTACAACTAAAAGACCGAAAAAAAGGATCGGCCGGGGCATCGGTTCGGGAAAAGGCGGCCATACGGTTGGCCGCGGTTCTAAAGGCCAAAAATCCCGCGGACATATTTCTCCTTTTTTTGAAGGCACGAAAATTAAGAAATCATTAATTAAAAGATTACCCTTGCTTCGGGGAAAAGGAAAACAAACCGCGGGACAAAGACCTTCAATAATCAATCTAAAATTTCTTAATTTCTTTAAGGCCGGCGAAGAAGTGACTATCGCGGCGTTGGTGAAACACGGCATTATTTTAGAAAAAGATATTAATCCCAAGGGAATAAAAATTTTAGGGGATGGTGAATTGTCTGTAGCGTTGACAGTTAAGCTTCCTGTTTCAAAAGGAGCAAGAGCCAAGATTGAGAAGGCGGGAGGAAAAGTAGAAAATTAATTCAAAACTCAAAAATCAAAAGTCAAAAATACAAGTAAAAAGTCAAAATTGCCAAACTTTTTAATTTTGAATTGCACTTTTGCATTTTAACTTTTAACTTTTGATTTTAATTACATAGATCATGAATAAAATTCTAGAGCTTCTTCAAAATATTTACCGAACTCCCGACTTACGGCGCAAGCTGTTATATACCGCATTTCTTCTGTTTGTTTTTCGTTTGGCGGCCCATATTCCGGTCCCGGGCGTAAACATTGCCGCTTTAAAATCCCTTTTTGCCGGTAACCAATTCTTAGGGCTTTTGGATATCTTTTCCGGCGGCACGTTGGCGAATTTTTCGGTGATGGCTTTGGGTCTTAACCCTTATATCAACTCTTCGATTATCTTTCAGCTTCTGACAATGGTTTTTCCCAAATTGGAGGAATTACAGAAGGAGGGTGAATATGGTCAGCAGAAAATTAACCAGTATCAGAGATTAGTGACCGTGCCCTTGGCCTTTTTCCAGGCTTTTGGGATGCTCGCGCTTTTAAAAAGTCAGGGAATAATTGGTTCATTATCCCCGCTGGCTTTGATTTCGATGGTAGTGACCATGACTTGCGGAACAATTTTTTTAATGTGGTTGGGGGAGTTGATTACCGAAAACGGTATCGGTAACGGAATTTCGATTATAATTTTTGCCGGTATTGTCGGTCGTTTTCCGATTTCAATCGGGCAAACTTTGTCTACCCTGGAAACTCAAAACTTTTTCAATTTAATTATTTTTGCCGTGATGGCGGTTTTGGTTATCGGCGGTATTACGATGGTTAATGAAGCGGCCAGAAAAATCCCGATCGAATACGCCAAAAGAATTCGGGGCGGCCGGATGTACGGCGGCCAGTCAACCTATCTGCCCTTGCGGATTAACCAGGCGGGAATGATCCCGATCATTTTTGCGGCTTCTCTGGTTTTAATTCCGTCAATGTTCGGCCGTTTTTTGGAACAAGTGCCCAATCCCCAGATTGCCTCAATTGCCCGATCAATGGTAGCGATTTTTAACCCGGGTAGTTTATCATACAACTTGATTTATTTCCTGTTGGTTGTCGGTTTTACTTATTTTTACACGGCGGTAGTTTTCAATCCGTCAAAGATTTCCGATGAGCTGAAAAAACACGGCGGTTTTATCCCGGGCATCCGGCCGGGCACCTCGACAACCGAATATTTAAATTGGATTTTAACAAGAATCACTCTTGCTGGTGCTTTGTTTTTAGGGGTGGTGGCGGTTTTACCATCCGTTGCTCAAAGTATGACCGGGATCGCGACTTTATCTATCGGCGGAGCGGGAATTTTGATTGTCGTTTCGGTTGTTTTGGAAACGGTAAAACAATTGGAATCAATGATGATCAGCCGTAATTATGAGGGATTTTTAAAATGAATCTTATTATTTCCGGTCCGCAGGGATCGGGCAAAGGGACCCAAGGAGATCTTTTAGAAGAGAAATTCGGAGTGTTTCATTTGGAATCCGGGCAGCTAATGAGGGAAGCCATTAAGAAGGAAACTGATTTCGGTAGGCAAATTGCTGATTATGTGAATCAGGGAATTATTGTTCCGGATGAATTAACCAATCAGTTAATTGAACAAAGTTTGGTTGATGAAAATATTAGTAAAGGAATTATTTTTGACGGATTTCCCAGAAGGTTATCGCAAGGTCAATGGCTGGATGAGCAGTTGGTAAAGAAAAACAGCCAGATTGATAAACTGATTTTATTGATTTTATCGACAGAGGAAACAATCAGGCGGTTATCGGCCAGAAGAATTTGTCCAAAATGCGGTCGGAATTTTAATTTAATTACCGTTCCGCCTAAAAATGATGAACTTTGTGATGATTGTGGACTGAAATTAATTACCAGGGATGACGAAACTTCGGAAGCAATTACTAAAAGGTTAGAAGAGTATCATACCGAAACCGACCCGATGATTGAATATTACCGGAAGCAGGGAAAAGTGATTGAAATTAACGGCGAACAGCCGGTGGAAAAAGTTTTTTCCGACATTCTCGAGGCTCTAGCTTCGCAAGGCGTCCCCTTGCGAAGCTAATCTTGGTAACATCCTCTATTTCCCCTTAAATTCTATTAATATTTTATCTTTGTCATTATTAAGCTTATTTCATGATATAATTTAGTCATGATTCCAATTAAAACTCCTGCCGAAATTGAGATTATGAAACAGGGTGGAAAAATCCTGAAAACCGCCATGGAAAAAACTTTAGCGGGCGTAAAGCCTGGCGTTCTTGTTGCCGATTTAGATAAACTGGCCGAGCAGGAAATTCTGAAATTGGGGGGTGAACCAGGCTTTAAAAGAGTTGAAGGCTATAAATGGACTACCTGTTTCAGCATTAATGAGGATGTGGTTCATGGGATCCCGACTGCCAGAGTAATTGAGAATGGTGATATTGTGGGAATTGATATGGGAGTATTTTACAAAGGGTTTAATACTGACACAAGTTGGACAACAATAGCGGCTAGCGGCAAGGGGCAAGCGGCTAGTCAAGGAAGCCAAAAATTCCTGAAAGTTGGTGAAAAAGCGTTAGAGGAAGCGATAAAACAAGCTAGGCCAAGGAACAAGATTTCTGATATTTCTAAAGCCATAAATGATACAATTGTTAAGGCTGGATATTCACCGGTTAGAGCCTTGACCGGCCATGGAGTTGGTAAAATACTACATGAAGATCCGGCGATTCCTTGTTTTTTTGAACCTGGCCAGGAAAAACACAGTCCGGAAATTAAGCCCGGAATGGTGTTGGCAATTGAGGTAATTTATAACCAGGGATCTGCTGATGTGGTTCTGGCTAATGACGGCTGGACAATCAAAACAAAAGATGGTAAAATATCAGGGCTTTACGAAAAGACCGTTGCTGTAACGAACAACGGTCATTTAGTATTAACTTAATGAATCAAGACAGAATTGCAACTGAAGGGGTGGTCGCCGAAGCCTTACCGAATACGATGTTTCGGGTTAAACTGCCGGATGAAAGGATTTTACTCTGTACATTGTCCGGTAAAATGAGAATGAACCATATTAAGATTTTGCCCGGCGATAGAGTTAAGGTTGAATTGACGCCATATGATGTGACGAGGGGAAGAATTATTTACAGAAATAAATAAGAAAGGATAACGTGTCATTATAATAATTAAGACTATCAGTTGATTAGAGCATCAGGATAAGAAATCAGAGAGCAGGAAACAGTTATTGTTACTGATATTCTGTTCTCAGGTTTACTTAACCTGATTAACTGCTTTTCTGATTTACTATAGAAAATTATATGCAAGTACATACCTCAATTCAAAAACGCTGTACCAACTGTAAAATCGTTAAAAGACGGGGAACTTTGTATGTGATCTGTAAAAATCCAAAGCATAAACAACGGCAGGGGTAAACAATTGTTATGATGTTATATTGTTAGAATGTTAGAATGAAGGTTTCTACGCGAGCCAACATTATAGCATTATAAGCAAAGCTTGTAATTCGCTTTGTTCATTATAACAATCTAGCAATCTAGCAATATAGATATATGACAAGAATTGTAGGAATTGATATACCGGATAAAAAACCAATTTGGATTGCCTTAACTCATATTTACGGTGTGGGCCGGCATAATGTGCAAAAAATTTTAATTGACGCGAAAATTGATACCGTTAAAAAAACCAGTGAGTTAACTTCCGAAGAGGTTTCCCGGATTTCTAAAGCCTTAGAAAATTATAAAGTTGAAGGTGATTTAAGAAAAGAAGTTGGGGAAAATATTAAGCGGCTAAAAGAAATCGGTTCTTATCGAGGGAGCAGACACTCCAAAAATCTTCCGTCAAAAGGTCAACGGACCAGAAGTAACGCCCGAACCAAAAGAGGTAAAAGAGTCACGATTGGGGCGATGAAAAAAGAAGTTCTTAATACGGCCGCCCAAACAGCCCAAAAAGAAGGAGTAAAAACAAAATAATGGCATCAAAAGCAAAAAAACAAATCGTGTTTTCCAAGATTTTTGTGACCGCGACTTTCAATAATACTTTGGCAACCGCCACTGATTTGGAAGGGAATGTTTTGGCTTGGGAAACGACCGGTAGCTCCGGTTTTAAAGGAACCAGAAAATCAACCCCTTTTGCCGCGACGGTTACCGTTAAAAAATTAACCGATAAATTGGTAGGAATGGGAATTAAAGAAGTTGAAGTTTATATTAAAGGACCCGGTCCGGGAAGAGACGCCGCCTTAAGGTCAATTCGGGCATCTGGATTAAAAATGAATATGATTGCTGATATTACCCCGATTCCCCATAATGGCACCAGGCCGAAAAAGAAAAGGAGAGTATAAACAAGATGAAAGGATTAGGTAACAATAAATGCCGGCTTTGTCGGAGAGAAAAATCAAAGCTTTTTTTGAAAGGCGCGCGTTGCTTGTCGCCAAAATGTCCAATTGATAAAAAAGGGGCGGTTACTCCCGGGGTTAATAGTCAAAGAAGAAAACGCAATCCCTCGGAATATGGAATTCAACTGCGGGAAAAGCAAAAAGTTAAAAGAACTTACGGGGTGATGGAAAATCAATTTAAGCGCTATTTTGCTTTAGCCAGAAAAACCAAAGGGGCAACCGGTGAAGCTTTATTAAAAATTCTGGAAATGCGTTTGGATAATGTGGTATATCGGCTTGGTTTTACCCCCTCCCGAACGATGGCCCGCCAATTGGTTTCACACCGCCATGTTTATGTTAACGGCAAGAAAGTGAATATCGCTTCCTATGAAGTTAAGCCGGGGGATGTGATCAACTTGTCAACTAAAGCTTTGGTCAATCCGACACTGAAAAAGACTTTAACCGAAAAAAATGATATAATGCCGGAGTGGTTGATCAGAAAAGCCGCGGTCGGTAAGGTCGAAAGGTTACCAAGGAGGGATGAAATCGGTGACCAGGTCGACGAGCAATTGGTGGTTGAATATTACTCAAGATGATGTAAAATATTAAAAGCAAAAATGTTAAGCCCAATCTTTCAAATTAAGAACGAGAAATCAACGGACCACGAAGGGATTTTTATTATTGAACCGTTAGAACAAGGTTACGGTCATACCGTTGGCAATGCTTTGCGCCGGGTATTATTGACTAGTCTTCCGGGTGCCGCGGTCACCTATGTCAAAATTGCCGGGGTTTTCCACCAGTTCACTTCTCTTGAAGGAATGAAGGAGGACGTGGTGGAGCTGATTTTGAATATTAAAAAGATCCGTTTTGCGTATGAGGGCGAAAAGCCGGTGAAAGTGACTTTGGAAGCGATTGGTCCGGGTGAAGTTAAAGCCGAAGAGATTAAAACGCCGGCGAATGTTAAAGTTGTGAGCAAGGATTTGGTTTTAGCCAATCTTTCCGATAAAAAATCAAAACTGGACGTCGAAATGACCGTGGAAAAAGGCTATGGCTATTCTCCTTTTGAAGATCGGGAAAGTCAAAGCTTGGGAGTGATTCCGGTTGATGCCGCTTTTTCTCCAATTCTTTCGGTTAACTATCGGATTGAAGCGACTCGGGTCGGCCGGATTACCAATTACGATCGTTTAGTGATGGAAATTCTTAGCGACGGCTCGATTAAGCCGATTGACGCCCTAAAAGAGGCCGCCAAAATCTTAATTACTTATTTCAACCAAATTATCGAACCGAGAAAAGTTGAAGAAGAACAAAAACCAAAAGAAGAAAAAGTCTCCCGGGAAGCCTTAAACTTAATGATTGAAGAGTTAAATTTGCCGGTGAGAATTTCTAATGCTTTAGAAAGAGCTGGTTTTAAAACCGTGGCGGATGTTTTGGCTTCTAATAAAAAAGAGATCGCCAAAGTTAAAAATTTAGGTTCTAAATCCCTTAAAATTATCGAAGCCGGCCTGAAGGAAAAGGGAGTAGGATTTGAGGAGTAATCAATGCGACACGGGGTATTTGGCCGAAAACTATCCAGAGACGCCAACGAAAGAAAGTCTCTTTTTAAAAACCTCACTTCTTCGTTATTAACTTGCGGTCATATTGTCACAACCGAAAGCAAAGCCAAGGCGATAAAAGGGTTGGTTGATAAATTGGTTAAAAAAAGCGGTTCCACAAGAATTATTAGATTGGGAACAAGATTGGGAGATAGGGCAATGATGGTGAAGATGGAACTCGTGGAGAAAGAAGATAGAAGTGAGAAGTTGGAAGCTGGAATTAAGAAAGCGGAAGATGGAAATCAGAAGCCTGCAAACACTAAAACACAGAAAAAATCTTGAAACACTGAAAGTTCTGTGTTTCTGTAAATTCAGTGATTCAGTGTTGCAAGAAACCAAAGCCAAATGAAGACATATAATACCAAACAAAGTGATATCCAAAGAGTATGGCACTTAATTGATGCTCATGATCAAGTGGTTGGCCGATTATCAACCAAAATTGCCGGGTTATTAATGGGGAAAAGTAAACCGTATTTTATTCGTAATCTTGGTTGCGGCGATTTTGTGGTTGTGATTAATGCCCAAACCGCGAAATTAACCGGCAATAAAGAAAATAAAAAGAATTATTATCATCATACCGGTTACCCTGCCGGCTTAAGAACCCAAACTGCCTCTCAAGTGAGAGCCAGTCATCCGGACAGATTGATTTCTCACGCCGTTGCCGGAATGCTGCCGCAAAATAAATTAAAGGACAAAATGTTAACACGGCTATATGTTTATTCTGGCTCAGAGCATCCATATGGAGGTCAATTTAAGTAAAGAGGAAATTGTTAGATTGTTATAATGCTATAATGTTAATTTGTTTCCGGAGAATTTCATTATAACAAGATAACAGGATAACATTATAACAATAAAGTTTATGCCAAGAACTAAAAAAGAAGAAAAACCAAAATATATTTCGGTAGTTGGGAGCCGCCGAGAAGCTCAAGCTAAAGTCAGGCTTTATGCCGGTAAGGGCGAAACAACCGTCAATGGTATTCCAATTGAAAAATATTTTCCTCAAAAAGGGGCTGAAAAATTATTTTTTAAACCGTTTGAAATAACCAATACAATGGGGAAATATTTCGCGACGATTAAATGCGAAGGCGGCGGCAAAGTCGGTCAAATCGCGGCGGTGATTCACGGTCTTTCCCGAGCTTTGTCCTTGGCGGACAAAGAAAAATTCCGGCCTGATTTGAAAAAAGCGAAATTATTAACCCGCGATTCCCGGACCCGTCAGCGCCGGAATATTGGCATGGGAGGCAAGTCTCGTCGGAAGAAACAATCTCCAAAACGGTAAGTTTCTTTCCTTCCTTTAATTCTCCTCTAAAATCCTTTAAGTGATATATTATTTTTATGCTTAAGA
This sequence comes from Candidatus Shapirobacteria bacterium CG_4_10_14_0_8_um_filter_39_15, assembly GCA_002784465.1. GTDB lineage: Bacteria > Patescibacteriota > Microgenomatia > UM-FILTER-39-15 > UM-FILTER-39-15 > UM-FILTER-39-15. The sequence continues at coordinate 44,355 of PFLE01000002.1, forward strand.
TTCTTCTTCTTTGTTCTCTTCTTGTTAATTTTGTTTTATTCCAAAGACTAACGACGAGCGACCAACGACAGGGCATCCTTGTTCTTGAGGTTTTGGATGGTGATACCATTCTTTTAGACCACGATGTTCGTTTGCGCTTAAGACATGTTGATGCGCCAGAACTGGAATTTTGCGGCGGATAAGAAGCTAAAGATTTGTTAACAAAATTAACCAAAGGTAAAAGAGTTATCGTTAAGGAGCAGATTATTGACCAATATGGCCGTCCCATGGCATTGCTTTATGTTAATAACAACTTGATTAATTTGGAAATGTTGAAAAGCGGTTGGGTAAGATATCATTCTGATAATACCAGCCAGACAGAATCAATTAAGAGAATCGCCGACGAAACAAAAAAATCGAAAATTGGTATTTGGTCTTCAAAATGCTATCAAACAATTAATCCGGATAATCCTAAATGCAACATTAAAGGCAATACCGATAAAAATAGTTCCGCCAGAAATTATTATTTTCCGGGCTGCGCTCAATATGAATTTACCATTGTGGAAAAAGATTTAGGTGAAGCCTGGTTTTGTACTGAAGCCCAAGCCAAAAAAGCCGGTTTCACCCGCGCCGCCACCTGCCACTAATTTTCAAGCGTCATCCTGAACGCAGCGAAGGATCTTCTTTTTCTCTGTCATTCCCGCGTTTATCCTGTAAGAGAAAGCGGGAATCTATATAATCCCTTATCATCCTCTAATTTCCTTTATTTCGAGCATCAGCGAGAATCAAGCTTTGCTTAACATCCTTTAATAATTTTCCTTTTTGTGGACTTTTTAGGTAATTTTGTTTAGTAGAAACTCTTTTTCCGCTTTTTTCTTCCAATTCGTGTCTTGCATGACCAGCGACCGTTCCTCCCTGGATTGCAGCTTTTTTATTTTGAGGGAATCCTCGAGCGTCTTTACTTTTAGCAATTTCAGTGGTTGATGCTTCTCCCAGCATTGTAAAGATTAATTCCAAATCGTTCATATGATCGCGTAAATTTTCTCTTTTTAAGTTTTTGAATTTTTTGTATTCTGATGGGGTCATATCAAAAGTTGCCTTGGAAATTTCTGCCGTTAAAATTGCGTATTCTCTGTCTTCTCCAACTTCGCGTTTTTTCCACTCGTCAGTTAGTGTTTCCCGGATTTCAATACCTCTCATTCTTTTTTCAATCCAGGAATCGGAATAACCTTTCGCTTTGTACAATGCTCTAGTTCTTTTTGTTGCTAATTCTGGATCTTCTATTTCCTGCACTCTTTCGTATCCGACTCTGGCTAACCATAATTTGAAAGGTTCTGCTTTCGGAGAGGGAATTGTTTGAATAATACGGAATATAGTTTCTGTATTCGCGCAGTCAGTCTCATAGAACTTACCATCTGTTGATTTTAATTTCAGTTGTCCGATTTTTTCGGACAACTCAGAGTAACCTTCTTCGGTAATTTTCGTTTTAAGATCACTCCAGTACTTTCTTGGTCTATCAGTTTCGGTTAAAGCTTCAACAACATCCACAACTGAAAACCACCATTCATTATTGAAAATAACTTTCCTAATTTCCTTTCCTTTGAAAATCGCGATCTTTGTTTTTGTTTCCATATGTAATATTACTCTACCAAATAAAACCCGAAGATGCAAGTCCTAATTTGATTGGGACGCGTCCTCCTAAAATCGCTCTTTATGCCGTGTTATGAATAATACTGAAAAGGCATAAAGTAAGATTAGGAGGATCAAGAAGAGGTCAAGGATTCTCCTTTACATTCCTTTAATTTTTTTAAGTCTAATACTCGGGCAATTTCTGTAAATTCTTCTGATAATTTCCAGTTGCTAGATCGGCACATACCCAAGAGTTTTGATTTTACTTCATTTATCCCAACCCCACGATTTAATAATTCAGATACAATCGCGCTGGTAAATCCTGTTGCCAGATTGCTTCCTGCACCTTCTGTTACCTCTTGGTAAGGGATATAAATATCTGCCCCGGGAATGTTAAAAACCGGTTTGTTTTCTTTTGGATCCCAGTCTGCCAGTATTATTAAATTAGGAGGAATTTGATCTTTTACTGAACGTAGATCATCTAAAGCATTACCCGTTGCCGCGCAGATAACCATATCAGGAAATGCTTTGGCAATTTCAACAAGTTTAGGGAAATTTTCTCCAATTCTTTCTTTTGTATAAGGTTCGACTCGTCTGGTTCCGAGATTTTTTCCCTCTCCGGTTTGATTGTAATCCATCATTAATCGACGCCATTCGCCCCATGCTTCTTCCTGAGTTTCAAAAGGTTTATTGTTAACATTATAAACTCGGTTTCCATTTTCATCGGTTGAGGAGGCAATAAACGGTTTATTTGGATACGGATCAGTAAGCGGGCTTTTCCAAATTTCCATTCTTCCCATTAGTAAACTAAGATTAACCACCCTTTGATTAGAAGAATTCAATCGAATCTTTTTTATCGCTTCGATAATAGGTTGTGGTTCTAGGTTAACCGAGATCCCTGCGTTTTCCCATTCATCTGTCGAAAAAGTAATATTTTCTGGTCGGATTAAATTTTGTACCGGAATTATTGTTGGTTCAATAGATTTTCCCAATAGTTTTCCGCCTTCTTTCATTGCTTGGGCTACTTCTGAGCCATGATCTTTAAAACGAGCTATATAGTCTTGAAAAAGAGCCGCCTCTGGATAGTTTCTAACTGCCCAGCTTTCGAATTCTTCTCCATATTTCATATTCATCAACGATTCATATTCTAATTCATCAAGACTTTTATATTTGTCGCCCAAAAACCTTCTAGCTAATTGTTCATTATTAAAATTTGGAGCAAAATCTATTTGAATCGGACCGGAAAGTTGATTGATTTTTTCTTTTGATTCGATTTGGGGAACCGAACCGGCAATTGAAGTGGCAACGGCAACGACAGCTGCCCTTCCGGTCCATTTTAAGAAATCTCTTCGGCTAACTGGATTTGGTTTTTCAGAACTATTCTCTCCCATATTATTTCAATTTTACAAGGTTCCACCTTATGTCAAGGTGGAACCTTAACATAACTAAAATGGTAATCCCTCCGGAATTTCCATTTTGGATGTTGATTTACGAGGATCCTTCGGAAGAATATATATTTCCTGTTTTCTGGAATAATCAACACTCACCAGTTTTCCCTTACCTTTGGCCACTGCCAGCATGTCTTTACATGCCCAGCAGGATTCGCCGCCGGATTTACATCTAAAAGAATTAGTTTGTCTGACTAGTTTTAAAATATTGCCCCTTTGGGTTAAGTCTTTTGTGGTTTCTTCAATATTGCCAAAAGGAGCAGAAGTTAGTTCGTCATCGTGATCCAAATACCAATAACTGGTTTTAATATTTGAACTGCCCAAAATATTGCTAATCAAAACCGCGTAAATCGGTAACTGTTTGGAATCCTCCCGTTCTTCATTTTTCCCGGTTTTAAAATCAATTAAATGATAGGTGTCATTATCTTTTTCAATCCAATCCAGTTTACCGGTCAGAATTAAATCATTTCCCAACTCTACTTTTGGAAAATCAGGAATTTTAAATTTTTCCGCGGTTTTAAAATGCTCATGCTTCCAAAACCGTTCCAGCATCAAGACCGCTTTTTCGTGATATTCTTTTTCTTCTGTTTCAGAAACATAGCCGCCCTTCTCGTCTTTAAGATTTGACCAAACGATTTCCAACATTTTCAGAAGTTCTTCTTTGTTTCTTTCCGCCGGTATTAGTTTAAGAAACTGTTCTAGAGTATCATGAACCGCTTGACCCAAAGCCAAGGGCGGATTAATAATTTGAATTTTCAAACCATTTGGTTTACGAAAAACATTTCGGTAGTAATAAAGCTGGGGGCATTTTTCAAAATCAGCCAGACTTGAGGGTGAAATAAAAACCGCGTTAGGATTAAAAGCCATAATTTATTATACTACATTCATTGTCATTCCCGCGTTCACCCTGTAAGGGAAAGCGGGAATCTATACAAATAGTATTCATATGACTAATTTTTGGCAAACAATTAAAAAGCCAGTTATAGGGTTAGCTCCCATGGATGGCATAACCGATTACCCGATGCGCCAGATCCAATGCTCTGTTGCCAAACCGGATATTATGTATACCGAATTTATTCAGGCGGAGGGTTTTTCCAGAAATCAAAAAGTATTTAAGAACAAATTATTTTTTAAAGAAAATGAAAAACCACTTGTTTGTCAGTTAGTTGGATATACTCCAGAGGCTTTTTACCAGACAGTTCAAATGGTGATCAAAATGGGATTCGACGGGATAGACATTAATATGGGTTGTCCGAATCATGATGTTGTCAGCCGGGGCGCCGGAGGAGGATTGATTGGTAATTATGATCAGTCGGAAAAGATTATCAACCAGTGTCTGGAAGCGCTGGATAATAAACTGCCTTTATCAATAAAAACCAGAATTATTCCTGACCCCGTCGCCAATAAAGAATGGTTTGCTTTTTTGTCAAAGTTCCCCTTATCCGAAATTACGATTCACGGTCGGCCGATAAAGCAAATGCAAAGCGGGTCCGTTAATTGGGAAGCGATAAAACAGGGAGCAGAAATAATTAAGAAAAATAATATTATTTGTTTGGGAAACGGGGGAGTAAAAACTATTCTAGAAGCAGAGGAATTCTGTAATAAATATCAACTTGACGGGATTTTAATTGGACAAGCGGCGTTGGGGAATCCTTGGGTCTTTAAATCAAGTTACCAGCCAACCAAGCAGGAAATCTTGGACATCTTGGTCAAACATGGACATTTGGCAAATGATTTTTACGGTCCCAAAAAATATCTTACAATATTAAAACATTATTCATGGTATCCAAAAGGATTTGATGGGGCAAAAGAATTAAGAATTAATTTACTTAAAACCAGGTCGATAGAGGAAGTAGAAGATGTCATTGCAAAACAAACCCTGTCATTGCGAACGTAGTGAAGCAATCTCGTCGTTCTGTCATTCCCAGCTCGTTTACACTGGAACCGCAGTTCCATGTGACTGGGAATCTATACAATATACAATATTCTAAATGACTAAATACAAACAACTTTATTTTGAAATGGTTCAGAACAATAAAGACGTATTTGAAGAATTTAAAAAGATTCACGATTTATATCGGGCTGATCCGGATAAATATCAGGAAAAATATAATGAAGTTGGCAAACCAATTATGGAAATAATTCGAAAATGGGAAAGCCGTTTATGCGGGAAAATGGAAGGCTCGGGCCGGGGATTATTTTCCGGCGGAGTATCGGAAAAATTCATGGTCGAAATCCGCGCCAATTTTCCCAAGATTGATATGGTGGGGGTAAAAAGGAGTTTATAATGCCCGAGCTTTCTACTGGTATCGAAAATAATGCCGTTTCTGCGGGCGAGAAACAATTTTCTAAACCTATTCTAGAATTGGTTGAGGGTCTCCGCCAAACTGCGCTTCAAGCTGAAATTATTAGTATTCCAGGCGCCACAATTTTTAAAGAGGCAGTTTTAATCGATAGAGAAAAAACTGGTGAAAAAATGGTACGAGTATTCCGAGGTGTTATCCAACTGGATAAATCAATAACTAATCAAACCGCTTATGCGGCTCGATCACAAGATTATTCTGGAGCGGATCTTAAAATAATTGAAGAAGTTAAACCAGAGGTTGAATTATTGGCGGACCAACCTAGCTATGAAAGCTTAGTTCAATATGCCAATAAAATTCGCCCTTATTTAACTGAAAAAGAACAAGAAAGGCTTGATCGAGATTTAAGGGAAACGGAGGATAATATTTTAGAAGGAAGTACTTTAAGAACAGAACTTGTTTATCATCAGATACTTCACTTAGGGGTGGTAGCCGACAGTGGAATTACCCCTTATTTATCTGCATCTTATGATTTTACGACAGCATGGGAATATACTAGAGAAGGTGGCGGACTTCTAGTGATTGATCTCCCCGTTTCAAGGTTAGTTGATTTCGGTCCGAATCAATCTGAGGTGAATATCAAAGGATATATCAAACCAGGAGAAATTACGGCGATAGTCCCGAGGGTAAAAGGAAATACTAATTATACGGAAATCGGCAATGTCTTGTCTTTGGTTACGAGAGAGACTAACGTCCCATTATATGAACTTTCTGAAGCCTTAATTATTAGAGGACAGCAATACCAGAAAGACCAAGAGTGGGATAAACGGCAACATTCATTGGATGTTGAGGCGATCAGGAAACAACGAACCGAAGCTTTAAGAGAACAATTTTCTGAAGTAGATTTGAACCCTGTTCACACACAAGCATTAGCAGTAGAAAAGAAAACGGATATTTATCAAGTATCTAAAGAATTAATTTATGATTTTTATGCGAAAAGGTTTGGCGAAATTGGAGGACGTAATCGAAAAATTGAAGATTATGATTATGGGTTGGGAGATCAAAACTACTTTCGGGAAAAATTTGATCGGGACAAAATTACTGACGAGATGCTTGTTAAACTTAGAGAACAGGTTGGGTATACGGAAAGAAAAGAAAAAGAATGGACAAACTAATCCCAATTTTCCTAAAATTGATATGATCGGTGAAAGAGGAGTTAATTCTCCATCCCTTATAATCCTCTAATATCCTTTAACTTTCTTTGTTAGCGTTTCTGACAATTTCCACTTGGCATTGCAGCCGATGGATTTCCGTGTCTAACCCATTTCCCGTTTTGACAAATCCAATTATCCTCACCGGAAAGAAGTCTTATAAAGAAAAGAATTAGGAAAGCTAACAAGATTAATAGAAAAGTTTTTTTCATT
>PFLE01000006.1 GCA_002784465.1 Candidatus Shapirobacteria bacterium CG_4_10_14_0_8_um_filter_39_15
ACCTCGAATATCCAGAATCTACGAACAGGGAAACGCAAAGACTTTTAATTATTTTAACTTAATCAAATCGATACTTTTCTTTAAATCTTGCTAGCGCTTCTAATAAAGAAGGAACATTAAAACGCGCTCTTTCGTCATCTGTTATTGTTGGGTCAACTGGCCCTATCTCCCATTCTCCCTTTTTGTTTTTTTTAAATTGAGTCCCATATTTCTGAAGTTTACCCTGGGAGACTAACCACCGATCCATAGTTGCTGCATAAAGCCATTTTGATCTTTCATCTCCCATCTCCATACCTTTCTTTGCTAATTCATTTGCTTTTTTGTAATCAGCTGTTGTGTCGGCGTGTTGAAAAATCAATGCGGCATGATGATAATCAGCTGCAAATTTTAATCCACCTTCAGCTATTATCTCTTCGACTCTTTTCTTTCTTTTCTTATCATTTTTATCTATTTCTGCCACTACTTTTTTATCATTCCAATCAGCGTTAGTTTTCTCTCTTACATCATCTTCATATATTTTTTCTAATTCTTTGTTTACTTTCGTCATAGTTTAATTTTAACTCAAACCAGAGATTTTATAAAATCAAAAAGTCTAGACACAAGTTTACTATCAAAGCTGCCAATCTATCTTTGAAGCTAAAGGCAAAAAGATTAAATACCAAGATCCAATATACGGACATTGTTGGAGACGAGTGGCAGGCTGCCCCACCTGCAACACTGAGTGTGGCGGGCATTCCCAAAAAAGTTCCTCAAAAAAGAGCCTTGATTTTGATAGTTATGTTAATGATCTAAGAAATCGAGGGGGCGGTGGATGTTGTGGTGGGGGCGGTTGTTGCAGATAATACGAATCTCTCCTATTTTATTTTGCAGACAACTCAGCCAAATATCTTTTTTCAGAGAACATTATGTGACTTTTCATCGCTTACTATGCTCGCACGATGGTATGATTATCGGCAAACAGACTGGTCAAATTACCTCGAATATCCAGAGTTTACCCTAAAACAAACTCAACAACTGTTAAGAATAGGAATTTAGAAAAGCACAATTAACCTGCATCTGCGGGTAAAGGTATGCTCAAAACTGTCTCTTGTTCTAAGAGAATCTCAATCCAGTAAACACCAGGTTTGGAAAAGTTCATACCGTCAAGGTTTATTACGCTTCTTGCTGCCTGAGTCTCATGGGTTAATTGGAATTTCATATCAGGACTTTCAAGCATTTGTTTAAGGTCGGGATCGAGCAATCTAACTCTGTGATTGAAAACTCCTTTACCGTTTTTCCATCCTAATGCTAAGGCAAAATGTGGGATAACACCTGGTCTAAGAAATTTATCAAAAATTCCAATAAACGAGACTTTACCACGCTGATCAGGCTCTGTAACACCATCACAAAGAACAGCAAACTGTAATATTGGATTTACTTGTTCTTCTTTATTTACTTTTTTGGCTGACATATTATTTTTCTCCTTTATCCTTAGGGCCTTCTATTGGTGTATAGCTTATTATCACCTCTGAATTTGATGTTCGACCGACCGAACCGATTTGTGGGTCATCCTCAAGCCACACATCAAGCGTGTTGTAAAGCTGCCATATACTGTCCCAAATCGAATCGGAAGCGTCAATGACATTCAGTTCATATTCTTGCCGTGCAATTTCACGATCTATCACAAAACCGTGCGATTTATATCGTTCTGACAGGGCTTTTGCAACTTCTTCTATTTTCTCTTTGGTCTTGCCCTTCAGGAGACCGTTCGTTAAAAGAGTTTCTGCGTATTGCTTAGAACTCTCGATTGCCCTTTGATAAGCGCCAACAACAGCTAGGTCAAGGTTCTCAAGTAATTGGGAGTATAATAATGCAGTCTTTGGTTCGGTTTTTATACGACCTTCAAAAAAATCTAACCCATCCTTTATTGAGTGCGCTGGGACAAGATACTTATTTCCATCCTGCATTCTCACATAAATCATAGGATCGACGGGGCCTATTTCTGAAGCTGGCCCCATAACCAGCTCATCCGCCCCTAGGGCTACAAGAGTTGCTGCACTCTTTGCACGATAAGGCACTAAAACACCAAACTTATTTTCTGTATGCTGTCTACATAGCCTACACATTTTGAAAGCGTCATCGGAAATTCCCCCATTGCTGTGGAGAATTAAGTCAAGATTTTTGAATTTTTTGTTTCCTGAGAAAAGCTGGTAAAAGTTAGTAACCTCATTTGAATTTAGAAGATTTCTCGAGAAATAGATAATTACACTTGAGTCTCGTTCTTTTTCTATGCCTTTTATTAGCCCTGCTATTTGACTTCTTTGATGAGAGATAACCTGATCTAGTGCATTCTTTTTTTGTGCTTTTAAGTCGAATCTTGGAGGAACTTTTTTTGTAAATTCAGCATCTACCGTTGGTGTCGCCTGACCAATACCAGGCTTTATTGGTTCATTTTTGGGTAATTCTAGTTTTTTGGGTTTTAAGTTAATATTGTTCATTGTTAAAAGCTCCAGATATAATTCTGCCAGAAAAATTTTCTGAACTATAAGGATTGTCGTAAGTCATTTTTGCTATGGGGTGTTTAACAGCCTTTTTTCTTTCAGCAATCTCGCTTAGGATATTCAAAAGCATGTTCTCTTCAGACACTTCAGACGCGCTTTTCATCAACCTGATACCTCTTGCCTTTTTTTCTCGCTCTATGTAACCTTTTTCTTCTAAAACATCTAGATAATTTATAACTGCTTGGTTAGACGACACATTTAAAAGTGGCTGTAATTCTACCAGCGTTGGGGCGGTATTATTTTTTGCTACAAATTCACTTATAACTCGCAGCGCTTCAAATTGTTTTTTTGTAAGATTTCCAGCCATAATTTTCCTCGTTGGTAATATCTTACATGACTAAATAGTCATTTGTCAAGAGGCAATTATGACCATTACGCCGAGTTTTGTTACCTTCATATAATCAGTATCCCTTTTTACTCTCCCTACAAGGAAATCTCTCACTTGACTTATTCATTTATAAATGCTTACAATTATTTATAACATAAACTACTATGGAAAACAACGATTTTTTAACCGTAGAACAGGTGGCAAATATTCTTCAAGTCCACTGGCAAACAGTTCTTAACTACATTAAAAATGGTAAGTTAAAAGCGGTCAGACTAGGAAAGGGTTATCGAATACCTCAAAAGTCATTAGACCAGTTCGTAAAGGAAAATCAAACATTATGAGAACACTTATCAAATGGCCAGGTGGAAAAGCCAGGGAATATAAAAACATCAAGGATATTATTCCCAAAGACACAAAAACTTACACAGAGCCTTTCTT
>PFLE01000019.1:0-1556 GCA_002784465.1 Candidatus Shapirobacteria bacterium CG_4_10_14_0_8_um_filter_39_15
ATCTGACGAAAAAGTTGGCCAACGATTTAGTCATCTCTTACAATAAAAGTTCAGATACATCGTGGCATTGGTTTGAAAATGAAATAACTTATGATAACGCAAGATTATCGTGGGCATTATTTTGGGCTTATACGTTTTTAGGCGATACAAAATATTTGGAAATTGCTAAAGAGTCTTTGGATTTTTTATTAGAACAGATTTACGACAAAAAATTAGACTGTTTTTCTTTTGTCGGATACCGAGGTTGGATGACAAAAGGAGGGAAAAAGGCCCTTTATGGACAACAACCAATCGAAGCCGGTTCTACTATCGAAGTTTGTAATCTTGCCTACCAAATTACAAAAGATAAAAAATATCAAGACTTCGCCCTAAAAGCTCTCGAGTGGTATCATGGAAAAAATATTTTGGCGGAAAATATGGTTAACCAAGAATCCGGCGGAATATACGACGGACTGGAAAAAGAAGGTGTTAATCTAAACCAAGGAGCAGAATCTTTATTATCTTATCTTTTAGCCAGTCTTGTTCTTAACAATTAATTTAAACCCCAACCTTAAACTCAACCACTTCTCCGTCTTTCATCAAATATTCTTTTCCTTCCGACCTGACTTTTCCCAAGCTTCGGCAATTTACCCAACCATTATTTTGGACAAAATCTTCAAAAGAAACCACATCGGCTTTAATAAAATTCTTTTCAAAATCCGTGTGGATAACTCCGGCTGCTTGTTGGGCCGTCATTCCCTGCTTTATTGTCCAAGCTCTAACCTCCTTCTCACCCGCTGTTAAAAAAGAAATTAGTCCCAAGGTTTCATATGCCAGTTTAATTAAACGATCCAATCCTGGTTCGGATATATTATATTGAGCCAGATATTCTTTCTGTTCTTCCTCATTCAAAGAGGCTAAATCAGATTCCATTTTGGCAGAGAGAGGGATTAGTGGTCGTTCAGGGAAATCGGGGCGATCTGGGAAATCAGGGATATTGAGCTGTTCCTCACTAACATTAGCGACATAAATTACCGGTTTATCCGTCAACAGAAATATTTTCTTCACTTGCTCTCGTTGTTTGTCGTCAAGTTTAACATCACGAGCCAAAGTTCCTTTGTTCATTTCCACTTTAAGTATTTGAACTGCTTCTTTTGGTTCTCTTTGTTTTTCCAAAGTTTGCAGATCGGCTAAAATTAATTCGCTGTTTACCAGCTCAACATCTGATTTGGGGTCAACCCGATTTTTCACATGAATCACATTCGGGTCTTCAAAAAAACGAACCACATGACAAATCACCGAAACTTCTCTAATATTGGCCAAAAATTGATTTCCCAAGCCTTCGCCTTTCGAAGCGCCGCGAACCAAACCGGCAATATCATAAAACTCAACGACAGCGGGAACAATTTTGGTCGTGTTAACAATCTTAGCGAGCACCGGCAAACGGCCATCGGGAACTTCCACAATTCCCTTGTTCGGTTCAATCGTACAAAAGGGATAATTGGCCACATTGGCAACTTGCTTTTTTAACAAAGCATTAAAAAGAGTCGATTTCCCAACGTTGGCCAGCCCTACTA
>PFLE01000019.1:1578-45568 GCA_002784465.1 Candidatus Shapirobacteria bacterium CG_4_10_14_0_8_um_filter_39_15
AAATGCGATATATTTTTAGTGTAAACACATCCGATGTGGAAAATCAGGGTAAACGCGGGAATGACAAAGTATTTTTGATGGATTCGTGGTATAATACTTATATGGCATACAATACCAGCCGACCATCAGGCAGACGCGATTTTAGTCAACCGCGTGTTTACACCCGCCAGGGTGGAGACAGACAAATGTTTAAAGTAGTTTGCAGTGAATGCGGAAAAGATTGCGAGGTTCCCTTCAAACCAACTGGTGATCGTCCGGTTTTCTGCAGTAATTGCTTTGAATCAAAAAGGGGCGGGTCAGACTCAAGAAGACCAGATACTAGAAGTTTTGATAGACCTCGATTTCAGGGAAGCAATAGCACACCTTCAATATCCAGCGAACAATATAATATCCTGAATACTAAACTTGATAAGATTCTTGGTTTATTAAACCCAATGCCGGAAGTGAAACCAGAAGTAAAAGTAGTTTTAGCTGAAAAACCTCGGGAAGTTGTAGAAACTAAAGAACCTAAAGTTAAAGTTGAAAAGAAGAAAAAGACTTCGAAGAAATAACTTCAGTTAATTAAAATTATTGTTTTTTGTGCCGTCTGCTTGCTTTTTCAATTAGCATTAAACGTTTTATTTCCAGTCTTTTCTTGGTTTTAGGAGAATGAGTTCTTTTATGTTTTCCAACTCCGGTATTTCTTTTTGCCATATAAATAAGTATACACTAAATCAACATAAATACGAAGAACAAAATAATGGTAAATCAGCAGACCAGAAAATCGGGTTAAGTAAAACAGTGATCAGCATATCAATAAGTTGGCTTATCTCTGTTTTCGGATTTCTTGCCCTGTTATTCTGATCAACCGATAATCTTAATTATATAGATTCCGGCTCACGGGCCGGAATGACAAGTTGGTAGGTCTTGAAGTTTAGATCATCCGGTGATATATGTTAATACTATATGCCAAAAAATAAAATTACTTTAAAATACTTGCCCGGGAAAAAACCGGTTAAAGATAAACTTGGCCGGCGGCTTTTCGTTCACGCACCTGAATTAACTTATAAATTTTCCTCTTGTTTTTGGCAAAGTAAAAATAATGAAATAAATAAAAAAATTAAAAGAAAAAATTGCCAAATTGTCGTTTTAACACCCCACCAGGATGATGTTACCCAAGAAATTTACAAATCGCTTAAACATAAACCTTTAGGCAAATATCCGGTGGCTACAACAATCGAACAGGAATTTCCTGATGGTGAATTAAAAATATTGATTGAAAATGAGGCTGTTAATGCCCAATCAATATACATTATCGCTTCAATTTTAAACGAAAGAGATTTTAGCCGGGTAAGAAAAGTGGCAGATCATTACCAAAACACCTTAGGAGCAAAATTTGTCACTCTAATTTGCCCCCATCTTGGATCGGCGAGGGAAGATAAAAACGTTACTCCAAAAGGAGAGTATGAACCGAGTGTCACGAGTATCCGTTCTGAAATAGGCAGTCTTTCCGTCTTTGTTAACCGAATGATCGTCGTTGAACCTCATTCCTCGACAACCCAAACTTGCGCCGCTCTTTTCGGGATTCCCTTAGCGCCAATCTCTCCCTGGAAATTAATGATTGATGAGCTTAATAAGAAAACCAAAATTAATCCTGATAATTGGATTGTTCTTAGACCTGATGATGGCCGTAATCTGGCAACGATTCATATTCAAAACTATTTAAAAATTCCTTCGGTCTCGTTTGACAAGGTTCGGCTCTCCGGCCAAGCAGTCTCTATTTTTAAACTCTCAAGTCAGGAGCAACAATTAATTAAAAATAAAGCTTGTCTTGTTTATGATGATGAGGCCTCGACGATGGGAACAATTTATGCGATCGCCGATGCCTTACAAGGATACGGGGCAAAATCTTTGGCGGTTTGTCTTGTTCATTGTAAATTTACCCCCGGTTGGGAAAATAGAATTAAACACCCGCTTTTTTCGATTATTTTGGGCACCGATTCCAGGCAACCAATCGGTAATATCAACATTACGGAAAATATTGAGATTATTTCTTTAGAACCTCTACTTAGGGAAATTATCGAAGCCGATATAGAAGGAATTAATTTTTGGAAAGACAAAGAATTTAAAGAAATGATTCTTCAGGAATAAATTTAAAATTGAAAATAATTTATCAAATGGTTTGTTTGAATAAACAGGCGTTGAGGTGGGAGTTGGTGTGAGAGATGGAAAAGAAGTGGGAGATGGGATTATTTCGATAGTAGGAGTCGGGGTTGGGGTTGGCGTAGGTTCTGAAGATGGAGTAGGTTCTAATATTGGAGTTGGTGAAGGCGGTGGAGGTGTTGGGGAAGACGAAGGTTCAGGAGTAGGAGTTAACGTTGGTGTTGACTCGATAATAAATAATCCACTAATGATAATGTCATCAATATTACTCGCCCCACCAGGCTCAACCGAACTATAACTTGAGCTAACGGGCAGATTGGAATTCATCAGCCAACGAATTGAAATGGAGTTTTGATTATCACATTCAGAAGGAAGAACGATGTTTTGGACCGATCCAGAAGTATAATTATCAGCCAAGACAACTGACGGAACTAAATCATTCCAATCACCCAATCCAACTTTATATTGAATTTTAAAATCTTTAGGGCCGGTAGGGGAACTGCGTTGTTTGGATGAAAGATTTAAGGTATTATAACCAGTGGTTGCAAATTCAATTAACCAATATTTTGTCCCTGATCCTTCATCCCATTCGGTTGCCCGAGCTGAATTAGTAGTAGAACCACTGGTGGAAAAAGTTGACGTATTTGTACCGACTGAAGAAATTATTTTACCCAAATTCACCGAGATTCCTCCGTCAGCAATTGCGTCATCCGGATCATTAGGAAAATTCCACTGAACGATTGTTTCAGCTGAAACCGCCTGGACAGAAGAAATTAAAAGAATAAAAAAGAAAATTCCGGGCAGGAAAAATTTTCTCATAATTCTAATTTATTTTTATCTGTTATTAATGTCAACTGGTATTTTCTGGACAAATAACATAAAATAATATCGGATTATGATTGCTCTTTTAGTTTCGAGGCAGGTATAAGAATAGCAGAAAACCAGGAGGAAGAGGATGGTTGAGAGGCAGTATCTTGAATCGGAGGTTTTGGGAAAATGGAGATGGTGGATCTGTCCAAATTGCGGAAGAAGAAACAAGCTAGATCGAAAACGGAAACCGACCGTGTGTGCTAAATGCGGCATTTCCTATATCAACCGCTCATTCTGGCCAGAAAAGATCCGGCGGTGGATTTTGGATCGGGATCGTCACAGTTGTGCAATAAGAAGCTCACTGTTTTCAAGAAGTGAAGAAGTCGGTCCTTGTGAAGGAGTCTTACAAGTTATCCACCTCTTTAAGCGACAACATGGCGGAAACTTGAAAGATCCGCGAAACGGTATCACTGTTTGCCTCGCCCACGCTGATTTGTTAACCCATGGAAGACGAAGAGCGCGCGGATCCTATACCCAAGATCAAGATTCTTTTGGTCAATGGCATCAAGAGTTTTTGTATGTTTCCTTTGCTCGGTTACCCAAACTAATACAATACCTCATCTACTTTCTTGCAGGGGTCGCCAATGAACGAACACGGATTGCTCAAAAAGGGGTGGTTTCTTAAGGGAGATCATCCCTTTTCCTTTTTATCAGATAATGTCCAAATTGCCACTTGATTTGTTATAAAACCTTTTTGTATAGTGTAAAAACATGGACGATCAAAACCCAACAGTAACCGCTGTAAGTCCGGAAGAAATCAACCAACAGGTTGGCGATCTAATAACGCTGGAATCAAAAGTCAAAAGAGAAATTTCCATGATTGATGGTCTGAAAAAAGATCTTAAAACCCAAAAGGAAATGTTTGATGATATTTTCCAAAACGACGAAACTTATCGAACGCAGGATCAAACAGTTAAGGAGGCAACCAAGATTCGCGGTGGTACTAAACTTCAATTGTTAAAACAGCAATCAACCGCGGAACTGGATGAAAAGATTAAGGACATTAAGTTGCAACTAAATGAATTGCAACAAACTTTGTCAGTTGATTTGTTGGAATATCAAAAGACCACGGGCGCCACTCAAATCGAAACCGAAAACGGACAGACTTTGCAAATTGTGCTTTCCTCAAAACTTGTAAGAGCTTAAACCTCTAAATTACTTTAATAGTTTAAGAAATTGTTCTTCTGTTAATCCAGCTCTTTTGATTTGAGTTTTGAGAAGAAACCTCGCTACTTCCTTATGAAGTGGAATCGATAAACTGGGAAACCCTTCTTTTTGCAAAATCGCGTGATCGCCTAAAGTATGAACATGGAGATAACCCGACTTAACAAATGCTTTAACCGCTTCTTTACCGGAAATATTCGCGAACTTGGGCATAACTCTTAATCAAACACTGGCACAAGCAAAGGAGATGGGAATATTGACAACTTCTTTTACTAAGTCCTTTTTTGTTTCTGTTTTTTTAACAGCCTCCATATATGCTTGAATTGCCTTTTTGGCATTTTCCATGGCCTCTTTTTTGGTTTTTCCCTGACTCATACAACCGTATAAATTAATCACATCAGCCACATAACCTTTGTAGGTTTTATCATAAGTAAATTTAATTAAATAGCTTAATTTTTTGGTCATACAAGGATTATAATTCTTTAATACTAGATTTTCAAATCCGCTAATAATTCTTTTTTGACCTTTTCTATCTCTTGTGAAAGAAGATCCTCAATGTTTCCGACTTTTTCTTTTAAGTAATCAAACAAACCTTCATCGTGAGGCGCTTGATAAAAACGTTCCAAGAAATCCTGATGATGCTCCTTTGGTAAATTAGTTAAAATCACATTCATCATCCGGTAATGAATGGTTTCCTCAATCATTTGACTGACTTCTTTTTTTGTTTTCGGGTCCAAATTATGAACCGACAAAGCGACTTCAATTTCTTCAAATTCAATCAGATGATCGTAAAAGATAGTACTCATATTTTTAAGGTGTATCTTTTGAAACTTCGTTACAAGTAAAACTTGTAACTTTGTTATAAAATATTTTACTCATATATTTTTAGCAATTTCAACTTTTGGCAAACTAAGTTCTTGATAATTAATCGGTCCTAAGGGAACTTTATTGTCCGGATCATCAACAAATAAAAGCAAAACTTTTCCTTTTCTTGGCCCTTTGTCTAAACCCAAACTAAACATTACTTCCGGTGAACCGCCAAATTGTTTGCCGGTCCAAGCGGCTGGTCCGGCATCGGCAATATCCGCTACTACCGCTTGACCATTTTCCGGATTAAGAATCAAAACCTTTCGATATTTATACCAGCCAACCAACGAATTTAATCTTTTTTCCCAATTGGGAAGATACATCGTTTGAACCGCGACATAATATTTCTCTCTTAAAATATCGCCGGGCGGAAAATATCCCCACCCGCCTAAACCCGGAGCAATTCCCGATTGCTGAAATTGATCATGCTGGGTAATCGTGTCGCCGAGATACCGCGGTAAATGCTGTTCCGCCCCGATTAAGCCATAACTGGTATTTAAATGTTCCCCTTCCAAATTAGCACGAGCTTTTACCCCGGTCAATTTTTCAATTAAAATTCCTAATTTTTTTTCCAGATCAGGATCTAGCGGACTGACTTTATCGGGTAAAAGATTTTTCAAATGTTCAGCTAAAAAACTTTGGGGATTTTCCGGCAAAGCAATCCCCTGATCGGTCAATAATTCAACGACTTTTTCGGGAAGAACCGGCGTCGGCAGGGGCAGCATTTTGGGTGAAGAAATTAATAAAGTTCCGGTTAAAGTTCCCGCCGTTAAAAGTTGGCTGGAATACTGTCTAATTTTTCCCAGATCAATTTGCTTTTCCTGAAAAAATTTCTGGGCGTGAGGGTAAGCTTGATTGAATTTTTGTTTGGCCTGCTGATTTCTTAAACTAACTTTCTCCAGGGCAGAATTTTGATTCATACTTATTGATTGCTTGTCTTTGGTTCTTCGCTGCCTGCTTTTTTATCCGATTTATCATCCACAGCAGGAATATCTTTCTTCGGATTTCTCCAAACAACCGAAGCTAGATTGGCGGCAATTTCTAGTCTCCTGGTATTTAATTCTCCAGGTTCTTTGTTTATTTCTTTCATTTTATTTTAAATCTAGGGCTTGGATTATACTCTTGGTTATACTATCGGGCAACCGGCCCAGTTTACTTAATTGTTCTTGGTATACCCTCGTATTCCCCGACACGGATTGTTGATTTAAATAACCACATTCACGGCTCGGAATGACTACTTTTGTCCGATATATGCTTTCGGGCTTTAATCCCCCTACGGTTCTTCTTAATAAAAGATTGGTCAGTTCCGAGTCGGATATTTTCCGATGGGATATCTCCGGAACAGGTAATTCTGCCCGACCTTTAGCGTCAACCAAAAAGACACGATTATTGAACTGGGCAATTATATCAACACCGGAACGAACATCAAATTGAAATGTTTCGTCGAGCTTCGGATCAAAACAAACCGTATATTCCGGCAACCAAACTTGACAACCGACCGTAGATAAAACTCTAACAACGGCCAGTTCGCTTTTAATTCCAGACCAAAATTTCGCAAAGGCACAATCTTGTTGGTTGTTTAAAAACTGACTGGCTACCTCTTGCATCATCGCGGTGGCCCGATAAACTCCCACAATAAACCCTTCCTCTGCCTCCGGTTGACTACTATACATAACATGATGAGTAATATTATGTCCAACTCGAGCTGCCATGGTTTTTTCCGCGTCAGGCAAATGATCTAATTCCATATTGGGAGGAAGAAGAAATAAACCATAATAAAGATTGTAAACTTCTTGTATTTCTCTTACTAAGTCAGGATTCTTTTCCTGCAGACGATTTCTGGTTTTAACTATATCAGCAGTAAAAGCGCTCATATTGTTTTCCGCTTTATTTATGTACGCTTGATTATCACCTCGATAGGGGTTGGTATTTGCGGTCACAAGCCCTCTGTCTAAAGGCGATTCATTTACTTCAAACATGTGATAAGCCTTTCCAGGGTTTTTTCTTTCCCTAAAATCGCTACAGAATCGGTAATCGGCGGGGTAAACTTTGAACCGGTAACGGCAATCCGTAAATTCATAAAAAAATCTCCTGTCTGCCAACCGTTTTTATTGATTAATTCTTTTAATGTTGCTTCAATTTCTTCTTTATTCCAATTATCAAGCGCTTTCAGAACAACCAGTGCTTGCGATAATTGATCTGCTGCTTGATCAATAAACAAGGACTTATCAACGACCGGTTCCTGAAAGAAAAAACCGGAAAAAGAAGGGTAATCGGAAAGTTTAGCAATTCTATCTTTTATCAAATGGATAGTTTGATTAATTAAACTAACGTCAGCATTTTTTGGAGCGAATGGTTCAATTAATTGAACCAGCTGGTCGTCCGTTTTTTGCCGAATATAATAACCGTTAAACCAGTCTAATTTCTGGCGGTTGAATACCGGGTTGGCTTTTTGAAATCCCTTAGGATCAAAAGTTTCAACAAAATCTTCTAAAGAAAAAAGTTCACGATTATCTTTAGGTGCCCAACCTAAAAGGATGGTAAAGTTGAAAATAGCTTCTTTCAAATAACCTTCTTTTTCTAACTGCTGAATTGAAGTTGATCCTTTTCTTTTAGATAATTTTCCTCCTTCAATAGATTGAATATCCGTTAAGTGTCCTATTTCCGGCGGTTTATAACCAAGATATTTATAAACAAGCAGATGAATCGGGGTCGAGGGCATCCAATCATAACCTCGCAAAACATGAGTAATTTCCATTTCATGATCATCTAAGGTGGCTGCTAAATGATATGTTGGTAATTCCTCCAAGTCTTTCGATTTAAGGAGGGTTGCGTCAAAAATGGTATTGGAATCCCAAGTTATATCTTTATCAAAAACAAAATCATGATAGGTAATTTTTTCGTTGTCTGGTATCCTTATTTTAATCGCTCCTTCTTTAAACTTTTTATCCCGGCAAGGATCCCTTAATACATCGGAATATCCTTCGTGTTTTGCGTCTCTTGCCGAACATTGACAATAAAACGCGTAACCTTGTTCAACCAGTTTTTCCGCTGCCTTTTTATAAATTCCTTTTTGGGCTCTTTCTGACTGAACATAATATTCATCCCACTTCATCCCAAAATTTGAAACCATGTTTTTAATAATTTCAACGGCCTCTGGAACATATCTTTTACGATCCGTGTCTTCGACTCGAAGAACAAAATCTCCCTGGCTGTGTTTTGCTAACGCGTAAGCGTAGGCGCAGGTTCTTAAATGTCCAAGATGAGGCATTCCGGTTGGACTGGGAGCAAATCTTGTTCTGATCATTGCCTTGATTTTAACACATGATCCCACTATACTCAAAGCGTGGCCACTTTAACCCAAACAACATTTCTGACTCGAAGAATCATTAAATACGGATCAATCGGTTTAGTAATTTTTCTTATTTTGCAGTTTTCTTTTGGAGTAGTTAAAGATTATCTTAAAAAGCACAATCCGCCCGCGCCGCCACCGCCAACCGTAGCTTTTAAAAAACTTCCGGCTTTGGATTTTCCTAAGAAAGAAAATTTACCCATCCCTTCTTTTAGTTTGCAAACCATTTCCGGTTCGCTTCCCGTTTTAGATAATATCGGAAAAGTTTACGTGATGATCAAACCGGCAACCAGCCTCCTTTCACTGGACAAGGCAAAGACAATGGCTAAAGGCATTGGTTTTACCGATCTGCCTCAACCGGTATCTTCCCAAGTTTACCGCTTTACCACCAATTCGGTTCCAACAACCATCCTGGAATTAAATATTGTAAGCAATAATTTTACTCTCCGCTATGAATACGCCGGTGATCCGAACATTTTAACAGAAAGAAAATTACCAACCAATGGCGAAGCGATTAATGAAGCTAAAAGTTTCTTAAATAAAATGGGTTTACTTCCGGATGATATTTCTGCCGGAAAGTCAGCAGTCACTTACTTTAAATATTCGGCTAACGGTTTAATTTCTGCCGATTCTCTATCGGAAGCCGATTTTGTTAAAGTTTCTCTTTTGCGTCAGGATCTGGATAAATTAAAAATCGTACCGGAAAATCCGAATAGCGGGCCAATCTCTTTTCTTTTTTCCGGATCAAGAGATCCGGCCAAACGGATTTTGGAAATAAATTATACATACAGTAAAATTGACGCGCAACATTTCGCAACATATCCGCTAAAATCCGTTGCAACAGCTTGGCAAGAATTGGAGGAGGGAAAGGGGTTCGTGGCGAATTTAGGAAATAATTCGGACGGTAAAATCGTTGTTAGAGATGTTTATTTGGCTTATTATGATTCTACCCAACCACAAAACTATCTTCAACCAATTTTCGTTTTTGAAGGCGACAAAGGCTTTTTGGGATATGTTTCGGCGATTGATCCGCAATGGATCGATTGATCCAATATAAGATTACTCGGGCATTTCCCAAACGAAGTTGTTAAAAACCCAATTTTCCAGATTTTCCGTTTCTCCAAACCGATCTTGACTTCCCAAAATAACGGTAATAATTTGGCGTCCGTCTTTTTCTGCTAAACCAACTAAACATTCACCGGCTTGATCGGTCCAACCGGTTTTTATTCCTTTTGTCCATTCGTTTTTTCCTAAAAGCAAATTAACATTAGTCAATTGATAAGTAATAATATTGTCGGCATTGCTTATCGTAATATCTTTTGTCGCCACCATTTTGGAAAAAACAGGGTTTTGGATTGCCACCACTGCCAATCTGGCTAAATCCAAAGAGGAAGAGTATTGACCCGGTTCGTCAATACCGGTAGGATTCACGAAATGAGTATTGGTTAAATTTAACTGCTGAGCTTTTTGATTCATCTGCATGACAAACGCCTCTCGTCCTGCCGGATAATTAGCCGCCAATACTTCCGCCGCATCGTTAGCCGAAGCCACCAGTAAAGCATATAAAAGATTTTCAACCGAGATTTTTTCATTCATCGGCAACTTAATCGTTTGACCATCGCGAAAATTCTTTGGAACCAATAATATCTGATCCAACGGATAAGTCTCAAGCGTAACCATCGCAGTCATTATTTTTGTCGTTGATGCTTGAGGTAATGATTGTGCCGCATTATTTTGGTAAAGAATCATCCCCGAAGCAACATCCATCACAATTACCGATTTGGCCGTTATAATTGGCGGCGGAATATTAAGCGGATTTTTGGCAATCGGGGAAACGGAAGGAAGGCTGATTTCCGTCCCAAAAACTTCCGGCTTTTGAAAAACGACTTGGATTTGGGAATAATATCCAACCGGCGGAAGAAAAAATAAAATCAATAAAACCAGAATTAAATCAATAATCAAAACCAAACCGGGTTTATTCTTTTTTAGAAGTTTTTTCTTTTTTTCCATCCTTTTTAGGAAGTCTCATATCAATTCTTTCCATATCTCTTGGAAAAAGAGAGGCTTCTCTTATATTTTCCAAACCTAAAATCTGCATGGTTATTCTTTCGGCACCCAAGCAAAAACCGCCTTCGGGTGGCATACCATATTTAAAAGCCTGCAAATAAAGATCAAAATCTTCCGGTTTATTCTCCCACTTTTTAATATTGTCAACTAACTGTTGGTAGTTATTGATTCGCTGTCCGCCGGTTACCCATTCTAGACCCCTCCCTAAAAGATCAAAACTATTGGTAAATTCCGAATCTTCTGGATCAGGAAATGTATAAAAAGGTCTTTTTTTAGTTGGATAATGAGTGATAAATACTAACTCTGAACCAAATTCTTCTAGAGTATAGCGACAAATTTCTCTTTCATCCTCCGGTTCCAGATCGGGTTCTTGACGATTATCTCGATCGGTTCTTTTGAAAATAATTTCTTGGGCTTCTCTCATTTTCATCCGCGGAATTTTTTCCGAAACCTTTGGCAAAGTAGCTGAATACAAATTTAATTCTTCTTTGTTCTTTTCTCCAACTATTTTAAAAATACCTTTCATCAAAGATTCAACCATATCCATAAGATCCTGAAATGAACTAATAAAACCCATCTCCGCATCCAACCCTAGATATTCGGTTAAGTGTCTAGTGGTTATTGACGGTTCTGCCCGATAAGCATGGGCTAAAGTGAAAACTCTTTCAAAAACACCAACCATCATTTGTTTATAAAGTTGGGGGGATTGACCTAAAAAGGCATCATGATTAAAATACTTAACTTTAAAAACTTGGGCTCCGCCTTCGGTCGCGCTCGGAACAATCGTGGGAACTTGAATTTCTGTAAAACCTTCGTTTGTCAATAATTCCCGAAACGCGGAAATAATCGTCTCCTGGACTTTAAAAACCGCTTTCTTTTTTAGATGACGAAGGCTTAATGAACGATAATCGAGAAGTATTGGTAAAGAAACATTTAAATCATCACTACCGGTATCAAAAGGTAAATCTTCGGCTTTAGCCAAAACCTTAACTTCTTTTAGTCCTATTTCCACCTTACCAGTCGCAATTTTTTCATTAACCATACTGGCCGGCCGTTCTTTAACTAAACCAGTGATCTCAACAACGTCTTCGGATTTTAAGTCTCCCAACTGATCACCACCAACCACCTGAATAATTCCCGATCGATCGCGTAAATCAACAAAAACCAGCTTGCCATGATCCCTTCTGGTTGCCACCCAACCATTAAGTTTTACTTCCTGGCCGATTTTATTGACGATATCTTTAATGATTGTTCTTTCCATGATTCTGATTATAACTTTCTTCGCGTGTTTTTTCTAGCTCTTATTTTAACCTCGCAGGGGTGACCCCTGCAAATTAAATAGATTCTTTGGCGATGGATAAAAATGAGTTAACCGTAAAAGGGTAATTCTTTAACTCCTCAATTATTTTAGTTGCGATTGGTTGGAGATCAGGATAGCCACCTGATCCTTTGGATTTAAATCTATTGAATTCCTGGCGATCAAAGGCTACAATATCAAAAACTTCAGACAGTGTCCAAGCCTTTTCTTTGTCGGTATTATCAATAAATTCTTGGTCATTTCTTTCCAGCCAATCATAAAAGATGAAATGTAGCATTTCATGGGCGGTAACATGAACAACTCCTGACCGATTTTGATAATAGACCTGAAAGGTTTTAGTATCTAAAAAACGAGGGTTACAATTAAAAATCGAAACATAACCTTCTACCATCTTTTTTCTTTTCTCGCCTTCAACTTGTAGAGCTCCTGCCAATGCGGGATGGTGTCTAATTATTCCTCCACCAAAATCAATTCCCGCCTTTTTATGACCAAGAAACATCGTTCCAACTTGGACATCTAAATTTTGGTTTAGTTGAAAAACAACCGATGGTTTTAAATCTTTTTCTTTAGTTTTATCCATATAAGCTTTCTTATTTTTAATTCTATTTATAATTGATTATATTCTGTTTGAACTCGAAAATCGATATTTTTGGTTTATCAAAATCAGCCTCGTAGGGGTGACCCCTGCAAACTTGACAAACAATAATTTACAAACAATACTTAATATATGCCAAGAAAAAATACAATAAAAACATATTTAGAAAATGGTTTCTATCATGTTTATAATCGCGGAGTGAATAAAAACTTAATTTTCCTTGATGGTCAAGATTATTCTGTTTTTCTTTCTTATCTTAAAACTTATTTAATGCCCAAGGACGAAAAGCAATTAATGCTTTCTCTATCAGATAAAAGTATCGGATATCGAGAAAGGGATAAAATACTTAAAATTCTAAAATTAAAGAATTTTTCTGACGAAATTTCTCTTCTTTCTCACTCTTTAATGCCAAATCATTTTCATTTTCTCCTTCAACAAAGACTTATTGATTCAATGGAAAGATTCATGAGTTCAATCGGTACCAGGTATACTATGTATTTTAATAAAAAATATCGTCGTGTCGGGCCATTATATCAATCAATTTTCAAAGCGGTTCTTGTTGAATCGAAAGAACAACTTCTTTATCTTTCCGGATATATTCACCGAAATGGCCTTCTAATAAACAAAAACTTGTTTTCTCAACCATCATCACTCCCTGAATATCTTGGACTTAGAAAAACCGCATGGATCCATCCGAAAATTATCCTTAATCATTTTTCAAAAACTAATCCCAAATTATCCTACGAGTCTTTTGTAAAACAAACCGAAGATGTGTCTTTAATTACAAATCATTTGATCGATGAATTTTAGCCTCGCAGGGGTGACCCCTGCGAATTTGAAAAACATATCATGTTTTGGAATGTTTTTGGATTTCTTTTTTGGCGGTTTGAGTAACTACAAAGTTTAACCAATCCCGCGAAGGTTTCTTTTTATTTTTATCAATTATAATCTCTACTGTCTGGCCGCTTTTAAGCGGTTCATTTAATTGAACCATCTTTCCATCCACTTTCGCTCCGGCCGTATGATCGCCTAAACTGGTATGAACCGCGTAAGCAAAATCAATTGGAGTAGCATCAACCGGTAAATCATAAACATCCCCTTTCGGTGAGAAAACAAAAATCCGGTGTTTTAGGGCGTCAAATTTTAAGGCTTCCAAATATTCATGCGAACCGGCAATTTCTTTTTGCCAAGAAACCAACTGTTTTACCCAAGAAAGTTTTGCATCAGGAGCAAAAAACCCCTGCTCTATTTTTTTATCAGACAGACTAGTATTTTTTTGTTGTCCGTAATGCCAATGAGCTGCCACTCCGTTTTCCGCCTGGTCATGCATTTCGAAAGTTCTAATTTGGATTTCGATTATTCTTCCATCCTTGCCAAAAACCGTCGTATGAATTGATCGGTAGCCGTTTGGTTTTGGCTGGGCAATAAAATCCCTAATTCCGATTGCCGGCACCGGTTTCCAGATTTTATGAACCACTCCTAAAGAAGCATAACAATCCCTCACTTCATCAACTAATATTCTCAAAGCCGCCAAATCGTAGATTTTATTAATATCTTTGTTTATTTCCGGACGAAGAAGCTTACGCCATAAGGAATAAAGATGCTTCCTTCGGCCATGAACCTCGGCCTTAATATTTTCTTTTTTAAATTCTTTTTTAAGATCCTCTTTTGCTTGACTAATTTGTTTTTCTGCTTTTTGAAAATAATCTTGCGACAAGTTAACAACCCAGTCGTGTTCTTTTGGATAAACATAAGGAAAAGCCAAATCCTCCAGCTTCCCTTTCAGCTCCCCGATACCCAATCTTTCGGCCATGGGCGCGTAAATTTCCAAAGTTTCTTTTGCGATTCGAAATTGTTTTTCGGGCGGCAAAAAAGAAAGTGTCTGCATATTATGATAACGATCGGCTAATTTTATTAAAACCACCCGTAAATCCTTGGCCATCACCACCAACATTTTTCTTAGGTTTTCCACGAAAACCTCTTCATCAGAACCCCGAAATTTTAATTCGCCAATCTTGGTCACGCCCCAAACCAAATCACCAACCTGATCACCGAATTGACTCCTAATCTGTTCGATTGTTTTACCTCCATCTTCAACCACGTCATGAAGTAAACCGGCAACAATGCTGGTTGAATCCAATCTCCATTCCGCCAGCAACAGGGCAACCGCTAAAGAGTGAGAAAAAACCGGATCACCGGAAAATCTTTTTTGGCCGATAAAAGATTTCTCTGCAAAGACATAAGCTTTTTGAATTAAGGGATCTTTGGGCAACTTATTCATTTGAAGTGTTTATATCTTTAATTTTTAGCTGTAAACTTTGATTGCCGTTCCATTCGTCGGCAACTAAATTAAAAGCAATATCAATTGGTTTACCAACAGAAATTTTGGGAAAATATTCTCCCAGATTAAAACCAATCGCCCGAATTTTGAAATCAAAATCGGGTGATTTTAGTACTAGTGTCAAGTGCTTGCCTGTCTGACCAACTGTTCTTGAATTATCAACAATCATTTGATGACAAGTAAAAACCGGTTCCGAATTGCCAAGACCAAAAGGGGCCATTTTTTGAATTTCTTCATACAATGGATAAGTGAAATCGGAAAAAGCTAGTTCCATATCAATTTTAATTGACGGTATTAAATCTCCCGATTTTAAATTTTTATTCGCAAAAGCCACTAGACGATTTTTAACTTCCTCCAATTTACCGGTTTCCACATTAAAACCAGCCGCCATCGCGTGACCGCCATGAGAATCCAAAAGATCAGCGCAGCTGGTTCTAATCGCCTCAATAATATTAAAGCCGTTAACTGACCTGGCTGAAGCGCGGCAAGATTGTTCCTGCCGGGAAATTACTACTGTCGGCTTATAAAATTCTTCCACCATTCTTCCTGCAACCAAACCGATAATCCCGTATTCCCATGTTTCATCAGAAACAAAAATTAACTTATCCTCGCTTTTTTTCTTTAACCACATTTCTTTCGCCTGATTAGTCATTACTTCCATTAATGATTGACGCTGGCGGTTTTGACTATCCAATTTTTTCGCCAATTCCCGCGCCTGCTCCGCTGCAAAAGTACAAACTAATCGCAAGGCGTCAATCGGATTTTCCATTCGGCCGGCGGCGTTTAACCGCGGACCGATGATATAACCAATTTCGTAAGTACCGATTTTTAACGGATCAATTCCGGCGGTTTTAAATAATTCCTGCAATCCGATTCTTTTGGTTTTTTGTAAATGTTCCAAACCATGGTAAACAATTTGCCGATTTACTCCGGTTAAAGGCATCATGTCCGTAATGGTTCCGATTGTTACCAAATCCAAATCGCACTTTTTAAATTGATTGGCTAAAAACCAAGAAACGCCGGCACCGCATAATTCCAAAGTATGAATCACAGCAAAAGCATTAACTTTTTGCCTACCCAAAGAATGGTGATCCGTCACGATTAAATCCAATCCGATCTTCTTGGCATAATTGACTTCCTCATAATTCACAATCCCATTGTCAACCGTAATCACCAAGGAAACTCCGTCTTTTAAAAAGTTGTCTAATTTTTCGGACTTCATTCCATAGCCTTCATCCCGCGTTGGAATATACGGCAGAACATCGGCTTTTAGATTCCATAAAGTTTCCCAAAGAATCGCCGTGGCGCATACCCCATCCGAATCATAATCGCCGTAAACAATGATCTTTTCTTTGTTTTTAATTGCTTTTTTAATTCTGGCAACGGCCTTGTCCAGCTGTTTGGGATCAATACCAACTTCTTTAGTTGTCAAATCATATGGACTTTTGGGGTTAAGAAATTCTTCTTTTGCTTTTTTGGTTTTTATTCCCCTGTTTCCCAACAAAATACTGAGAACATTCTCGCTTCCCGCATCTTGCCTCTTGTTTCTATCTTGGTTTAATATCACCCACTTCTTCATGGTATAATTTTAGCAGTATGCAATCCGAACTTCCATCTAATCTGGTTAACAAAATCCCTGTCACAATAATTAATATTTTTAGCGTGTTTCAAAAAGCTGGTTTTGAAATTTATTTAATCGGCGCCGGCACTAGGAATCTTTTGCTTGGCAAAAAAATTGTTGATCCGGATTTTACGACCAACGCAACCCCGGAAGAAATTCAAAAATTATTTCCTGATAGTTTTTACGACAATCAATTTGGGACTGTCGGAATAAAAATCGGCGATGAAGTTTTTGAAATTACGACCTATCGAACCGAGCAGGGATATTCTGACCGCCGTCATCCGGATAAAGTCTCTTGGGGAAAAACCCTGGAAGAAGACCTGTCGCGAAGGGAATTAACAATCAGTTCTGTTGCTGTCGGACCAAACAAG
This sequence comes from Candidatus Shapirobacteria bacterium CG_4_10_14_0_8_um_filter_39_15, assembly GCA_002784465.1. Taxonomy (GTDB): domain Bacteria; phylum Patescibacteriota; class Microgenomatia; order UM-FILTER-39-15; family UM-FILTER-39-15; genus UM-FILTER-39-15. The sequence continues at coordinate 18,287 of PFLE01000019.1, forward strand.
AATAATCAATTAGAAATAGTAGATCTTTATGGAGGAATGGAGGATTTGCTTAAAAACCATTTGGTTAAAACCGTTGATAATCCATCGAAAAGATTTTCTGAAGACGCATTAAGAATGATGCGGGCAATTAGAATTGCCACCCAATTATCTTTTACAATCGAACCAAAAACTTTTCAAGCCATCCAAGAAAATGCCGGTTTAATTAATCAAATCGCCGCAGAACGGATAAAAATTGAATTGTTTAAAATTTTAAAAAGCGATTATCCGGCCGACGGATTTACTTTATTGTTGTCATCGGAATTACTGGAACAGATTTTACCGGAATTAATGGAAGGATACGGCATGGCACAGGCAAAACACCATATATATGACGTATGGACCCATTCCTTAATGGCATTGAAATTTTGTCCCAGTTCAGACCCGCTCGTTAGATTTGCAACCTTATTACATGACGTCGGAAAACCGGCGGTGGCAAAAGGCGAAGGAGAAGCAAGAACTTTTTACAATCACGAAGTCGTTGGTACGGCAATCGCTTCAAGAATTGCGGATCGGCTAAGGTTTTCCAAAGACGAAAAAAATCGATTATTAACTTTAATCCGCTGGCATCAATTTACCGTTGACGAACACCAAACCGATTCTGCAATTAGAAGATTTATTACTAACGTTGGGAAGCAAAATTTACAAGACATGCTGGATCTCCGGGTCGGTGATCGATTGGGAGGCGGGGCAAGAGAAACTTCCTGGCGGTTGGAAGAATTTAAAAAAAGATTGGTTGAAGTTCAAAAACAGCCGTTTTCGATTAATGATTTAAAGATTAACGGGAATGATGTGATGAAAACATTGGGAATTAAACCGGGACCAAAAGTAGGTGAAATATTAAATAAATTATTTGAGGAAGTAGTGGAAGACAAAAAAAGAAATACCAGGAAATACTTAATGGAAAGAATTAAAGAATTGGGATAACATTCCTGGTGTGTCTAGCTATATCACACCGGGGGTGTGATTGAGATGATAATCAATATCAATAAACTCACGGGAATTTGCCTTTACGCTTCTACTTGGGCTTTGACCTAGACTTACACTTGCGGTTGAGATTCCGGTTCCACTGGTTCAACTACTGGTTTTTGGTAACTTTCAAAAGCCGTTCCGGCCGTCGGATTAACGGTTTTTAAAACTTCCAAAACTTTCGCTCTCAATTCGGTTGCGCCAACCACGCCATTTTGCGCCGCACCTTGCGCCCAAGTTTCAACTTGACCGGTCACGTTTTCCGCTTCCTCAATACCGGCACCAGATCTCATAACACCAGCAGAAATTTTGCTTCGATCAAATGGTTGTAATGTTCCGTCTTTTTTTTGAACTTGTAGATCCATATTTATCACCTCCTCTCATTTAAACTGGGAAATAGTATCGATTCTCCCAATGACATTACCCCTTAACCATACCAACTGCCTTACCTTAACCCTTTCCCTTACCCCGCTTCTCAATTATATCCCAAATTACCAGTAAAGGCGCCGCCGTAAAAGTGGAACTATATGTTCCGGATATGGTTCCGATTAATAAAGCAAAAGTAAACCATTTAACCGTATCCCCACCTAGAAGAAAAAGCGCCAAAAGCATAAAGATGATAGTTAAAGAGTTGTTCAATGACCGCGACATTGTTTCCGTAACGGCTTTGTTAATTAAATCAACCAAGGACACACCGGGCATTTTCTTTTGCGATTCTCTTATCCGGTCATAAACCACCACTGTATCGTGAACCGAGAAGGAAAGAATCGTCATCATCGCAGTCACAAATAAGGTATCGACTTCAACACCGGCAAAATGTCCCAGAAGCGAGAAAATCCCCAACATTACAAATGAGTCGTGGAACATGGCTAAAATTGCACAAATTCCGAAACGAAGATTTTTAAAAGCATAGCCGACATAACTCATGATAAAACCGGCTGCCAAAAGAATAGCCATGAAAGTTTTAATTAATAATTCCTGACCAAGAATCGGTCCAACATTTTCGAACCGAAATTCTTGCGGCGTCTGCTTAAGCTGTTCTTCCAGGGCGGTTTTAATAACCGTTCCCATTTGGGCATCAAGACTTGCCGCCCGAATTAAATAAGTATTTTCACCCGATAATTGGATTGAGGAATAATTGATTTTTTTATCTTTTAAAACCGATTCTATTTTTGACTGATCAACCTTCTGATCAAACCGGTACTCGAGCAAAGAGCCGCCGGTAAAATCAATTGATGGCTTTAGACCAAATAGCAATAAAGAAATTATTCCGGGAACCAAAACTATAGCCGACAATAAAAAGTACAACCATTTAAACTTCATAAAATTAATCATTTCAGGTCTTCCTTTCCGTGATATAAAACTCTCAATAATGTTCTGGTAACTACAATGCCAGTAAACAAAGAAATAAAAATTCCTAAACCTAAAGTTAAAGCAAATCCCCTAATCATTCCTGAAACATTAAGGAAATTCCAGTTAAAAGGATTAAAGAGAATAAAACAAGTAATCAAGGTGCAAATATTGGCATCTCTGATTGAATCCCAGGCCCGGCCAAAACCCAATTCCATTGCCCGCTTCCAATGACATCCTGCTCTGGTTTCTTCTTTCATCCTTTCAAAAATTAAGATGTTGGAGTCAACCGCCATTCCGATGGAAAGAATAAATCCGGCAATTCCCGGAAGAGTCAGAGTAACCGGAATCAATTTGTATAAAGCCAGGGTAATTAACCCGTAAATTATTAGAGCTAAATCAGCCAAAAAACCCAATTTCCCATAATAAGCCCACATAAAACCGGCCACCATCAGTAAACCAACCATTCCGGCCCGAACACTTTTTTGCACCGATTCCTGCCCTAAAGTCGCCCCCACATTTCGCTGTTCGATAATTTTAATCGGCACGGGCAGAGCACCGGCGTTTAATAGAGTTGACAATTGCTTAGCCGTTTCCAAAGTAAAATTTCCCCGGATGACAGCTTGCCCGGAAGTAATCGCCTCATCCACCGTCGGCATGGAAATCGGGGCTTGGTCCAAATAAATGGCAACAATCTTTTTAACATTTCTGGTGGTAATGTCGGCGAACTTTTTCGCCCCATCCGCGCTAAATTCAAGTCCCACAATTGGCTGGCCGGAATTCTGGTCAAATTTTACAATTGAGCTTTTCAAATCCTTACCGGTCAAGTCAGTCGGAATAAAACCGGCCGCCGGACTAGCTTCTTTTTGTTCATAAAACATTAATTGGGCAGTTTGACCAATTAAATCGATCGCCTGATTTACGTCTTTAACTCCAGGCAATTCGACAATTAAGCGATATTCATTATTGACTTTTGATGTCTGAACCGTTGGTTCGGAAATCCCAAAAAAATTAACTCTTCGTTCAATATTATTCCTAACGGCTTCGATCGCTGATTGGCGATCATTTTCTGCCACGCCATTCATATCTGCCTGAAAAACCAGATGAGTGCCTCCGGACAAATCCAAACCTTGTTTAATTTCCAATTCCCGCTTTATTTGCATACTCCCTAATGAAAAATCTATATTTGACCCAGAAATAGTAGTGTCAACCTTAATTTTTCCAACAGAAAATTTAACCGGAAGATTCTTGGGCAAATCAATAACAACACTGATTAGCGTAATGAAAAGAATCAACCAAAATAATATTTTTCTGTTCTGCATTTTAATTTATTCGAGGAGAGGAAGTTGTTTTGTTCCGGCAAAATTATAAATAATTCGATTCTTTTCCGGTTCCAGCCTGACTTTGACATCATCACCCGCTTTTATTCCTGAATCTTTTACAAACCACGCGGGAATCGTCATTGCCAAACTATTTCCGGTTTTAATCACTTTTTGCGCCATAATTTAGAGTCGGACCAAATCTTCCTCTTCACCAATAATCATTATTCGGGAACTTTGCAAAATTCCTTCCAGAAACGGATCCCGTCTTCTTTTCCGTAAATCAAATTCTTCATCCGTCATGACCGTATAGTTGATTTCCTCGCTTCTTTTTGATTGTTCCTGGTGAACCAAGGCCGCTACTTCCGGCAAAACCACATTCCCGATGATCAAAATATCAATATCCTCTTCCTTTCGGGGAATTCTTTTGACAAATTTGCCGGAAAACATAACAAAGGAGATTTTTCCAAGCTTCGCCCGATTCTTGAGCAGTTCACGGCCCAAACCGGTAGTTTTTGCAATCAATGAACAGAGTTCATCAAAAAAAAGATAATCTTTTCGAAACCAATAGTATAACCGGTTGGCTCGGGGTTCCTTTTTCACCATGCCGGACGCTTCCATGTGAGCCAGTTCCCGGCGAACCGCGTTAATTTCCTCATTGGTCCTTCTGACTAATTCCCGCACATGATAAATTTCCGTCGGTTCGGAAAAAAAGGTTTCCAGCAACTTAATCCGGACTTTAGAGATAAAAAGATCTTTTAGTTCCATTCCAGTAAGCGGGCAGTTTTTAGTATTTAACCTCGCTACCGGCAGGCAATATTTCAATCCAAATTTTACCCCGTTCGAATTTAATTTCTTTTCCTTTTAAGTCTTTAAAAATGGTTCGGCTTTTCCGGTCTTTCTTGTTCCAAATTCCCTCAATCGTCTTACCCGCCTGAAATATCAAAGCCTTGCCGGTACCTTTATTGCTGTATAACAAATGGAGATTATTTTCATAACCGTCATTCGCCCTTGATTCAGCCATAAAAACAACAACAACATTTTTCGTAGTTAAAAGACTTTGATCATTATGGTCTTTTTGAATCGTTCCGCCGTTGTTTCGGGTATAAAGATTTTGGGTACTGTCATACTGCCATTTAACATCGTAATCGCTGTAACCTTTCCAGAAACTGAATGACGGACTACTGGAACCCCGATCAGCCGAACCGGTTTCATCCTTAAAACCCCAGTTGACAAAAGTTTTATCCCAAGCCACGCCGGTGCTATCCACATTCGTTAAATTTCTTTTTTCCGCTACACCCCAAAGTTTATCCATGGTGGAATACATCGTGTGCTCGGTCGCCACCGGATGACCTTGTCTTGTCTCGTCCCGCCAATAAACCGGAAAACCCAAGGCAAATTGATTCATATCGTTACCTTTTTTCAACCAGCCGTAATCGCCGATTTGACCTAAGGCATTAGCCTTCCCGGGGGTATTTGCCCCGCCAACATGAGCATATAAAGGAAAATCACCGTATTCGGAGGCAAAATCCAAAAAGTAGGTTCGAGCGGAACGAACCGGACCAACTTGCCAATCAACCGAGGAAGCCCCGCAGTAAAAAACACCCATAAAACGGGTAATCCCGCCTTCGGCTACCGCCTCATAAACAATATCTGCTTTGGAAACTCCGGATTGCGGCCGGGCATCAGAATGATTTTCAATCATCACCAGCAAAGGCCGGCGGCCGGACCAAATGTCCTGTTCGGCTTTGGTAAATTTTTCGCCGTTTAATGGGCATTCCTGGGTTTTGGGACCGCTAACATCAACTTTAAACTTTGATTCTCCGGCAGGAGTTGAAGGAACCTTTGGATTAATCATGGAAGAACTATTGTTAACAGAAGAAAAAACCACGTAAGAAAATCCGGCCGAAACCAAATATAATCCTAAACCTCCAAGCAATAACAAAATTTGTTTTTTATATTTTTCCATTTTCCGCCTTTACAATTGCCTCTTTTTCTTCCTTAGAGAAATCATACCCGATTGGCTTACCTTTATCAATCGGTTTAGCATAAATCCGGGTATTGTCCCGGCTGTGCAAACTGGAAATGATAATCCCGGAACTATTTTCGTCCAGCAAGGCCAAAGCAAAACTCTGATCACCGCCGGTTTCTGAAAAAGGATTAAATCTGACTAAACCCACTTTTTGAATATGTAAACGGCCGTCTTTCTCCAATTTCTCCAGTTTTAAAAGAATTTCTTCAGATTGTTTTTTCCCCTGGCTCTGCTGGTTAATAAGTTTTTCTAAAACCGCTCCCAAGTCAGCGTCTTTTGCTCCCTTAATCAATTTTCGGTAATGGGTAATTGACCGGTAAACAAAAAAACTTAAGACCCCCAACCAAGTCAGTATTACAATTGAAATTACATAAATCATTCCTTGATCGAGTAACATTCTACTCCATTTTAATGACTCCAAATGCCGGTGTCAACACCACCTTTGCAATGACTAGTCAGGTATGCTATATTATTTCCGTGCCTAAGAAAACCAAACAAGAGAAAATAATTGCGGAACTGCGGCGAAAATTGGATACCACTTCCCTCCACCTGGAAGGAGTCCATTCCTTCGACCATGCTCAGGACAAGTCGGCCACCTTCCAGGTGAGCCATCAAGCAAATCAAAATATCCCACTTCAAAATCCTGCTTCACACTTCTCGCTTCCCGCTTCTCCATCGCTACCTCTCAATACGACTTCTATTATTTTAATCAAAAAGGATCTTCTTAAAACCCTATTTTTATCCTTGCTTGCATTTGGCTTTGAGCTTGTGATATACTGGGCTTGGAATAAATAATTCTACCCACTTTGAAGGGAGGTGAACAAAATTATGGCGAGTATGTACTGTGTTAAATGCCGCGCTAAAAAAGAAGTTACAAATCCGCAAAGAGTGACCATGAAAAATGGTAAACCGGCAATGAAAGCGGTTTGTCCGACTTGTGGCACGCAAATGTTTAGAATTGGTGCCGCGTAATCTACGCGTAATATAAGGAATTTCTCTTCAAGTTTATTTTTGAAGAATTAAGACCCCGGATTTACCGGGGTTTTAATATCAAAAAAAGAGTTGCTCCCCCCAATCCAAATCCCAAGAATTCCAGCAGTTGAGGTAAAAATATTAAATAAATAGTAGTATTCCCTAATCCCTCGCCGCTCGCCCCTCGCCCTTTTCCAAGAGTCCACCCATTGGCCCAATTATTAACAAGAACATGATTGGTATTTGAACCGTCTCCAAAAAGATACCAACCGGAATTATAAGATTGAGATAAAGATAATGTTGATTCTTTCTTATTGTTTGGTATGGTCAAAACATAAAAGAACGAAAGTAGGTGATTTACTTTAGTATCATGCGCAAAAACAGGGGGTTGATTGCTCAATTGGTTCTTGGGAATCAATTTTATTCCTGTTAAAAACTTATAAGGAATCAGCTCAACTGAGATTTTTCCTAAATTATTTATTGTTTCTTGATGGCCATAGGCAATATTGTCAAAATGTAAAGAATAGGATAAACCGTCTTCTTCAACCGGGGGTTGAATAAAATAGCTTTTTGTTAATTGGTTTGATTTCGGTAAATAAGTTTCAATTTCTGATTTTCTTAAATCAAGATTCTCTAACCAAAAATCGAGGCTTTTACCTTTAAGATTTTGGCTTTCCACGGAAATAAAATAACTAATTTCGTGTGTTAGGGTAGGCAGCCAAAAAGCCGCCGAACAATTCACGGCACCGATTGCCTTTAACTGTAATAATTCATTATCGTTTACCCAACCTACCTGATTATTAACTATCCCTAATCCAAACCCCCCGCAATTTTTAGGTTGAATATTGATTAATTGTTGAAATGGATTAATTTGAGCGGAAAAATAACCATCAGTTTTTTGAAATTTTACCCGAATTTCATTATTAAGAATCTCTACCTGCGGTGTAAAAGATTTTCGTTCATTTAAATCGTTTGAATCAATCCAAACCAGCTCATTCGGATCATATGTAGGTAAAATCAATTGATAATTATTTACTATCTCTGATGGCAATTTATTTTTAATAATTAAAGAATCGTTGGTTTCTTCCATGGTAAATTCCAAATCATTTTGAGTTTTATTGGTAAAAAGCGATCGGAAAGGATAATAGATATCTGTTTGATTATTATCGCCAGAAGAATAGAAACCGTTTTCCAAAAAAGCTTGATCTAAATTACCCCATTGATAAGATGGACCGATTAAGGGTAAATCGGTGCTAACAGAAACGAAATTACTTATTGGCTTTTCGAGGAAAACTTGATAAATTTTAACTTTCCTATATTCTTCAACTTTAGTAAATTTCGAAGAGCTTCGAATCATTGCCAAAATTTGATCAGTTAATAAGGCTTTTGGCGAGGAGGGGTTAATAATATTTTCATCAATCATCAACCAATTTACTCCATACTTATCAAAAATCTTTTCAAAATTATTAAGATTTTGAGAGTCTATCGCGTAAGACAATTCCCAATAAAAATTTTCATTCTCTCTACTCCAAGGATCAAAGGCCAGATCCAACACCGGCTGTTCTAAACCATACCATAAATATCCGGATCCACGATAACCTCCAGACTGGAAACGCCAATTCCAATAACTTGGCTGGGGTAAGATAAGAATTCTTGAATTAAAATTTTGTTTCTTGAAAAATTCAATTGTTTGAAAATGTTCGATCGGAATTTTATATCGTATTTGATCAAACAAAAAATCTCCTTTGAAAACCGGAAAAATATAAAACGCGAGAAGTATTACGAAATATAAAATTAACCCCAGAGTATATTTCTTAATAAATTTTTCCAAATAAATAAATAGTTCGCTTAATCCATAAACTAAAAATACGGAATAGCATAAAGCGAATAATATGGAAAACTTAGTAAAAGGAAAACGGAAAGCTTCGCCCAAAAGCGGAATTTTTTCTCGAAGCGCTTCATTTAAAATATCCAAACCTCGAATGTTCGCACCCAGAAAGAAAAAAGCAAATAGCAAGGAAAATAAAAACGGTAGAAAAACTTTATTTCTTTTGATTAAACTAAAAAATATTCCTATACCACTTAAGGCAAGAAAGAAAAATTCTCCGATTTTAAAATAATTTTTTTCCTGGATTGCTCTCCAAGGTTGCATGATAAAAGCATATTGACCATTATCAGAATATTCAGAAACATCAAGCATAAACCCTTTAAGAAAAACTACATCGGATAAATTACCCCTTTCAAGATTTTTCTGATATATATCGTCGCTGGACATTTGGTTGATTTTGGCATTTAGAATCACCGGAGAATTTATAGGAATTGAATAAACGTAGGGCAATAACCAGTGTGAATTGATTACGAAAATCAAAAATAGAATCTCAATCGATCTTTTAATCACTCCCGGCTTTCTGACTAATAGAAAACTAACTAAAACAAAAAAGACAAAAACTAGATAAACGAGGAAAATCTGAGGTACAAATCCTTGAGGTAAAGAAAGAATTGAAAATAAAATAAATAAAAACAAATCGCGTTTAGAAGAATTTTCCATAAACCGGTAAAGAAACAGCGCCAACCAAGGTAAAAAAGCAAAATGAACAGCAAAAACTTCCAAAGGAGCATAAAACATTTGGATTACCGCTAAATTGAACAGGTAAAACAGGGCACCCAAAAAAGCAAATAATTTCCGACGGGAACTCTGCTTAAGAATCACCAATTCCGTTAAAAAATAAAAACCTAATCCTCCCAAAAAGTGCATAAAAAAGATGAAAAAATAACGAAGTATGTTTTGGGGAAGAAAAAAGTGAAGCAACCATAAAAATAAAGTGTGGGGAAGATTAGCAGCGAAAGCCATTCCGTCAAGTAAACCAAGACCGCGATATTCCTGCCAAACGGAAAATAGATTACGTTTTAAATTAGCGGAAAAATTCAATTCCGGATAAAGATTATCCCAACCAGTCAAATAGGTTCCGGGTTTATAATTGAGAACAAAAAGAATAACCTCTAAGACAATTAATCCAATAATCGGCCAATACTTTTTCAAATAAGAAAACAATCTCATAAATCTATATTAATAGAAAGCAACAGAAAAAGCTTCTCGAAGAACAACTGTAACCCTTTTAATCGGAGAAATATTAGGTCTTGGAGAAATAATTCCTCTTAAAAAAGAATAACCTAGAAGTATGAATCTATCCGGTAAAATAACAGCACCGATAAGTTGTCCAATATTGATTAAAACGGCTTTCATTGTCGGCCGATAACCAAAAAAACGAATTGCATCAATCCTGATTTGAAGAAAATGAATAACTTTTCGACGAACATGCTGAAGGGATTTATTATTAGAATGTATCCGATAGCCCACTAAGGACTCTGCCAGATTAGCAAATTTACCGAATTTTAAAAGTCTGAATAAAGTATAATAATCATCGTTTGGTTCATGTGCATTTTCCCAAAGTTGTTTTTGATCCGGCAATAATGACCGGCGAAACATACAAGAGGGATGAAGCATTGGGTGATAAATTCCATAAGTTTGGTAAATTGATTTATGATCCAAAGGAAAAGTCTTTTTCCCGGTAATTTTTCCCTCTTCGTTGATTATCTCCGCTTGGGTTCCCAAAACAATCGTTTCAGGGTTCGCTAGCATAAATTTAACCTGCTTACCTATCCGATCAAAACGACAAATATCATCAGCATCCATTCTGGCAATAAATTCTCCCTTGGTTGCTTTAAATCCGATATTTGCGGCCACACTTTCCCCTTTGTTTTTTCCATAAGAAATAATTTTAACTTGCGGAAAAGATTTATATTGATGAAGAATAGATAGAGTATTATCTTTTGATCCGTCATTAACAATGATCAATTCTAAATTTTTATAATCCTGATTTAGAATGCTTTCAATGGCTTCGGCCACAAATTTAGACCCGTTATACACAGGCATAATGACGGAAACCAAAGAATTTTTGTTGAAGTTATTTTTCATAAATTTTTCTTACAAGCTTTTTCTAAATACAAATATTTTATATTCAAAAAAAGCTTCGGGGACTGATTAGTTTGTTTGTGATATTCTCACGAAACATTTCATCAATCCCCGAAAAGGCATACAAACTACTGAACCAAACTCTTGGTTCTGAGCTGGTCCACTGTGGTAACAGGAAAGTTGCCCTTGGCCATCTCCTTATTCAGGAAATCTGAAGAACAACCTTCACCATAAACCCAGTAACTTCCAGCTCCACCGAGAACCCTAACCGTTGTCGAAATAGGAACCAGGAATCGGGTCTCGGGTACGTTTAACCACCAAATGGAGGCGACTGCCGGCCCAGTGATCGAGAAATCACCCGGTTTCGCTTGAACAGATGCCACAGCTGGCGGACAAGTTGCTACCGTCGTACTTGGTGTCAGGGAAACTGGAGGCGCTTGAGTTGGCGCTTGACTGCCGAGGTAGATGCTACCTGCGTCGGAACTGGAGAAGTTGCTACCGTTCGCTTCGTGCGGATCTCCACCAACTTCAAGTCCAACAACTGCTGCAGGGTAACAGGACCATAAAAAACGGTCCAATCTCCTCGTGTAGCCCTGTAGATTGCGATCTGCCGATCCACTTCCGTCTGGGAACACTCGACTGGATAATCCCAAGCGGTACCCGCTCCATTGATCACGCTGATCGAAATCCCTGGCGTAATCACCACGCTCACTTCAGCCTGCTCCCAAGGCGTATTGGCTGTGGGCCACCATGCGCTCAGATGAACCGGTCCGCGGGCAGCGGTAACCTCGAAAGTCTCACCCTGCCCGTTTGCCGATGGTGCCCATGGACCAAGTTGCTCGGCCTGCGGACACAAACCAATCAAAGCGGTCGTGGTCTGTGGAACCGTAGCCGCAGCTGTGACTGAATTCGTCACCGGAACTGCGCTTGCCACACTCGGCGTCACCGTTCCGATTACTGACACCACAACTGTTGAACCAACCGCTGACGTTTGAGACGGCGCGGGTACGGATACCACCGGAACTGCTGTATACGTCGGCTGGACATCCGTTTGCCCTAGCGTGTTTGCTAGGTAGGGACGGATATCCACGTTGTTCCAGGCCCAATACCCGGCAAACCCGATCAAAACCAGAACCACTACCAAGAACAAAACTCTTCCCCAGTGCATTTTTTCCTCCTTTTAGTTTGGATGAAGCCAACCACCAAGTCGGCTGACTGCCAGACGAACAGTGTTTGTCCCGCCAGACACGCCGACTTCGGCTTCGAGTTCTTTCTTAGCCTTCAGATATGCCTCTTGTGCTGTGTCGTATTCTTTCTTGACATTAGCAACGGCGGTCTGAAGCCCCTCGATCCGGGTCTTTCGAACTGACGCATCGTCTTCAAGCACTGGCAGAACCCGAACCGAAACGGCCAACTTATGCTGAGCCTCGTCAAGGTTCATACGAGCCTGCAACAAAGCTCTGAATGCATCTCGCGCTGCGACATACAAATCATAAATCTGTTGCTTCCGATCAACTGATGCGGTTGTTCCGGCAGAACCGAACTCCTTATCCAAATCGATCGCCATTTTCCTCCTCCTTTTTTCTATCTTTCCGCCAAAAGAACAAGCGGGGAATGAACACAAAAATTATGCCCAATCCACGCTTGTTTTTAGCGAAAAGTGGCTCATATGCCTTATGTTAATGTACTTCTTGGCTTAAAATCCAAGGCAAAATTCTGATTTCCACAAAACTTTGCTCTGAATTTAAGAATTGACAAAAAAATAGAAAAGAAATAATATTAACTTAATATGTTAACCAAATCTGATTTTCAATCAATAAAAGATATACTGAAAAATACAGCAACAAAGGATGATCTAACAAGTCTTGCAACTAAAGATGACTTTGAATCTATTAAACAAGATCTTGGAATACTTAAAACTGATGTTAAAACTATAAAAAATGACGTAACTAAAGTTAGAAGAGACATGACGACTCTTTTCGATTTCTTAGATAAAGATTTCCTTGATCTTCGTCAAAGGGTTGATCGAATTGAAGAACACTTAGGTCTTCCACCTCTTTCTTAACCATTTCAAAGAGCTGTTTTTTTATTAAGGATCAAACCAACTATCATTAAAGAGACCAAAAAGGCTAAAGGTAAAATTGATGGTCCGGTAACCGGAGTGGTTTGAGCTAAAACTTTATTTTCAAAACAAGCTTGGGAGGTATCTTGATCGGATTGGCCATTAACTTCGCCTTTAGCGAAATTAGTCCGGCATAAAATCTCATTGGCCGGTAATTGGGCCGCAGGAACAACTTTGGCTCGAATTTCGGATTCTTTGGATTCGCCGGCATTAAGATTATCAATGGTAAAAATCATTTCCCGATCATTCCAAGAAACCGGTCCGTCAACAAAATAAAGCTTGTCAGGAAGGATATCGGTAACTTTAATGTTAGTTAATGTAACATCGCTGATATTTTTAACAATTACCTTAAAGCGGATTTCATCACCAGAAGCAAATTTAAGATCGTTAATTCCCAGATTGTCTACAAATTTGGCTTGATCCGGATTAAAAACTTTCTTATCAACTAAAATAAGATTGACTTCTTTACAGGTTTCCCCACCACCATATTGAGTTTCACAAACCGTAGTTGCCTTAACCGGTTTGGCCAATAAAACAAACACCATTAAGGCGGTAATTAATCCAAAAAATTTAATCAAATATTTCATCTTTTTTTAATAAAATACAAAACCTGCATTAAGCAGGTAAAAGTTATTCTAACAGAAAAGACACCTCTTGTCAAGTATTATAAGCTGTTTGTATTAATATCTGAAACTGCCATTGATTCTACTGGATCCGCGATAACTACGAGTCTTTTCCAGTTGGTGCTTGGAGGCCAACAGGTCTGCAGAACAAGTTTTTCTGTATTCTCCAAGGTTAAGAAAGAAAAGTCTCTACCTTCAATTATTTTTTTATCAGAAACCTTATAAGAATATATTTTGTCATTATAAGTCAAAACGATTTGATCATCTTTGTTTAATTTATCTAACAAATAGAAAGCCGCTCCATAAGGATTGTTATCCCAAAGAAAACTTGAAGAATGACCAAAAATATAAATTGTTTCCCTCTGGCCGGGAAAAGCTGTTCCTTTAGCCTGTGCAACACCCTTTTTCAAGCTGACTTCGTATTCTTTTTCGTTATAAGGATCCACATTAGCCACAACCGGAGTACTTAAATGAATTTTAGGAATGGCTAAAGAAAAGTTTTGCGGCGCAGCCGTTGTTTTGGAAGTTTCTGTAACCGAAAGATTAACCGCTTCGACCAAAGAAGGCGCGGGCGATAACCGATAATTGGCTTCCGCCGCTAACATCGGGCTTAAATAACCAGTTAGGCCAAGAAGACCAATAACCATTAAAAATTTTCCCAAACGAGAGGGTTTTTTTGAAACTGAAGCTTGATATAGAACAAACGATTGACCAGTTTTAAACTGGTCAACCTTAACTTCATTAAACATCTTGTGAAGCAATATACCACAAAATGATTAATAAATCAACTCATAGTATTAGTAGTATCAGGTACGGTAACTGGCGGTGTCGGTACTGGAACCACAGGTTCTGGAATAACTGGTTCTGGCACTACCGGTTCAGGAGCTAGCGGCGTAGGGACGACCGGCTCTGGGGCTGGTGAAACAACGGGTGTTTCCATTACCGGTTCAACCGGTGCGGGAGCAATTGGTTGAATCACTGGCATAACCGGTTCAGCTGGCGCTGGTATACTGGCTGCCCAAGCGGGCATTTCCGCCATTCTGGTGTCAACTTCCTTTTCCGCTTCTTCCCTCGTTTTCCCAAATGATTGCATATAAAGATTAATCATTCCCTCGCGGATTTCTTCTTTTGGCTTCAAATTCCCTGCCTCATCGGTACAATAATGGCAATAGGGATTATCTATTCTCCCGCCACCGTGATCGCTATCGATCATCATTGGTAATCCACATGATTGACAATTCATATAATAATATTCACCTCCTTTACCTCGCCGTAGTCTCGCCAAGGGCGGACGAAGGCGGGCTTTTCCTAATCTTTATTATTTTACAATGTAAAACTTATTATTTACAACCCCTAATTTTCCCTTGGTCTATATTGGAGTGCTTCCGCGATGTGAGAAATCAGGATTTCTTTTTCACCGGCTAAGTCGGCAATTGTTCTGGCGACTTTGACCACCCGAAAATATGATCTGGCCGAGAGATTCGCTTGAATGGTTGCTTGCCTTAACAAAACCAAGCAATCGTTTGAAAGCGGACAAAAACTTTTAATATCTTTGGTTGACATTTCGGCGTTGCAAAAAATACCAATCTTTTTAAATCTTTTGGTCTGTAAATCTCTGGCTTTTTGAACCCTATCTTTAATGGTTTTTGAGTTTTCAGTTTTTAGTGTTAAGTTTTCAGTTAGTTTCTCAACTTTCACCGCCGGAACGTCCAAATGAATATCAATCCGGTCGAGGATTGGTCCGGAAACCCTTTTTTGATAACGCTGGATTTGTCCGGGCAGACAGGAACAGGGTTTTTGCGGATCACCCAAATAACCGCAGGGGCAGGGGTTACTGGCCGCCACCAGGATAAATTTGGCGGGGAAGGTAAGCGTCCCCGCGGCACGCGAAACTGTCACTACCCCATCTTCCAAAGGTTGACGCATTGCTTCTAAAACATGACGGGGAAATTCGGGAAATTCATCCAAAAATAAAACGCCTCGATGGGCTAAAGAAATTTCTCCGGGCATCGGACGGCTGCCCCCGCCAATCAAACCATTTCGGCTGGTAGTGTGATGGGGCGCCCTAAAAGGACGATTCTTAATTACCGACTCGCCAGCCGGCAGATTGCCCGTAATTGAGTAAATTTTAGTCACTTCCAAAGCTTCTTCTTCGGTCAAATCTGGTAAAATCCCGGGAAGAGCACGCGCCAGCATCGTTTTTCCGGCACCGGGCGGTCCTTTCATAAAGACATTGTGGCCGCCGGCCGCCGCCACTTCCAAAGCCCGCTTCACGTGTTCCTGGCCGCGAATATCGGTCATGTCAAACTCGGCTACCGCTTTAGAACTGATTTTAGCAAAGGAGGTCTGTGGGTGGGGTTTGATTTCTTCATGTCCGGACAAAAAGTGAAACAACTGGAGCAAAGAATTGATCGGGTAAACATCAAGATTATCAATTACTGAAGCTTCTTCGGCATTAATCGCCGGCAAAAAGATTTTTTTAAATTTCTTTTCCTTGGCTAATAAAGCCATAGCCAGAACACCATTAGTGTGGCGCAGGGAACCATCCAACGAAAGTTCACCTAAAAACAAGGCGTCTTTGATTTCAGCTAATAGTTGTTCTGAAGCTAACAAAATTCCCATGGCAATCGGCAAATCATAAGACGGTCCGGCTTTGGGTAAATCAGCCGGGGCCAAATTAATAGTAATTCTTTTCGCGGGTAAATCAGCCCCGGAATTTTTCAAAGCTGACCTTACTCTTTCTTTTGATTCTTCGACGGCCTTGTCCGGAAGACCAACGATTGTGAAGGAAGGCAAGCCTTGGGAAGCAATATCCACTTCCACTTCAATTAGTACTGATTCGAGTCCAACTGTGGCACCAGAAAAAACTCTAGCTAACATACAAGACTATTGTGACAGCTTAATAAGTTTATTTCAATTAACCTTAGGATTGTTAAATACCTGGGTTTACCCTAAAAATTTATCGCAATAAATTTTCAGGGTAAGCATATGGAATTATTATTTCACCAAAGTTATCTTTCCAAAGCTCTAAATTTCAGTTGTACGATTTTTTCGTACACCTGACTTCCTTCACTCCGAAGTTTATTTTTAAGATCACTCCAATAACGTTTTGGAATTGTGCTATCGGTTAAAATTTCAATAACATCAATAATAGAAAAATACCATTGTTCGGATTTTTCATCCCAAACACGCCGTATCTTTTTATCCTGAAAAGCAATTAATTGTTTGTTTTCTTTCATTAATCAATATTATCACAAAACAAAAAGATACCCCTAAAACTGTCACTCACTTACTCTAGAATAAAAGATTTTTTTGACTATCTCTACTAATACAAAATAACAAATCACAATTACCGCTAACCAAAAATAATAAAAAACCGGCGGTTTAATTAAATGAAGTAAAGCTGCCAAAGGAGAATAAGGTAGAGCTAAACCAAACAGAGCTATTACAAATAATCCAATTGCAAAAAGATTGTCCGTTTTGCTTTTATAAAAAGGCATAATTCTCGTCCTAATACTTAAAACAATCAATGTTTGGGTAATTAAAGATTCCAAAAACCAACCGGTTTGGAATAAGGAAACTGACGCTTTAAATAAATAAAGCAAAATAAACATTGCCAAAAAATCAAATAAAGAGTTTATCGGACCGAAAACCAGCATAAAGTTTTGAATTGATTTGATACTCCATCTTTTGGGCATATCCAAATAATGTTTGTCCACCCCGTCCCGGGTCAAAAGAAGTTGGGAGGTATCGTATAAAAGATCATTCAGCAGGACTTGAACGGGCAATAGCGGCAAGAATGGTAAAAATAAGGAAGCACCGGCCAAGCTAATCATATTGCCAAAAGTCGAGCTTGTTCCCATCTTTATGTATTTAATAATATTACCAAATGTTTTTCGCCCTTCAATAATTCCTTCATGTAAAACTCGAAGATCCTTATGAAGTAAAATAAAATCAGCCGCTTCTTTAGCCACGTCAACCGCATTCTCGACCGAAATTCCAATATCAGCCACTCTTAAAGAAGGCGCGTCGTTAACCCCATCGCCCAGAAAACCAACCACATGACCGGATGCCCTAAGTGAAGCAATCACCTTTTCTTTTTGATCGGGATTCAACCGGTAAAAAACCGTCGTTTGTTCGACTTCGGAATTAAGTTGTTGATGATCCAATAGTTCCAATTCGTCTCCGGACATTGTTTTTAGAATTTCGATTCCCAATTTTTCGCAAACATATTTCGTTACCAATTCGTTATCACCGGTAAGAATTCTTAAACTTACTCCGGAATTTTTTAAAGACTCTAATGCTGGTCGCGCCGTCACTTTTGGCGGATCAGAAAAAACAATCAAGCCGACAAACGATAACTTTGTTTCATCTTTTAAAGAATATTCTTTTTGTTTCTCAATCTTTTTTTCGGCGATTGCCAATACTCGAAATCCATCTTGACTTAATTGTTGAAATCTTTTTTCAATTCTTGTTCTTTTATCCAGAGATAAAAACAAACAAGTAGGAATAATTGATTCCGGAGCACCTTTGGAAATTAAAAGACGTTCACTGCCGTTGCTGACAATCACCGATAATCTTTTTCGGTAAAAATCAAAAGCAATCTCGTTTTCTTTGTTGTAGCCTTCAATTTTAGGCGACTTATTAACAATCGCTTTTTCAAATGCTCCCTTTATTCCCGACTGAAAATAGCTGTTAAGATAAGCGACGACCAAAACTTTTTCGTCTTTTTTGCCATTAATATCTTCATAATCCTCCAGTTGAATTTGATTTTCCGTAAGCGTACCGGTTTTGTCCGTACAAAGAATATCAATACTGCCAAAATTCTCGATCGAACTTAAATTTTTGACAATAACGCCTTTTCTTGATATCCGGATTGCCCCATTGGATAAATTAATAGTAACAATCATTGGCAAAAGTTCGGGCGCAAAACCGATTGCTAAAGACAAAACAAATAATAATGAACCAATCAAGGAATGGCCTAATAAAATATTTAGAACAAAAAGAATAGCCGCCATTACTAAAGTTAATCGCCCCAGCATCAAACCAAAACTATTGATTCCTTTTTCAAATTCGGTTTTTGGACGAGGTTTTTCCAACTGCAAGGCAACTTGTCCCAATTTGCTGTTTACTCCTGTGGCGGTAATTAAAACTTTTGCTTCCCCCGATACCACTTCCGAACCGGAAAAAACGATTTCTTCATTTCCAACATATTGAGGAAATGATTCGCCGGTAATTGCCGATTGATCAACCTGAAATCCGCTTGTTTCTAAAACCTTACCGTCAGCCGGAACAATATTTCCGGTTGAAAGAATAACAATATCCCCAATAACAATTTCTTTTGCTAAAATAGCAATCATCTTCCCATCCTGCAATACTGTAGTTTTCAATGCCGTTTTTTCCTTAAGTTTTTCAACGGCTTTTTGCGCCTTATCTTCTTGATAAACATCCAAACTGATACTAATAAAAAGAATCGTAATGATTACAAAGGAATCAATTTTTTGACCAAGCAAAACAGAAAGTGACCCAGAAAAAAGAAGCAAGAGAATTAACGGGTTGGAGAGTTGACGAATAAATTTTTGGATAATCGATTTTGATTTCTCTTTCGGAAGTTCATTGAAACCATTTTTTATTAATCTTGTTTTCGCTTCCGCGCTTGAAAGACCGTTCATATACTAATCAGTATAACTCGATTATTTATCTCTTGTTACTGAAGTCGCGATGGAGGCTTGGGCGGCAGCGAGTCGCGCAATCGGAACGCGGTAAGGAGAACAGCTGACATAATTCATTCCCACTTTATGGCAAAATTTAATGCTTTCCGGATCACCACCGTGTTCGCCGCAAATTCCAATTTTTAGGTGAGGCTTAACACTACGGCCTTTTTGAACCCCAATTTCAATTAACTTTCCAATACCGTTTTGATCTAAGGTTTTAAACGGATCATCGGCAAAAATTTTCTTTTCCAAATAAACTTTAATGAATTTTCCGGAATCATCCCTTGAAAAACCCATTCCCATTTGAGTTAAATCATTAGTGCCAAAAGAAAAGAATTCGGCTTCGGTAGCGATTTCGTCGGCAGTAACGGCGGCTCTTGGCACTTCGATCATTGTCCCAATATGATATTGTATTTTTACTTTTTGTTCTTCTATTACTTCTTCTGCTATTTTGATTGTTAATTCTTTCTGGTCTTTCAATTCGGAAACATTGCCAACCAAAGGAATCATAATTTCCGGAACAACTTTAATTTTTTCTTCTTTTAAAAGTTCGCAGGCGGCGGTAATAATTGCCCTTACCTGCATTTCGGTAATTTCCGGATAAGTAATTCCCAAACGGCAGCCGCGGTGACCAAGCATCGGATTAAATTCGTGAAGGGCTTCGGTTTTAGCCATTATTTCTTCCACCGGAATTTTGATTATTTTTGATAATTCTTCTGCTTCTTTTTTGTTCTTCGGTAAGAACTCATGAAGCGGCGGATCTAGTGTTCTAATCGTCACCGGAAAACCGTCCATCTCTTTGAATAAGCCCTTAAAATCTTCTTTTTGAAATTTAAGCAGTTTTTTTAACGCAACACGACGGTCATCTTCGGTATCGGATAAAATCATTTCCTGCATAAACGGAAGTCTATCCTGCGCAAAAAACATATGTTCGGTCCGGCATAAACCAATTCCTTCGGCTCCAAAATTCTTGGCAACCTTAGCGTCCCTTGGAATATCCGCATTGGCCCGAACACCGATTTTTCTAAAAGAATCGGCCCATTTCATAAATTGACCAAACTCGCCACTTAGACTCGGCTCTACAGTGGCTACCTTCCCCGGAATCACTTCGCCGGTATTACCGTCCAAACTAATCCAGTCGCCTTCTTTGATGACAATATCCCCGGCTTTAAACAATTTCTCTTCCTCGCTAATCTTAATCGATTCGCATCCGGCCACGCAGCAGCGTCCCATACCACGGGCAACCACGGCAGCATGAGAGGTCATTCCGCCCCGACCGGTTAAAACTCCCTGGGCGGCATCCATACCATGAATATCATCCGGACAAGTTTCTTTACGGACTAAAATAACTTTCCCTTTTTGACCCTGCTCAACCGCTTGATCAGCGGTAAAAACGACAGTACCAACAGCAGCACCGGGAGAAGCAGGTAATCCCTTGGCAATCACTTTTTTCTCGACTTTCGGATCCAAAATCGGATGAAGCAACTGGTTTATTTGTTCCGGATCAATCCGTAAAATCGCTTCTTCTTTAGTAATTAATTTTTCTTTAACCATATCGACCGCAATTTTAATGGCCGCTTGAGCGGTTCTTTTGCCGATTCTAGTTTGAAGCATAAATAATTTTTCTTTTTCAATCGTAAATTCAAAATCCTGAACATCGCGGTAGTGTTTTTCCAAACGATCAGTAATATCACGAAGCTGCTTATAAACTCCCGGCATATCTTGAGCCAATTTAACGATTGGCTGTGGAGTTCTTATTCCGGCAACCACGTCTTCACCTTGAGCATTAGTTAAATATTCACCATAAAATTTATTTTCACCGGTCGCCGGATTGCGGGTAAAACCAACACCGGTCGCGCAATCATCACCAAGGTTTCCAAAAACCATCGCCTGAACGTTAACTGCGGTTCCCAGGTCGTCGGCAATTTTGTTCAATTTCCGGTAAGTTTCGGCGCGGGAATTATACCAGCTTTTAAAAACCGCAAATATCGCCATTTGAAGCTGTGTTTTGGGGTCTTGAGGAAATTCCTTACCCAATTTACTTTTAATCAGTTTTTTGTATCCTCCAATTAAATCCTGTAAATCACTTTGAACTAATTCTGTATCCAATTTTGCACCGATGTCATCTTTTTTCTTTGTTAAAACCATTTCAAATTCCTCTTTTCCAATTCCTAAAACGACATTCCCAAACATTTGAATAAACCGGCGAAAAGCATCATAAGCAAAACGTGGATTTTTCGTTTTTTCGGCTAAACCAACAACAACTTTATCATTCAAACCTAGGTTAAGAATTGTATCCATCATTCCGGGCATAGAAAATTTTGCCCCGCTTCTAACTGAAACCAAAAGCGGATTTTCGACATTGGAGAATTTTTTACCGGAAACGGTTTCCAGTTTTTTAACGGCTTGCGAGATTTGAAGTTGAATTTCAGCGGTTAATTTTTCTTTATTGAGATAAAAGAATTTACAAACATCGGTGGTGATAGTAAATCCAGCAGGAACGGGAATTTTTGCATTAGTCATTTCAGCCAAACCAGCACCCTTACCGCCAAGAAGATCTTTCATCTGGCCGTTGCCGTCAGCTTTTCCCTCACCAAAAAAGTATACAAATTTATTTTTCATTTTGTTAAAAGATTATATCAGAAGAAAGAATAATTTTCGAGAAGGGATTTAATTAGTAAACAATTCCCAAGGTTTCTACCTATTCAACCCCGGGGGTTGGTAATCTGAGATAGCTGGTATTTTTTATCTCCCAAAAATCCATTTACTTCCGGCCTGATAAGTTCCCCGCCAAGAAGTGATGCCGGATAAATTGTAAAACCACCCCAGCGGTCATTAATGTTATCAATTGTCTGCCAATAATCGTCTTTTCGATGTTGTTCCGGAAAAATCGAAAGACTTAAGTTTTCTGTTTTTTCAAGAAGTCCGACCCAAACTCCTAGAAATCTCACGCTATTTTGCCAGTTTAATCGATTAAACAATTCCCAAATATTTTTAAAAATTTCGTCACTGTCACTGGTGTACGTCTTAAAAGTATGATGTATTTTTTCACTCAAGTCGTTTCCTCTAATTAATAATCCAAGTTGACGAGTTTCCATTTTCATTTTTCTTAATTTATAACCAACTTCTTCACAAAGATTACGCAGTGTTTGTTTTATTTTCCTTTCATCGCAAGTATCGTCAAATAGAGTAAAAGTTCGGGAAATACTTTTGGCATCTTGTAGTTCTGAAAAGAAGTTTAAATTTGTATTATCTTCACCGTAAGAAAGATTTTTAAGATGAACCGACCAAAATGGACCAAACGAAGCGCTTAAAAATTCTATCGGTATATTTCTTAGTGTTTCTAAATTTTTGATTCCCATGTCTCCTAGTCTTTTTTCCAAACGAAAACCAAGTCCACAGATATCAGTCAATTTTGCCGCAAAAAGAGTTTCATCACGATTCTGCTTATTTATTTCAAATATTCCATTAGGCTTATTTATTTCCGAAGCAAGTTTTGCCAATAAGCGATTATAGGAAATACCAATCGTACAAGTAATATATTCTCCTATCTGTTTGTTTATCTGTTTTTTTATCAGATTGCACATATTCAAAACTCCTCCAAAAAATTTCTGACTCTCGGTTACGTCCATAAATAATTCATCAATTGAAAAAATTTCAATATATGGAGAAAAGTTTTCGCAAATTTTTATAAACTTTTTAGTAACGGAAAAATACCGACCAAAATGCGCCGAAACCAAAGCGATCTTGGGACATAAGGTTTTTGCATCCCAAATATTACATCCTGTTTTTACTCCAAATTTTTTTGCTTCTCGTGAAGCGGCGATAATACAAGTCCGACCTTCCGCCTTAATTACACCAACCGGTTTCCCAACAAGACTTTGATTAAATTGTTGTTCTACCGAAGCAAAATAAGAATCCATGTCGAGATGAAGAATCGTTGGCATGTTTATACTATACCGAATAAAACCCGAAGTTGTCAAGGGTCAAGTAAAGGAGATTTTATTTTAATAGATTCCGGATTAAATCCGGAATGACAGAAAAAATTAAAGTTTTTTTATGACTCGAAGTTTAGCGCTGGCAGATCTTGAATTGAAAGCCAACTCTTCCGGACTTGCCTCAATTGGCGCTGGGGTAAGAATTTCCACCAGACCGGATTTTTGCCACGCAACAAATTGTTTTTTTACAATTCTGTCTTCTAATGAATGAAAAGATATTACCGCCAACCGGCCAGCCGGTTTAAGACATTCCAGCGCTTGAGGCAGAATTTCCTGCAAGACCGGCAATTCCTGATTAACTTCCATGCGGATTGCCCGAAAAACTTTGCTTGCCCATGATCCATGTTCTTTGGAAAAACGATAATCAGGCGGGGTTGCTCTACGAATAACGTCAATCAATTCGCCAGTAGTTTCGATTTTCTTTTTTTGCCGGCTTCTGATAATCTCTGCGGCAATTTTTCCGCCATAGGTTTCTTCTCCCAATTCAAAAAATATTCTTCTTAATTCTTTTTCCGGATAAAGATTAACAACGTCATAGGCGTTAAGATCCTGGTTTTGATTCATCCGCATGTCTAATTTTGAATCCAAACTTTGCTGATTAAAAGAGAAGCCTCTTGACGGGGTCTCCAGTTGGTGGAAAGAAATACCAAGATCAATCAAAATGCCGTCGACTCTGGAAATATTAGTTTTTAGAAGTATCTTGCCAAGGCTTATAAAATTATCGTGGACAATAGTTACTCGATCACCATATTTATCCAATCTTTTCTTGGCAGCTTCAATTGCCTCTATATCTTGATCAATACCAATTAGTTTTCCTGCCGGCCCAATTTTTTCAAGGATCGCTTCCGAATGACCGCCGCCGCCTAAAGTACAGTCTACGTAGATACCATTATCGTGAGAATCTAAGTCTAAGTAGAAAGTTACCTCTTTTAAAAGAACCGGAGTATGGTAGGCTGATTCTGACATTTAGACCAAGAAAACAATAATTCCGAGAATTAAGCAGTAAATTCCGAACCAAAAGAAATTGGCTGATTTAAGAATTTTTTGCAATAATCCCAAGGCAAAATAACTGACTAGCAGAGAAACAAGCAAGCCAATGGTTCCAAAAACCAAATCTTGACTGCTGTATAAAGAAATATCTTTAATTTTGAAAACAAAAGCGCCAATGATCGCCGGAATTGCCAGAAAAAAAGAAAATTCAAAAGCATCGGTTGGCGAAAATCCCTGCCATAAGGCGGAAGTAATTGTCGCGCCTGAACGGGAAATACTCGGCAAGACCGCGATTGCCTGAAAAATACCCACAATCGCTGCATTTTTCCAAGTTATTTGACCAAGATTCTTCACCTGTTTTTTAATAAATTTTGTCGACAATAAAAGAAAGGCGTTAACGATAAAAAGTAAACCGATTAATTTTATTGAAGTAAAACTGCTTTCGATTTTTTTATCAAATAATAAACTAAATATCACGGCCGGAATTGTCCCAATGACCAAAAGAAGAAAATATTTTTTATCTAAAAATTTAATAAGCTTCTTCCGAAAAAAGATTAGTATTGCCATTAAGCTGCCTAAATGAAGAAGAATATCAAAAAAAACTACCGGTTGATTAAAACCAAGAAGCTTTTGGAAAATCGCTAAATGGCCGGATGAAGAAATCGGTAAAAACTCTGTCAATCCCTGAACAACGGCTAAAACCAAGACATCGATGATATTCATCGCTTAATATTAGCATATTTTTGCATTTTATGGGTAAAAATGATATAATAATTTTGTTTGGGAAGCCGGATAATGGCACTGAAAATTTGTTCGCAAATTTTTAGTGAGGAAAGTCCAGACAGCAGAAAGCAAGGTGTCCCGACAATATCGGGATTCCCGACTCAAAACGTCGGGACAAGAAAGTGCCACAGAGACGAGCCGGGTGACGCCGGAGTGAAACGACCAAGTTACTGGGTCTCCGCATAACTGCGAAGGGAAAACCTCCCTGCTGCAATCTCCGATTGATCCGTTTGAGGATGCTTTCCCGAGGATCGAAGTTCGAGAGCGTTAGATTGATCATTATTTAGAACAGAATCTGGCTTACGGGCCTCCCAAACAATTAAAAATTACAAATTTTGGAAGCGTTTTGAAGAAAAGAGCTCGACAGAAATAACCTGAACAACCAAAAGAAAAGGAATCGCCAAAACTGCTCCCATTATCCCGCCAATTTTTCCACCGATCGTTAATGCTAAAATCGTAATTAATGGATTTACACCAACGGTTTTTTGCATCACTTTCGGGGTAATAAAACTGTTTTCGCTTTGCTGAACCAAAAGATATAAAGCGGCAATCGCTAGAGTCATAACCGGAGATACGGTTAAGCCGACCAACATCGCCGGGACAGCCGAAATAATCGGTCCGATATTAGGAACAATTTCCAGCAATCCGCTAAGGATGGCTAAAGGCAGGGCCACCTCAACTCCCAGCAAGGTTAAACCAATAAAGGTCATTAAACCAATCGTTGACATCAAAATAAATTCTCCCCTAACCCAATCGCCCAATCTTTTTTCAACTTTATCGACAAATTCTTCGGCCTTTTTCTCCTGACCCTCTCCGAAAAGAATTAAAAGATATTTATTCAGGTTTTTCCTTTCAACCAAAAGATAAAAAGTGATAATAATTAAGGCAAAAATTCCAAAAAGATTGGAAAATAAATTTATAACAAATTTCAAAAGATTGGCCGGAACAGAACCTAATTGAGAAATTTGGTTGGTAATAATGTTTGAGTCGAGGGAAATTCCCAATAGGCCAACATCTTTAACATAAGGAATCATTCTAGAAATAAAAAGTTCGGTTTGGTCAATTAATGAAGGAATAATCATTGCTAAGGCTACGCCAACGCTGCCGATAATGAGCAAGTAAATCAACAAAATCGCCAATAATCGAGGAATTCTATACCGCTCTAGCTTATTAACGACAGGATTTAAAGCGGATATCAGAATTACCGAAACAAAAAGGGCAACAATAATTTGCCGAATTTCATATAAAAGTACCAAACCCAACAAGAAAAAAACCGTAAAGACGATTGTTCGATAGGAGATTTCGATTTTTTGCGTCATATTAAGTCTGATTATACCAAGATTTCACCTTTTCTACTACTTTGTCCATCCAATCTTTACTGGCGACATCAAACCAAATGACCCGTTTATCTTTCTTAAACCAAGTCATTTGCCGCCGGACATAGGCGTGTTCGGAATATTTCCATTCTTCAATTACCTGTTCCCGAGTCTTTTTCTTTTCAAAATACGGTTTCCAAACTCCATAACCCATGGCGGTCATCGCCGGTAAATCCCAAGTATAACCTTGTTTAAGCAGTTCTCTGATTTCCTGCTCTGCTCCTTGTTCAACCTGTTCATCAATTCTTTTATCAATTCTGTCGTAGAGGAATTTATAATCGACGGATAATCCGACGAACAGAACAGAAGTTGGAAGTGAGAAGTGAGAAGCTGGATTTTGATGTGAGAAGTTGGATTTGTTGAGAGAAACTTCGATAGCGCGGATTAAACGCCGGGGGTTTAGCTTATCGGAACTGTTCATTGATGCTGCTTTAGCAGAATCCAACCGAGATAGCATTTCAAAAAGTTTTTCTCTTGGTAGTTTTTCAAGATCCCTTCGTAATTGCCAATCCGACGGAACACCTAAGGTTTGAACTCCATCGATCAAAGCCTTAATATAGAAACCCGTTCCCCCAAGAATGATCGGTAATTTATTTCTCTGATTAATATCGTCAATGACTTTAGAAGCTAATTCTACAAAATCCGCCGCAGAAAACTCCTGATTTGGTTTGACTAAATCTAATAACCAAACCGGAATCTTGTCAAAAAGATAAAATCCTCCTAGTTTCGGGTTTTGGACTTCCCTTACAGGGTAAACGTATTTCGAATTTTTGGGTATATCTTTGCCTGTCCCTAGATCCATTCCAATATAAACCTGTCTGCTGTCAGCAGAAATTATTTCTCCATTAAATTTTTTGGCCAAAGAAATTCCTAAAGAAGTTTTGCCCGTTGCCGTCGGGCCGCAGATTACCAGAAGTTTTGTCATCTTGTAAGACAGCTAAAGCTATTATATACTAAAAACAAATGGTTGAAAATGATCCAGAAGTTATACCCGGCAAATACCAACACTACAAGGGTAAATTTTA
>PFLE01000020.1 GCA_002784465.1 Candidatus Shapirobacteria bacterium CG_4_10_14_0_8_um_filter_39_15
AGTGAAACTCAAGAAGAATTGGTGGTTTACCGAGCCTTATATGATAGCCCCGAATTTGGACCGAATGCTTTATGGACCAGACCCAAAAAAATGTTTCAAGAAACAATTGTTTTCGAAGGAAACTCCGTTCCCCGATTCCAATATCTAGGCGAAAGATAATCAAACGTCAATTCACACACCCGGTGTGAAATAGCTTGACACCAATGGAATATTTGTGCATTATTAAAGTAATGCCCTACAGAAAAATCCCAATAGTAACAGAAGAAATATATCACATCTTTAACAGAAGCGTTGCCAGCCAGCCAATTTTTCTTGATAAGTGGGACTATAAAAGAGCGTTAGAAGTAATGCAATTCTATTGTTTTCAGAATCCTGGTATTCGATATTCTTATTACAACCGTCTGCAAACCGATCTGAAAACTTCATTTTGGAACGATTTAATAAAACACGGAAAGAAACAGGTTATGCTTCTAACTTTTTGTTTCATGTTCAATCATTTTCATTTCTTACTAAAGGAGTTAGAGGAAAATGGAATTAAAACATTCATAAGCAACTTTCAAAATAGTTATGCAAAATACTTCAATACTAAAACTGAAAGAAAGGGGGCTGTTTTTCTTTCTATGTTTAAAGGAGTAAGAATCGCAACCGACGAGCAACTTATCCATGTCAGTCGGTATATTCATCTTAACCCCCTTACTTCTTATGTAATAAAAAATACAAATGATCTCGAAACCTATCAATGGTCGTCTTACGTCGACTATTTAGGAATAAGAAATAAAGGAATCGTTGACAAAGAATTGGTCATGGGTTTATTAAAGACAACTCAAAAGTTTAAAAACTTTACCTTAGACCAGAAAGATTACCAAAGAGAACTGGAAAAAATAAAACATTTGAGTTTTGATTAAAAATACCGTTGGTGTCTATCTATATCACACCGGGGGTGTGCGTTGATAATATAAACTTAGAAATTAGAAATTAGAAAAAGGATTGATTATTTAAAATCCTGAAGAATAGATTCGAGATGCGTAATAGGTGATTTATCGACTAGGGTTTTATCGGCTAACTGAATTAGTCCATCGGTAAAAACCGGTTTTTCGGTTTCGTAAATAACGCCTAACGGAAATTTTTCCTGCAATACCGATTCCTCAACTTCATCAAGCGCTTTTCTGAAATCGCCGGCATTATAGGATTCCGGCAAAAGGTATGTTTTTTCTTTATAATAATCAAAACTTCGTGTCGGATTAAAACTAACACAGGGCTGCAAAATATTTATTAAAGAAAAACCTTTATGGGCGATTCCTTTCCCGATCAATTCCGCCAATTGCGACTGGTTGCCGGCAAATCCTTGAGCCACAAAGGTTGCCCCTTGGGAAATTGTGAGGGACAAAGGGTTAATCGGGGTTTCAATAACTCCCGCCGGAGTTGATTTTGATTTAAAACCTTTTTTAGCCGTTGGCGCGACTTGACCAGTTGTCAACCCGTAAACCCCGTTATCAAAAACAAGAACCGTGATATCGTGATTTCCCCGGCAAGCGTGAAGCAAGTGATTACCACCTTCACCGTAGCAGCCACCATCGCCCATGACCGCGATTACCGGCATTTTATGATTAGCCAGTTTCATTCCGATTGCCGTTGGTATCGCCCGTCCGTGCAAGCCGTGAAGTGCGTAGCCGTTAAGAAAATCACCCATATTACTTGAGCAACCAATATCAAAAGTTAAGAATACCGATGATGGGTCAAATCCCATTTTTACTAAAGCAGATTTTAAAGACGCAAAAATAATCCAGCTCCCGCAACCTGGGCACCAAGTGGGTGTATATCTGTTAAATTCTTCGGGGTTTGACATATTTGATAATCTCCTCCGGCCAAAAAGATCGGCCGTCGTATTTTAATAATTTTTCTTTAATTTCAATTCCGGTTTCGCCCCGAAGCAATCTTCCAAATTGTCCGGTTTGATTGTTCTCTACTAAAATATATCTTTTGCCTTCAGGAAAAAACGGAATAAGTATTCCCTGGTCCAATGGGTATACGTGAGTGAAATGAATCAAGCTGGCGTTTTCCAATTCTTTCATTGCTTCCAAAATCGGCCCCTTATTACTGCCCCAAGATATAAAAACAATTTCCGATTTGTTAAAATCGCCGTAAATTTCCGGTTTTTGAAAATCTTTTTTCAAATAAGTTTCCAGTTTGCGATTTCTTTTATCCGCTTGTTTAATTCTTTCATCAGCCGCTTCGGTGGTATACCCGTTTTCCAAGTGTTCATAAGAATTACTTTGGTAAAAGATCCCCTTAGCGCCCGGAATTAACATCGGTGAAATCCCATCATCGGTAACCTGATAACGCTGGTAAGTCTGCCCTTGTACTTGAGCGACAATTTTTCCACGATTAGGTTTGTAATTCTTAGAAAAATCGGAAATTTTCTGCAGATCTAAAGATTGATGACTCTCTGAAAGAAATTTATCTGATAAAACAATTACCGGGGTTTGGTAAATATCCGCCAAATCAAAAGCTTTTACGGTCAATTCAAACATTTCTTGAACATCTCCGGGAGCCAAAACAATTTTCGGAAAATCACCATGGCCGGCATTAACGGCAAATAATAAGTCTCCCTGTTCAGTCCAGGTTGGCATTCCGGTCGCCGGCGCCGGTCTTTGAGACAAGAAAATCACCAAAGGCGTTTCCAGCATACCGGCTAAAGAAATTCCCTCAACCATCAGGGCAAATCCTCCTCCAGAAGTACCAACCGCCGATCGGACTCCTGCCCAGGAAGAGCCAATGGCGGTATTAATCACCGCGATTTCATCTTCCGAATGACGAACAACCATGCCGGTTTTTTCCGCATAATTTGCTAAAACAGTTTGAACCGAAGAAGCTGGCGTCATCGGATAAGCGCAATACAAACCGCAATCAGCTGCAATTGACCCCAAGCTGAAAGATTCGTTACCAGTCAAAACGACTTTCGTTTCAGCTTGTCTAATGGGAAAATCCTTCACAATCAACTCTGAATAATTCTTTTTGATATAGTCAAATCCCCGCCGAGCAACCTTTTTATTGACTTCAACAATGTCGTTGCCCTTTTTAGAAAACGCTTCGATAAAAATCTCCTCCAAATATTTTAAATCCCAATCCATAAGTGCCAAGCTGGCGCCAAGGGCAATATTATTCAACATAATTTCTTTTGCTTCTTCTTCTTTGAGAATGGCGCGCAAGGGAAGACTGATCAACTGATAATTACCTTCTGGAGCAAACTCATCACCGTCATAAATAACCATAGAATCTCTGGCCAATCGCTCTTTGTCTAACTCAAAAGTATCCTTATTAAGACAAACTAAAAGATCAATTGTTTTTTTACTGGCGCCAACAATATCAGGGGAAACTAAAACTTCATAAGTATTATGCCCGCCGCGGATTAAAGAAGGATATTCGGTATAGTCAAAAATATGATAGCCGGAGTGAGCAGCAATTTTGGAGAAGTTTAAACCAACGGTCATGATTCCGAATCCCGCCTCACCGCCAATTTTCCAAAGAAATTTTTTATTCATTTTGAAGTGTTTCAAGAATAACTTATTTTGGATGGTTAATCAAGGTATCTAATATTCTCCACCTTCGTTGTTTATCTTTGGGAGAAATGTCATCTTTCATTTTAAAAGCTACTGTTCCTGGTCTTGGAGAATATTCGGAAATATAAGCGAGGCAAAATTTAGCTTTTTTACAAAGATCAACGGTATTTTGAAATTGTTCTTCCGATTCTCCCGGAAAACCAACAATAATATCGGTTCCAATTTCAATATTGGGAATTTCCTTTCTGATTTTAGCAATTAAATCAAGATAATCTTTGGCAGTATATTTCCGGTTCATTTGTTTTAAAATATAATCATCCCCAGATTGAACGGCTAAGTGCAAATATTTATCAACTTTCGGAAGTTTAATCGCCTGAATTATTTCATCCGTCAAGTCCCAAGGGTTAGAGGTCATAAATTTAATCTTACCAAGACCGTTAATCTTGTTTAACCGAGTTAAAAGAACTGCAAAGGGAGAATCGGGGTGATCAGGGTGATTGGGGAAATCAGGGGTATCAAGTGAACCATAGGAGTTGACATTTTGCCCCAGAAGCGTTACCTCTCGATACCCTCTCTTAACCAATTCCCCCACTTCGCAAATAATTTCTTCCATTGGCCGGGATTTTTCGCGGCCGCGGGCATAAGGAACCACGCAATAAGAGCAAAAATTATTACAGCCTTCCATAATCGGCACCCAAGCATGAGTTTTATCGGTTCTTAAAGCAGGGAGATTAAAACCAATATTTTCCATTTTAAAGAATTCGTCAATTCCGGGATATTTTCTTTTCAAGTCTGATTGCGGATATCTGAGCATGCATCCCGCGAGAACAATTCTTTGTTGTTTGTTGTTTGTTCTATTTACTTTACCCAAATTATTAATTAATCCGCCAACCCGATTTTCAGCTGATTGACGGACGGAACAGGTATTAATGATAATCACGTCCGCCTTATCAATATTCTTGGCTGGTTTATAACCTTTTTGCTCATAATAAAAAGCGATTCTTTCCGAATCGGCAACATTAGCCTGACAACCAAAAGTTTTAACAAAATATTTCATTGCTCCGTAATTTTACCACAGGTAAGTTTAAATTAAAGGATATTAGGGGATGGTTAGAGGAGGGTAAGGGAAAATACGGATTGGAACCTTAACGTAAGTTAACTACTCGCGCTGGTATATTGACGAAGGGCATATTTCCAGAATTTTAAAGATCCGAAGAAAAAAATAGCGCCAATAAACAAAGAAAAAATAATCCATTGCCAAGAGAGCAACCCCATAAGGGCCTTGGCGGGGACGGTTATTAAAATAACAACAGGAATGGTGAAAGTCAAAATAGCTTGTATTCCTCGAGTGTATATATCTGTCGGAAACCTTGCCATGTTGGTTAGGTCCCGATAGATCCAAATCAGATGATCTATTTCTGTAGTTAAAACACAAACCGCACAAACAAAAAGATGAAAAGAAAAAGCTAATACCAAACTATTGATAAAAAGAATAATAAATATAAATATTCCTAAAAAATTATTAATTAAGTGATTAGTTGCGACATACCAAATAAAATAAATCCAAAGAGGAATTAGGGTCGTAAAATCCAGCATATCCGTCCAGCCAAAAATTGGCTTAAAAAGAGTAGGCAGCGGTTTTAAGAGATCTAAATCATAATCACCGGAAATAATTAGCGGCCGGAAAACATAAACCCCCCGAAAGAGAAATTGAACCATAATATCAATCAAGTTAAAAACCAGAAAAAAGAAAACAATCTGCTCCCGATTATAACCGGCCAAAGTTTTACTCGCTGATAATACAGCAAAAAGAAAAACGAAAAATAATAAAAAGCGAACGATTTTCCCGATAATAAAAACAATTCCTGCCCAACTGCTTAAAAATTGATCCTGAGCTGCCCTTGAAGCTATCATTAACCAGATTTTTATTAATTTTCTTAGATTAATTACCATAGGCATTGTAAGTTTTTGAACCCTTTTTAAATAAGAAATTAGCCAACCAATAAAAAACTACCAGCCAAAAACCGCAAATGATGATTGATTTAAAAACCATCGTTAAACTTAATTGCTCCAACCATATTTTCATAGGGAAAAAGACTAAATAAGGAAAAGGCGTTAGATAAATAAAGTTTGATAACCATTTCGGCAAAACATCAATGGGGAAATAAGCTCCGGCAAAAAATTCCAAAAAAAATGACTCCAAAAAGAAATCGTGTTGCCCAAACTTCATCAGTCCAAAAGGCAATTACCGACAAACAAAAACTCATAAAGAAGTATAGAAATAATGCTAAGGTAACCATAATAAGAAAATAAAAATAAGTCGAAAAATTATGAGGAAAATAAAAAGGGAATTTAATAAAAAATAATATTGCAGAGATTTCAAAAATAACAAAGAAAAGATTTAAGATTTTGTCTACTGTGTCCCTGGTTAACCAAAACCAAATGATTTTGATTGGTTGGAGAAAAAATTTAGTTAGCTCGCCGCTTCTTACTTGACCAGCCAAATCGGCCGAGCGGGAAGCCAAAACAAAACTTCTTAAAAAAGTAATCCCTACTACATAGGTTAACATTTGGGCTTTTTGATAACCCAATAATTCATTTCTTCCGCCATAAATAACTAACCAGAAAAATAAGAGAGTGACAAAAGAAACGATACTTCTAAACCGCCATAAAAGAAAATTCAGGCGATAAACGAAATATTCCTGAAAGGTAATTTTGGCTAACTGAAAATATTTTCTCACGCGTAATCCTTACCGGTAAACAACTCACGAATAATATCTTCTATTGGCGGCTCCTCAATACTTAAATCCGCCACCGGAAGTTTTTCTAAAACTTCAGCTGTCACTTTGGAAATATCTTTCCGTTTAATTGATAAAACTAATTTCGGATAGGAATATTCTTTAACAGTTCCAAACTCATCAAGAGTTTTTGGGTCAACCTCCTTAGAAAAAACTAAAGATAACAATTTATGATCAGCAAATTTTTGAATAATCTCATTTAATTGTCCGTCAAAAACTAATTTTCCTTTATCAATAACGACTACCCGGCTGCAAAGTTCTTTTACATCTTCCATATAATGAGAGGTTAAAATAATGGTCGCCTTTTTTCGGGTATTATATTCTTTAACAAAATCCCGCATTTTCTTTTGCATCACAACATCCAAACCGATGGTCGGTTCATCAAGAAATAAAACTTTGGGAGAGTGCAATAAGGCAGCAATCAATTCGCATTTCATCCGTTGGCCTAAAGATAGTTTTCTTACCTGTATTTTTAATATATCTCCAACTTCCAAAAGCTTAACTAATTCATCCAAAGTATTTTTATATTGATCCGCTGGAATTTCATAAATTTCTTTATTTAAAGTGAAAGTTTCGATTGGCGGTAAATCCCACCACAACTGATTTTTTTGACCCATGACTAAAGACATTTGCTTAAGATATTCTTCTTTACGTTCCCAAGGATTAAATCCTAATACAGAAACTTCACCAGAGATAGGATAGTAAACCTGACAAGTTTTTGAGTGTCGTAGTCTTACCAACACCATTCGGGCCAATAAATCCAACTAATTCCCCTTCTTCAATCGAGAAAGAAATATTATCAACTGCTTTTACTTCCTCATATTTTCTGGAGAAAAGAGATTTTATAGATCCGCCTAATCCCGGTTCTTTCTTGTAAACTTTAAAATATTTTTTTAGATGAGAAACTTCAATTACTGGCATAGATTAATTATACACCAGGTAATATTAAAGGATGTTAGAGGATAATTAGAGGATAGATAAAGGAAAGGAAATTATTTATATAAGCAAAACTTGATTCTTGGAAATAGATTCTGGATCAAGTCCAGAATAACAAAATGAGAAGATCCTTCACTGCGTTCAGGATAACGCCTTAACCTTTGATGATTCTTTTTAGTTCGCGGCCGGGGGAGAAGCGCGGGGCGCGGTGGGATTTAACCATTTTTCTCTCACCAGTTTTAGGAATAACCACAGTTTTATCTTTAACCGAAGCCACTCTAAAGGTACCGAATCCGGAAAGAATAACCTTTTCACCCTTAACCATGGTTTTTTGTATTTCGGCAAGAAAAGTTTCAATTGATTCCGAAGCCGCTTTTTTGGTTAAATGAGCTTTACGGGCAACAACTTCAACTAAATCTATTTTACGCATATATTTAATATAACACGATTTGCTTGGATGTCAAGAGAAAAAGAAAGTAAAACAGAGAACAGAATATCAGGAGAAGTTAATCAGAGATCAGAATATCGGTAAATAATTTACTGATAACTGATTTCTGTTCTCTTCACCTGATTTACCGATCAACTGATGTTCTTTTCTTATTTCGCAATCTCTGTCGCTCTTACTTCACGAATCGCTACCACTTTGATTTGTCCTGCCCAACGGGCATCTTCTTCCAATTTTTCGGCAATCTTTTTAGTTAGAACAATCAGTTCGGAATCGGAAACTTGATCCGGTTTAACAATCACTCTAACTTCCCTGCCAGCCTGGTAAGCAGCCGCTTCTTCCACTTCCGGAAAACTCTTTGCTACGTCTTCGATATGAGTCATCCGCTTGGCGTATTCTTCGTGCGGGGTATATCTGGCACCCGGCCGGCCGGCCGAAACCGCATCCGCAATCCAAACAATCACCGATTCCAAACAACTAAAGGGTTTATCCTCATGGTGTTCGGCAATCACCGCAATCACCTTTTCCGGAATTTGATATTTTTTAAGTAATTCAACTCCTAACTCGACGTGGGTTCCTTCTTCTTCAGTCACGACTTTGCCAATATCATGAAGCAGACAGCCTAACCGGATAACGCCAACATCCGCTTTTAGCTCGTTGGCAATCGCCATTCCAATTTTTGTTTCTTCCAAAGTATGAATGGCTAAATTCTGTCCATAAGAAAAACGGTATTTATAACGGCCAAGCATTTTAATTAAATCCGGATGAAGATTGTAAACTCCAACCGCGTAGCTTAATTTTTTTCCTTCCTCAAAAAGAATGTTGTCAATTTCTGTTTTTGTTTGCGCCACCAGTTCTTCAATCCGGTCGGGCTGTATCCGGCCGTCACGGATTAATTTTTCCAAAGTCAGTCTGGCAATTTCCCGGCGGACCGAATCAAATGAAGAAATTCTTAAATCTAAGGTTTCATCCAGCTCGATTTCCACTCCGGTTAATTGCTCAAAAGCTTTGATATTTCTGCCTTCCCGGCCGATAATCCGCCCTTTTATTTCTTCATCGGGTAATCTGATCGTGGAAACGGAATATTCGGCGACCCAATCAGTCGCTCCATGACGCATCGCGTCAACTAAAATTTCCTTGGCTTTTTCATCCGCCGTAGACTTAACTTCCAATTCCGCCTCTTGAATTCTTTTAGCCACCTCATTAGCATAATATTTTTCCAGTTCGTCAAAAAGTTCTTTTTTTGCCTGCTCTTTAGATAGGCTGTTTACCGTTTGAAGTTTCTCGAGAAGTTCCTCTTTTTTGGTTCTCAATTGCCCTTGCTCTTTCTCTATCCCTATCTCTTTATCCACTAATAATTTTTCCTTGACTTCCAGGGCGCCTTCTTTTTTCTCAAGATCCGCTTGAAATTTATCCAGTTCCTGGGCTAATTTTTCCAAATCAGCCGTGTTGCTTTTTAAACCAAATTTGTTAATAAAAGCTGACATAATGTTTGAAGTTGAGAAATAGAAAATAACCCTTCGATTACTCGGGGTTAGATAATGGAGAAGCTGTTTGGGAAAGGTAAAATTTGTTTCATTAGATTTGCCCCAAATTATCTATCCATTTCTCACTTCTGTAAATATTCTACTCTTTTTTAAAGACTTCGTCAACAACCGTTTTAATTGTTTCCCAGGAAAAACCGCGGCGGGCAAGAAGACCGGTCAGGGTATTTCGGGGATTTGGTCCTTCGACTTCGCTCAGGATAAAGGTCTTTAGTTTTTTTTCAACTATCTTTCTGGCTGATTCCAATTCGGAGATACTCGATACTCGAGATTCGATACCCGAGATTATTTCATCAGAGACGCCTTTCTGCCTGAGTTCCATTTTTATAAGCCTAAAGCCGGAGTGACGATAGTTTGTCCTTTGTTCCACCCACCAACGCGCAAATTCTTCATCATTAATTAGGTTTAAATGTTCCAATTTTTGAGTAATTGTTTCTTGGGTTTCTTGCTCAACATTTTTTCTCTTAAACCAATCTAATAATTCTTTTTTAGAACGGGGACGAATGGAATAAAACTTCAGAACATAATCATAGATCTTATTAGTATCGGGAGTTGAAAGCATTGATATTGTAAGTATATCAGTAAATCAGTTAATCAGGAAAGGAGATCAGAGATCGGATAACAGTTTATTTCCTTACTGATTTCAGTTCTCTGATTATCTTTATCCGATATTCTGATGTTCTGCTTTACTGTTTAATTATTCCGTTTCCGGAGATTCCTCGCCAAGTTCTTTGGGAATGACTTTTTTACCGGACTTAACCACATCCCAAATTTTGTCGGTTATTTCCTTAACTAATTTAGGATTTTCTTCCAAATAAATTTTTGCCGCTTCGCGTCCTTGACCAAGTAAGGTCTCACCATATTTCAAAAAAGCGCCGGATTTGGAAATAATTCCCAGTTCAATACCAACATCCAAAAGGCCGCCGGATTGAGAAATGCCGCCAACATTCATAATGTCAAACTCGGCAGTTCTAAATGGCGGGGCGACTTTATTTTTTACCACTCTTGCTCGGTGACGGGAACCGACAATAACGCCGCCTTGGTCCTTAATGGAATCAATTTTACGAACATCAATTCTCACTGAAGAATAAAATTTTAACGCCATGCCGCCGGTTGTCACTTCCGGATTGCCAAACATGACGCCAATTTTCTGTCTTAACTGATTGGTAAAAATCACGACCGTTTTTGATTTGGAAATCGCGCCGGTAAGTTTTCTTAAGGCTTGAGACATCAGTCTTGCCTGAAGACCCATCATCGCGTCACCCATTTCTCCTTCAAGTTCCGCTCTCGGGACCAAAGCGGCTACCGAATCAATCACCACCACATCTAAAGCTCCGGATCGGACTAAAGTTTCCACAATTTCTAAAGCTTGTTCTCCGGTATCCGGCTGGGAAATAAGCAGATCATCTAAATTAACACCGATTGCTTCGGCTCTTCGAGGATCCAGAGCGTGTTCCGCATCAATAAAAGCGGCCGAACCGCCCAGTTTTTGAGCTTCAGCAACAACATGAAGAGCTAAAGTAGTTTTTCCCGAGGCTTCTGGCCCATAGATTTCAACTATACGTCCGCGGGGAAGTCCGCCAATACCAAGCGCTAAATCCAAAGCGATTGAACCGGTAGGCACAACTTCGGTCATCAATCTTGCGCCTGCCTGCTCACCTAATTTCATTATTGAACCTTTGCCGTATTGTTTTTCAATTTGCTCCATGGCGATTTTTATCGCCTGTAGTTTTTCATCTTGGGACATAGTTATCTTTTAACACAATTTTTGATAGAATACAAGTAGTCGTTTGTCGCTAGTCTTTAGTCGTTTGTCAAAATAAAACTAACACTAAATTTATGTATCGATTCGAAAAATTGAGAGTGTTTTCTCATGCGATGGATTTAGTTGAAGAGATATATCGGATAACTAAACTTTTGCCAAAAGAAGAAAGATTTGCTTTAATAGATCAAATCAGAAGATCGGTTATTTCTGTCGTTTTAAATATCGCTGAGGGGGCCGGCGGATTAGGAGATAAAGAGTATCAATCCTTTTTGAGAATCTCTTTGAAATCCTTATACGAAACAGTAGCAGGATTAATGATTGCTAGAAGATTGTATAAAATAGATGTTTCTGTTGCGCTTGAAAAATGCGATGTAATAGGCAAAGAATTAAACGCCTTAATAAATTCATTTAAAAAATAAGCATTATTATCAAATGACTAAAGACAAATAGCTAAAGACAAAATCAACGACGGGGTGTAGTTTAACGGTAGAATGCGCGGCTGGGGGCCGTGCGACGACAGTTCAACTCTG
>PFLE01000017.1 GCA_002784465.1 Candidatus Shapirobacteria bacterium CG_4_10_14_0_8_um_filter_39_15
GCGAAGTGTGGTGTATCAGTAAGCATTTACTGGCTGCGTCTATGCGATTTATGGAGGTAGGCACGAAGGCTCTTACTAAGGGTGACAAGGGTGATGCCGAGGATATGTTCCAGAAGTCTTACCAGCTTTACAGTTTATTTTGGGGACTTAATCTTGGTGTGGTGCAAACAAAGGACATCAAACACACCGAGTCAGCTAAGATTGAGTTTATCAGCGAAGATCCTAAACCAGTCGTCAGGGGGTCGGTGGGTGTCTTTGAGAAATTAGGGCAGCTGGTTCAGAAAGCGATTGATTGTTGCAAAGAATAAAAGGATACCAGCCTAAAATCTTCAAATGTCTTGAAGATACAAGCTAATTGCGTGGTTATTGCGAAGCAGGTTCTTATATTAGAGTTACGATTCTCGAGCCTTGTTATTATTTGATATAGTTAATAGCCTCAAGTTTGATAACCTCTTTAATTTGTATTATAGTTATTAAATAGCACAAAAGATAAGGGGGTGAATAACACATGAAGAAAATAATACCAATAGTTTCCGTTTTTGCTTTGTTGCTCGTTGCCTTACCGGTTCTTGCGGTTAATAATGGTGCCGGAACACAAACACAACAGAAATTACAGGTTTCTCCATCTCCTACTGGTAATCAGGTACAAAACCAAAATAAGGTAAAGACGCAGAATGAGGGTGAAGACTCTCAGATTCAGACCAACACCCAAGAACAAGAAAATCTTGGTGAAAATCAAGAAACTCAAGGTCAGGGTATGCCCAAAGAAATTTCACCTCGAAGTGAAACAGCAACTCAAAACATGAGTAATGTAGCTCAAAAGGTTGAGGAACTGCTAACAACCGAAACTTTGCAAGGCGGTATTGGCCAACAAGTTAAAACGATTGCCCAAGAGCAAAAAACTGCTCAAGAACAAATTAGGACCGAACTTGGAAAAGTTGATAGCCGAGGTGGACTACTTAAATCCATTATTGGTCCCGACTTTAACGCTCTTAAAAATATGCAGAAACAGATGGAACAAAATCAGCTGCGTATTCAACAACTGGTACAGTTGCAGAATCAATTAGTCAATAAGGGTGATATTACCCAAGTACAGGAAATGGCCCAATCTTTAACCGATCAGAATATTGCCCTTCAAGATAGAATTAATCTCGAAGAGCAATCCGGTAGTTTGTTTGGGTGGTTATTTAAGCTGTTTGCAAAATAATATAGATGGTTTATTCACAGCAACCCACTGGATTCGAAGCAGGAGTTGTTTGTTTTTAGGCTAAAAAACCATACAAGGTTTAACTTTTTCTATTTCCTCTCTGATTTGCTGAACAAGCCTAAAATCTTCAAATGTCTTGAAGATACAAGCTAATTGCGTGGTTATTGCGAAGCAACAAGCTTTGCTTATTGCGAAGCAGGTTCTTATATTAGAGTTACGATTCTCGAGCACTAAAAATTTGTGCGCAAATTTTCAGCGTAAACCAGTTGGCACTTAATAGACCAAGATTAGCCTCTAATATAGTCTAAATGGCTTTGTTTTCATCACGATACTGTCACAAATAGCCCTTCTATTGACAAAAGCAGTAATGTTTGATAGCATGAATTAATGAGAATCGAACGGAAATTACTTTCTACGCTTAAAAGCCAACTGTTAAGCACAAATAAAGGGTTGGTAGTTTATGGTCCAAGACAAGTTGGAAAAACCACTTTGATTAACGACTTGCTTAAAGAGTTTGAATGGCACACCTTGATTTTAAATGGTGACCAAAGAGGGTCTTGGTGGGAATTATTGACCAGTAGAGATCTGTCTAAATTGACCCTTTTGGTCTCTGGATATGACGCAATATTTATTGACGAGGCGCAACGTATACCGGAGATAGGGTTAAGTTTAAAAATTCTTCTGGATAATTTTCCAAAACTAAAAATTATTGTTACTGGATCATCATCTCTTGATTTGGCAAGTAAAATTAGTGAGCCCCTTACGGGGCGAATTTATAGTTATAAATTATTCCCAGTATCTTGCGGTGAGCTGCTCAAAACAAAAACTCCTTATGAAATAGAGACTCAAGTTGAGGAAAGATTAATTTATGGTTCGTATCCTGAAATCTTCTCTCTTGGTGGTGCCGTAGAAAAATCAAAATATATGCAAAATCTGGTCGACACCTATCTTTACAAAGATTTATTGGAATTCGGAGATATAAGAAATTCTTCAAAAATTCTGGATCTATTAAAATTGCTAGCTTTCCAAGTTGGAAGCCAGATTTCCCTAAACGAATTGGGCAACTCTCTAGAATTGAACAGAATAACAGTAGAAAGATATATTGATTTATTGGAAAAATCATTTATTATTTTTCGATTATCTGGCTTTAGCCGGAATTTACGTAAAGAAGTTACCAAAATGGATAAAATTTACTTTTACGATCTTGGAGTGAGAAACGCCATCATTGGGAACCTAAATTTACTTATCAATCGAGATGATGCGGGAAAGCTGTGGGAGAATTTTTTAATAGTTGAACGAATGAAAAAACTACAATATGAACAAAAATTATTCTCTCTATATTTTTGGCGTTTATCAAGCGGGGCGGAGATGGACTTGATTGAGGAAGAGAATGGTGAATTACATGGCTTTGAATTTAAGTATGGAAAAAAGACTGTTAAAACTCCGGGTTCATGGATAGCGACTTATTCAAAAGCAACTGCCACATTAATAAATCAGGAAAATTGGCAAAAATTCGCAATTTAAATTTGAGCTTAAAAGGTTCAATAGATATGAAGAAAAACTGGAAATTGGGGTTCTTGGGATTGTTTGGTTTTTGTGGTTTTTATACTTTTTACCAACAAGAAAATCTTAAATTAATACGAGAAAGAAACTTTCTATTAATTATTAAGAAAGGGGGTAATAATAGTGAAAAATAATAAAATTTTGTTGGTTATTATTGAGGTGATCGTTTTGGGTGGAGGATTGTTTTTGTTAAAGGGAGAATCAACATCTCCAGTAGTACCGAAAACTGATGACGTAATGAAAAAGGTTGAGGAAACCAATAAACTGGTTGAGAAAAAAGTTCCCACTGGCTTGAAGTCCTGCACAACCGAAATTCTTGCCAACTCCGGAAACTGCACCACGTTACCCAAAGAATATGTTTGACCATACGGTTTATGGGAATGGTAAAGAGGCCGATCACGGCTTGACTTATAATAATACCTGTTCTTATTGTCAATTCTTTGGCAAGGAGGGCGTGATGGAAATTGTCGATACCGAAGTTACGGCTTTGGGTTATAAAGAGGGAGAATGTGATTAACCTATGCGGATTTCTTTGCTTCTAAATATAATGGATATTGACAAGTCATTATATCTGCAAATATATAATATATTAATGTTTCATACAAAAGTAAAAGAAAGCAATCTGATTATTGTAGAGCCGAAAAAAGATTTTTGGACATTGGAAGGATCTTTGGCTTCAGAGGTTAAATTATCTGATAATGAATTACGGCAAGCACGAGAGTCGTTTTCTAAGAATTGGCCAAAAGGAGGAGGGGCGAAGAATAATAATTCATCAATTGTGTCTTTTGACAAACAACTAAGTAAACAAGCTAAAATTGATTAATTCCCGCACGATTCGCTTTTCTTTTCTACTTCCTTAATGTGATCAACGCTGACATATTTTGTAAGATCAATTCCGGAACTGTCACCAACAATAATAATGACGCTGTCATAAGGCTTAATCAGGGAGGAGGGGATATTGTCAACCTGTTTGCCATTTATATATCCCGTAATTGGTTTGCCCTCGGAAAAAGTAAATTTAATATTTTTGAACAAATCTTCCTAAGTTGCGCCGGGTTGATGAACATGAACCACATCGCCAACATTGTCATGTAAATGAGCTTTTTCAATTTGGTAAGCACTGATTTCTATATACTTTTGGGCGGAAAAATCCTGCAAAATTCCGTCAATATATATCAAAAAGCCAGTATGATAATGAATTGATTGTTGAGCTTGGTTTTTATTTATAAGAACCAGAAAAAACCCCGCCAATAAAACTATCGCTAAAAGAAAAACCAATAATTTTTTCTTCATTCTTAATTATTAATTATAATTCTATGTTAATATGATGAATATGGTTAATTTAATTTTTTTTGTATTACCATTAATTTTATTTAGTTTTTTTACCCCGGCGGGTTTTGCGGTTGGTTTGATTTGGTGTTTATGCTGGAGTATTTGGGCTTTGGCAACTAAGCATTTTAATAATAAAGCGATTGTGTTGTTAATTTCCGCTTTCTGGTTTTTGCTTTCTGGACTATTTTTCCTGATGATTGCTCTGGGGGCAGCAGGGAAAGAGATTTAGAGAACAATGATTGGCAACTCTTTATTCAAACAACAATAAAACACGATGAACATAGAAGATTATTTAGATCGAATGGTAATTAAGAAAACCAATTTTAGAAAAGGGGAAGATTTTGAAAAAGTGGTTAAAGAATTGAAGATTTTCAGATCGCCTACAAAAAAATTATTTAGGAAGCCAAGATAATTCCCGACGTGTCAACCTATTCCACATCCGATGTGGAAAGTGTTCTGTCTCTAGTATCCGATACGATATTAATCTCATGAGATGCGATTTTCTAACGGTTTTACCGGAATGCGAACCTAATCCATTCCCGGAATGTCTGATTGGAATATCTGATTTTATTGAATTTGTTTTTTAATATAATCCTGAATTTCGGACCAATTATTATAAAATAAATTCCTGATAATTATTTCTTGAGATAAGATTAACTTTAGTTTGATAGGCTTTCCAAAAAGCCTTGGGGGTGTGCGTTCTCGGTTTTTTCCATTTAAATTCATAAGCAGAGATTTTTCCACCAGCGGTTTCAAGCCAGTCTATTTCAGCCTGATCATAAGTCCGCCAGAAATAATATTGTTTAAGTTGTTTTTGGTACTCGTGTTTCTTTATCCGTTCTACTGCCAAAAAATTTTCCCATAATTGACCGGTATCTATTCTTTGATCAAGAGGCAAAAACTGATCTATTAAAGCATTGCGAATTCCCAAATCCCAAAAATAATACTTTTTACTCTTATTGATTTCCTTTCTCAAATTTTTAGAAAAAGCAGTTAATTCAAAAATGATAAAACTTTGTTTGAGTAAAGATAAATAACGCCTGACGGTTTTAACATCAATGTTTAAATTAGTGGCGAGTTCATTTTGAGAAACCTCCTGGCCGATTTGAAAAGCCAAAAGAGTCGTAAGTTTTCTAAGGTTTTCTGGTAAGGCAACATCTTTTAACTCCAAAACATCCATAAAAAGATAATCTTGAATTAGTGATTTTAAATATTCCTGTTTTTCTGTTGGTTGAGTTAATTGTAGAAGATAGGGATAGCTACCAAAACGTAGTTGATCTTCTATCAAGGCTGATTTCTGGTGCGGTTGTAATTTGGATGAGAGTTCTTTTAAAGAAAGAGGGAACAGTCGATAAATGGTTGTTCTGCCGGTGAGCGGTTCTTGCAGGCCCCTAGAGAGAAGTAGAGAAGACGAACCACTGACATAAAAAACTTTTTTGGGAAACTGATCAATCAATATTTTCAAAGAAAGACCAATATTAGGAATTCGTTGGGCTTCATCAACAACAATATATTTATATTTATCTACCAGTTTCGATAAATGGACTTGTGAAGTATTGCTTAATGCTTCTTGGGTTTCTCTGGTGTCTCCATTAAACCAGACCAGATTACGGGAAAGAATTTTTTCCGTTAATTGTTTCAAAAGCACGGTTTTACCAACCCGTCTAGGTCCATAAATCAAATTAATAAACCCATTCTTCTGATTTTTTCTGATCGTTTTTACTAGAATTCTTGG
The DNA here is from genome assembly GCA_002784465.1 of Candidatus Shapirobacteria bacterium CG_4_10_14_0_8_um_filter_39_15. Lineage (GTDB taxonomy): Bacteria > Patescibacteriota > Microgenomatia > UM-FILTER-39-15 > UM-FILTER-39-15 > UM-FILTER-39-15. The sequence goes on from PFLE01000017.1 coordinate 5,838, forward strand.
AATCATATCCATAAAATAATACTAAATTTACGGACTCTTGTCAAGAGATAAAATATCGGATAGGTGACATATTTGACTTGTCCGATACGATTTTTTGATCGATGCTTATTGCTATTTTTCGCTTCTTCTGGCAGTATCTTTAATGAAGATATTTATTTATGAAGAAATCAATAAAAAAAGGTACGCTCTGGGGAAAACAAGTCCAGATTTTTATCACTGATATCTGTAATCTTAATTGTGACGGTTGTCCTTATCCTTTTATCCCTAAAGAAAAATACACAACCATGCGTCAGCAGGAATTAAATCCCCGTGAATGGAAAAAAATTACTGATTATCTCTACGAGCAAGGAATAAGGTTGTTTTGCTTAATTGGCGGTGAGCCTGCTTCTTACAGCGGACTTGATAAAGTAATTGAGAAGATCACAGATCATCCTGACGCTTTTGCTTTACTCTCCACAAGCGGAATCCACCCATTACACGATTTGATCTTAAGAAAAAAATTAGCCCAAATTTTGTCCAGACCTCGATCCAATAAATTTAAAAATGGAGTTGCTATTAGCTTTGACGCAATTCCGGCCTTACCAGGACCTAAGAATTCTAGAGAATTAAAGGCAAAACAAGGATTAGATTTTATCAAATGTTTACAAGAGGAATATGGAGATAAAATTACCTATACCGCTAACGTTATGGTTAATCCTGGTAATATCAATAGTGTTTTGGCGATCCAAACATTTCTTGAAAAAAGAGGTATTTTTACCAATATTTGTACACAACAAATGAAATGTTTTAATCGAATCCCTGTTTTTGACCAGACACATTTATCTCAATTAACCAAAGCAGCTCTAGAATTGATAAAACGCAAGATTAACAGAGGAATGGTCGTCAATTCGGCAATTTATTTAAGCCAATTACCCGGAATTGTTGGTCTAGAAAATTATCAATGCTGGAAAGAACCCCAAGGTTCACCGGTTCTTGATTTTGCTCCCAACGGCAATCTCCGATATTGCAATTGGATTGGTCAGGATGGACCAGACGGAACTCCATCGGTTGACATTTCTAAACAGATAAAAGATAACCTGGTTTTGGGTTCTGAAATCTGGGAACAATCAAAAAAAATAACCAAGCAATTATGTCAGGGTTGCAGTTGGAGTAGAAGAGATAGAAATATCGAACCAATAGCGGAATTTAATCATGAAATTTTTAATAATGAGTTTTTTCAACTCGATCCGACTCTTTTTAAACTGCAAAATATTTGGGTTCAAGCCCAACATTCTTGATGTAGTCTCGCAAGGGGACGTCCTGACGGGGGTGAACGCCTTGCGAAGCTAATTTATTTGTTTTTTAATATAATCCTGAATTTCGGACCAATTATCGTTTCCTGATTTAGGAAGCAGTATATATTGGTGATCAGCACTGGTTGATTCTTTTAAAACATTGGTAATCGAAAGCCTGACCTGGGAAATTTGATAATCTTTGGGGTTGATAATTAAATTGGCAATTGCCACGGCGGTTTGTTTATCCAAATCGGTTCTCACCAAGCGGATAAATTTATCAAAGAAAGCGGGAGCCTTCTTCAAGCCGTCTAAAGAGAGCAATTTATTTTTAATGCCGATTAAAACCGCCTGTTGTCTTAAAGTCCGAGCGAAATCATTGCCGTCCTGATTCGAGTGCCGCGAGCGGACAAATTTCAAAACCGTTTCACCGGTCATTTTGTTTGGGCCGGCATCAAAATGGAGGTGTTCATACCGGCAGGAATATTGTTTTTCCAGCTGAAAACCGGACATCGTGGCATTAATTGCCGCCAGCTGGTCATTGCTCATTCCGCAGGTTTCCAGTTCCTTGCCGGCAACCGGATAAAAATAATCATCAAAAGTTTTCAGGACATTAACTTCAATCCCGCCCAAACCGTTAATTATCTGGGTAAGGCCGTTAAAGTCAACCAAAATTGTTTTTGAGACAGACAGACCGGTAATGGTGCTAATAGTTTGCTCAACTAACGGAAAGCCGCCGGAGACATAAACCTTATTGATCTTTTGGGAGGAAACCCAAAGATCGCGGGGGATAGAGATAAGGGCAACCTTTTTATTGGGAATATCAAGATGGATAATTATCATAGAATCTGTTAAACCAACGCCTTCATGGCCTGGGTTCCCGGTACCAAGCAGGAGGAGGTTGAAAACATTTTCTGCGGCCGTGGGAATCGGTTGGAGATTAAAATTACTTTTTTGAGTTTGATCAACCGCCGGATTGGTTAAAGTTGCCGGTTTGGACCGGAAAGAGAGAACAAGGAAAATAAAAGCCGCCAAAACCAAAAGAATTATACCGCCAAGCAGATCAACTCTTTTCATTTATCAAATTATATACTTGACAAATTGTTTGGAAAAGCATTAGATTAATTTAATCGTAAAGGAGGTGATAATCTGTGCCTGCCAAAAAGAAAGCAAAGAAAGCAAAAAAAAGAAGATAAATTTATCTTTTTTATAAAAAAATGAAGCCGCATGTATATTTTTTGTTGGCTTCATTTTTTTGTGGGAATATTACCTCTTGACAAGGGGCTAATCTACTACTAAACTAATATTAGTTATCGAATGAGGGACGAAAGCAATGCTCGAAATAAGCAAAGCTTGATTCTCGCTATGCTCGAAATTAGTAAAAAAACCGATTATGGTTTGGAATTGGCAAGGATACTGGCGGAAAATTATGACAAAGGTCCGGTATCTTTAAAACAATTGGCTAAAAAAGAGAATTTACCATATCGATTCTTGGGACAGGTAGTGATTCCTTTAAAAGAAGCGGGTATTATTGAAGCCAAAGAGGGGACAAACGGCGGATATTTCTTAAAAAGGAAACCTAAAGATATTTCGCTGGCCGATTTAATAAAAGCTTTGGAAGGATCGGTTAATCTTTGTGATTGTGTTGATTGCCAGCGAACTGTTGGCTGCCGGTCAAAGAATTTCTGGAAAGAGATTGAAAAAAATTTTATAATCCAAATGGAGAGAAAAAGTTTGGCGGATTTAATATAACGCGTCATTCTGAGGCGTTGCGACTAGATCCTTCACGCAGTTTACACTGAGCTTGTCGAATGTGTTCAGGATGACTGTAAATAAAATGATAGATAAAAATGATGTTTTGAAAAAATTACAGTCAGTAATGGATCCGGAAATCGGTTATAGTATTGTAGATTTGGGATTGATTTATGGAATTAAGATTGATCAAGGACGGGTGGAAATTAGAATGACTTTAACGGCGCCGGCATGTCCATTGGCGCAAATAATTGGGGATGATATTGAAAAAGCCGTTAAGAAAGTCAATGGAGTTAAGGAGGTTAAAGTGAATATTGTTTCCAATCCGCCCTGGAGTCCGGAAAAGATGACGCCATCCTTAAGAAAGAAAATGGGATTTTGATATGATCAAAAGAGTATATTTTGATAACGCAGCGACCACTCAAGTTTCTCCGGAAGTTCTTTCGGAAATGACTCCGTATTTTTCTCAAATTTATGGTAATGCATCTGAACCGCATTCTTGGGGAGACGAAGCAAAAAAGGGGATAAATCAAGCACGGGAACAAGTTGCAGATGTTTTAGGAGCTAAGCCAAGTGAAATCTTTTTTACTTCCTGCGCGACAGAATCGATCAATTTAGCACACAAGGGATTAATAGAAGCGGCTAGGGGCGAGGGGCGAGGGGCGAGTGAGAAACCACACATAATTACGACACAGATAGAGCACAAAGCCGTTTTGGAAACCTGCAAGCATTTGGAAAAATTAGGATTAGCAGAAGTGACTTATTTACCGGTTGATCAGTATGGGTTGGTTAGTATTGGCGATGTTGAAAAGGCAATAAAGGAAAATACTGTCTTGGTATCCGTTATGTATGTAAATAATGAAGTGGGAACGATTGAGCCAATTGTAGAAATTGGAAAAATGATTAAAGAAGTAAATATTACGCGTCTCGCTTCTCGTTTACCCTGTAAGGGCCTCCCGCTTCTCAAATTTCATACGGATGCGACCCAGGCAATTCAATATATGGATTGTAATGTTGATACTTTGGGAGTTGATATGCTTTCCATGACCGGTCATAAACTTCACGCGCCCAAGGGAATCGGGGCCTTGTATATTAGAAAAGGAATGTCGATGGTTAGACAGCAGGATGGAGGGGCTCAAGAATTAGGTTTACGGGCGGGGACGGAAAATGTACCATACATTGTTGGACTGGGTAAGGCTATCGAGCTGGCGAGAAGTGGGAAGTGGGAAGATAGAAGCGAGAAGATAGAAAGATTGCGGGATAAATTGATTGCCGGAATATTAAAAATAACAGGAACCAAACTGACTGGACATTCGGAAAAAAGAGCTCCCCATATTGCTTCGTTCGTGTTCGAGGGAATTGAAGGGGAAGCCATGCTTTTATATTTATCAGAAGAAGGAATTGCGGTTTCTTCCGGATCGGCTTGCACCAGCGGCAGCTTAGAACCAAGTCATGTTTTGACCGCCATGGGAATTCCGCCGGAAATTGCTCACGGATCGGTAAGGTTTTCATTAAGCAAATACACAACTGAAGATGAGATAGAATATACTTTAAAAGTATTGCCGGGAGTGGTTAAAAGAATTAGGAAAATGGCACCCAAGCTATGAAAATCCGAAATCCGAAGCACGAAAATAATAGTAAATCAGTAAATCGGAAGATCAGGACAAGATAACAGAAAACAGAATACCAGTAATTTTAACTGGTTTCTGATCTCCGGTTTCTTTACCTGATATTCTGATCAACCGATAATCTACTTAATTTGATATTCGAATTTAATTATTCAAAGTATATGGATTTTACCAATTTGTATTCAAAAAAAGTACTAGAGCATGTAAAAAACCCGCAAAATGTCGGGGAAATGAAAAATCCTGACGGGGTGGCAATGGTGGGGAATAAAGTTTGCGGAGACATTATGAGATTGTATATAAAAGTTGGAAATAGAACAAACAACCTGCCTCGCGGCAAGGCGGGTAAACAACAAAGTGAGGAAATTATTGAGGATGCCAAATTCCAGACGCTCGGATGTGGTGCGGCAATTGCGACTTCGAGCATGGTAACGACAATGGTTAAAGGAAAAACTTTGGAAGAGGCGGAACAGGTAACCAATAAAGCCGTTGCCGAAGCACTTGACGGTTTGCCAAGTTCCAAAATGCATTGTTCCAATCTGGCAGCGGAAGCGTTACTAAAGGCAATAGAAAATTACAAGCAGTCTAAGTCTAAAAAAACAGTCTAAACAAGAACATTATTTTAATCTTTTTGGTAAATAGTTGGATTTACTGATTACTTTATTATTGTTATCCCCGATCAAATCGGGGATCCAAGTATCAGACAAATCGTTCCATCCGGGATTTAATTTTTCTATTAGTTCGAGTTTCCATTTTCTATTCCACTTTTTAAGATGTTTTTCTCTTTGTAAGGCTTCTTGGATATCGTTGGTTTGTTCGTAGTAAACGAGTACATTTACATTATATTTTTCAGTAAAACCTTTAATCAAATGATTTCTGTGTTCATAAATTCGTCTTTCCAGATCGGTTAGTAACTCCTATATACAAAGTGCCATTTCTTTTGCTTGCAAGGATATATACATAATAAGTTTTAGGCATACAAAACACTGGATTCCCACTTTCGTGGGAATGACAAAGAATTAATTTCTCGTTCATAGCCCACTCGGGCAAGCCACAATTTGAATGGTTCGGCATTGGGAGAGGGGATTGATTGAATAATCCTCAAATTTTCCTTTTTTCCATTCCACTGCCGTCTGATTTTCTTTCCTTCAAAAATGGCTAATTTGGTTTTGGTGGGTTTCATATTCGGGTTTTCTTCTTTAATTCTACTACAAAATTGAAACAATTGTCATTCCGCGAACAATGTCATCCCGGTCTTGACCCGGGATCTATACTAATAGATTCCGGCTCGTTGGCCGGAATGACAGATTAGACTTACTGATTAATCAATTTAGGTTGACTGTAATCAATGATATAAATTGGTATTTCTTGCCAGGATTTAATCTGTTTTCCCTCAAAAACAATTTTTGCAATCTTGCCTTTTTTGGTTTCTTCACTCCAAGGTTGGTCAAAAACAAAATTCCCTAGAGAATAAAAGATTAAGCCGTTGTTATATTCCTCGGTCGGTTGGGTAACATGAGGATGATGGCCAATGATAACTTTAGCGCCAGAATCAATGATTTGATGTGCTAATTCGGTCTGCCAAGTTTGGGGTATTTTCTCATATTCTTGGCCCCAATGGTGGGAAATAACCAAAATACCTGCTTGAGATGTGTATCTTGTTACCATATCAAGAATCTGCTGATTTGAGCGAGTTTTGGTTAGATCAAAGGACAAGAAACCGATTGTTAGATTGTTATATTGTTTTATTGCTATATTGTTTTCTGCGGAAGAAAGAATGCCGTTTTGCTGGAGAAGATTAATCGTATATTGTTTTCCTTGAGAACCATAATTCAGAATATGATTGTTGGCAATTGACAAAATATCAAATCCAGAAAAAGTTAAACCTTGAATTGCTTTTGGATCGGCACAGAAAACCATACCCGTATTGGTGGTTGGGCAGTCTTTCCAGAATGGGGATTCCAGATTTCCAAAAGTGAGATCTGTGGATCTTAAAATATCGGCTGTTTTCTGAAACGGATATGTAAAATCATTTAAAGAACGCATCTTTGCATTGACTGACCGGCCCAGCATTATGTCGCCAACTGCGATCAAGGTGAGGGCAGGGCTTGCCCTGAGCGAAGTCGAAGGGTGGGGAGTTTGGTTGGGAGTTAAAGGGGAGATGGGGGGATTTTTAGAAAATAGAAAATAAAAGATAAAAGATAAAAAACACAGAGTAAAAATTAAAAAGATAAGAAATTTTATCTTGCGCATACGAATATTATATAATTTCTGATACAATATATTTGAAAAATGATTTTTGTAAACTTCAAAACCTATCCTCAAGGAACCGGGCAAAAGGCAGTTGAACTGGTTAAAATTTGCGAATCGGTTTCAAAAGAATCCGGGGTAGAAATTATTCCGGTTGTACAGGCGGTTGACCTCTGGCGAGTGACGCAGGCCGTAAAGATTCCGGTTTGGGTCCAACACGTTGATTGGTTTGAACCAGGGCAGCACACGGGCTGGATAAATCTGGAATCAGTTATTGAGTCAGGTGCCTCTGGAACTTTGTTAAATCATTCAGAACACCAGTTGGCCCCCGGGACAATTAATCAGGTAATAAAGAGAAGCGAGAAGCGGGATGCGGGAAGCGGGAAGAAGTTCCAGATTATGGTGTGTTGCAAGACTACGGGTCAGGCGGAAAGACTCTTAAAACTAAAACCAGACTTTTTAGCTTATGAACCGCCGGAATTGATTGGCAACAAAATGAAATCGGTGACGACAGAAAAACCAAAAGTAATCAAAAAGATTGTCGAGCTCAGCTCGATTTCCGTAATTGTTGGGGCTGGGATTCATTCCAAACAGGATATTGAAACCAGTCTAAAAATGGGAGCGAAAGGAATCCTGGTATCGAGCGATATTGTTTTAGCAGATAATCCAGAACAAGAGTTGAGAAAATTGACCGGCGGGTCATCCTGAACTTGATTCAGGATCTATATAGATTCCGGATCAAGTCCGGAATGACAACAAAAACAAATATGATATATCTAGGTGCTGATCACAGAGGATTTCAGCTTAAGGGAAAAATAAAAGCTTATTTAGGTGAGCAGGGATTAGAGTATCAAGATTTTGGGAATGATCATTTAGACGAGGAAGATGATTATCCGGATTTTGCGAAAGAGGTTGCGATGAGGGTAATGGGGGAAATAAGGGAGATGAGGGAAAATCGTGGAATAGTTATTTGTGGGTCGGGAGTTGGGGTAAGTATCACTGCTAATAAAGTTCCAGGGATTCGGTGTGGATTGGGATTTAATATGGATCAGGTTAAACAAGCAAGGGAACACGATGATATTAATTGTTTGGCCTTGCCGGCGGACTTTATCGGTGAAGAAGAAGCGCTGGACATAGTTGATGTTTTTTTAAAAACCCCTTTTGACAATCAAGAAAAACACCGGAGGAGAATTGAGAAGATTGAATAGAAAACGATTGTTATATTGCTATATTGTTAAATTGTTATTCTGCGGAAAGATATGAACTTACCTGACCTTAGAATCTTCAAACTAACCGGTAAAACGGTTCTTCTTAGGGTGAATTATGACGTTCCCATTCGTCGCTCCGCTCCTCAGGGCAAGCCCTTTGTTGAGGATGATTCGAGAATTGTGGAATCGCTGCCGACAATAAATTATCTTCTGGAACAAAAGGCCAAAGTCATTTTACTGTCGCATCTCGGACGACCGGAGGGGAAAATAGTCCAAGAATACAGTCTAAGACCGTGTGCCGATTATTTGAATTCAAAATTCAAAAGTCAAAATGCAAAATTACAATTCAAAATGCAAAATTTTGACGCCTTTCAAATTACCGACAATCTTATTTTATTGGAAAATTTGAGATTTTATCTGGGGGAAGAAGCGAATGATCCGGAATTTGCGAAAAAATTGGCGTCACTGGGGGATTTTTACATAAATGATGCCTTTGCGGTTTGTCATCGGGCGCATGCTTCGGTAGTGAGCTTGCCGAATCTACTTCCGCACGCTGCTGGATTCGATTTATTGGAAGAAGTGAACGTGCTGTCCGGAATTTTGGAAAATCCGAAAAGACCAGTGGTTGTCATTTTAGGAGGAGCTAAGGCAGACAAACTTGATGCTGTTTTTGGATTACTGAAGTGGGTAGACAAGATATTGATTGGTGGAAGATTACCAGTAGAGGCGAGACGCGAGAAATGGGAAGCGGGAAGTGACGAAAAAATAATCATTGCAAACTTGGATGATACCGGAAAGGATATCACAAAAGAATCGACAGAGAAATTTGTTCTAGAAGTTAAGTCTGCCGGAACTATTATTTGGGCTGGGCCAATGGGGCAATATGAAGAAGCAACTTCGCAAGCTGGGACCGAAGAAATTATTCAGGCGATTGTAGAAAGTTCTGCTTTTAAAGTTGCCGGCGGCGGTGATACGGAATCGGCAATCAGTAAGTTTGGATATGACGGTAAATTTGATTTTATTTCTTCCGGCGGCGGGGCAATGTTGGAATTTCTGGCAAACGGCGACCTTCCTGGTTTAAAAGCACTAAGAGAATAAGTTATACTAATTAATATGGTAAAAATTGCAATAAACGGATTTGGAAGAATCGGGAGAGTTGCTTTTCGAGCAGCGCTGGAGAGGTATGCTGACAAAGTTGAAATTGTAGCAATAAATACTTCCGGATCAATGGATATTAAGGGTTGGGCGCATCTTCTAAAATACGATACTGTCTACGGAAGATTTGATGGGGAAATTGGGGAAATTGGGGGTGATGAGGGGGAATTGGGGAAACTATTGATCGGTGGAAAAGTTTATCCGGTTTTGGGTCAAAGGGATCCGGAAAAACTGCCATGGGAAAAGTATGGCGTTGATGTAGTTTTAGAATCAACCGGAGTTTTCCGGAATTTAAAAGATTGTCAAGCTCACTTAAAGGCTGGCGCTAAAAAAGTGATAATTTCCGCACCGGCAAAAGACGAAACGCCAATCTATGTTCTAGGGGTTAATGCCGATCAGTATAAAGGCGAAAAAATTATTTCCAATGCTTCCTGTACCACTAATTGCATTGCCCCAGTGGCCAAAATAATGAAGGACAATTTCAACGTCGTTAAGGCGTCAATGACGACGATTCACGCTTATACGGCTGACCAGGAATTGGTTGACGGTTCTCATAAAGATTTGCGCCGGGCGCGTTCTGCCACTCAAAATATTATTCCGACGACAACCGGAGCAGCCGAGGCAATGGCGAAAGTGCTTCCGAGTTTTAGGGGAAAATTTGATGGTTTGGCGATTCGGGTGCCGGTCGCTTGCGGTTCCTTGGCCGATTTCACTTTTGTTTTAGATAAATCGGTTAGAGTTGAAAAAATCAACCAGGTTTTTGAAGCGGCCAGCGGCGATTCGCGTTATCAGGGGATTGTGGCGGTAACAAAAGACCCAATTGTCTCGAGTGATATTATTGGTAATAGCGCGTCGGCGATTGTTGATTTAGGATTAACAAAGGTGATTGATGGCAACCTGGTAAAAATTATTGCCTGGTATGATAATGAATGGGGCTATTCCTGCCGGCTGGTGGAAATGGCAAATATAATTTCCCAAAATGAGTGAGATTATTCCGACGATATTAACGAACGACCCGGTTGATTTAGAAAACAAAATCCAGAAGCTATCCGGATTGGTTAATCGAGTGCAAATTGATATCATTGATGGGTTGTTTTTACCGGAGAAAACGATTTTATTGGAAGATTTAAAACCAATTGAAACTTTTTTAAAGCTGGATATTCACTTAATGGTTAAAGATCCCCAGAGCTGGCTTGATCGGTGTGTTGATGCTTTAGCTGATCAGGTCATCGGCCAGGTGGAAATGATGGAAAATCAGGAGGATTTTATTACTCATGCGGCTGAAACAGCCGGCTTAAGAATTGGTTTGGGTTTGGATATAGAAACGCCAGTTTCAATAATTGCCAAAGATACTTTAATGAAATTGGATTCGGTTTTAATTATGACCAGGAAAGCGGGGTTTGGAGAATTTCCTTTTGAGGAAAAAACTTTGGAAAAGGTAAGGGAATTAAGAAAAATGGGTTTTACAAAAGAGATTTGTGTTGATGGGGGAATAAATTCTGAAAATATTAAAAAATGTTTAGAAGTAGGAGCGGATTTGTTGGCTGTTGGCGGAGCGATTTGGAATTCTGAAGATATAGCTTTTGAAATTCAAAAGTTAAAAGTTAAAAGTCAAAATTTCAAGTAAAAAATCAAAAGTTTAGATATTAATTTTAAATTTTGAATTGTAATTTTGCATTTTGCCTTTTGAATTTTGACTTATAATATATGTTAATCCGAAATGTCACATTTTTAGGTTTTTCCGAAGCCGAACCGGGCGGGGAATTATATGAAAGCGCTTTTAATACGGCTAAATTATTGGTAGAAATGGGATATATGGTTGTTAACGGGGGCGGACCCGGAGTGATGCGGGCGGCAACCGAAGGCGCGCATGCGGCGAAAGGCCGGGCAATCGGGATTTATTTTTCCCCCAAAGGGATGACTAATTTTGAAGGCAAAGATCCTCAAAACAAAGTTGATCAAGAAATATTATGTCCTGATTATGTCCAAAGAACTTTGAAACTTCTGGATTATGGTGATTGTTATCTTATTTTTGCCGGCGGGACCGGAACAATTTCGGAATTTGGTATGGCTTGGGGATTGGCTCGATTATATTTCGGCCACCATAAACCCTTGCTTTTATATGGCTCTTTTTGGTATCCGATTATGGAAATATTGGCGGAGAAACTGCCTTTAAGAAAGGAAGAATTGGAAGTTTACCGGATTGTTAATAATCCCAAAGAAGCACTGTTGGCGATTAGAGAATTTGAAGATAAAATGTGACGAAGTCATCCTGAGCAAAGCGAAGGATCTAGTCGCAACGCTTCGCCCGCCTTGCCGCGAGGCATGCTAGATTCCTCACTGCGTTCGGAATGACAATTACTTATATGGATTCCAATGACCTGCCTCAAATTTCAAAAAAAGTCCGCCGCCAGATTCTTGAAATGATTTACCAAGCCGGATCTGGTCATCTTGCCGGTTCGTTATCTTCAACCGATCTTTTAGTTTCTTTGTATTTTGGGGGCATTCTAAATAAAAACGACAAATTTGTTTTGTCTTGCGGCCATTACGCCCCGGCTTTATATGCGGTTTTGGCTAATGCCGGAAAATTTCCGGAAAAAGAACTGAAAACTTTTGGTCAACTGGGAACCAGACTCCAAACTCACCCTCACAATTTATCATTACCGGGAATTGAGACTTCGTCCGGTCCTTTAGGATTGGGATTGGCACAAGCAGCGGGAATGGCCATGGGTATTAAGCCGAACAGAATTTATTGCTTAATGTCAGACGGGGAACAGGACGAAGGCGGGGTTTGGGAAACAGTGATGTTTGCGGCTAAATATAAATTGGATAATCTGGTGGCGATTATTGACAAAAATGGAATTCAGATTGATGGCAAAACATCAGAAATTATGCCGACCGAAGATTTGGCCGCAAAATATATTTCTTTTGGTTGGGAAGTTTTTGAAATTGACGGTCATGTCTTTGGTCAGGTTTTGAATGCTTTGGAATTTGCCAAGACAGTTAAGGATAAACCGGTGGTAATTATTGCCCGAACAATTGCCGGTAAGGGCGTATCTTTTATGGAAGGAAAATGGGAATGGCACTATGCTAGCCTGAGTAAAGAGTTATTTAATAAAGCTCTCAAAGAATTAAGATAAGCTAATAACAGGACAAGACGATTGTTAGATTGCTATATTGCTATATTGTTAAATTGATAAACCGAAAAATCTGCCCGCAGGCTAACAATATAACAATCGTAACAATATAACAATGATTATCAAATCTACCCGTGATGGTTTTGGGGAAGCATTATTAAAACTTGGTAAAACAAGGAAGGATATTTTTGTGGTGGATGCGGATTTAAAAGAATCTCTGCGTATTTCTGAATTTGCCCAAAAATACCCCGATCAATTTATAGAATGTGGGGTAGCGGAACAAAATATGATTGGGGTAGCGGCCGGTTTGGCTTTAACCGGTAAAACCGTTTTTGCCACCTCGTTTGCTTGCTTTTCGCCGGTGATTTCCTGGAATCAAATCAGAATTGCGGTTTGCTATTCAAAAGCCAATGTCAAAATCGTCGGTTCTCATGCGGGATTAGCGACCGGAATGGACGGTGCCAGTCATCAATCCCTGGAGGATATTGCTTTGATGCAGGTTTTACCAAATATGGTGATTTTGGTGCCGGCAGATTACGAACAAGCAAAACAATTAACAAAATTGGCTGCAGAACATGTTGGACCAGTATACCTGCGGTTGGCAAGACCGGAAACAGAAGCGGTTAGCGGCAAGCGGCTAGCGGTTAGGGTTGGAGGATCAGAGATATTAAGAAAAGGAAACAAGATAACAATAATTGGTTGCGGAATTGTTTTAGGAGAAGCGATGAAAGCGGCGGAAAAATTGGATGCGGAAGTGATAAATTGTTATTCGGTTAAACCGTTGGACGAAAAAACAATTTTGGAATCGGTAAAAAAAACTGGTCGGGTGATAACAATTGAAGATCACAACGTTATCGGGGGATTGGGAAGCGCCGTGGCAGAACTACTGGGCCAGAAATATCCGGTGCCCTTAAAAATTTTGGGGATCAAAGATAAATTTGGTGAATCAGCCAGAGATTATAAAGAATTGTGGCATAAATATGGCTTGGATTCTGATACAATAATAGATGCGGCCGAGGAAGTTGATCAGGAGATCAGATAATCAGGTAAAATAAAACAGAGATCGGCTATCAGATATTAAAACAGATGCAAGAAACTAATATAAACAACATTACCAAGAACGGACGGGCACTTTTTCTTGCTTATGATCACGGAATGGAACACGGACCGGCGGATTTTGATGATGAAACAGTTGATCCGGCAAAAATAATGGAGATTGCGGATTCTGGGTATTTCACTGGAGTTATTTTTCAAAAAGGAGTGGCGGAAAAATATTACCTGCCTGCCGGCAGGCAAGGCGACAAAAATAAAAACAAAGTGCCGTTGATTGTAAAATTAAACGGCAAAACAAATCTTTTAAACGATGTTGTTGAACCATATTCACCACCGCTTTGTTCAGTTGATGAGGCCTTAAGTTTGGGAGCCAGCGCGGCGGGATACACGGTTTATATCGGTTCGGAAAATGAAGCAAAAATGATTGCCGAGTTTGCTAAAATCGAGGAAGAATGCCAAAAAAAAGGTTTGCCATTAATCGGCTGGATGTATCCGCGGGGAAAAGCGGTGGCCGGTAGAGAACATTCCAAAGAAATATTAGCTTACGCGGCCAGAGTTGGACTGGAAACCGGGGCGGAAATGGTAAAGTTGCCATATACCGGTGATCCGGAATCGTTTAAATGGGTAGTGGAAGCGGCCGGCAGAACAAAAGTGGTGGTAATGGGCGGACAAAAAATGGAAGAAGCGGAATTTTTGAAATATACGGAAGAAGTAATGTCTACTGGCGCGATCGGTTTAGCGGTCGGACGGAATGTCTGGCAGGCAGAAAAGCCGTTAGATATAAGCAAGAAGTTGGCAGAAATAATTCTAAATAAAAAATAAAAGATAAAAGATAAAAAACACAGATTAAAGAGAAAAAATTTTTGATTTTTGATTTGTATTTTTTATATTATATTTTTAATCTTTAATTTTCTTATGTACGACATAATTAGTATCGGTTCCGCCACTTTTGATGTTTTTATAAAATCCAAAAAATTTCCCTTGGATAAAATGATGGTGGGAGAAAAAATTGAAGCCGAGGAATTTTTATGTGCGTCTGGCGGGGGAGGAAGCAATACGGCCGCCGGTTTTTCCCGCATGGGGTTAAATACGGCTTGCATTGCCCGGTTTGGCGACGATTTATTTGGTCAATTTGTAAGAGCTGATTTGGAAAAAGAAAGTTTTGATAAAAAATATTTGCTGCAAAAAAAAGGCGACGTGACTGATTATTCAACGATTTTAGTCAATCCCGACGGTTCCCGGATTATTCTGGTTTCGCGGGGTAAAACCAGAATTGAGCAATCAGATTTTCCCTGGGAAGCCTTGAAAGAAACCAAATATTTATACATTGCTTCTTTGGAGGGTAATGTTGATTTACTGGAAAAGGTGGTTAATCTGGCAATTGAGCAGTCAGTAAAAGTGATTTTAAATCCCGGCAGCCGGGAATTGAAAGAAAAAGAAAAATTGACCAAAATTTTTCCAAAGCTATTTGGTTTGATTCTAAACCGGGAAGAAGCGGACAGTTTAGGTTTGAAGGTAGGTCCCGCCTTCGCTGAAGCTTCGGCGGGCAGGCCGGAAATGGTGATTATTACCAGTGGTCGGCAAGGAGCCAAACTTTTTTCCAAAGAGAAGAATTTATTGGTTGAAAGTTTTCAAGTCAAGGCTATTGATGAAACCGGAGCGGGGGATGCTTTTTCTTCCGGGTTTGTTTCCGGTCTGGTTAAGGGTTGGAATTTGGAAAAATCTCTTAAGTTGGGAATGGCTGACGGATGTTCAGTGGTAACCAAAATTGGCGCAAAACCCGGGCTTTTGAACGAATCGGAATGCAAAGATTGGTTAAGTAAAAATCTTAGAATAGAACAAATAAATTAACCATGGATAATTTTCTCCCGCGCGAACTTCCTAAGCGATCCGACAACAAACTTAATAAAAATAAAAACCGAAAATCGGCTCCTTTTATTTTAGGATTAACGATTCTTCTTAGTTTGGGATTATGGTTTTTGGGAAATCATCCTTCGGATCAAATTCCACCGCCATCTTTTTTTAATCAAGCGACGCCAACAATTTCTCCGACGCCAACCCCGTTTGATCAGACAAAAGAAATAATTAAACAAGTTAATAATTTAACAGCTAACCTGACTGGAGATTATGGATTATATGTTTTTAATTTAACCACAAAGATTTCTTTCGGAATTTCCGAAAATCAGGTTTTTAAGGCGGCTTCATTAATGAAATTACCTCTGATTTTAACGCTATATAAAAATGTTGAAGCAGGGAAAATCGATCTGCAGACAAAATACACTTTGAAAGCCGCTGATAAACGCCCAGGCGCTGGCTCCATGTATTACAAACCCGCCGGAACCGTTTATACCTACCAAAAAATGGTGGAATTAATGGGTCAGCAATCAGACAACACGGCTTTTAATGTTTTTCGAAATCTTTTAGGCGATGAACAGATTCAAAAAACGATTGACGATTTAGGAATGACCAAAACTAATTTTACGGATTTTGAAACCGCGCCGGCGGAGATTGGTTTATTTTTCCGGAAATTCTACTCTGGATCGATATTAACAAGAGCACACAGGGACGAGATTCTGGGATACATAACAAAAATTTTTGACGAAAGCCGGATTCCGGCGGGGATACCGGCTGGTGTCAGAGTGACTCATAAGGTTGGTACCGATACGGGGGTGGCCTCGGACGGAGGAATTGTTTTTGGAACCAAGCCCTATATTATCGTGATAATGTCTGACAAAAACTTAAAGGTTGAAGCCGACGCCGTTCTTCCCAAAATCTCTTCAGCGGTTTGGGAATTTGAAACAAAGCCTTGACAAGATAAATGTCTGGCGTTACAATAACGTTAAGAATTCAGAAGGGATTCTTAAAGATGGATACGCTTGAAATTCCCTTTGTGGGGACTTATGAACTGAGAAAAAACCTGCCCCTCCTTTTAGCTCAACTTCAAAGAAAAGGGGAGGGTGTCGTGGTAACGCAAAAAGGCAAACCAACAGCGATACTTTTGTCGGTTAAAAGATACTTGGAAATGAAAATGTTGGTCGAAGAGCTTGAGGAGGCGCTAAAAGAATTGGCGGATAAAAATTATATGGCCGAGCTCAGCTCGGCCGAAAAAGAAATCCGAGCCGGAAAAGGAACGCCTGCCGAAGAAGTCTTTAAGAAACTGGGAATTTAATGTACAAAGCTATTTTAGGCCGTAAAGCCGAAAAATCACTCAAAAAAATTCCTGGGAATTTTCAGAAGAAAATTAAAATCGCCATTTTGGCCTTAGAAGAAAACCCATTTTGCTTCGGGACAATTAAATTAATTGATTATCCAGCCGCTCCATATCGTCACCGTGTTGGCGATTATCGAATTTTATTTCAGATTTGGGAAGAAAAGAAGGTTTTGTTGATTTCGGATATCAAAAGAAGAACGAGTACGACTTATTAAATTTTTAATGATTAAATATATTTGGGAGGATTTTGAGAACGAAAACCTTAAAACATTAAGGGATGAATATAAGCTGGAACAGGTCGTTGAATCTGGTAAAGACGAATACGAGAAACAACTTCTTTTAAAAAATTGGGTTAATAAAAAACTTTCCTTAGGATATAATCCCAAAAAAGAATATCAAAACGCTTTGGAGATATTAGAAGATTCCCAAAGAGGCGAATTTTATTGCAGTCATTATTCCTTGGTATTTATCCAATGCGCCACAGTCTTGGGATGGTATTCAAGAAAACTGGGGATAGATTACGATCATGAATTTGGTGAGGAAGAAAAACATCACGGTATCGCGGATATTTGGTCAAATCAATTTAACAAATTGAAGGAATAATTGGTGATTATCAGAAACGGTTGCGGTATGGTAAAGATACTTTTGGTTTTTTATTATTTTAAGAAATAATTTTTTTGAAGACCCCAATATTTATGATGGTAAATCATTGCTTTGGATTGATAAATATAATCAGGATAAAATCTGGTATAAGGGCGGGGGAACGAAAGGAAAATCCTATTCGCATCCACAATATAACAACCAATTTATAAAAACGAATGATCTTAATTTATGTTTTCCCAGAATGGATAATTTAAGTTCTTGACATTTTGTACAAAATATTGTACATTTGAATTATGAATTATATTGCTATATCTGAATTAAGAGCTAATTTACCGGATTTAATTGATCAAGTCAGTGATAAACTAGACCGATTAATTGTGACTGTTTCAGGAAAACCAAAAGCGGTAGTATTAAGTTTGGAAGAATTGGAGTCTATAGAAGAAACAGCCGAAATTCTTTCTGTTACCGGAATTTTGGAGTCAATAAAAGAAAGCAAGAAACAAATCTCCCAAGGGGAATATATTACTTTGGATAATTTGGAAAAGAAGTATGCCCGAACTAATACTGTCAAAAAATGCCGAGGATAATTTCTGCCGCATTCCCAAATCGGAACAGAAAAAAATAAATACCAAGCTTCATCTTCTAAGAGAAAATCCGTTAAGTGATAAACCTTTAACTGGGGAATTGCAAGGACTTTGGTCTTTACGCGCTTGGCCTTACCGAATCCTTTATGAATTTAAACAAAAAGAAAAAGTTATTATAATCCATCGGATTCTTCATCGCCAAGGCGCCTACAAATAATTTTAATTGTGGATAGCTGGTAAAAGCTGGCCTGGTTTACTGGTTTTCTGGTTATCTGGTATGCTGGTAGGCGTTAATTGTTTCGGAGTGCAGTGATTTTTTGGTTCAGTGCCCGGTAAAAAATACTCCCATTTTCCGCCGCAACCTTCGCAGGGAAGAGTATTGGTAATCGGACAGATTTCAATTTTTAATAGGTTTTCCGGTTTGGCAAATTCCTTATCGGGGATGTCTTTCAATAAATTCGTCATTATTTTATTCCAAATCGGGGAGGCGCCGGTAATTCCGGAGGCAACATAGCTCATGGGAGTATTATCGTTGTTGCCGACCCAAACGACAGCAACATAATTTTGGGTATAACCAACCGTCCAGTTGTCCCGTAAATTTTGAGTTGTTCCGGTTTTTACTGCCACATGCGGGTGATTGGCAATATTCAGATATGATGAGGGGCCGAAAGCCGGCGTTCTGGCAGAATTATCTGATAGAATATCAGTTAAAATATAAGCAACTTGGGGATTAAGTACTTGAATTGGTTGACAAGGTACGCTGAGGTCGGATGTCGCATTCACATCGCGCACTAACGCAAGCGTCCTGCCGGATACGCCCCGCCTATCGGTTGGGGCTAGAGTTTGCTCGTTCAGCGACATCTCTCCCCGCGTACCGCATTCACTCTTAAAGATAATTTTTCCCTTACTGTCTTTAATTTCCAGAATTGGTTGTAAATCAACTCGGATGCCTGAATTTGCCAAAGTTCCATAAACAACGGCCATGTCTGTCATTTTGACTTCGCCCCCGCCCAACGTTAAGGATAAACCAAAACGGGAGCGGTCGGCCCAGGTGGTGATGCCCATTTTTTCACCCTGATCAATCATTTGGTTAACGCCCATGGCGGAAAGAACTTTTACGGCCGGGACATTATAAGAGGAACCAAGAGCCGTTCTTAAAGGAACATTACCGTGGAAACGATGGTCATAATTGATTGGTGAATAAGGTTCCTGGCCGGGAATATGATAAGTGATTGGAGTATCGGAAAGAATTGTTGCCGGCGTGAAGCCGTTTTGCAGAGCAACGGCATAATTAACGGGTTTAATTGACGAACCCGGTTGGCGCAGGGCGGTGGTGACATTGTAATTACCGCTGTTTCCCAAATCAAAGTAATCTTTTGATCCAATCATCGCCAGAATCTCGCCAGTTTGCGGGTTAGTAACTAAAGCAGCGCCATTGGTAATATGCAATCTTTTTAAGCTGTCAATTTCATTGGTAACAATTTTTTGGGCCATTTCCTGAAGATTAAGATCGAGACTGGTGGTGACTTCCAGTCCGCCCTGCTCTACCATCGTTTCCCCATACTTTTGAACCAAGAGATCTTTTATATACATGACAAAATGGGGGGCATGAATATCAATTTTTTGCGGCTTAAAAACAATTTCTTCTTTTGAGGCTGATTGAAAATCAGCGTTGGTGATATATTTTTCCTCAAGCATTCTTTTTAAAACCAGTTGTTGTCTTTCGGTTGCCTTTTGGGGGTTTGAGCCAAAAGGTGAATAAGTAGTTGGTGATGCTGGCAGGCCCGCCAAAAAAGCTGACTGTGCCAGATCCAATTGCCCAACCGGTTTGCCAAAATAGAGCTGGGAAGCTTCTTCAACTCCGTAGGCGGCGCCGCCGAAACCAACTTCATTGAGATACATTTGTAAAATCTGGTCTTTGGAAAATCTTTTTTCAACGGCCAGGGATAAAATCACCTCTTTAATTTTTCTTTTCAAAGTTTTTTCCGGAGTTAACAAGGTATTTTTTACCAATTGCTGGGTAATTGTTGATCCGCCCTCGATTTTGCCTTGAGTTAAATCCGCTTGAGCCGCCCGAAATATTCCCCGGAAAGAAAGTCCATTATGTTGGTAAAATTCGGCATCCTCAATTGCCAATGTCGCCAGAATTAATTCTTTGGGAATGTCTTGAAGTTTGACCAACGTCCGATTTTGATTAAGATAGATTTTGTAAAGCAGATTATTGTTACGGTCAAAGATTTTGGTTGTCAGAATTTGATTTCGGGTGATCAGTTTTTCGGGATTGGGAAGATCTTTAATTATCTGGTTGTAAAATACGAAGAGAAGCAAGAAGCAAGAAGCGAGAAGCGAGAATAAGAATAATAATTTTCGGGAAAGAGAAAATTTAGGCAAGGATAAATGGGGGAGTTGGGGGATGTGAGGACGTTGGGGAAGACGGATATATAAATGGCTGGAAAGAAAAAGTAAAAAATAGACAGAATGAAATATTAGCCAAGAAATAGGCTTTCCCAAAGACTGCAAAAACCTCACCATAAGTTTGATAATCTTGGGTCTTTTTGAGCAGGAATAGATCACGCCTGTCCAACGTGTTCCCATTGGCCAGTATTTTAGATCATTTTATGGCTGAATGAAAGAGGGAACTATTTGGTTGCAGAATTGACACTAAGAAAAAACCGTGCCAATCACGATTTTCTTAGGATAAATAAAAGTTACCATAAGGTTACTGAAAAAATCAATCGTTCCAAAAATCGCCGTTTGTTGAGGATAAGAATTTGGAAAGATATTTTTAGTGAAGGCCGCACAGCCGAGATATTTGATATTGTTTTTAGGACTATCTGGATCTTCAATAAGATAACCTACTTTATGGAAATAGCCCAAAATTGTTCCTCCGCCTAAACCTTTTAGTTCTGTTTCTTGACCGTTTTCAATAGTGTAATCCAAATTTTCCCCAATTTCCCTGTTAATCATGGTTAAATCTGCCCCAGAATTAATGAGCCCCAATAGATAAATAACTTTTTCTGGATTTTTGGGATTATATATCCCGATTCTTGCCCACGGCAATAATCGAGATTCTTTTTGATGTTTGAGAAAATATAAAACTTTGGTATAGGGAAATTCCATTTAACCGACGGCCAAATAAGTGGGATTAACAGATTTAAAAACAGTTGGATTGGAAACTCCAAGCCTGTTTGTTTTTATCATGACTGCTTTTAGGGTTTTTGCAGAGGCCAGGAATTTTGTATTATCGGGAGTTAAAGCAATCCAACCGCTTTTTTTCCTGCCTAATAATTTACTTAAATCTAGAAGTTTCATAAAATTATTATATTTTTTAATATCAAAGATGTCAATATTATTCCCTATCCAAATCCAAATGTTTTATTGGGTTGGTTGGGGAGTCAAAGCCAGTTGGTTCTGGAGTTTTTGGTAATCAATCATAATCGGGTCAGTTTGGGCGGTGCAATCAAGGCATAATTGGGTCCCAAGCGGATCAGTAATAATTGAGTGTTCCTGATTAACTTTATTCTCCGGAAGGGTTTTGTCGGTTGCCAATTGGTTGGTAGTTTTATCAATCTCCACATTCATTTTTAAATTTTCTATTTCCGTCGGCATGGTTCCCTCTAAGAAATATTCGAATCTGGTATCGCAGGGACTGGCGGGATTGGGTAATTTTCCCGAGATTGAACAAATTGAAGTTCCGATAATGTTGTCTGGTTTTAACGGCCATTCCTGTTTAGAATCTTTCAAGATGGATGAAATAATCTTATTCCAGATTGGGGAGGCGCCGGTAACCCCGGAAGCAATGGCAGACATGGCTTGGTTATTATTATTGCCAACCCAAACCGTAACCAAATGCGACGGATTATAGCCAATCGTCCAATTGTCTCGCTTGTCATTGGTTGTTCCGGTTTTTACCGAGACTTCCGGATGGTTTTTGACATTTAAATATGAGGAAGAACCAAAAGCCATTGATCGGGCATTATTGTCCAAAAGAGCATGGGAAATTAAATAGGCCACTTCAGCCGGAATAATCCGGTCGCCATCCTGAATTTTTCCCTGCCTGCCGGCAGGCAGGGTTTCTTCCAAAGTTTTTCCTGAAGAATCTTCAACTTTAAGAACATAAATCAAGTTTTGTTTTATGCCTTGATTGGCAAAAACGCCAAAGGCGGTGGCCATATCCGTCATTTTTACCTCGCCGCCGCCTAAAGTTAAAGATAAACCATATTTTTTCGGATCAGTCAAAGTGGTTAAACCCATTTGTTGGGCAAAGGGAATAAAATTTTCTAAAGAATTTAAAGCCAATACTTTAACGGCCGGAATATTAATTGAATTACCCAAAGCAAACCTGACCTGAATCGGGCCGTGGAAAGAATTATCATAATTTCCGGGACAATAATTTGGTTGACCGGTAACCTGGAAACAAGTCGGTTCGTCATTAAAAGCGGTTGCCAAAGTAATTTTTTTGTTCATTAAACCAAGAGCATAATTAATTGGTTTGATTGATGAACCCGGTTGGCGCAGGGCGGTGGTGACATTAAAATTGCCTTCAATATCTTTGGCAAAATAATCTTTTGAGCCAATCATGGCCAAAATCTCCCCGGTTTTGGGATTGGTAACCAAAGCCGCGCCATTGCTGACATTGGCCGATTTTAATTTCGCTACTTCGCTGGCAACGGTTTGCTGGGCAAAATTTTGAACATCAAGATCTAAAGTGGTGGTGACTTTTAATCCTCCTTGCTCCACCGTCAGTTGGCCGTATTTTTCCACTAATTGTTCTTTAACCAATAAAACAAAATGGGGCGCCTGCAGCCGGTTTCCTTGGGGAGCAAAAACAACCTCTTGGTCTTTGGCTTTTTGTCTTTCGTCTTTGGTTAAATGCTTATCTTCTACCATTTGATCTAATACCCAAATCTCTCTTTCTTTTGCTAATTCCGGATGGGCGCCGAAAGGGGAATAACGGGTTGGTGAAGCAGTTAAACCGGCCAATAGGGCGGCTTCCGGCAAAGTGAGATCTTTGGCAGACTTATTGAAATATGTTCGTGATGCACTTTCAATTCCCCAGGCAGTTCCTCCATAAGGAATTTGATTAAGATACATTTCTAAAATTTTGTCTTTGGGATATTTCATTTCGACGACTAAAGTTAAAACCGACTCCCGGATTTTTCTTTTGATGGTTCTTTCTTGGGTCAATAGGGCATTTTTAACTAATTGCTGGGTAATAGTAGAGCCGCCTTGAAGTTTTTGGCGGAAAGCGATATTAAAAGTAGCTCGAATCATACCAGTGATTGAAAAACCATGATGATTATAAAAATCTTTATCTTCAGCGGAAATGGTGGCCCATTTAACATATTCGGGAAGATCGGAAATTTTAATCGGCGTCCGATTTTGATCCGCATAAATTTCATAAAGAATTTTACCGTTTCGGTCTAAAATTTTAGTAGAAATAGGATATTGTGAAGATGATAATTTATCAGGGGAGGGAAGACCCCAGAAAAGATAGAAAATAGAAGCGAGAATAAACAACAAACAGCATACAACAAAGTATTTTTTCCTGGCAGGAAATTTTTTAGTTTTTCTGAATTTTGATTTCTTTGGCATCACAATATTATAGCAGCCGAAGGCTGATATATCGAATTTCATTCGTTATACCTGCTTTAGACAAATCGTGCATTTTTTAACAAGAAAAATGCTAGAATTTAATTATAAATGAAAAAGCAACCGAAAAAGCCAACAGTTTATGCCTTCATTGACAGTCAGAATTTGAATCTGGGAACGAGTAAAGATATCTATCGTCACAAAAAAATTAATTTATAAGGGTTGGAGGTTGGATTTTAGGAAGTTTAGGAAATATTTATCTGATAAATTTCGAGTCAGAAAAGCATTTCTTTTTATTGGTTACATAAAACAAAATGAAAAACTTTATACAAGTCTTAAATCTTTTGGTTATCAGGTGGTTTTCAAACCGACTGTCAGTGATAGTGAGGGAAAATCGAAAGGAAACGTTGATGCTGAATTGGTTTTATACTCGTCAGCGATTGAATATTCTAATTATGACCAAGCGATAATTGTTTCCGGTGATGGAGATTTTTTCTGCTTAGTTGATTTTTTGAGAAAAAGAAGAAAACTTAAAGGAATTATTATTCCGAATCGTTATTCAGAATCGAGCATGTTAAAAGATTTTGGAGAATACAAGACTTTTATAAATCGGGAGAAAGAAAAACTGGAATTTAAGCCAACAAAAATGGGAGGCGTTGCAATATGACACGTAGTCATATGGTCGTATTCTCCCTCGTGATTAATAAATTATAGCAAATTTTTTTGGATTTACAACCCCTAATTCTGAATTCTTTTCAAAACACCAATATCTTGTTGTTCTAAAAAGAACCGGCCCGGGGATACTTCACAAATTTCCAGCTTGCGCCAGATTTCTGTTTTCACCCCGGACCGTTTACTTACTGCCACTTGACAAATCGTCTCAAGATGATACGATAATATGTATGAATGAGACGATTCTTACTCAACGGCAAAAATACCTTCTTAATCTTATAAACCAATCAGAAGGTTTATCGCGTGAAGAAATTCAAGAGAGGACATCTCTATTATATTCTATTTCCAAACCAACCATTATCAGAGACCTTAATATATTATTGAAGGAACGATTTATCGAAGTATTAGGTGAGGCAAGGGCGACCAGATATTTACCTAAGGTTCAAAATCCGCTTCTTCGCCGGTTTGATCTTGAGCGATATTTTGCCGATGATCCGGACGACAGAATCAACGCCAGGAAATCATTTGATCTGAAAATATTTGAAAATTTGCACGGTTTATTTTTGCCGGAAGAAACAGACACTCTGGGGAAAATTGCCCTAAGTTTTAAGAAACAAACGACTAATCTAAGCCCCGATCTTTTAAAGAGAGAACTGGAAAGATTTATGATTGAACTATCCTGGAAATCTTCCAAAATAGAAGGCAATACTTATACCCTTCTTGAGACAGAGTCTTTGATTAAAGAGCAAAAAGAGGCAGTTGGTAAAAGCAAAGACGAGACGACAATGATTCTTAATCATAAAAACGCCTTTGAACAAATATTGAAAAATAAAGAGAGTTTTAAGACAATTTCTATTTCGGAAATTAATCAATTGCACAATCTTTTAACTAAAGGCTTGGGGATTTCTTTTGGCATTAGGAAACAGGCAGTAGGAATTACCGGTACAACTTATCGTCCGTTTGATAACGAGCATCAGATAAAGGAAGTGTTTGAAAAAACAGTTAATGCTATCAATAAAGCTACCGATCCTTTCGAAAAAGCGTTGATTGTTCATTTTATGATTCCTTATATTCAACCATATGGCGATGGTAACAAAAGAACCGCCAGAATGTTGACGAATGCGATTTTATTGGCTTATGATTTGTACCCGCTTTCATACCGGAGTGTTGATGAAGATGAATTTAAGAAAACTTTAATTTTGTTTTACGAACAGGAAAGTATTTGTGAGATAAAAAGATTGTTTATTGAGCAGGTAAAATTCGCTAACGAAACTTATTTTAGATGATTCTAATTAATGCAATTGCTACAATTGTTACGATTGCTATATTGCTTGCCCTGAGCGTGGCGAAGGGTTATATTGCTATATTGCTAGAATGATAGATTGTTAAGGGAGATTGGGAAAATAAGGGAGATAAAGGAATATAAGGGAAAGAAGAGATAGAGATCTTGACCAAAGGATTGAAGAAAGTTGTATAATGTTACCAGTGTCGGAGAAGAATCAAAATAAAATTATCTTTTTACTCTTGGTAAGCGTGATCAGTTTTGCCGGCGGATTTTTAGGATTAGCGATTATTGCCATTATTCTGTCAAGTTTAGGAATTCTGTCCAGATGACCAAATCAAAAACATTGAAACAGGTCTTGGGTCTTTATCTTTTTATCTTTCTGGTGTGGGGGATATATCGGTATTTCTTTCAATTGCCCCCAATAATCGAACAAACAATTTTAAAACCCTTAATTTGGCTGCTGCCGTTATTTTGGCTGATTAAAAGCGAGAAGAAGTTCTTTACCTCGATTGGTTGGTCTCTAAAAAATCTTTTTAAAAGCCTGTATTTAGGAATTGGTTTGGGAATTGTTTTTGCGTTTGAAGGTTTACTGATAAACAATTTGAAGTATGGCGAATTTCATTTTACCAAGCTGCCGTTTTCGACTCCGGATTTGTTGTTGCTGGCTTTAGGATTGGCTTTTGTTGGCGCAATATCCGAAGAAACGGTCTTCCGAGGTTTTATCTTCACGCGGCTCCAGATTGTTTTTAAAAATGAGTGGCTGGCCAACATTTTAAGTTCTGTAGCCTGGACTTTAATCCATTTACCCGTGGCGCTTATAATTCTTCAGTATCCGCTTGAGCAAATGGCGGTTTATTTACTGCTGGTTTTTATTTTCGGGTTTGCTTCCTGTTTAGTTTATGGCCGGACCGGGACGATTGCCGCCTCAATTTTATTGAATGTTTTTTGGAGTTGGCCGATTAACCTGTTTAGATAAATTTGCATTTTTATAAGTAAAACAGTAGAATCGGAATATCGGGAAAAGTAAAACAGAGAACAGAACATCAGAAGTAAAAACTGATCTCTAATTTTCTGATATCTTATCCTGATGATCTGATTAACTGATATTCTACTAATCATGAATAAAATAAACTTTTTATTCGGGATTTTGGTTTTAACCTTTGCTTTTGGAATTTTAGGCAGTTCGGTTTGGGGAGCGATCAGACTAGTGGTTAATCTTTCTCCAACCCCGATGCCGTTGCCAACGCCCACCCCAACAATTGATTATGTTCTTCCATACCCGGGGGTTTTGCCGGATAGTCCATTCTATACCATAAAAATGATTCGAGATCGAATCGTTTTGCTTTTGACCACTGATCCGATAAATAAAACCGAAAAACTGCTTTTATACGCCGATAAAAGATTGGGGGCCGCTCAAGCGTTATTTGAAGGGAATAAGGCCAACCTAGGGGCATCAACAGTGACGAAGGCGGAAAAATACTTGGAGCAAGCGGCCACCGAATATCAACAAGCTAAAAAAACCAATAAAGACGTTTCCCTGTTGTTTCAGAAATTAAATTTAGCGACTTTGAAACACGAAGAAGTTTTAAACGGATTGGCAAACAAATCAACCGGAGAATTGAAATCGGTTTTGGACGAAGCTTTAAAAACTACACTTAACAGCAAGAGTCTTTTGCTCAAAGAGTAATTTAATTATTCACCGGGCAAGTTGACGGAAAACACTTCGAAAATTTTACTAGGCTTCAATCAACTTCGAGCAGGCAGAAACTGATCGGTTTTGATCCATTTATTTCCAGTTGACAGGCTACTGGTGGTGTCTATATATTTGTAGGTGCGCTAAATGTAGCGCTTTTTTAAACCAATGAAATGTCCGTTTTGCGGCCACTTGGAAACTCAAGTTTTGGAATCAAGAATTGCGGATGATGGCAGTTCTTTCAGAAGAAGAAGAGAGTGCGAAAAATGCCGGAAGCGGTTTACGACTTATGAGCGGGCGGAAAAGACATTGCTGGTTGTTAAAAAGGACGGACGGCGGGAATCGTTTGATCGGGACAAAATTAAAAAGGGAATTCTGCTGGCTTGTCACAAAAGACCGGTCTCGGCAGAACTAATTGACAGTATGGTTGATGAAGTAGAGCAGGAGCTTTTACGGAAAGACAGCGCGGAAATCCCGACCAGAACGGTTGGCAACGCGGTTTTAAAAAGGCTGAAAAAAGTTGATAAAGTGGCCTGGTTAAGATTTGCCAGCGTTTATTTGGAATTTGAAAATCTGGAAGATTTTGAAAAAGCGATAGAGAGGAATTCCTGAAAAAAATATATGGGAAGACCAAAAACAGTACAAAATCAAAACGGCAACAAGAATTTAACAGTCAATAATCTGGATACGGTTAAACTGGTTGACGATTACGTTGATATGGTCGATTGGCGGGTTTCGGAAAATGCCAACATCGGCTATTCTTTCGGCGGGTTAATGCTCCATGTTACAGGGACGGTTAATGCCCGATATGCTTTAAGCAAGATCTATCCGGAAAAAATTTCTAAGGCGCATATTGAAGGCGATCTTCATCTTCATGATTTATTTATGGGACTAAACGGCTATTGCGCCGGCTGGTCTTTAAAACAGTTGCTGATGGACGGGTTTAATGGTGTTCCCGGAAAAATTTATTCCAAACCCCCGAAACATCTAGCGGTCGTGATTGGTCAGCTGGTAAATTTTCTAGGCACTTTACAAAATGAGTGGGCCGGGGCTCAAGCCGTTTCTTCGTTCGATACATATCTGGCACCATTCGTTGCTTATGACAAGCTGACTTACGAAGAAGTAAAGCAGGAGATTCAACAGTTTGTTTTTTATATGAATGTACCTTCCCGCTGGGGAACCCAAACGCCTTTTACCAACATCACTTTGGATTGGATTGTGTCTGAAGATTTGGCTAAACAGCCGGTGATTATCGGCGGTAAACTTCAAAAGGAGACCTACGCCGATTTTCCCAAAGAAATGGCGATGATTAATAAAGCGTTTATTGAAGTGATGATGGAAGGGGATGGCGCCGGCCAGCCTTTCACTTTCCCGATTCCCACCTACAACATTACCAAGGATTTTGACTGGAATTCGGAAAATGCCAAACTGCTTTTTGAATTGACCGCGAAGTATGGTACACCCTACTTCCAAAACTTTGTCAATTCCGATTTAAGTCCGTCGGATACCCGTTCCATGTGCTGCCGGTTAAGATTGGAACTAAAACAGCTAACCAAAAAAACCGGCGGCTTGTTTGGTTTTGGGGAGTCAACCGGTTCGGTCGGGGTCGTGACCATTAATTTGCCTCGAATTGGCTATTTGGCTAAAAGCAAAAAAGAATTCTTTAAAAAATTGGGACACTCAATGGATTTGGCTTATCAATCTTTGGAAATCAAAAGGAAAGTGGTTCAGGAAAACATGGATCGGGGATTACTTCCTTATTCCAAAAGATACTTAGGCAGTTTAAAACACCATTTTTCCACCATCGGTTTATTGGGGGGTAATGAAGCTTGTCTTAATTTCTTAGGCAAGGATATTTCAACTCCGGAGGGAAGAGAATTCATGATTGAAGTTTTGAATTTTATGAGAAAAAAACTGGAAGGTTTTCAAAAAAAATCCGGGGAAATCTATAATTTGGAAGCGACCCCGGCCGAGGGCACTTCATATCGGTTTGCCAAAATTGATAAAAAGAAATTCGGTGACAAAATTGTTACTGCCGGAACCGCTGACTCGCCATATTATACCAATTCTACTCAATTGCCGGTTGGGGCGACTGATGATTTATTTACCGCCCTGGAGCACCAGGATGCTTTGCAAACTCTTTATACCGGCGGAACGGTTTTGCATGGATTTTTAGGCGAGAAGGTTTCCAGTGGAGAAGCCTGCGCGGCTTTGGTCAAAAAAATTGCTTATAATTTCCGGCTGCCGTATTACACAATTACCCCTACTTTCAGTATTTGTCCTGACCATGGTTATCTTAAAGATGAGATAAAAACTTGTCCAAAATGCGGAAAAGAAACCTTAATCTATTCCCGAGTCGTAGGTTATCTGCGGCCGGTTCAGAGTTGGAATAAAGGTAAAAAGCAGGAGTTTGCGGATAGGCTTGAGTATAGTGAAACAAAGTCTTTGTCGCATAAACTTTAACAGTAAAACAGTAAATCAGATTTATCAGGTTAAGTTAATCAGAGAACTGATTATCAGTTTTACTGATTTTTCTTATCCAGATAATCCGCTCTACTGATATTCTTGATTAGTATTACAGATTCTGACTTTCATCAGAATGACAGTCTTCAAAATAATATATGCAGATTAAGGGATATTTACAAACTTCCGTTATCGAATGGCCCGGAAAAATAGCATCAGTTATTTTTACTTTTGGTTGTAATTTCAGATGCGGGTTTTGCCATAATGCAGGTTTGGTAGATCCTTCGACTTCCCTTCGGCTTCGCTCAGGGCGAGCGTTCAGGATGACAAGATTACAAGATTATAGTGAACAGTCAATCATTGACGATCTGGAAAAGAGGAAAAAATGGGTGGATGCCCTTGTTGTTACGGGGGGTGAACCATGTCTGCAACCGGATTTACCAGAATTCTTGAGTAAAGTAAAAGAGCTTGGTTTGCTGACAATGATTGAGACAAACGGGAGCAGGCCGGAAATTCTGGAACTGCTGTTTAAGAAAAAACTACTTGACCGGATTGCGATGGATATCAAAGGACCGTTGGATGAAAGATATGAAGAAATAATTCAAAATTCAAAAATCCCCACTTCGCTAAAGCTTCGCGGGGCAGGCAAAATTCAAAACGAAATTAAGAAATCAATAGAGATAATTTTGAAAAGTGAGGTGGAGTATGAGTTTAGAACAACGGTCGTGCCAGGAATTCACAATAAAAAGGTTTTACAGGAAATACTAGGGCAATTGAAGGTTCTTTGCTCGAATATCGAATATCCAGTATCCAGTATTTCGTGGAAACTCCAAAACTTCCAACCCAACAATTGTTTGGACCCAAAATTTAATAATCTAAAGCCTTTTACGGAAGAAGAATTTGAAGAAATGAAAAAGATCGGTTTACTTGTCAGCTAGTTATCTAGTTTACTGGTATAAGTTTTACTTCAGTATTTCAGGCCTGGCCTGACGAGGCTAATATTTAAAAATTAAATATTAAAAATTTGATATTGATTTCAAATTTAAAATTTAAAATTTCAAATTGAATTCTGTTATACTATTCATATATGCCCATTCTGCCTGAAAGAGAACATCGGCCAATACCTTCGGAATCTGTTCTGGTGGTTGAAGCTGGCGGAACAATTTCGGAAACTCAAGCGGAAAAAGAAGGTTTAGTTCAAAGAGTCGAAGAACCAGTATTGGAAAAGCCGGTCATCGGACAAGGCGGCCAAGTATTAGTTCAGCCTGCTCCTTCACCAACATCCCAAATTGTTTTACCGATCAGCCGGCAGACTTATTTAAACCCAAAAAATTGGCACAAACCGGTGAAGTTAGCTTTAACTTGGCTTTTAAGATGGATTGAACGATTAAGAAAAATTTATCCGGGAACAACCTTCCAGGAATAAAAATATGGATCAGCTAACTAATTTATTAACCACTTTGTTTTTAGTCCTAACGATTTTGGTTTTATTGATTTTTCTCTTGACTGGTTTGTTTTACGGAATCTTTCTTTGGTATAAATACCGCAATCGGGAAAAACAATCTTTGTCTTTTGTTTTACTTCAGGTGGCAATGCCGCGGGGAAATGAAATAAAAATTGACGTCGCCGAGCAAATGTTTGCTTCTTTATATTCCTTAAGAAAAGGCGGTCGGTTGTCGTTTTTAAAACCCCAGGAACATCTTACTTTTGAAATTGTTGCCCGTCCGGAAGATATCCGTTTTTATGTTTCCGTGCCCAAAAAGCTCCAAGATTTGGTGGAAAAACAAATCAACGGGGCTTATCCCGACGCCGAAATTAAGGAGGTACCGGAATATAATATTTTTTCCGAGAACGGCCGGGTGGCTTTCGCGGCGCTCAAATTAAGAAGCGCGGCGTTTTTCCCGACTAAAGTTTATAAAGACCTGCCCACCGATCCGTTATCCTTGCTGACCTCAACTTTGGCCAAGATGGGACCCGAGGAGGGGGCGGCGGTGCAGATTTTAATTTCCCCGGCGTCGGGAAAATGGCGGTCGGCCGGCAAAAAATACCTTTCTCGGACGAAAAAATCCGAATCCGATCCGGAAAAAGCCAAGTACAGCATTGATGCCAAGACAATGGAAGCAATTGAAAATAAATGTTCCAAGCCGGGTTTTGAAACCGAAATAAGGATTGTTGTCTGTTCACCCGATCAGGAAACAGCCGACGCCCATTTGAGCAATTTAAAAAGTGTTTTTGAACAATTTTCATCGGATCACAATGGTTTTAAAAAGAAAAGAATTTATTTAAAAGCGGCCTTCATGCAAGATTTTATTTACCGCTATCAATCGATTTTAAAGTTTGGTGAGCAATCGATTCTAAGTTCAGAAGAATTAGGAACCATTCTCCATTTTCCCAATAAAACGATTGAGACGCCCCATATTTTTTGGTTGAATGCCAAACGGGCGCCGTCGCCGGCCAAAATTGCTCAAACCGGAATGTATATTGGTAAAAGCGTGTACCGGGGAATAAGCCGGCCGGTTTATTTAGCCGACGAAGACCGGCAAAAACACATATATATTATTGGAAAAACCGGTACCGGAAAATCACAAATGCAAAAAGACATGATTCTTCAGGATATCAGGGCGGGAAACGGGGTTTGTTTTATTGATCCCCACGACACGATTGATCAAATTCTACCTCTAATTCCACCGGAAAGAGTCGATGATGTGATTTATTTTAATCCTATGGATTATGATCGGCCAATGGGGTTGAATTTAATGGAAGCGACTTCAGAGCAGGAAAAGCACTTGGTGGCCAATTCAATTATCGGATTGATGTACAAACTTTACGATCCTTACAAAACCGGAATTGTCGGGCCGCGGTTTGAGAATGCGATCAGAAACGCGATGCTGACGGTCATGTCCGAACCGGGCGGAACTTTTATTGAGGTTCATCGGGTTTTGACCGATCCAACATTTGTCCAAGAGTTATTACCCAAGGTTGACGATCCGATTGTCCGGCGGTATTGGACTGACCAGATTGCCCAAACTACTGACTTTCATAAATCAGAAGTTTTGGATTATATTTCTTCTAAATTCGGCCGGTTTGTCACCAATAAAATGATCCGCAATATTGTCGGTCAGTCAAAATCAGCTTTTAATTTCCGAGACGTGATGGACAATCGAAAAATTCTGCTTATCAGTTTGGCTAAAGGATCAATTGGGGAGGAAAATTCCAGCTTTTTGGGGTTGGTCTTGATCCCAAAGATTTTGGCGGCGGCCATGAGCCGCCAGGAAATTCCCGAAGACCAAAGACAACCGTTTTATTTATATGTTGATGAATTTCAAAATTTTGCGACTCCGGATTTTGCCACCATGTTATCTGAAGCCCGAAAGTTTAAATTAAGTATTTGCGTGGCCAATCAATTTATCGGTCAGTTGGAAGAAGAAATTAAAAATGCGATTTTTGGTAATACCGGGACGATTGTCAGTTTTAGGATTGGGGTTCAGGATGCTTCCTACTTGCAAAGAGAATTTCAACCGGTTTTTACCGAGGCGGATTTAATTAATGTTGAAAGATATAATGCCTATGTTAAAACGATTATCAATAATGAACCGGTACCGCCGTTTTCGATTGATTTAACAAAAAATATGGAAGAAGAAAAGAAAATGACCAACCCGAGAATAGCCCAGATTATTAAAGAAATGTCGAGATTGAAATATGGGAGGGATAGGGTGGAGGTAGAACAGGAAATGACAGTTAGAGCAAGGTTATAAAAGTACCACGGGTAGCACAAGTATCACGAGTATATGGATAAAAGTGAAAAAGGTTATCATAAATTACTGGTGTGGCAGAAGATGAGAGAGTTAATAGGATTAACTTACGATCTGACAGGAAAACTGCCGAAATCTGAAGAATTTGGTTTAAGATCGCAAATGAGAAGAGCTATGGTTTCTGTTATTTCTAACTTTGTCGAAGGATATCTTAAAAGAAGCATTAAGGAAAAATTAAATTTCTTAAGTATAAGTGAAACTTCTCTGTTGGAGTTAGAAGCACAAAGTGAAATTTGTTTAATCTTAAATTATTGGAAAGAAGAGGAGTATTTAGAATTCGACAAGAAACGTTCTGAAGTGGGTTATTTTCTTTATCGTTATAAATCCAAAATTAACCCGTGATACTTGTGGTACTCATTCTTCCTGTGATGCTTTCCAGTTGGTACCTTTCCTTCTTTTGATACTTTAGGTTCATACTGGTATAATTTATCCATGGAGCCGTAGTTCACCGGTAGAACGCGATTCTTATAAAATCGATGTACTTGGTTCGACTCCAAGCGGCTCCACCAAACTTTCGATATATCGAGTTTTACTCGCTATAAGTTGGATGCCCTTGGTTCGACCCCAAATTGTCTATTCCATTTGAAACCCTGCTTTGGAGAAATGGTGGTCAAAAGTGGCGGCGCGTCTCAATTCCAACCTTTCCATCACGGCAAACGAAACGCAGTCGGTAAAAGAAAGATTGCTCCACTTTTTTAAGAACCAATTCCAGGCTTTTCCTTCATCGGTCGCGGTCACCCGAATAATTTTTATATTGGCGGCGTTATTTATCAGGAGTCTGCGGAATTCCTCTGTTTTGTTAATACCTCGTCTTTTGCGAATTAGCGTGAATGTTTCGTCAAGAATATAATTGGAGGTAGCCAGGGAAGCATGTTCTCTTCGTAATTTATCCCAGACTTTTATCGCTTCTTTGTAGAAATCGTCTTTCTCATCGAGAATGGCCTTGAAAAAGCTGGTGTCGATAAAAACAGGAGACACTGGTAATTTAGCCATAGATTAATTCATCATCTGCGGAGATACCCAAGGGTTTATTTTCCCCCTTAGATAATTTTGGCAAATCCCAGATGGTTAACGCCCCTTTTTTGGGATTGACCCAGTGTCCGACTAAACTTCGGATATTCGATAATCCCTGTACGGTTAACCGGATATATTCATTAACGCTCATGCCGGACTCGGCCGCCATGGTTTTAATTTGTATCCAGTCAGAATAGGGGATGCGCAAATTTGTTGTTACCATTATTTGGTTCATAATCATACTAAAGATACCATAGTATGGATGGTATGTCAATGGCGAGTGGGCAAGCTCCGAAGTTACAGTTCTTCCAGCCTGGCCTTGCCTGTGTTTTCCGGGTTAAGAGGTCGTAAAACGATGAAGAATTGAGGCGGCCAATGTTTGGTAGGGAATACCAGCTTAAGCAGCCTTTGCTTTAAGCCGGGATAAAACCCTTTCCGAAAGACGAATATTGATATTTCTGTTTTTATCAAGAGTATTTTTGGCGGCCAAGATTATTTCCTTCTTTGTTTTTTGAGAATTTTTTACCGGTACTAAGTTTCCCGCCTCAATTTCCTTAAGGAGTTTTTCTTCTTCTTTGGTTAGTTCAAAATATTTCATATTATTTTTTTGGGTTGGGATGCTCAAGAACCTCCAGCAAACCGCCCCAAAGCCGATTCTAATCTGGTTGTTACCAACTCGATTGCTCAAGCTGTCCAAAGCGGCCATTAAAAAAGTAATCGATTAAGTTGGTAACAAATAAAATATACCAGAAACACTAGTTCGAATACAAGTCAAATTTTGGATACTTGAAATTAAAAAATATGGTATAGTTTGTTTATGGAAAATCAAATTAATGTTGGAGACCAAAATACCCAGCAAATAGGGCAAAATCCTGTCAACCATCAAGCGCTCACCCCGGAAAAGCCGAAAACTAATTTTTTGATGATCGGTAGTATCGTTTTGGCCTGTTTTGTTGTTTTTGGTTTTGGTGGGTATTTTTTAGGTAAACAACAATGGGTTACTAAAAATTCCGTACAGACAACTGGCATTACGCCAAGCATTTCCCCAATACCGAGCGAAACACCTTACCTAGCAGGAGATTGGAAAACTTACAACATTACTACAGAGCCCACTTTGGGATTAGCAAACTATACGGTTAAGATGCCTGTATCATGGAAGCAAATTGAACATTCATCGAATTTTCAAGATACTGAAACATTCCAAGATCAATATGGACAATTCACGTATCAACTTGTTATTCATCAGCAGAAAAACTATAACGAGCAAACGGGTAAACAGTATGTCACCTTAAAGGAAGTAATAGGGTTCCCTTATGATGTGACAACGCTTGTTGTTGGTGGACAGCAGGCCGCTCAAGTTTTGCCAAGAGCAGGATCGGAATCTGATTATAAAGTATTGTTTTTTTCTAAAGATACAAAATTAGTTTTCAGCATTGAACTTGATA
>PFLE01000003.1 GCA_002784465.1 Candidatus Shapirobacteria bacterium CG_4_10_14_0_8_um_filter_39_15
GATTTTTCCAAATTAAAAGTCTACCAAGACGGTTTACCGAATGTTCCACCAGAATTAGTAACCTACGTTATTGATAGAGCTAAACCAGTTAATTACGACATTCTTCGTTGGCTTAGAAAGCAGGGGCGGATATTATCGGTACAGAAGATCCAGAATTATTAGGTAAAGAATACAACCTTTATCAAGCCACTTTAATTACCCATTCAACCGAAGAGGAGTACGTAGACGCGCGATTAAACTATAATCGAATGAAACCAATCCTTTGCAAGATGCGTTCAGAGTATATTGCCCAAAGAATAAAAGCTACTCTTCCTGAAGACGGTATGGGAATTTTATTAATTAGTTTGGCTCACGAAGTGAAAAGATTACTGGAACAAGAGATAGAAGTTAGCGAACCGGAAACACTGGATTTAGCTGGTTATTTACCTTTTAAAACAATTGCTATCTTCTCGAGGTAATTTTGGGATGTAATTATTTCAGGAATGTTAGGAAAGGGAAAGATTTTTTTGGCAACACCATTTTTTGATTTAATTTCGATGGTTGTATATTTCTTTTTATAGTCTTCAATAACTATATCAACTTCTTTCCCCCCGTATTCCCTGTAAAAATACGTATTTATTTTTGCGTTTTGAATTTTACGCGTTTTTTCAAGCTCGGAGATAATAAAGTTCTCAAATACTCCGCCTTTATCCTGACGAAGCTCTAAATCCCTAAAGTCCTGAATCAAAATATTTCGAATACCAAGATCGTAAAAATATAATTTACGATTTTCAGAAACAGCCTTTCTTATATTGGTTTTAAACGAAGGGAGTGAGATCAAAATGTAGTTTTTAATAAAGATTTCAATATAATTTGAAACCGTAGAAGGAGATGCTCCCAATGAATCGGCAATCTCACGAACAGAAACCTCTGAACCTAATTGTAGAGCGATTTTCGTCAAAATATCCTTAGCCAGTTTGGTATTTTTCAAATCATAGATATCAATTACATCTTTCAGCACGTATGCATCCAGCATATGTTGGAGGAGGTCAATGCGTTCTTTCTCGCTCAAATTATCTTTTGAATAAACCTCAGGATACGCACCGTAAATCTGCAGTTTTTTTGCCAGTTTAATTTTAAATTCTCCCATCTCAGAAGCTTTTGGCTTTTCGTTTTCTAAAACCTCAAATACCGAAAGGGGTAAACAATAGATCTCGTTAAATCTTCCGGCCAAGGTGTCAAACTCTTTGGAAGACTTTCGACGAAGCTCTGAACTTCCTGTAGCAATGATCTTTATTTTAAATTCGTCAAAAAGTATTTTAAGCATTACTGTTGCTTCCGGGTAGTTTTGGACTTCATCGATCAAAATTACCTTATTCTCTTTTACAATTGTCTCAAGAATTTCTCTGCGGGGAGCAAACTTTTCTCTATCTGATTGCAGATCAAAATTGAATTTTGTAACCTTCAACTCTTGCGCAAGCTTGTTAATTAAAGTCGTTTTACCGGAACGTCTCGGACCCCAAACAAACAATATTTTATTTTCATTACCCTTTAGATATTTACTTATCGTGTTTTCAATTTTACGTTCGATCATATCCATATATAATCATATTACTACTATTTTGTAGTTTGTCAATACTCAAATTACTACTATTTTAAAGATCGACTAGGCTCAAATATTATAAAAGACGACTCATTAATTTTTAAAATAGGTTCGAATTTTTTCAAAAACGTTCACTTAATGTTTTTTGTTTTTACTATTTTAACTTTTATTTCCACCCTTTTGGGCGGCTTGGTGGGAATTAAATACCGCGACCGTCTTCATTTAATCTTGGGTTTTACGGCCGGAGTATTGTTGGCGGTAGTTGCCTTTGATATCTTTCCGGAAATTATTAATCTTACCTCAAAATTGGAAATTGATCCCCAGTTGCCAATGGTTGCTTTGGTTTTAGGATTTCTAATTTTCCACATTTTTGAAAAATTGCTATTAATTCATCAATTGTGTGTGTCATATCATTAATAAATCCAAAATAAGTAAATCAGTTGATCGGAATATCGGGACAAGTAAAACAGAGATTGGTTTATCGGTAATATTACAGCCACAAGAAGTTACTCGATCTCAAGAATCGTATAGATAATTTTTCCCGCCGGGGCGTCGCTTCCACCTTATTTTTTACGCTTCCCGATCGATTCCTTGTTTTGTATTTAGGCTTTTTTGCCGGGTTTTTACTTTATATTGGTGCTGCCGAGATTTTACCGGAAGCTCATAGTCAACGTTCTTCTGTAAAAACCATTTTAATGACCATTCTTGGGGTGGTTCTTATATTTATTATTTCGCGATTCATGGTTTAATTGTTTAGCCTCGGATACAACCTTGACAATTAGCCGATTTAGCGCTATTATTTATCTTGTTTGGAAAGCCCCTCTTTCAAAATCCACCCATAAGTGGTTTTTTTATTTTAGGGAGTTAATGGAGTTAATATGGATACAAACAAAGTTTTTTTAACCAAAGAAGGCATCGAAAATCTTAAGAAGGAACTTCAAAATTTTAATGAAGTTCGGCGTCCCTATACGGTTGAAAGATTAGCCAATGCCAGAAATGCGGGTGACTTGTCCGAAAACAGTGATTACACCGAGGCAAAACAAGACCTCGCTTTTATTGATGGCCGAATTGCCGAGCTAGAAGAAGTTTTAGGTCGCGTAGAAGCGATTAAAGAAGATAATTGCAAACACGACAAAGTTGATTTGGGTTGTAAAGTTAAGGTAGAAGTTAACGGCGAGGAAAACATTTTCCATATTGTTGGCGAATGGGAAGCGGATCCGAATTCCAAAAAAATTTCTCACGAATCACCCTTAGGCAAGGTTCTTTTAGGCCGATCAAAGGGTGAAAAAGTGGAAGTTGACGCCCCGGCGGGAAAAATTATCTATACGATTCTTGAGATCGAGTAACTTCTTGTGGCCTCGTTTATTTTGTGTTACACTCCAGATATGCCTTCAACTTTGGATGATTTGATAAAAGTCAGGTTGGGAAAACTGGAACAGATAAAAAAACTTGGTATTGACCCCTATCCCGCTCGTTGTGTACGCAAGCAGACTTGCGCGGAAGCTTTGGAATTGATAGGAAAGGAAGTGGCGGTTGCCGGTCGGATTATGGCGATTCGCGGCCATGGAGGAATTCAGTTTTTTGATCTTCGTGACGAATCCGGCAAAATCCAAGTGGTTTTTAAGGCTGATAAGCTAAAGACCAATGACCAAAGACTAATCACACTACTGGACCTTGGTGATTTTATTGACGTTCAGGGCGAAGTTTTCAAAACTCAAGCCGGAGAAATCTCGGTTCTAGCCTCCGATTTCCATCTTTTGACAAAATCAATCAGGCCCTTACCGTCCCAATGGTATGGTTTAAAAGATGTGGAAGAAAGATACCGGAAAAGATATTTGGATTTGTTGATGAATCCTCAAGCTTTGGAGGTTTTGGTAAATCGTTCAAAAATTACTTATACGATTAGGAAATTTTTGGTAGAAAAGAAAGGTTATTTGGAAGTGGAAGATCCGGTTTTGCAGACCTTATATGGCGGCGGCCGGGCGCGGCCTTTTATTACTCATCACAATACGTTAGACATGGATCTTTACTTAAGAATTTCAAACGAGCTGTATCTTAAGAGACTAATTGTCGGCGGACTTGAGAAGGTTTTTGAAATGGGCCACACCTTTAGAAATGAAGGTATGGATAAAAATCACAACCCCGAATTTACCATGTTGGAAACAATGGAGGCTTATATTGACTATAAAGAAAATATGAGTTTAATTGAAGAAATGTTTGAATATGTTGCTAAAGAAGTTTTTGGAACAACCCAATTGCTTTATCAAGGGAAAACGATCGACTATAAAAAACCTTGGAAAAGAATTCGCGTCGAAGATTTGTTTAAAGAAAATATAGAAGCAAATTTAAATCAGTTTGATACCCTGGAAAAAGCCCGCGATTTAGCCAAGAAAACAGGCGTTGAAATTAAGAATTTTATGACCAAGGGAGAGATTTTATTGGAAATTTTTGAAAAAAAATGCACAAGTAAAATTATTCAGCCGACTTTTGTTTACGATTATCCGGCCGATTTTTATCCATTAGCAAAAAAATTGGAAAATAATCCTGAATTGGTAGAAAGTTTTGATATTTATGTTGCCGGAATGGAAATGGGGACCAATTGGAGCGAACAAAATAATCCCCAGGAATTAAGAAGAGAGTGGGAAAAAGAATCGAAAAAAGAGGCAGCGGGTAACGAAGAAACTCAAAAATTGGACGAAGAATTTTTAGAGGCTTTAGAATATGGTATGCCCCCGACTTCAGGAATCGGACCGGGAATTGATCGCTGGGTAATGGTGATGACTGATTCACCGGCAATCGCCGACGTGATTTTATTTCCGACTTTAAGACCAGAAAAGTAGTATTATTAATTTGTGACTGAAATTGGGTATAAATACTTAAAGACTTACCAATTATCGATTATTATCTTCGATTCAACCTATATCTTTTGTGAGCGTTTTTACCTGAATATAAATTCAGGCGTACCGTTGAACAAATGACCCAAGCGGCTCGAAGTATGAAACAAAATATTCCCGAGGGTTATTCGGAAACGAGCCTGAAATCTTATATAAAATTATTAGGAGTATCTCGGGGTTCAGTTGTCGAGTTAATCGAAGATTATCAGGATTTTTTAAGGTTAAGGGGTTTAAAAATTTGGGATAAAAACGACCCTCGGGTTTTAAAAATCAGGGATATCCGGGTTATCCGGGATATCAATGATAATCCGAATTCCCTGAATACCCTGAAACTCCCTGATGACCCCGAATCTGCCGCGAACTTTCTCCTCACTCTTTGTTTTCAGGAAAGTTTTCTTTTAAATCAACAGATTAAATCCCTCGAGGAAAAATTCGTTAATGAGGGAGGTTATACTGAAAATTTGTATAAAAAAAGAATTGAGGTAAAATACAAGAGATGATAACAAGAGATCAGGCTTTACAATTTCTAAATGAAAATGTCGAGAATAAAAATATTATTAAACACATGATCGCCGCGGAGGTCATGATGAAAGCTATCGCAGCTAAACTCAAAAGTCAAAATTCAAAAGTCAAAATTGACGAAGAGATTAACGAAGACGAGTGGGCGATGGCGGGACTTTTACACGATGGAGATTATAATCCCGGTGTACCAGTGGAAAAACAAGGAATTAAGGTAACAGAAATGTTGCGCGAAAAAGGTTACGAAATTCCCGATACGGTCGCTCATGCGATGGCCGCGCATAATTGGCATAACACTGGAGTTGAGCCAAAAAGTCTAATGGATTGGTCTTTGTTTTGTGGCGATAGTTTGACTGGTTTAATAGTAGCCGGTTGTCTGGTTTTACCTAGTAAGAAATTGTCTGACCTAACAGTAGAAAGTGTCCTGAAGCGCTATAAAGAACCAAGTTTTGCCAAAGGTACTCGTCGAGGCGAAATCGCTATGTGTGAAGAAAAATTGGGAATTCCGCTCCAAGAATTTGTGGAGAGAACCTTAAAGGCGATGCAAGGGATTAGTAATGAATTGGGATTGTAATATAATAAAAACATGATCGATATTAAGAAATTGAGAGAGGATCCTGATTATTTCAAAAAATCCACCGCTGATAAACAGCGGGATCCGGTCTTGATTGATAAAGTTTTGAAAATAGATAAAGAAAAAAGAGAACGATTGGGGAAGATAGAGACCCTTAGAGCCGAACGAAACAAACTTGGGAAAGAAGGGATCAAAAGGGGAAGACAGATCAAGGCAGAGCTGGAGAATTTAGAGAAAAAGCTGGAAGAGTGGGATGAAAATTTGATTGAGCTACTTTGGCAAGTTCCCAATCCGGCGTTGACAATGGTACCGGTAGGCAAAAATGAAAGTGAAAATATCGAAGTCCGGAAATGGGGCGAACCAAGAAAGTCAGATTTCCCCATAAAAGACCATCTCGAGTTGGGTAAAGCTTTGGATATTTTAGACTTTGAGGCAGGAGCGAAAACGACTGGATCACAATTTTATTTTCTTTATAACGAAGGGGCTTTGTTAGAATTATCCTTGGTTCATTTTGCTATGGATTTGTTGTGCAAAGAGGGATTTACCCCAGTGATTACCCCGGACTTGGCCAAGTCAAGATGTTATTTAGGAACGGGTTATTTACCAAAAGGCAATGAAGCTCAGACTTATGAAATTAAAGATGAAGATCTGGGATTAATCGCGACGGCAGAAGTTACTCTGGCAGGTAAACATTCGGATGAAGTAATACCGGAAGAAAAACTCCCTTTGAAATACATTGGTTATTCTCATTGTTTTCGTAAAGAAGCCGGAGCTTATGGAAAATATTCTAAAGGTTTGTATCGAGTTCATCAGTTCACTAAAGTGGAGATGTTTATTTATTGCCTTCCCGAGGAATCCGATAAATGGCATCAACATATTTTGGCGATGGAAGAAAAAATTTATCAAGCCCTGGAATTACCTTACAGGGTAGTAGAAATATGTACTGGGGATTTGGGGGCCATGGCGGCTAGAAAATTTGATATTGAAGTTTGGATGCCAGGGAGAAATGAGTATGGCGAGGTGACCTCAACTTCGAACTGCACAGATTATCAGGCGAGAAATTTGAACATCCGTTTTAAACGGAAGAATGGTGAACTTGATTTTGTTCACATGCTTAACGGAACGGCGATTGCCACTTCAAGAACCCCATTGGCAATTTTGGAAAATTATCAGCAAAAAGATGGATCTGTTTTAATCCCTAAAGTTCTTCAACCCTATACCGGCTTTGAAAAAATCATTCCGAAATAAGATATCAACCTCTGGTATAATATCTTAATGAATGTTAAAGTTCGCGGTGGTCAAATTTTATCCGGAGAAATAACTCCTTCGGGCAGTAAGAATTCTATCGTTTGTTTGATTTCTGCCTCACTTCTTTTTGATAAGCCCGTAACTTTGAAAAACATTCCTGAAGTGACCGATGTTCAGAAATTGATAACGATTTTGGAAAGTTTAGGAAGCAAGATTTCTTGGGAAAAAGATAAAGGGGTTTTATCAATTGACAATTCTCGAATTTCCTTAAATGATTTGTTGAAAACTAATTTTGCCGATATTCGGGGAACTTTATTATTGTGGGGGCCGTTGCTGGGAAGATTTGGACACGTTTGTTTCGATACTCTGCCTGGAGGATGTACCCTGGGAAGACGTCCTCTTGATGCCCATTATAAAGCTTTTTCCGATTTGGGAGTGGTGATTAACAAGAATTCGGAAACGGAGATAAAAATGACAGCGGAAAAATGCCGTCCGGCGACTATTTGGCTTTCGGAAATGAGTCCGACGGTTACCGAAAACGCGATTATGCTGGCGGTTTCTATTAAAGGAAAAACCGTTATTGTCGGCGCGGCGAGTGAACCTCAAGTTCAGGATCTGTGTAATTTTCTTAACCAATCCAGAGCTGATATTTCTGGCTGCGGATCAAGCGTCTTAACCGTTAACGGAGGGAAAACACTAAAAGCGATTGAATATGAAATCCTGCTGGATCATTATGAAATTGCGACCTTCTTGGCCTTGGGAGCGGCAACCGGTGGAGAAGTCAGGGTAAAAAATTCAATTCCGGATTTTTTTCCGGCGATTAATAACGAATTCTATAAATTAGGAGTAGAAATAGAATATGAAAAAAATACCGCGATCGTTAGAGCTGGTCAATTCAAAAATGATAGAGTTCTTCCTCAACAATATCCTATTACCGTTCGATCTCAGCCTTGGCCGGCTTTACCGGTAGATCTGCTTCCGGTTTTTATTGCCCTTTCTTTAGCAACACCAAACCAGCATCAGTTTCTTTTTCATAATTGGATGTATGAAAGCGGTTTATTTTGGACGAGTGAATTAATCAAATTTGGGGCAAATATCACCATGTGTGATCCTCACCGAGTACTTGTTACCTCTGGAAATCACTTAAGAGGAACAACTATCGAGGCCCCTTATATTATCAGAGCCACCGTTGCTTTAGTGACCGCGGCAATGGTCGCCGAAGGGGAATCAACAATTCTAAACGCCGATACTTTATACCGGGGACATGCTCACTTTTCCGATAACCTTTGTCGACTCGGGGCAGTGATTGAAGAAATCTAATCGGTAATGAAAAACCTTCTTGATAAAATCCTTAAAGGGTATGTTGTTTTAGAAATTACCGAATCACCTATCAACGAAAAAATTGAGGTAAGAGAAGATATTTTAGGACGAAGGACTTTGGTTGCCGGCGGTTTGGCCCAGTCGGGGAAAGAGGTCAAAAGAATTTGGCAAAAAGCAATTAAACAAGTACAAACAATAAACCTGCCTCGTGGCAAGGCGGGCAACAAAGTTCAAAGATGTCTGATATTAGGGTTAGGGGCAGGAACTGTTGCTAAACTTATTTCCAGGAGATTCCCAGACGCAAAAATCACCGGTATCGAAATTGATCCAG
This sequence comes from Candidatus Shapirobacteria bacterium CG_4_10_14_0_8_um_filter_39_15, assembly GCA_002784465.1. GTDB lineage: Bacteria > Patescibacteriota > Microgenomatia > UM-FILTER-39-15 > UM-FILTER-39-15 > UM-FILTER-39-15. The sequence continues at coordinate 8,469 of PFLE01000003.1, forward strand.
AAATAATTAAATTGGGTAAGAAATATTTTGGATTGGATAGTATTAAGAATCTAGAAATAAAAATTGGGGATGCGATTTCGGTTGTTAGCAATGGAACAATGAAACAATGTAATAATTATGACTTGATTTTAGTAGATCTTTATTTGGGAGACGAATATCCGCCTAAAGCAGAAGACCAAAGTTTTTTTAAGTCAATAAAATGTCAATTATCAAAAGACGGCTTAATTGTTGTTAACAGACTTTATTATCACATGAGTGACAAACAGCAAACCGATGAATTTGGAAAAAAATTAAAAGGTATTTTTAATCGGATAGAAGAAGCGGAAATTTCTTGGAACAAATTCTTCTTTTGCTTCGATTCCACCTGGGGGGTGGAATAGCTTGACACCTAGGGATTATTGATGAATAATTAAACAAATATGCCAGGAAGACCGACTCCTTTAGTTAATGGTGAAATTTACCATGTTTTTAACAGAGGTATTGATTTACGTCCAATCTTCACCGATAAAAACGAACATTCTCGCGCAATTAGAACTATCAATTATTATCGTTTTGCCGAATTACCGGTAAAATATTCGCGATTTCTAACGATCTCAATTGATTTAAGAAACCAGATTATGAGTTATCTCCTAAAGGAAAATCAATTATTAGTAGAGATTATTGCCTATTGTTTAATGCCCAATCATCTTCATTTATTGTTGAGACAAATCCGAGAAAATGGCATCTCCAAATTCATGGGTAATCTTCAAAATAGTTATACCAAATATTTTAATACAAAACACGAGAGAATCGGTTCTCTATTGCTAGATCAATTTAAAGCAGTAAGAATCCTAACCGAGGAACAATTATTACATGTTGGTAGATATATAATGATAAATCCCTTAACTTCGTTTGTGATAAAAGAGCCAAAAGACTTGGAGCTATATCCCTGGTCATCTTTCGGCGAATATACAGGAAAATCTAGTGAGCATATCTGTAATAAAGATATTCTACTTTCTTCATTTAAAAATAAGGAAAAATTTAATCAATTTATTTTTGACCAGGTTGCTTACCAAAGAGAATTGGACAAGATTAAGCATCTGGTATTTGAATAATTCCCTAGGTGGCGTATCTGTTCCACCCCCCAGGTGGAAAGAAATGTACTTATCTGAAGAACGTAACTTCGTGATATAATTGTCTCTATGTTTAAACTTTTAACCAAGTATCTTGATACTAATGAAAAGGAGCTTTCAAGATACAAAACGATTGTTGAAAAAATTAATTCTCTGGAATCGGAAACGAAGAAATTGAAAGATGAAGATTTTCCGGCGAGAACGGCCGCTTTTAAAGACAGAATAGAAAAAGGCGAGACCTTGGAAAATATTTTGCCTGAAGCTTTTGCTCTCGCCCGGGAAGCATCGGTTAGGGGTTTAGGTTTACGGCCTTTTGATGTTCAATTAATGGCGGCGATTGCTTTGTTTGAAGGTAAGATTGCCGAACAAAAAACCGGAGAAGGTAAAACCCTGACTGCTGCCTTAGCTTTGTATCTTCGGGCGCTGACCGGAAAAGGAACGCATTTGGTAACCGTCAACGATTACTTGGCCCGTTTGGGAACCGGTTGGAACGGCCGAATTTTTAATCTGTTTGGTTTAAAAGTCGGCTGTATTATTCACGAACAAGCCTTTTTGTTTGATCCGGAATATGAAGATAAATCGGCTCAAGATTGGCGGTTGTCCCATTTAAAAGAAGTCAATCGGCAGCAGGCCTATTTGGCTGATATTACCTATGGAACCAATAACGAGTTTGGATTTGATTATCTGCGTGATAATATGGTTAACCGTTTGGAAGATATGGTTCAGCGGGGTCATTATTATGCAATTATAGATGAAGTTGATTCAATTTTAATTGATGAAGCCAGAACTCCGCTTATTATTTCTGCTCCGGATACAGAACCGACTCAAAAATATTACGAATTTGCGAAATTAATTGATCGTCTTTCTTCTGATACTGATTATGTTATCGATGAAAAGGTCAAAACCGCGAATCTTACTGAACACGGAGTTAAAAAGGTGGAAAAAATATTAGGGGTTGATAACCTATACGAAAAAGATTTTGAATCAATTCATCATATTGAAAATGCCTTAAGAGCTAGAACATTATTTCTGCGCGATAAAGATTATGTGGTTAAAGAAGGAGAAGTGATTATCGTTGACGAATTTACCGGCCGGTTAATGTATGGGCGGCGTTGGTCTGAAGGTCTCCATCAGGCGGTTGAAGCGAAAGAAAATGTCAAAATCCAGCAGGAATCAAGAACTCTGGCGACCATTTCGTTTCAGAATTATTTTCGGATGTATGAAAAATTAGCCGGCATGACCGGAACTGCCGCGACCGAATCGGAAGAATTTCATAAAATCTATAATTTGGAAGTAATTGTCGTGCCGACTAATAAACAGATGATAAGAATCGACAATGCGGATGTGGTATATAAAACCGGTCGGGCAAAATATGCGGCCATTGCTCGGGAAGTTGAAGAATGTTATAAAAAAGGTCAACCGGTTTTGGTGGGAACGACTTCCATTGAGAAAAACGAAATCGTTTCCGATTTTTTGACTCATAAAAAAATTTCCCATCAGGTTTTGAATGCCAAACAGCACGAAAAAGAAGCCGAAATTATTGCTCAAGCGGGGAAAAAGGGAACAGTGACCGTCGCCACGAACATGGCCGGAAGAGGAGTTGATATTATTCTTGGAGGTAAGCGGATGGAGAAGTGGGAAGTTGGAAGTGAGAAAGAATGGAAAGATTTTGAGGAAAAATGGCAGAAAGAACATGATGAAGTGGTTGGTCTGGGTGGTTTACATGTGATTGGGACGGAAAGACATGAATCGCGAAGAATTGATAATCAGCTTCGGGGTCGATCCGGCCGGCAGGGCGACCCGGGCTCTTCGAGATTTTTTGTCGCTTTGGATGACGATTTAATGAGAATTTTTGGCGGGGATCAAGTCTCTAAAATGATGACCCTTTTTAAATTACCCGAAGATCAACCGTTGGAACATGGAATGGTTAGTAAGGCAATTGAACAATCTCAAGTTAAAGTAGAGGGCTTTAATTTCGATCAAAGAAAACATTTAGTTGAATACGACGACATTGCAAACAAACAAAGAGAAGTAATCTATCGTTTACGGAGAAAGGTTCTAGAAGGTCAAAACTGGAAAGAGGAAATTTTAACAATAATTAAAGGAGAAATTGATAACCTAATTAGGATGTATTTTCCGGAAGGAATTAGTGAGCCAGAAAAAGAAAAAATCATTCACGGATTTTGCGAGATCGTTCCTTTCGATGACCAATCACAATTAAGATTGGCAGATCAAATCGGCCAAGTTAAAGATCCGGAAAAAATATCCGAATTTTTATTAAAAATTGTTACGGATTTATACGACTCAAGAGAAAAACAGTTGGGTCCGGAATTATCGCGGGAAATTGAAAAATTTGCTTATCTTTCTTCAATAGATAAGCTTTGGATGGATCATCTGGATGCGATGGATGATCTGCGCGACGGGGTTGGTTTGCGGGGTAATAATGATCAGGAAAGAATTGCCATTTACAAAAAAGACGCTTTTGAAATGTTTGAAACATTGGTCCGGCAAATTGATTATGAAGTGGTGCGAAAAATCTTCAGAATCCAAGTAGGCGCTGCACCCCCGCCAATGCCCATGCCGCAAAATATCAGCACCAATCTTGATTCTTCCGATTCCACTGGTCTTAAACAAAAACCGGTTGTTGTTGAGAAAAAACTTGGCCGCAATGATCCGTGCTGGTGCGGGTCTGGCAAAAAATTTAAGCATTGTCACTACCCGCAATTAGGGTAAATTTAATGGAAAAAATTAGAAAAGCAACTTTAAAAGACATTGAAGGACTAAAAAAAAGTTAAACCTTCTTTGACTGATGAGCAAATTGTTGAAAGGTTAAAAAGACAGGGAGAAAAACTGCTTGAGTATTTGGTCTTCGAAATCGACGGAGAAGTTGTCAGTTTTGTGCTTTTGAAATGGCACGGAAAAGAAACTCACCCGGAATATCCTGATTTGGAAGATTTATTTACCCGCGAAGATAAAAGAGGAAAGGGGTACGCAAGCGCTTTAATAAAAGAATGCGAAAATTTAGTAAAAGAAAAAGGACATAAAAAAATTGGTTTGGCGGCAAATCCCGATTTAAATGAAAACGCACGTAGACTTTATGAACATCTATGTTATAAACATGATGGTAAAAAATCATATATAGACGGTATCTATAATGGAGTTGAAGATTGGGTAGTAGATTTAGAAAAAGAAATATAAAGTTTTAACTTAAATACTTCTTGACACAAGTATATACTTATTATATACTTTGTATATATGAACGACGCGGTAATAAATATTAAGATAAATAAGACTTTGAAACTTGAAGCCCAGCAATTAGCCGAGGAGTTGGGTTTCAGTTTAAGCTCTCTAATTAATGCTTGCTTAAAACAAATAGTGAGAACCAGATCCGTGAGTTTTGATGCCTCTGAAGAACCTTCGGATTATATGATTAAGATGCTGGAAAAATCCAAAGAAGACATAAAAAAGGGTTATGTTTCCCCTGCTTTTGATAATGTAGACGATGCGATTGAATGGTTAAATAGTTCCAAAAAGAAATATGCTGGTAAGATTCAGTAAAGATTTTGGGAAAAGTTATCAAAAAGCAGATCTAAAAACTAGAATCAACTTCGACAAGAGATTGAAACTTTTTTCAGAAAAACCTTTTAATTCTCAACTTCACAATCATCTCTTAATTGGTAAATATTCTGGATTCCGAAGCATTAATATTACGGGGGACTGGCGGGCGATTTTTTCTGTTCAAATTGACAGCAAAGGAAATCAAACTGTAGTATTTGAATTATTGGGAACGCATAGCCAATTATATAAATAAGACTAAATAAAATTTGGTATAATATAAACGAATGAAAAAAAATTACTTGGTTATTGCTGTTTTGATAATTGTCATTGCTAGTTTAGTATTTGCCTTGAGTTCCAACAAGCAAGGTGAAAGTATCGAAATTCCGATAGACTTGCCGACAGCAACGCCAGCTGTTATGATTACTCCTGTGACTGAATTAATATCTGAAGATTTGGTTATGGGAACTGGAACAGAAGCGGTTAACGGAAAAACCGTAACGGTTAATTATTTGGGAACTTTAGAAAATGGGACCAAATTTGACAGTTCTTATGATCGGGGAACGCCATTTGCTTTTCAATTGGGAGCGGGTGAGGTAATTAAAGGTTGGGATCAAGGGGTTGCGGGGATGAAAGTCGGCGGAAAAAGAAGATTAACCATTCCTTCTGAATTGGGATATGGATCGGCTGGAGCTGGTGGTGTTATTCCTCCAAACGCCACTTTAATTTTTGAAGTCGAGCTTCTAAAAGTAGAATAATATTAATGTATATAGGAATTGATATTGGCGGAACAAATATTAGAGTCGCTTCTTTCAAATCTCTATCTTCACCGTTAGACAAGATTATTAAGTTTGATACCTTAAATAATTATAAAGAAGATCTTGAAAATATCAGAAAGAACATTTTAGAATTGCTTGACAATGATATTGAAGGTATTGGGGTGGGAGTTGCAGCATTTTTAAGCAAAGATAAAAGCAAGATTGTGAACGCGAATAATATTAATACTTGGAACGGAAAAAATCTCAGAAGTGATTTAGAGAATATCTTTCAATGTAAGGTCTTGGTTGAAAATGACGCTACCGTAGCAGCTTTAGGCGAAGCGCAATTTGGAAAAGGGATTGGTTTGGAAGAATTTTTATACTTTACTTGGGGAACGGGGATTGGGGGAACTTTTATTCGTCGTTATGGTGAGAATTTATTATCTATTCCTTCGCAACTTGGTCATCAAATAATTGAAAAAGATGGCCTACTTTGTACCTGCGGTCAGCATGGATGTTTGGAAGCTTATTGCGGCGGTTGGGTGATTAATAAAAACCCTCGGGAAAAAATCGAAGAGTATTTTGCCTTGGGATTAGTAAATATTTTGAATATTCATCCGGTCGATCAAATTGTCTTCGGTGGCAGCAAGGCACTGAATCAAAAAGAAATTGTTGACCAGATTATGGAGAAAGTTTCAAACAATTTAAAAATGGTTGTTGCTCCCGAATTTCAATTTTCCGATTTGGGCGAAAAGACCGGTTTATTAGGAACAACAGTGTTATTTTAATTCAAATAATGATATAATTACTTCTGATTTCTGCGGCAGAACCGCAGATTTTTTAATCCCAAAATATATGACAAAAAATATAAGGAGGAATATGTTTAATTTACGCAATGTCGCGATTATTGCCCATGTTGATCATGGAAAAACCACGTTGGTGGATTCTTTATTGCGGCAATCAAAAACTCAACTAGGTAAAGAAACCATCGATGAAACTTGTATTATGGACAGTAACGACTTGGAAAAAGAGAGAGGAATTACCATTTTTTCTAAGAACGCTTCAGTTGTTTGGAAAAATACAAAAATTAATATTATTGATACGCCCGGGCACGCGGATTTCGGCGGCGAGGTTGAAAGGGTTTTAAGAATGGCCGATGGTTGTTTGCTTTTGGTTGATGCTAAAGAAGGACCAATGCCGCAGACAAGATTTGTTTTGAGGAAAGCATTGGATTTAAAATTAAAAATAATTGTGGTAATAAACAAAATTGACAAGCCGGATTCCCGAATTAAAGAAGTTCTCAATAAAACCTTTGATTTGTTTATTGATTTGGGAGCCGATGAAGAAACCTGTAATTTTCCGGTAATCTATTGTTCTTCTAAATTTGGTAAGGCCGGTTTGGAACCTGATTTAACAACAATGGCAGATATTTCTCCGATTTTTGATGCGATTGTAAAATATATTCCGCTGCCGTCGGGTGATCCGGATAAACCTCTTCAAATGTTGGTCACGACAATTTCCGGCGATAATTATAAAGGAAGAATCGCGACCGGAAGAATTTCTAATGGTATTCTAAATGATAATCAGCCGATAATACACATAAATCGTTTAGGACAAATGACTGCTTGTCAACTTACTTCTCTAACAGTATTCGAAGGTTTAGGTAGGGTTCCGGTTAAGCAAGCCGAAGCCGGAGAAATTGTTGCCATTTCGGGAATTCCCAATATTACGATTGGAGAGACGATTGCCGATATTAACAACCCTAAAGCTTTACCGTTATTATCAATCGAAGAACCGACAATCAGAATGAATTTTAATGTTAATACTTCACCGGTAGCCGGAAGTGAAGGGCAATTCAGCACTGCCCGTCAACTTGGAGAAAGATTAATTAAAGAATTGGAAACCGATGTAGCATTAAAAATTGAAGACGATCCGAATGGCGGCTGGAAAGTATCCGGAAGAGGAGAACTCCACATTGCGATTTTTATTGAAAGACTTCGAAGGGAAGGTTTTGAGTTAGAAGTCGGCAGACCGCAAGTCATTACTAAAATTGTTGATGGTAAAACTTTAGTTCCTTATGAGCAGATTTATCTCGAAGTGCCCGAGGCGTTTAACGGAATTATAATTCAAAAATTAAACAGCCGGTATGGCGAAATGCAAAAAATGGATATTATTGACAGTACGGTTTATTTGGAATTTATTATTCCAACAAGAGGTCTTTTTGGATTTAGAAGTCAATTTTTAACCGACACCAAGGGCTTGGGAATTATTAATATCGGTTTTTATGAATTTGCTGCTGATCGTGGAAATTGGACTGATCGCGGCAGAGGTTCTTTAGTAGCAACCGAAACCGGAAACACTTTGCTTTATGGATTATTGGGAATTCAAGACCGGGGTGAACTTTTTATTGGTCCGTCAGTTTTTGTTTATAAAGGTGAAGTGGTGGGCCAGAATTCGCGGTCAGACGATATCTTTGTTAATGTTTGTAAAGAAAAAAAAGCTTCTAATCAACGTTCTGTTGGTCATGGAGTAGCCGAACATTTCGATACTCCGCGGGTAATGGATTTAGAGGCGGCGATTGATTATATCAGCGACGATGAATTAGTCGAAATAACTCCGAAAAATATCAGAATCAGAAAAAAAATTCTTGATGAATTGGAAGCCAAAAGAAAAGCCCGCGGTCTTAATATTTTTCAAACTGATCATTAGTTTTTCAGCTGCTTTTCAGTCTTGGTGTATAATATCAAGCCATGAGAGTCCTAGTGATTGAAGATGAACATAAAATTGCCAACTCTATCAAAAAGGGTTTGGAGCAGGAAGCTTTTGCGGTTGATGTGGCCTATGATGGAACCGAAGGTTATGATTTAGCTTCCACTGAAAGCTATGATGTGATTATTTTAGACCTGATGCTTCCGGGAATTGACGGGATGGAAATTTGCAAAAAACTCCGGGCAGAAAAAATCCACACTCCGATTTTAATTTTAACGGCAAAGGGACAACTTGAAGATAAAGTTAAGGGTTTAAATTCCGGCGCCGATGATTATTTAACTAAACCCTTTACATTTGAGGAATTATTAGCCAGAGTGAAAGCCATGACCAGGAGACCGGCAAATTTGACCGGTGTGGTTTTGAAAGTTGACGATTTAAGTTTGGATACAATTTCCTATGAAGTTAAAAGAGAACCCCGGTTGATTAAACTCTCTGCAAAAGAATATGCTTTATTGGAATACTTGATGCGTCACGCGAATCAAACATTATCAAAAGATCAAATTATCAGCCATGTTTGGAATTACGATGCCGATATTTTACCCAATACGGTTGAGGTATACATTGGTTATTTAAGAAATAAAATCGATCGGCCGTTCAAGAATAAACCTGCTCTCATTCAAACGATCAGAGGATTTGGATATAAAATAGGATAATAAATCCGAAGTACACATATAAATTTTTCCGAATTTACAGTGCAAGCGAAATCCGAAAATAATAGTAAATCAGAAAAATCAGGTTAAGTAGAACAGAGAACAGTAAACAGTGATTATTTCTGATATTCTGGTTTCAGATTTCTTACCCTGATATCCTGATTAACCGATAATCTATCAAATTCTAATTTCGAATTTTGATTAAAGTATGTTTCATTCCGCCAGAATCAAATTAACTGCTTGGTATTTATTGATTATCATGCTGATAAGCATTTCCTTTAGCGTGGCCATGTATGAAATTCTAACTTCTGAACTCAATCGAGTTGAGAGGAGGCAAAGATCTAGAATTGAACGTGGTATTTTTAGGATTCCGATTGGTTATGATGATGCACCTTTCCCTTACATAGATCCGGTTTTAATTACCGAAACTAAAAATCGCCTTAGGGATATTCTCATTGTCATTGATTTTGGAATTCTTGGTTCATCGGCCGTGGCGGGATATGTTTTAGCAGGAAGAACCTTAAAACCAATTCGGGAAATGGTGGACGAACAGAATCGTTTTATCAGCGATGCCTCCCATGAATTGCGAACCCCTTTAACATCTTTGAAATCGGAAATTGAAGTTAATTTAAGAGATCCAAAATTATCTTTAGCCGATTCAAAAGCATTATTGAAAAGCAATCTAGAAGAAGTTAATAATCTCGAGGGACTTTCTGATAATCTTATCAAAATAACTCAATTCGGAAAAGGAAACGATCAGCTAATTTTTACCTCGGTTTCTTTAGTTCAAATAATTAAAGAAGCATTTATAAAGATAAATGGTTTAGCAAAGAATAAAAATATTACCATCGAAAATAATATAAAGGAATATTCCGTTTATGGAAATAAATCCCCTTTGGTTGAATTATTTGTAATTTTTTTAGATAACGCGATCAAATATAGCCCGGAAAAAACAAAAATTAATTTATCGGATAAGAAAACCGATGGTTATATTTCAATCCAAATTGCCGATCAGGGAGCTGGTATTAGTAAGGAAGATCTTCCGCATCTTTTTGACCGGTTTTATCGGACTGATAAATCGAGAACGAAAACCGATGTTTCTGGTTATGGTTTAGGTTTATCGATTGCTAAACAAATCGTTGAACAGCATCACGGTTCAATAAAAGTCGAAAGTAAAATTAATCTTGGGACGACGTTTGTAATTCAATTACCAATAAAACCATCAGGTTTTTCTCAGCTAACCCCAATACACTTATAAAAAATGAAGCGATTTATCCAATTATTTAATAGAACGATTAATAGTCGGAAAAAGAAAACCGTGATGTTGTTTTCTGTTTTGGTCATAATTTTAGTTGGTTGGAAAGTCTTTGGTTCTAAATCAGCAAAAATTCAATACCAAACAAGCCAGGTCGAAAGAGGAACATTGATTAATACCGTTTCCGCATCCGGTAATATTTCTACCGTTGGCAATATTAGTATTTTGACTCAAGCGACCGGGACGATAAAAAATGTTTATGTTAAAAATGGCGACTCGGTTGTTCAAGGACAAAAAATTGCCGAAATTACTCTTGATCAAAACTCGTCACAAAAAAGCACCTCTGCTTATGCTTCTTATTTATCAGCCAAAAATTCTTTATCTTCGGTCCAAAGTTCTCTTTATTCTTTAGATTCGTCTATGTGGGCGGCCCAAAGAGTGTTTATGAACGATGCGGTTGCTCGGGGTTTGTTAAAAGACGATCCTACTTATATTCAGGAAAATGATAATTGGCAAGCAGCCCAAGCAAAATACATCAGTCAGCAAAACGTTATCGCGCAAGCTCAAGCTTCCTTAAGTAATGCCTGGATTACTTATCAACAACTTTCGTCAAATATTACCGCCCCGGCGTCCGGAAAGATCAATAATTTGAATATTGCCCCCGGATTGGTGATTGCCAGTCAGACAACTTCTTCAACCACGAGTACCTCTTTGCAAAGTTTGGGAACAATTACAACCGCGAATATTTTTCCTCAAGCCTCCGCTAATCTTTCGGAAGTTGACGTGACCAAAGTAAAACAAGGACAGAAAGTGATGATTACCTTGGATGCCTTACCCGATTTGACTTTCACCGGAAAAGTCTTGGTGATTAATACTAATGGTCAAACAAGTTCAAACGTGACCACTTACCCGGTAACGATTGAGTTTGATTCCTCCAATGAAAAAATCTATCCGAATATGGGAGTAAATGCCGAAATCATTATCGATATCAAGACTGATGTTCTTTTAGTCCCGTCAGCGGTGATACAGACGAGCAGCGGCCAATCAACGGTTCAAATCCTTAAGAATGGTAAATTATCCCAAGTTTCAGTTGAAATTGGAAATTCGAACGATACCCAAACCGAGATAGTTTCCGGATTAAATGAAGGCGATACGGTTGTTACCAATATCATCACTTCGGCAACCACCACTTCAAGGACCGGAACTAGTATCTCTCCTTTCAGCAGTTTTGGTGGCGGGGGCGGACAAATGAGAATTAATCGTTAAAAATGAAGGAACATCCGATTATTCAGGCTAACCACTTATCTAAGATCTATAAAACTGATTTGGTCGAGACGGTTGCTTTGGCCGATGTTTCCTTTGAAATAAAAAAGGGAGAATTTGTGGCAATTATGGGACCGTCTGGTTCCGGTAAGTCAACCCTAATGCATCTTTTGGGAGCTTTAGACAAACCGACGAGTGGAATATATATTTTAGATGGAGAAAATGTGGAAAATCTGACAGATGACGAATTAGCGGACATTAGAAATCGGAAAATCGGATTTGTTTTCCAAGCATACAATCTTCTTCCGCGGACTTCGGCCTTGAAAAACGTGATGTTGCCGATGGCGTATGGCGGAATTCCAAAAGAAAATCGGGAAGAAATCGCCAAGAAGTTTTTAAAAATGGTGGGTTTGGAAGACCGGATGTCTCACAATTCTAACCAATTATCAGGCGGACAACAGCAAAGAGTAGCGATTGCCAGATCCCTGGTTATGAATCCAGCTATTTTATTAGCCGATGAACCAACCGGTAATATTGCTTCTGCCCAAGCGGAAGAAATTATGGCGATTTTTCAAAGATTAAACGAAGAAGGGCATACGATTATTATGATTACTCACGAACCGGATATTGCGCAGCACGCAAAAAGAATTATTTTATTGAGAGATGGAAAGATTGTGGAGGATGGGAATGGATACAGGCAGAAAATAATTGGCAAGGGTGAGGGTTAAGGTAAAGCAGTTGGTTTAGTAAGGAGGTGATGGTTAGGAGGAAATCACTTAACCTCCCGACCTTACCCTAACTAACTGCTTAACCCTAACCTCTTTACCTAACCCAGCAACAATATGGATTACACCGAAATAATTAAAGAATCATTAGGAACCCTGACAATCAATAAAATGAGAACGGGGTTGGCAATATTGGGAATTATTATCGGTATTGGCAGCGTTATTGCTTTAGTTTCTTTAGGTCAAGGTACCCAGCAATCAATTCAGAACCAAATTCAATCGCTGGGGGCAAATTTATTGACTGTCAGTCCGGGGGCAGAAAGATCCGGGGCGGTTCGAGGAGCTTTTGGCGGGGGGACAACTTTAACTTCGGAAGATGCTAATGCCCTTGCCAGTTCAGCGGAAATTACCACCATAAAAAACGTTTCCCCGGAATTTTCGCGTCGAACACAAGTAACTACCGGCGGGAAGAATACCAATACCCAAATTGTAGGCGTTACTCCGATTTATGCCGAAGTTCACAAAATTGCTGTTTCTTCTGGTAATTTTATTAGCCAAAGAGATGTCGAGGGTATGACCAAGGTCGCGGTTTTAGGCCCGCAGGTAGTCACCGATTTATTTAGTGAAGCCAATCCCATCGGCCAAACAATTAGAATTAATAACCAAACATTTAGAATTATTGGTATTACCGCTTCAAAGGGAGGCTCGGGTTTTATGAATCAGGATGATATCATTTTTGCGCCCTTAAGTACGGTTCAAAAACAGCTGTTTGGGGCTAGTTACTTATCCTCGATTGCTTTGGAAGCAAAAAGTTCGCAGATAATGACCCAAGCGCAAAATGAAGTGGGTTACTTCCTGCTAAATCGTCATAAATTAAGTGACCCGACTCTTGCCGATTTCTCGATTATGTCCCAGCAGGACATTATTAACACTGTTTCCAGCACCACCGGCACTTTTACGGCTTTACTGGCAGGAATCGCGGCAATTTCTTTGTTGGTTGGCGGCATTGGGATTATGAATATTATGTTGGTGACGGTAACCGAAAGAACAAGAGAAATTGGTTTGAGAAAAGCCCTGGGAGCAAAAAAGAAAACAATTATTACTCAATTTCTAACCGAAGCAATTCTTTTGACTTTTACCGGTGGGGTGATTGGTATCTTTATAGGACTAATTATCTCTTTTTTGTTGACAAAAATTACCCAATTTCCAATGGCCCTATCTTTGAATTCAATTATTCTTGCTTTTGTTGTTTCAGTAGCCATCGGTGTTTTATTTGGTTGGTATCCGGCCAACAAAGCATCCAATATGGAACCGATTGAAGCTTTAAGATATGAATAGTTAAATTTTCTCACCTATTTTTCAGCTGGCGATGAGAAGATCAATAAGCTTTTTAACAAATATCTAAAGAATTAAAAAGTATATCAGTTGATCAGATAATCGGGTAAGGTAAAACAGAGATCGGCATATCGGTAATCCTTACTGATCTCTAATCTCTGATTTCTTATCCTGATATTCTGGTTTTACTGATTTACTAAAAAAGAGGTGATTAAAATAAAAAACACAATTATTATTACAATTTTGGTAGCGATTATTACTACTGCCGGCGGATTTTTTGCTGGAACAAAATATCAACAAAGTAAGCAAACAACCAGACAATTTGGAAACATTGGAAATGGAAATTTGGGGGGAATGAGAAACGGAATCGGTGGTAACAGAGCGGGATTTACACCCGTTAACGGAGAGATTATCAGCAGTGATGCCAATTCCATTACGGTCAAATTGCAGGACGGCAGCAGCAAAATCGTTTTATACTCTGATAAAATACCCATTAATAAGTCGTCTCAAGGGGCAGCGGCTGATTTGAAAATAGGAGAAAGGGTGGCAGTTTTTGGTCAAACCAATACTGATGGCAGCGTAACCGCTCAAAGTATCCAATTAAACCCGATTGAAAGAAACATTCCTACTCCAACATCTCAATAAAAACCATTACAATATTGGTAGCCAAAAGAAGGGCTTGCCCTAAGGAACGTAGTGACGAAGGGAGGTGATATAAATGACAGGATATGTAGATAATATAGAACAAAAAACAGAAGCAAATACTTTCTTCCGGGAAGTGGTTTTTACTGGACAGCATACTCAATTGGTGGTGATGTGCTTACAAGTTGGTGAAGAAATCGGGATGGAAGTTCATCCGTCGGTTGATCAATTTTTCCGGATTGAAAGCGGGGAAGGAAAAGTAGTAATGAATGGCGAAGAAACGGTTTTCAGTTCCGGTTTTGGTATTGTGGTTCCGGCTGGCACAAATCACAATGTGATTAATACCGGTGCTGGTTTGTTAAAACTTTATACTTTATACAGTCCGCCGAACCATCCGGAAGGAACAATTCATCAAACCAAGGCCGATGCCATGGCAGCGGAAGCGGCACATACAGAGTAAGGAAGGTGGAAGATAGAAATTAGAAGGTAGAGAATGAAGATGGATGTTTGATATGAATCTACGTTCCCACTTGTCAAGTGGGAAGCTGAATGTCTTTATTTCTAGAAACAGTAGAAGTTAATGGTGAATCAAAACCAAGATTTAGGTTTATTGGTTAATACTTGATAAAAAATAAGAAATATTGTTAAATATTAACAATATGACCACCATGACTATTTCCCTACCAGACCAAGTTGCCCAAAAAATAAATATTGAAGCCAGGAAAAAAGGTTTTGCTACAAGATCAGAATTTATCCGGAATCTTTTACGTGATTATTTTTCAAAAGTTGAGGAATTTGAGTTGGAGGAATTTAAACCAATTCCCTTGGCGCAATTAAGACTAGAGTTAACCAAAACTGGTAAATATTCCCAGAAATTTATTGACAGCGTGATTGATGGTTTTAAGGAATCTTCCGTATATGGTCATAAAACCGCTTAATAATCGACCCTGTCAATATCTTAAAGACCATCACCTCGTAAATAAATTTCAAAAGCAAGCAATTATTTTCCAAAGTAATCCCAAACATCCATCATTACATACCGAGATTCTTGAACCGAAAATCCGTAAAATTTATTCATTCCGAATTGACTGAAAATATAGAGTCATTTTTATTGTAAGAAATTCTGAAGCTGAAATTACGGACATTAATGATCATTATCGATAACAATTAGAACTTTGTTGACAACTGGATAAAATGGTTAGGCATTTCAAACCAGAATGAAGGTCCGGAACTTTGGACAATTAATAAAGTATCTGAAGCCCAACCAGTGACATTTTTTAAGGTTAAATCAGGATATTTTGCTTCAAAAAGAGGAGTGATGTCTAAAAATAATTCTCCGTTGGTAAAAGGTTTTGCTGAAGAATTAAAAACCAAGTAATGATTTTTTCCGTTTTCCGTTTGCTTGATGAATAAATATTTATTGTTTGGCGAAAAAGTATTAAAGGGGATTAAAAAAGATGTTTCAGTAGAGACGGTTTGATTAAAGATTGATTGTGATATGTTGTCAGACTTCGAAATAACAGTAAAAAGATAAGTTATCATTTTATCTTTATTCTCTGCTTGCCCTGCAAGGGTTTTTTTCATTGTCAATTCCACTTTTCCATCAGAAGAGGGTTGGGAGGTAGTTTGAAATTCCGGTTCCGATGCAGTAGCTTTAACAAAATCAGGAATTGTCGGAGAAGACGAGTTTTGATAAACAAGATATATTCCAATTATGCCAGTAAAAATAATTGTTAATAATATTGCTAGATTATGTTTGAGTGTATACATAATTTAGATTATCAGTTGATCGGTTTATCAGGATAAGTAATCTGAGATCAGAAGCCGGTAATTTACTGATATACGGTTCTCCGTAAATTGTGACAGTCGTTCCCGGATTATCCTTGGTTGCGTGAGTTGTATTAGAGGTAGTAACCGGATCAGCCCAATTATATAAAGCCTCTGCATCAATAATCCGCATGTTGACGCAGCCATGGCTCATGGTATAGCCAAAATTGTTATGCCAATAAGCTCCGTGTAGACTAAAGCCTTTTGAAGCTGGAACCTCATTATTAGAGAAGAACATTACATAGGGAACATTGGGCAGATTATAATAATCCGCTCCTTGTCCGCCGGCCATCCTGGTCGCGCGCAGTTTGACCCAAATCGCAAATTCGCCGGTTGGAGTCTTGCCCCACCTGCCGGTAGAAACAAAAGTTTTCATTACTAGATTTTCTCCCTGATATGCCGATAAAGTTTGAGTAGTTAAATCAACATAAATATGTTTTGGTCCGGCTGGTATCTCGGCACCAAGAACCTTTGGTTTTACATTATCTTGGGCTAAATCAATTTTTGGCGGGATAATTTTCTGGCCTTCAAAAATACCATCCGTATCGTTATCTATTTGCACAGATAGGTTATTGATACAGGTGATGGAATTAGCGCAAATGTTATTTTCGGAAATCGATTTTGAAACCCAATAAATACTCCCCGAAAGGAGCAAAACCATTATTAATCGACTACCAAACTTTTTCATCCTTTTTAAGCGTAATATATATAAAACAAAATGTAAAGTCTGCTAGATGTTGATTATCTTGTTCTATGCCATTTACTTAACTTTCTCTGTTGGTTTTTGAGTCTTTTTTCAGCACCTATTACTAAGTTTTTCTTATTCTCTGGAACTTCGTTAAAAAAAGTCTCGAACAAGATTAACCATTGATCAATTTTCAAACCTCTTGGTTTTACCTTGCGAATACCAATTTTTTCTATGATTGATATTTGTTTTTGATTAAACACTTTTTTAAAGGCTTCGACCACGGTTGGTTTCCACTGATTATATCCATAGACCACAAAATCTCTGAAAAGTTGGCAATCTTGAATTTCTACTAAAGGTTCCATTCTTTTTTTAAACCTAACCAAAACGGCGTTTATTTTAGGAATAGGAATAAAATTACTTCTATCTATGTTAGCAACGATATTCATCTCGTATGATGTTTTTAATAAAATAGACATTTGAGTGTCTTTAACAAGAGGATCTCCCACAAATCTTTCAGCGGCTTTATCCTGGAGAATTAAGTAAGCAGTTTCCGGTGGATTTTTACTGTTTAGGAGTTTTGTGATAATGTCAGCAGTTTTATTAATAAGGCTTTTTACAAACTCGGGACTTTTCAAAAAGTTTTGAGAGTAAGAGGGTTTTCGATTGTCATAAAGATTATTTTTCGTCTTTTCTATTAATTCTCTCGATACAAACAATTGTTTTTCTATCGAAGAGGCAAGAGGGAAAATCCTTATGATTGAGTGTTAATAATAAATTATCGGGATATTCTTTTAATCGCGAGGTGATTAAAATATCGGCCAAATCAACATCGGGTAACCTTTATGGGCGTAAATATGGGCGATGTGTATGGAATTATCTATGACTTTTTCATAAATTTCAGCGTGGTCTGGCATCGAATAAAATTCGTTAAACATCAAAAAATCATTTTTTTCTTTATATAATGATGTTGTGAAAGCACCTCGAAGAAACTCTAGACGAACATTCGTATCTATAACTAAATACTTTTCGGCTAAATCCCTTATAATTGTGGAGTCATAAAACGCAGCCACTCTCTTTAAGTTCAAAAATTGTTTCTCTTCTTTTGTATTCCGATTTTTCTAAATACGCTTGAACTTTCCTCACAATTTCCAATACTTCTTTGTATGTTTTTTTGTTTTTTTCACCAGTTTCCCTTGCTTGTTTTATTGATGTTGACTTGATCGTTTTCATACTTTTAGTATTTTACAGAAAAGGAAATAAGTCAAGATGGATAAATTACATTTTCTGATATACTATTCTTATCCTATGGAAAAAACTGCCCAGCTGGTTTTAACTTTACCAAAATCAATTAGAATTCTTCTTTATTCTGCTTTGGCTTTTGGATCATTTGCAATACCTTTTACAATTAGTCAGCACCAACTCGTTACTGGAACTCTGGTAAACGCAGTTATAATTGGATCAGTTTTGCTTTTTCCCAATCGGCTAATTCTACCGATTATTATTTTCCCCAGTTTGGGAGTTTTATCCCGTGGAATAATTTTTGGACCGCTTACTCCATTTTTAACTTATTTTTTACCAATTATCTGGGCGGGGAATTTGGTTTTAGTATTTCTCTTCAAGAATATGCAACAGAAGTTTGGTTTTTGGAGTAGCTTAGGAATATCAGCAGTCGCAAAATATTTACTTCTTTATTCTTTTACAAATATTTTTTTCCACCTTCAACTAGTTCCTAAATTATTCGTTCAAACAATGGGAACGCTTCAGTTGATTACTGCTATTGCGGGCGGGACAATTGCTTATTTTGTTTTGAAAGGCTTTCGTGGAAAATAAAGTGGCCATGCTGGCACCTTCTTTTCCGGTTATGTTTTCCTACTCGGAAATTATCGGAAAACTTAAACGCTTGGGTTTCGAATATGTCGTTGAAGTTTCCCGGGGAGCAATTGAAACCAATAAGCAGCTTTTGGAATTATTAAAAGCCGATCCAACCGCCAGATTCATTACCAGTCCCTGTCCGACAATTGTTCGGCTGATCAGGAACAAATATCCTCATCTGGTTAAATATCTTTCTCCAATCAAATCACCAATGGTTAATACCGCTGAATTAATTAAAAAAGAATACCCGGGTTATACGCCGGTCTTCATCGGCCCCTGCGTTAATAAAAAATTAGAGGCTTCCGAGGATCATCCCGAGTTGGGGATCATTGTTTTAACCTATAAAGAACTAAACGAAATTTTTAAAACAGAAAAAATTAAAGACGACAAAAATGATTACAAACAAAGCTTTGATATGATTGGTTCCAACACGCGGATGTACGCCATCTCTGGAGGTTTAACCCAGTCAATTGTGACGGCGGTTGCATTTCCGGTCCGGGTATCGAAAGTTCTTTATCTTTAGAGGAGCGTAGGGCTAAAGTTATCAGTCATTGGACAAAAATTCTCCGTTAACTGGTATAATTAAAAGATCAGTCAATATAAACCGATTCATTTTAACAAAAAAGAAACGATTGTTAACGCGCAAGAGGAACCGCGGGGTGTTTACTTTATTAAAAGCGGTAATATCCGGCTTTATTCCATTTCTTCGAAAGAAGAATTACCATCCTCCGTATAATATCTTATAAGGCAATATCTTATAGTTATAAAACTGCAATATTCGTGATAGAATCATAACCATAGATTTTTCGTACCTTAATAATTGAAAATGTATTTCTTGCGGCAGAATTTTGCTCAGATTACCACTGAGTAGAACTCTGCCGCAAAGTCAGAATTATTGACGGTAGAGGTAATGAGTTCACCAAGAATTCTAACTGGAGGAAGTAAGCAATGAAACGCTATGCCGGGTTGCTTGTTAGCTTGCTGCTGGTTATGTTGTTTGCTGTTTTGTTCGTAAACCGAGTGATGGCTTCGTCAGATCTTGCGTTGTCTAGCGTTTATGTAAACGCTGGTGCACAATGTTTCTCTAACCAGCTTGCTCGGCAAGCAATCGTTAATGTATCGGTTCAGAACCGGTTAGCCTATTCCGTCTCGGTGGTAGGTGTTGTCGAGGAGACAGGATCGTCAATCACCTTCGATAGTGTTGGTTCGGGTGAAACCTGGGGCTTCGCTATCTACACTGGCGTTTTGGTGCTGAATGGAGGGAATGTCCGGTTTGATATTTCTGTTGCTGGGCAATTTTCCGAATCAGTTTTCGCGTCTTACCCGGCAATTGATTGCCAGCCATCAACGCCGACTCCAACTTTTACCCCAATCTCGACAGTGACCAGTTTGCCCACGCGTACGCCTGTAAGAGGGACGCCGACAAATACCGCCACGCCCACGACTGCACCTGTTTGTCAGTTTAACGAGGAACCATCGGTCTCGTCGGGACAGTACACCTCGATCGGGCAATATAGATTGAGTCTGCTGGAGCCGACGATGGAAGATGGAATTCCCAACGACGGTGAGTGGACCGCAATCTTTACTTTCGCAAGTCTGGCACCCGCGCCAATTATTGGCGAAATGGGAGGTTGGCTGTTCAGATGCAACGCAGATGAGGTAGGATCTCAATGCGCGTTTGCGGAAGAAGACCGTTGGTACAATCACCAGCCACCGGTTTGGATCACGAAAACAGTCACGATTCTACCCGGGGCTTCCTCTTTCAGAGTCAACCTTACCTTGCCCAACAACAACAGTTTTGTTCAGTTGGACTGGAAGACATTGACGCTTCTTGATACTGGTCAGATTTTGCCGGCCTCCCACGACTGGAAAGTCGGGGTCCATGTCAAGAAATCACCTAGTCCGGTTGGATGTCGTATGCCTTAACAAGTTCGTAACACAAGCCCCGTTGGGTCAATTGAAGTATTAATTGATTCCGGCGGGGTGTTTTTTTGGGAAAAATTGCAGAAAAGAGGAATCTTCAATATCCTCGTCCGATGACGAAAAAACACCGATTATGGTATAATGTCTCATAATATTTTTTGTACCTTAACTTTTAGAGGATAGATAAAATTTTGCAGCAGAAACAATCTTTGGTGTTTTACCAAAGATTTAACTGCTGCAAAAAACAGGAGGAAGTTGTTATGAAGAGGCTACAAGTCGTTGTAGCAACATTTGTTGTCATACTGCTACTGCTTTCGGGCGTAGCCGTGTCGGCAACTGGTATCGCATCGCCGCCTTCGGGAACGCACTACGAAGAAGCGAAGGCGCTGAACGACCACGGTTGTGATTCAACAAAATGGCACTTCATCATCAACCAGATTGATGGAGCATTCGCTCCGCCAACGATCTGGGTTTCTTGGCAAGGAGGGTCAACAGATGTTCCGGTTAATTTGACCAAGATTGTTCCCGGAGGTGTTGCTCATTACGATTACATTGGGAATCTGGGTAAACCAGTTGTAAAAGCTTGGACTAATATCTACAATGGTTGGTCCGGGCAGTTTAACTTGTCAAGCGGGCCATGTTTCCCGAATACCAAAACAGCAACACCAACAAATACGGTAGTCAAGACGGCGACTTCGACAAAAACACTGACGCCGACAAAGACACCCGTATCTTGTACTGGTTCTATTGATGGTTATAAGAAGGACACTTCAGGTAACCATCTTTCGGGTTGGGTTATTCGTTTACTGGATAACAACAGAAACGTTCTGCAAACCACGACGACCAACGCCAGCGGATACTACGAGTTTACCAACATTCCGGCCGGGTCGAATTCCTCAAACCCCATTTGGTACTGGGTTCAAGAGCAAATGCAGCCGGGTTGGACGTACGTCGGATACTTTGAAAAGCATATCGACATCGCCTGCAACGGCGCATCACAAAGCTCGATATCCAGTCAGCTTGACAACGTTGGTCTCGATTGCTATCAGAACTGGAATGTGGATTTCACCAACAAGCCTCCGTCAACGCCGACACGCACTCGGACTCCGACAAAGACAAGTACCCCGGTGAACTCGGCAACGGTTACGTCGACACAGACGAATACAAAAACATCCACGGTTACGAAGACACCGACCGCATCGTGCAATACGCCAACGTGGACGCCGACAAAGACACGAACATCGACAAATACGTCGACTGCGACCGCTACCAGTACACCGATGAAAACGGTCACAAACACACCGACCAGTACGAATACGGCAACGGTAACAAGTACGGCAACCAGAACCAACACGCCAATTAATTCATGGACGAGTACGTCAACGAGAACAAAGACGTCTACGTCAACAGTAACTAAGACCAATACGCCAACATGGACTCCGGTTGTTGAGATGCCGACACCGACGGGTACAGTAACGGCAACCGTCACACCAACTGAAGTAACTACCCCGGGTTGCGATACTGAGGATGTTGTGTATCATTCGTATTCTCAGGATTCCGGATTCGGACCTGGGCCGTGGAAAATCTACGTCCAACCATTTTCCTCAGTGGTGCTTGGGACAAACTGGTTAATGAAGTTCCTTGTCACGAGTACAAATCCCTGGCGGGAAATGTCACCCGGAAGCACTATATCAGGGGTGCTGTTTCAGTGTGACAGCTCGCTTAATTATGAGCAATGCGGTTGGGGCCAGCGGCCATACTGGATTGCCGATCCAATAACAATTACTGTTCCTGTTTGGGTCGGAACCGGCATCAACTCCTCATCAGTCGTAACTTTTACTGCCCCACTTGTTAAAGAGTGTGGAGTGTTCGTACAGTTTGACGTTACGAGAATTGCGGAACCAAGAAACGGCTACATCGTCCTGTACCCGCAATTCAAAGACTGGTCCGTTTGGTACACTTTGCGACGCTAGTAGTAAGATATAAACCCCGCTTGGGTCAATTGAAGTTTTGATTGATTCCGGCGGGGTGTTTTTTTGGCTTTTAGCTTCGCAAGGGGACGCCTTGCGAGATCAAGAGGTATAAACTAGTCTTCCTTCAATCTTCCGGCTGATATTTTGGTTATTCCTTAAAAATTCTTCCAAAACTTCTTGAGCCGAAGTGGTAACGACTTTGGAGTCCCTGCTTTTAATAATTTATCCTTGACTTTCAGCCTCAAACATGCTATACTATTGGACAGTTCGCTCTTGAAGACGAATAGCACCTTAAAATGCTAGGTTTCAAAAAATATGGGCTGGTGATTTCCACCCTAAAGATAAATGTTGTCTTTAGCGCGGGAATCATAAGCACCATATTAAAACAGAGGAGGACGCGGATGCGTCGCATTGGTAGTTTGGTGTTTGGGATCGCGTTGTTCTTGCTCGGATACGTGTTCGGGCAAGATGTTCGGATTCAGCCGGCTCAAGCCGGTGCAGCCGTCACCTGGCAGAAATCTGGTTACTGCCAGTTCTTTGGTCCCGATGGACAGGTTACAATCTGTCCGGAAGGATCCGGAGTTTTTAAGGTAACTTCGAACGTCACCCAGACGGTGACATTTTCGGGAGTTACCTATCGGTGTCTTGGTCGTACCGCCCAGCCGGGGACTCAGTGTTTTGAGAATCCACAGGGTTGGGGCGTTACGGTTCTAGCGACAAAGGCCGGCGGTTACTTTACTCCGCCCGGTCCAAATGGTGAGTGCCAGTTTGGCCAGATAGACACCAAAAATGTCTGGCAGACATGGCAGGTCGAGTGTCCAATTGCGACACCCACCCAAACTGCAACGGCCACAGTTACGAATACCCCGATCAATACCGTAACAAAAACCGCAACACCAACCTCTACCACCGCTCCGGCAACGGAAACTCCTACGGAGATTCCGTCAGCCACGCCGACCCCCACCAGTTCGGCAACGATTACGGCGATCCCGACCGAGACAGTTACCGGCACACCGCCAGCAACTGAAACCCGGACAGCGACCGCCACCCCAACGCAGATCACGATCGCAACCGCGACCCAAACCTTCACAAAAACCCCAACCCCCTTGGTTACGGAGTCCCCAACTCCAAAGCCGACCAATAGTCCGACGCCGGAATTGCCAACGGCAACTTCGACGATAGTACCGCCAACGGAAACACCGCCGCCAACTGCGACGGTTATTCCGCCCACACCGGCAATCGAATTGCCAAAAGAATTACCCGCTAGCGGAACTGGCACTCCTTTAGGAGGAATCAGTTTTCCGCTCGGTATAGCAGGACTTTTTCTCACCAGCCTTGGACTGGGATTGAGAAAATGGATGCATTTTGAAACTTAGCATGAGTTGATTTTCAACTCACTTTTATCGGACTTCGAATACTTGAAGGAAATCGTTTGCAAAGGCGCAAACACATTTTCTTATGAGTATTTTGGAGTATCCGCGACGGGAAGATTTTTCTTTGACGATATTGTCAAAAATCTTCCCTTGTTCTTTGTTTTCATGCTGATCAAGGTTGAAGTATGATGCCAGAGATCAAGGTGTGATAAAATAAGAGAATGAAATTCGATCCGAACTCCTTAATTTTATCTGCTTCCGAAATCATCGTTTCCATTACAAAATTTCCCTATACAAAATATATTATTCTTGTACTGGCAGCTTTTCTGCTGCTTTTTGTTTTTGGCAAGGAAAGACATTTGATTTTTCATTCTCATAAAAAAGGGGCGATTTTCGGCTTTATTTTTGGGGTGGCGCTAATGTTATTTTTAGATGCGGTGATGGTTTTAGGGGTAGCCGATCGAAACAAATTAAAAGAATTAGTTTTTGGTAAAGAACAAAAACAGGCGTTAGTGAGTGAAGTAATTTATTCCGGATTGAATAATTTGAATAATGTTTTGGGAGTATCAACTATAATTGCTCCAAAGAAGGCCAAAAATGCCGAAGAAGTAATTCATTATTTTTTAAGTTTGCCGGACGAGGAAGCGCTAAAAGTGAAAAAAACTCTCTGTCAGTAAAAAATGAAGAATATCAGTAGAACAGAATAACGGGAAAAGTAAAATCCGAGAACGGAATATCTAGTAAGTAAAGAACTGATTTCTGGTCTCTGATCTCTTGACCGGATATACTGTTTAACTGATATCCTTAATATATGGGACAAAATACCTTACCAGTTAAACCGGGATTCGAAAACCTTCGTATCTGGAAAAAGGCTTATGAATTGATGTTAATTGTTCATCAAATTTGTAAATCTCTACCCCGTGATGAAAAGTATATAACTGGAGATTAAATAGAAAGATCGTCTTCTGCAGTGATTGATGCTATAGCAGAAGCGTATTCAAGCTACTATTTTAATGATAAAATAAAAATCCTTTATTCTGGTCGGAGAGAAGCAGGAGAAACCCAAAGTCACATCCGAAAGCTGGAAGGGAAAGGATATATTAATAATGAAAAGGCAAACGAAGTCATTTTGGAATACGAGGGTCTGATTAGGGGAATTAACGCGTTTATTAATGATCTTAAGAAACAACGGGAGAGTAAAAAAGATAAAGGAGTATAACTGTTTTCTGATCTCTGATTTCTTAACCTGATTTTACTGCTCAACCGATATACTTATATATATGGATACTCCAACCACCATTGAAGATCTTGATTCACGATTCCAAAATTGTTTGGAAAAATTAAACGTTGGAGAAAGGAATAGTCGAATCACGGAATTGGAGCAACAATCCAACCAACCTGATTTTTGGGATGATAATCAAACCGCCTCTAAAGTGATGGAAGAATTGGGTGCCCTGCGCGGAGAAATTGAGAAAACGGAAAAACTTAAAAAGAGAATTGAGGATGCGAAAGTGATGGGAGAGTTGGGAATGTTGGGGGAGTTGGAAAAGGAAGAGAAAGAGATAGAGCAAGAGATAGAAAAATTTGAACTACAGACATTTCTCTCCGGACAATATGACAAGTCTAACGTTATTTTGACAATCCGCGCCGGTCAGGGGGGAACCGAAGCCATGGATTGGGCGGAAATGCTTTTGCGGATGTATTTGCGATATTGCGAGCGAAAAAATTGGAAAACGGACGTGGTTGATCAGACAAAAGGCGACGAGGCCGGTCTAAAAAGCGTGACGATCCAGATTATCGGGACTTATGCTTATGGATATTTAAAGGGTGAAGCGGGAGTTCACCGTTTAGTCCGTCAGTCGCCCTTTAACGCTGATAAACTAAGACAAACTTCATTCGCGGAGGTGGAAGTTCTGCCGGAAATTGAGGAAACAACCGAAATTGAAATAAAGGATGATGATTTAGTCTGGGAATTTTTTAGAGCTTCGTCTCATGGCGGTCAAAATGTCCAAAAGGTTTCTACCGCCGTTCGTTTAACCCATAAACCAACCGGGATTATTGTCAACGCCCAATCGGAACGGTTTCAGGAGCAAAACCGGAAGATTGCTTTGAATTTATTACGGGCAAAGTTATGGGTGCTTGATAAAGCCCGGGCACAAGAAGAAAAAGGATTAATCAAAGGTGAACATAAAACCACCGGTTGGGGGAATCAAATCCGTTCTTATGTTCTGCATCCTTATAAAATGGTAAAAGATTTAAGAACGGAGGTAGAAACATCTGATCCGGACAAAGTGCTTGATGGTGATATAGATTTATTCATTGAATCAGAACTGAAAAGTATGGTATATTAAGCAACAGGGGAGGTGAAAGCAAGTTTGACTTGCTGAATATGGAAGAAGAAATAAAAATTGTTCAAAACATGCCCGAAGCGACCAAAAATAAAAATTTAATGATTCCTTTGGCGGCCGCGATAATTATTATTCTGTTGGGTGTGGCTACCGGTTATGGTTTGGTGGCCAAAAGCGGTTCCGCTGATACTTCTGGTACGGCGCAAAAAGGCCAGGAAGTTGGTTCCACAAATGAAAAAGTTTTTAAAGATACAGCCACCGGTACTTTGGAAAAGGGCGGGATTGATGGGGAAGGAACGCATAAATTAATTCGTGAAGGCGGTCCATCGCAAACCGCATATTTAAATTCTTCGGTGATTGATCTTGATCAATACGTTGGGAAAAAAGTTCAGGTTTGGGGTGAGACCAATAAAGGTCAAAAAGCTTCCTGGTTAATGGATGTTGGTAAACTTAAGATTTTAGAATAATTATCCTGTTTGATGATTAAGTTTGAAAAAGTGACCAAGAAATTTGGGGAAATTACTGCCTTGGAAGAGGTTTCTTTTGCGGTTGCTCCCGGGGATTTTGTTTTTCTGACCGGTCCGTCCGGCGCCGGTAAATCCACGATTATAAAATTAATTCTTCATGAATATCTGCCTACTTCCGGAACGATTCAGGTTGACGGAATTAATGTTGAGAAAATGAAATCAAAAGAAATTATGGATTTGAGAAGAAAGGTCGGCGTGGTCTTTCAGGATTTTAAGTTACTAACCGACCGGACTTTATTGGAAAATGTGATTCTGCCTTTAGAAGTTTTTGGCAATAATTCCAAAACGATTGGTGATAAAGTTAAAGAAGTTTTGGAGTTGGTCGGTTTAAGCGATCGGGGAAGTTTGTTCCCCGCCCAGCTGGCGGGCGGCGAACTCCAACGGGTCTGTATTGCCCGGGCAATGATCGGTAATCCGAAAATATTGCTTGCCGATGAACCAACCGGAAATTTGGATATGGGCACGGCCTGGCAGATTATTAAAACCCTGAAAAAAATTAATAAATTAGGAACAACCGTTTTAATGGCAACACACAATGTGGAAATTGTTAAATCTTTAAAAGAAAGAGTGATCGCTTTAGATAAAGGAAAATATGAGCCATCTTAATACCGCCTTACAACATATCCGCCGGTCGCCTTACCAGGCTATTTATGCCATTCTTGTTATGACTTTGACCTTCTTTATTACTACCGTTTTTGTGATTGTTGCTTATGGTTCCGGAATCGTTCTTAATTGGTTCGAAACCCGGCCGCAAATCACCACTTTTTTCAAGGATGGCGTGGCGATGGATAAAATAACCGCATTAGAGGATCAACTGAAACAAACCGGGAAGATTCAGCAGATAAAATATATTTCCAAAGAAGAAGCTTTATCAATTTATAAAGATTGGACTAAAGGCGAACCGCTGCTCCAGGAAATGGTGACGGCTAATTTGCTGCCAGCCTCTTTGGAAATTTCTACTAATAATATTAACATGCTTCAGGAGGTGTCCGAGGTGTTAAAAAAAGATCCATCGGTTGACGAGGTAATTTTTCCGGCGGATATTGTTTCGTCTTTAACTTCTTTTACCTCGGCTTTAAGAAAAGTTGGTTTGGTTCTGATTTCCTTTGTCGGCTTGGTTTCCCTGCTGGAAATTCTCATTATAATTGGTATGAAAATTGCTTTTAAAAAAGAAGAAATTGAAATCTTGCGTTTGATCGGGGCGTCTTCCTGGTATGTTCGGCTGCCGTTTATTATTGAAGGAATAATTTATGCTGTCGGCGGGGCGGTTTTTGGTTGGCTACTAAGCTACATTTTAGTTTTATATTCGACGCCGTTTTTTGTCACCTATTTGACTGATATTCCGCTTTTTCCGATTTCACCCGTAGTGATGTTTTCCATTTTGGGAATCATGATGTTAATTGGTTTGGTGATTGGCATCTTTGGCAGTCTGCTGGCGGTTAAAAGATACTTGCGCTGATTAATCAATGAAAAAAATTCTTCTTTTCCTTGTCTTGCTGGTTTTATTCTTAATTCCTTGCCGCGTATATTCACAAAGCGTCGGGGAATTACAGCAACAGATTGATGATTTGACCCAAAAGGTAACTGACTTGCAAAATCAAGGAAAAACTCTCGCTAGTCAAATTACCTATATGGATAGCCAAATTAAACTAACCACTTTAAAAATTACCCAAACCCAAAGCCAAATTGACGATTTGACTTTAAAAATCGGCCGTTTGGAGGTTTCTTTGGACCAGATGTCCGTAATTTTAAAAAGCCGGATTGCCGCAGCTTATGAGCAAGGTCAGCCAAATGTTTTGTCATTGTTCTTTTCTTCAAGTAAATTTGCCGATTTTTATAACCGCTATAAATATTTGCGGGTGATTCAGATTAATGATAAAAAAATTCTCTATTCGATGGAGACGACCAGAACTAATTATGATGATCAAAAACAAGCGGTGGTGGCTTTAGAAACTAAATTACAATTGCAAAAAACGCAATTGGCGCAACAACAAACAGACAAAAAGAATTTATTAATTGTAACCAAAAATGACGAAAAGAAGTTTCAGGAATTATTAAAGAAAGCTTTAGCGGAGCTTGCAAGTTTAAAACGATTTAGTCAGGATAATCCCGGTGGTATTTTACCTCCTCAACAAAGTCCTGACGGTTGGTTTTATAGCCAAAGAGATGAAAGGTGGGCGAAGCAAATGATTGGCGGATCTACAGAAACAATCTACGACGTTGGCTGTTTAATTAGTGATATCGCCATGATTTCAACTTTTTATGGGGACAGGAGAACTCCTTCGGATATTGCGGCGGACTCATCGAATTTTTTCTCCAATACGGCCTATATGGTTAGTCCTTGGCCTTCACAAGCGGGAAAAACATACACCGAATTATTAAATATGGACGCGGTTGATCAGGAACTTTCCGCCGGTCATCCGGTAATTGTTCATTTGAACTTAGGCGGGGACGGTCATTTTATTGTTCTCAAACAAAAAGACGGCGATGATTATTTAATTCACGATCCTTGGTTCGGGTATGATAAAAAATTAAAAGATTTTTATAGTGTGGCCGTGATTGATAAACGGGTAGTTTATAAATAGTTAGGTTGTTATCATGATTTAAATCATCAGAACAAATGACACAAGTTTCTAAATATCCAATATCCGATAAAGTTTACCAGAGAATCGTAGAAATTTTCTTTAAATCTCTGGCCCAAATGGGAACAGGAACGGAAGCTAAAGAATTTATTCGCGATTTTCTTAGTCCAACTGAGCGGGTAATGCTTGCCAAGCGTCTAACGGTGGCTTTTCTTCTGGAAAAAAATTACGATTTTAGAACAATTAGTCACGTTCTGCGAGTAAGTTTATCTACCGTGGCGAGAGTAAATTTGGCAAGGAAATACGGTACTTCGGGTTACAAAAGAGTGATCGAAAAGATATTACGAGAAGAAAAAGTTAAAGATTTCTTTTTAGAGATGACCGAGGGGTTAAGCGACGTTGCGGGTCAAGGAAGAATGGGGAGTGGTGGTTGGAGATATTTGAGTCAAGAAATAAAGAAAAAACGTAAAGAAAAACCATTTTAATTTGTTATCATGATTTAAATCATCAGAACAAAATGCTTAGTTACCAAAAGGTTATTTGTTCTTTTTTATTTGCCTTAATCTGGATTTTGTTTTTATCGGGAAAAGTTTTTGGTCAAGTGGTCATAAATGAATTTTCTTCAAATTCAGATCCTGAGTGGGTCGAATTGTATAATACTTTGGATTCCCCCATAGACCTGACAGGATGGTTTATTAAGGATGAAGTTCAAAACCCCAAAGTTCTTAGTGGAACCATTACTGGACATGGATATTTTGTTTTTGAAAACCGAGAGGGTTGGTTAAATAACAGTGGGGGAGATACGATCACTCTTTTGGATAATTCTTTACCTTCTGGACAAATTAACCAGATTATCTACGGTAAATCAAACTCAATTGTGGGAACGCCCGCTTTTGATAAGAGTGCTGGTCGTAGTCCCGATGGTTCGTCAAATTGGGTAAATCAACTTGATTGGACAAAGCTTAGCGCAAATCCTATTCCCCAAACTCCAACCCCGACGCCAACTGATATTCCCGAACCAGAAGATACGCCTACTCCGACTGCGACTCCAACTTCTGCTCCAACGCCAATACCAAAGCCAACGGTTACACCCACGCCTAAAAATACCCCAACCCCTTCGACTTCGCTCAGGGCAAGCCCGACGCGAGCCATAAAGGCAGAGGAGTCAGAGATCGTTTTGGCTGCTGTTACTTCTTTAACGCCGACAGACTTACCCGTTATCACCGAAAAGAATTCATACAATAACCTTTTTCCCTTTTTGGCAATTGGAACGGGAACCCTTCTTTTAGCAGTTTCCGCTGTTTTTGGCATACTTAAAAAATGAAAAAGCTTATTTATTGGCTGCCGGTAATAATTTGGGTCAGCGTAATATTCTTTCTGTCCTCCAATCCGGTTGCTTCGGCTTCGGCAATTGATTGGCAGGATTTCCTTGTTAAAAAAACGGCCCACGTAATTGAATATGCTATCCTTTTTATTCTGCTTTATCGGGCAACAAAAAACGTTCTAATTTCTTTGTTGTTTGTTGTTATATACGCGGCTACCGATGAATATCACCAGACTTTTGTTTTCGGCCGGACCGGAAAATTACGCGATGTTTTAATTGACGCGGGAGGAGGTGTGATTGGTTGGCTGATAATCAGGAAGTTATTACCCAAAGCGCCTTTGAAACTCAAAAACTGGGCGAAAAAATTGGAGCTGATTTAAGAACAGGAACCGTAATTGCTCTGTATGGAAATCTTGGTTCAGGAAAAACAACCTTTATACAAGGTTTGGCAGTTGGTTTGGGTATCAAGGAAAGAATTCTTTCCCCAACTTTCGTCTTGATGCGAGAATATGAAATTTCACCTTCGAGGAGTCCATTCGGCCACCTCGGAGGTGGCGAGGCAACGACCTCGACTCCTGCGAGGTGTAGCACTTTATATCATGTCGATTTATATAGAATTAGAGACGAGAAGGATACTGAATCATTAGGTTTGCAGGAACTTTTGTCTGACCCAACCAACATAATTGTCATTGAATGGCCGGAGAAGATATCCAATATGCTATCTAAAAACCATATAGATATTTATTTTAATTATTTGGAAGAAAATGAAAGAAAGATAACTATCAAAGTAAATCAGTAAATCAGATAATCAGGACAAGAAAGCAGTAATTTGAGAACAGAAACGATAAAATTATATTACTGATATCCTGTTCTCTGTTTTACTTAACCCGATATACCGATCAACTGATATTCTAAAACTATGAAACTCTACATTAATACCAGTGATAATAAAAAAACCGTTGTTGGGTTGGATGACGTTCGGTTAAAAAAAATAACCGGCCCGGACAAATCCCAGCAGGTTCTACGATTGATAGAAAATATCCTTGAGGACAAGAAAAAAACTCTACAAGACATTACTGAAATTGAAGTTGAAACCGGAGCCGGCCTACCTGCCGGTAGGCAGGGTTCTTTTACCGGCTTGCGGGTGGGGATTGCGGTTGCCAATGCTTTAGCCTGGGCTTTGAACATTCCGGTTAACAATCAAAAAATGGTAGAGCCGAAATACGAAGAGGAAAAATCATCTGCAGGATGTAAAAGTTGAGTATCGCGTGAAAAATTGCCACTTGACAAAAAAAGCATATGTAGTATTTTGATAACTATGGGCAGAATTTTTTCGAGGATTTTTTATAGAAAAAAATTAGTCAATCAATTTAAACCAGCCGTCCGGCTGGTTTTTTGTGATTTAACAATCAATCTAATAATTTGATTAAATTTACAATGGAAGGAGGTGAAAAATAATGAAGAAAAATATTTTGGTAAAACTGGCAAGCA
>PFLE01000010.1:0-199 GCA_002784465.1 Candidatus Shapirobacteria bacterium CG_4_10_14_0_8_um_filter_39_15
GAAGAAAGAGGTTGGGAGGTAGCGCTTTCCGCGCCCGCTTTACACTGAGCGGAGTCGAAGTGCTCCGCAGAAAGCGCGTCAAATCCGCCTTTTTTGAAACTTGCGGACAACCGTCGATCCTTTAAAAAGAAGTTCGAGCCGACAGTTTTTGCCATGATAGATAAATCATGGCAACTATTTTTTGCGCGCGCGATTTTTG
>PFLE01000010.1:214-8162 GCA_002784465.1 Candidatus Shapirobacteria bacterium CG_4_10_14_0_8_um_filter_39_15
CAAATTATTTCCACTGAGCTACTTCTATGGAATTTATTTCAGTTTGGCTTAAATTAAGTCCTAGATCGATTGTTGTTAGTCTTTGAGTATCATAAATAACAATTTTTTCTCCTTGAGTACCGACAATGTAGTCATTTGAGGGTGACCAAATAAACGGCCTTGTTATTGTTGTTTTTTGAGATCTTTTCGTATCTGCATCAAAAAAAATCCAGCCGCTATCTGTTCCGTATAAAACCTGATTTTTGCTACCTGAAATAAAGAGATTTAGGTTTTTGATATCCTCGCTTGGAGATATAGGAATCAATGTATTATTTGATAGACTCTTTAATTGTAACTTCCTTTCATTGTTTACTGAGGTATAAAAAACGACCCTTGAGGCATCTTGAGAAAGACCTGTTATTGAAAATACGACATCGTCTCCGGCAGTAACCAACTTTGTCTCGGTAGTTCCGCTGCTTAGATCAACAATTTTTAATTCGAGTCTTTGGTTTGTCCAAAATCCTTGGGTTCCGTAAAGTACAAGCTGATATAACTTATTACCTTGCTGAGACATACGTAAGTCTGAAAGTTCCACTATTTCTTTGTTATCACTTGAGGTTTGGATTAAGGTAACTTTTCTTGTTGATTTATTTTTTAGATCAAACTCAAAAATATCTTCACTTGCTATTTTAGCACCCTGATATGTTTTCACCGCATAGATTAGAGTGTTGCTAGAATTATTGAACATAACGTTGTTGGGTATTTGTTCTTTTGAACTAAATAATTGAGTTAAACTGTCTTTATCATTAAATGTGGTTTTGTATACTGCATAGGAAAAAGTTGGTTCGGGTAGAGCTTCTGGAGGCTTGTATCCCGCTATTCCCCCTGAAATTGGTCCAACGACTAAAATTATTTCTCCCGTGTTCGGATTGTAATGAACAGATTCTGTACCACCAGTTCCAGTAAATCGCGACATTAGTAATCCTATATCAAGTCCTGTAGTAGCAAAATCAACAGTCTTTTCTTTTAGTTGTTTGGTATTTCGGTCATATAATATTATTTTGTATTTGAATCTATCGACGGCAGTTGCAAGAAATACCTCATCGTCTCGAGATTGAGAGTTGGGGTTAGTAGATAAGTCTGACGGGGTAGGAGTTTCAGAGAGATTCAATTTTTGTTCTGTCTTATCATTCATCGATTTGTTGTTTCCTTTTAGACTCAAAGTAAAAATGCTAACAATAACCAACATTATTACCAGAATCACAGTTGAAATTATCCAATAATTTATCTTAGGTTTTTTTGGAACTGGGTTGATGGGCGATTGGTTTATTGGATTTTGCCCGATCTGCTGGGTATTCTGATCGCCAACGTTAATTTTATTTTCCATATGTATTTGTAAGAAAAAGTATAGCATATTTTGATAGCGCAAGTATGTTAAACTGAAATCATAAAAGTTCTTTAAAATTCCTGCCTGCCGACAGGCAGGTTTGCGTTTTTCCCCGCCTGCGGAAGCTATTGCTTCAGCGATTGCGGGCAGGTTTTTTCCACTTTTAGCGGAATGTTCGAGCCGACAGTTTCGGAGGCGCGGCGGGTGGCCTGCCCGCAATGCTTCGCAAAACGATAGCAGGCGGGGGGCGCCGCGCTGGAGCAAGCGATCCGCCAGCTGGCGGAGAGCTAATCAAATGAAGTTCGACATTTTTCGTAAACCGCCAGCCAGTAAGTAAAATGATTCCTCAATATGATTTAGAAAAAATTAAATACGGTATTGATCGTGCGACGTGGGAGAAAGCAATAGTTTTGTATAAGAACGGAAAAGTAAAAAATTTTTGCGATACCGGATTTACTTTTACAGCCGATGTTCAAGGGACACATCTTTACGAAGTTATCGTTTCCCCTAAAAGTTATAGCGACGGAAACTGCACTTGTTATCTTGGCGAAAACGACACTTTGTGCAAACACATAATTGCGGTAGCTATTTATGCGCTAAAAAAAGGAAAACCTTTGACTGCGGAAGAAAAAACACAACACAATGAGATTAAATTCAGCGGCAAAATCGGAAACATCTCACAGGACCAATTCAATTTATCTAAAGCGGAAATCTCCGGCGCCATACGTTACATAAAGGCTTATACCGGTCCTTCCAGAATTTGGTTTGCCTATCAAGACAGTTTAAGCGAAGGCCGTAACCGTTTAGCCTCCATTTTTTCTTCGTTACCCGCTGGCCGCCAAACAGCTAACCTAATAATTAAAACATTATTGAGATTAGACCGTAAGTTAATCACCGGCGGCGTTGATGACTCTGACGGAACCGTTGGAGGTTTCATCGAAGAAGCAGTAACTCTTCTTATCGAATTTGCAAAAGCAAACCCGGAGTGTATAAAAGAATTTGAAGCAGTCAAAAACAAAGAAACGTGTTTTGGGTGGGAAGACCCGCTTTTAAAACGCTTATAACTGAAAGCAAAAATTTTACTTGATCCGCCTAGAATTGCCCCACGAGGCGTTCCGCCAGTTGGCGGAGGAGGAACTCCGGGGAGAGAGACACTTTTGTAATACAACAATAGACGGTCGTCGTTAGTAGTATTACAAATTTGGAGATATTCTGATTTTTCCGAACCGTTGACTTTTAGCTTCTAAATCAAGTATCGTTGATCTCGTGTCTTAAGAGTATAATCAATTCATGCTTTCCCTAATTAAAAATCCCAAATTTATGGTTATTTCTTTAGTGCCGTGGGACGAGAATAAACAAAAGACCAAAGACTATCTTAATGAGGCGACTTCATTGATACAAACCTTTGGCGGAGTTGTTGGTTTGGTTGTTACCCAAAATGCCGCTCGGGCCGATAGTACGACTTATATCGGTAAAGGTAAAGCCCGTGAATTAGCCCAAACGATCCTGGATAATGATATCGACGCGGTGGTAGTCAATGACAATCTTAAGTCAAGCCAACTTTTCAATCTAAAAAAATTGTTTCAAAATTTTAAGCCGGATATTCAAGTTTGGGACCGGACAGATTTAATTTTACAAATTTTTGGGAAAAATGCCCAAACGGCGGAAGCAAAACTGCAGATCAAACTGGTCGATACCCGCCACAAAGGTCCGGAATTATATGGAATGGGGCAGATGATGTCCCAGCAGGGAGGCGGCATCGGAACTCATGGCGGGGCCGGAGAAACCAATACGGAAATTATGCGCCGTCATTGGCGCCACGAAATCAAAAATATTGAAAATCAGTTGGAAAAATTGGCGACCAGTAAATTCCATCAAATGGAGAACCGCAACCAAACCGAAACTCCGACGATTTCTATTATTGGTTATACCAATTCGGGAAAAACCACCTTGTTTAATTTAATGAGCAAGAAAAATAATTTAACTAAAGATACTCTTTTTGTTACTTTAGACAGCGGGGTGGGGGAAATATATCTGCCAAAGATCGGCCGTTCGGTTTTTATTACCGACACCATTGGTTTTATCCAAAATTTACCATCAGAAACCATTAATGCTTTTAAATCAACACTAATGGAAACCCTGAATGCTGACCTCTTGTTGCAGGTAATTGATATTTCCGATCAGCAATTGCTGGATAAAATTGCGGTGGTTGAAAAAGTGCTGGCCGATTTAAAAATTGATAACAAAAAACAAATCTATGTTTTTAACAAAATTGATAAACCAAATGGAGTTGATAAAGAGGAATTATCCAGACTTTTTTCTTCCTTTAATCCGCAATTTATCAGCGCAATCAATGGTGATGGTTATTCCCAATTACTTGATGCTATCCAGACTGTCATTCCCGCGTTTACCCTGTAAGGGAAAGCGGGAATCTATAAATGAAACTTTATAAATATTGGTTTCTGATTCCAACCATTTTTGTTGTCATTTTTGTTGTCATTTTTTTCCTTTCAAGAATCACAAATCAGGAATCGTTGCTTTCGCCCGCAGCCAATATTATTTTTCCCAAATCCTCCTTCTCTTTAGAAAACGCTCCCTCGGAATCACTTAAAGGGAAAATTACCAATATGACAGGGGAAATCAGTTGGCAATCAAGAACTGCCACCGAGTCGGCCAAAATTTCTTCTTCAATTGCAATTCAGCAGGGCGAGAAATTAAGTACCGGTCAGGCCAGTCGTTTGTCTTTAGTCTTTCCGGATGCCGGTTCAGTCGATTTTTCCGAAAATACCGAAATTGAAATTATTCAAACATTGCCAGCCAACTTGGTTTTTTCCCAGACCAGCGGGATAGGAGAATATACAAAAACTGGTAACTTTCCAGTTTCGATAAGAGCCAAAAATTTTTTGGTTGAAATTGATGGTGATTTGATTGTTTCTTTCGATCCGAAAAGGCCGGTCGTGATATTAACACTAAAATCAGGAAAAGCAGTTGTTGCGTATAATGATTTGAGGTTTGTCAGTCATGAGGTTACTCTTGTTCCAGGGAAAATATATACTTTCAATGAAGATACGCGGAAAGGGGTTCTAAAATAGTTTTACCTTCATAGCCTAAAGCCCAAACTGCGATTCCTCCTAAAGAATTTTGTTTTGCCAGATCAACTTTGTATTGAGTTGATTGGCGATTCGGATAAAAAACCTGCTGATAAGTTTCGTTTGTATTTTGATAGATGATATGTGTTTCCTTGTCGGTCTGATCAAATTCGGCACTGCAAGAAGCGCAAGTGGTAAGCAAGTCTTCCGCCCTCTGATTGCTGATAATTAAACTTGTTCCGGGAATAGTTGCCGAACGGGGAACCTTACCGATTGTTTCCCATTCATAACCATATAAAGGAATTCCTAAGATTAATTTTTGTGAAGGCATAATTTGTAAAGCCGCCTCAACCGCCGATTCGGTGTCAAATTCCGAAACAATTCCTGCTCCTTGACCGGGGGCAACCGGACCGGTGACAAAAGAACCCATAAAATGATAATCATAAGCCATCAAAATAACTTTATTAACAAGTAGTGCCAGGGATTTTGGATCAGATAAATTAGTATCTTTGACAAAAGCGCTGGCGCTGATATCGATGCTTAAAGTTCCGGCTTTAGAATTGTCAATATTATCTCTAACCTGTTTGACAAATTCCGTAAATTTTATTCTGGCGGCGGGGGAAGCATCCGAAACCTGCTCGATATCAAGATTTAAATCTTTAAAACCATATTGCTGCATTATCGGGATGATATCTTTGGTTAAATTGTTCGCTGAAGTAGCCGGGTCTTTTAACATTTCATTAATATCTTTGTCATTCCCGCTGAAAACCGCGATCGAAAGATTTCCGGCAAGGTAAGGATCAAATTTTCCATTTTTTAAAGAGAGGTATCCGGGCTCGCTTTGTCCGGGCTTGGTATATTTTTGAATGCTACCGTTTTTGTCAATCGTTAGACTAAAGTAGGTAAGATTGGTAATATATTTTGAATAATCAATTTGGGCCTTGCTGATGAGCCAATAAGGCAAGAAACCGATAACTTCATGATGGGGAGTAATGGTTTTGGTAAAAGGATTCTTTATACCGGAGGTTTTTGGCAAAATAAAATTATAAATTACTAGAGATCCAGCGATGACGATGATTATTGAAATTAAAACTATTAATATGGCTTTTGATTTCATAATAAATGATTAGGTATTTGGTATCTTTCTTGTACACGAGGATGATTCTTTGTATCCCGCTTTCTTTGCCTGCTCAATATTACAAAACCACTCCTCCCCCATAAATTTTTCAATAATTGTTTTTGAATAATCCGGACATTCGGGAGTGAGATACTTTTTTTCCTTTGTCCGGTCATCAATATTCCCTTTAATAGAACATTTGGGATTAGGCGGATCAATCTGAAAGCATTTAGGACTAAAAATGCCGATTTTATTTTGTCTCGCGTAATCGTTAGCCGCCTTTATTACTTCATTTTCAATTCCACCTTCGCGGGTTGAAGCCGCAAAACCATTTTTAATCATGTATTCGTTGACTATTTTTCCGTTAAGATAAACCATCGCAATTATCCGGCCGTACATATCGGTTTTTAAATCTCGCAAGACAACCCTTTTCCCTAATATTTTGTTTTTCAAAGCGTCGAACGCTTCCTGTGAAAAGCAGTTTCCCAATTCCGGCGCATCCAAACTCGCCAGTCTAATCGTTTGATCGTTTTCAATTTTAAATGAATCGCCATCCAAAACCGTCACCACTTTTTCACCGACAAAGTAGGGGAGTTGGGTAACGGCCACTCCTACGCCGATAGTTGTAGCGGCCAAAGCGACAACGGCCAATTTTTTTAAACGGGAAGTATGATTTTTCTTTTTACCTTTTGCAGTCACAACTATTAGTATATATCAAAAATACAATCCTCTAACATCCTCTAGTTTCCTCTAATTCTTCTGATCCTTCTTATCCTTCCGGTTCCTTCTCGTATTTGCAAGGTCTTTCCTTTCGAGGCCGATTTTCCAAGTTTAAGCCAAAGCGGGGAAGAGCGCTGATGTAATTATTCCCACTTATTCCCACTTGACAAGTGGGAAGGTTCGATTCGATTAGAAAAAAGAAGCAATTACTTTGGTAACCGATACTCTTGTTTTTCTATTTCTTCTTCTGTTTTTCTCCTGTTGAGCTTGGCTTTGACAAATTCAATAACTATCGGCATTACCGAAATAACGATAATTCCCATAATGGCTAAAGAGAAATTGTGTTTTATTTGAGGAATATTGCCGAAGAAATATCCCATAAATACAAATAAACCAACCCAAGTAAAACTGCCACTGATACTGAAAGTTATAAATTTTTTATATTGCATTTTGCCGATGCCGGCGACAAATGGGGCAAAAGTCCGAACAATCGGGATAAATCTGGCCATGAAAATCGTTTTTCCGCCGTGTTTTTTATAAAATTCCCGGGTTTGATCAACATGCTTCTGGTTTATAGGAATTTTCGGGTGATCAATTAGTTTTTGACCGATAAACCGGCCGATCCAATAATTGGTATTATCGCCCAAGAAAGCCGCCATCCACAAAAGAAAAAAAACAAAAATAATATTATAAGAACCAAGAGCGGTAATCGCCCCAGCGGCAAAAATTAAGGAATCTCCGGGCAAGAACGGAACCAAAACTAATCCTGTTTCACAAAAAATAATTAAAAACAAAATCCCATAAGCCAATACGCCGTAATTGGCAAATATTTCCGCCAAATGAACGTCAATGTGAAGAATAAAATTAAAAAGGTTAATAAAAATTCCCATTCTTCTTAATATACCAGATTTCTTCATTATTTGTCATTGCGAGCAAAGCGAAGCAATCTCGTCCCAATCTAGATTTTAATTTTGGAGAAAAGATAACTGCCGATGGCGAAAAGAAGAGAGGAATGTTTGCAAACCAGCTCAAATATAGAATATAGTTAGTATATGGAAAAAACTACCAAAATTGCCATTTTTGAGGGGAAAAGAATCCGGCGTCATTGGGATAATGAACAAGAAAAATGGTTTTTCTCGGTGGTTGACGTGGTCGGTATTTTGTCAGGTAGCGCTGACTCCAGAAATTATTGGAAGGTGCTTAAAAATCGTTTAAACAAGGAAGGAAGTGAGGTGGTTACAAAATGTAACCAACTGAAAATGCAGGCGCCAGACGGCAAATACTATCTCACCGATACTGCTGATACCGAAATGATGCTTCGTTTGATTCAGTCAATTCCATCACCTAACGCCGAACCGTTTAAGCTTTGGCTGGCGCGCGTAGGTTATGAACGGATCGAAGAAACTCACGACCCGGAATTAGCGATTAACCGTGCCTTACAAACCTATCTCCGTAAAGGTTATGGTAAAAATTGGGTTAACCAGCGCCTAAAAAGTATTGAAATAAGAAAGGCTTTAACAGATGAGTGGGAAATACGAGGCGTAATGGGTAATAATGAATTTGCGATTTTAACTGACGATATTACTTTGGCCTGGGCGGGTTTGACCACGAAATAGTATAAGAATTTAAAAGGGCTTAAAAAGGAAAACTTGAGGG
>PFLE01000009.1 GCA_002784465.1 Candidatus Shapirobacteria bacterium CG_4_10_14_0_8_um_filter_39_15
AGAAGGGGTAACGTCCCAGGTGCAAGAAAGAGCGGCTACCGATTTCGTAAAAATGGCGCCGAAAAGAAAAAAAGAAATAATAAAGACGAAAGACGATACCAATCGTGGGCAAGAATACTTGGCAGGTTGCATTTAAATTAAGATTAGACTAAAAAATCAGGTCTGTCAAGAGAAAGTATAAGTGAGGTAAGCCATGGGGGTAATGTTTCCCAAGCTTTTGTGAACTCCGGTGCAATAGTAAAATAGCAGATAATCAGCTAATTTGGATTGGATCAATAAATTCTTCCTAAAAGGTGTTCCGAAATTAATTGACCCGGAGTAACAATATAGAATATTCATTAACTCAAGTCAAGTACCTTTCTAGATTATTTATTCCCCTTGCGGAAGAGTTCGAGGTCTAAAGTATTAACAATCCCGTCTTTATTTAAATCATAAGCAGGATCGTTAGTACCAAAAGCCGACGGAAATCCCGACTCCCCGGGTACCAAAGACGCAGGCGTGGGCGTTAATGTTGGGGTAACCGTTAAACCAACCGAGGTCATAAAAGTATAAGGATTTCCACCATTATCGTAAGATTGATTATTAATTTTGACGACATAATAATAATTTTTTCCCGGTGCCAGTCCTTCCAAAGTCACCGCATGGTTAACTGTCGATCCGGACTCGGCGGTGAAAAGCGTCATTGAATCGGCGGATAAACCATAACCAACCCCGCCCTGAACGGCTTTACCGGTGATCCAAGTAATCGAAACGCTTTGGGGAGACAAAACGGTGGCCGAAACATTTTCCGGTTTGTTGGTATCTTTGGCTCCCAAATTAAAACCCGTTGGCGAACTATACAAAAGAATTCCCGCCGGAATCCCAATAAGCATAATGGCAATTCCTAAAACTAATAAAACTTTTTTCGCGTTCATGATCTTTCCTTTGTCATCCTAATACTCAAAATAGATCCTGTCAAGAGAGTTATTAATCCAAATCCAATCAAACTATAAGTATAGTCCTCTGCTCCCGTAACCGGCGGAGTTGGGGTTGGGCTTGCCCTGAGCGAAGTCGAAGGGGTTGACGTTGGCGTGGTACTGCTGCCGCCGGAGGTAGAAACGGTATAAGAACCGTTAACATTGGCCGAGCAAACAATAATATCGCTTGAATCAGCTTTCGCGGTAACATTGCTGTCGTTAGTCTGTCCGGCCGTGCAAAGAAAACTAATATCGGCTGTCCCGCCCGCCAGCACCGTAAAATTAATCGTTCCGATCAAACCGCTGCTGCCGGAAAAAGATTGTCCGGCTTCGGTAGAGGCAAAATAACCAAAAACCCGCAATCGGCCTTCGTCATTTTTTATCAAAGAATAAATTTGAGTAAAGGCTTTATCGTCACCGGTAGCTTTGGTAAAACTATCAATCCGCAATTTGTCTTTGGGAAAACTCAAATAAACATCCGCCCCGCCGGCATTTTGGCCGCCGGAATCAATTTTGACATCCAAATTAAAAGTGCCGCTGAAACTGCCGGAGGCCGGCGATAAAGATAAATGCGGACTGGCGGCCAAAACCGGCCGAACAGAACTGAAAACCAGTAAAACAAAAATAGTCGGCAGAAGTTTCTTCATTGGGCTTGATTTAAAATCAAAGGTATTACTTTACCTAAAATATCCCGCTGATCAATTTGGGAAACAAGATTAGAATCAATTGTCTGCTGTTCACCTTTAAATTCCAACCTTAAGGAAGTGGAAATTTTTTGTAAAAACTGCAAATCCAAAACCGCCACCGTCTGCGTTCCGGTTAATTGTCTTTGGGGATAATAAGCGGTAATTTTAATCCGGCCGGCTAAAGCTTGTTTGTCATTAACCGCAAACTGGGTAAAAACATTTTTATCCGGCGTAATTTTGCTGATTTTTACCGCTTTCGGATCAAAAAGCAGAACCGCATCCACTCCGCCGACGGGAATTTTGGGAGAATTAAAAACCAATTTCACTTGATTTTGATTTACCAAAACAAATGATAAAGTCCCTAAACTATCCGCTGATCGAATTGGCAGCGGAGTCGGCGTTACTGTCCCCTGACCGACTTGATTATTACCAACAATTGGCAGATTTATCTGTTGACTAATAATCACCAGTGTTTCCGCCATAACAATCAAAGCCAGCAGGCAAACTGTTAGAAAATACGAAAATCCAAAATCATGATTACGGTTGTTCATCGTCCTCCCAGCGGGTAAAAATCGTATTATTCATAAGATTAACATCTCCGGAGGTAATAATGCAATCAAAATTCAAATCGGCTTTAGCCACACAGGCCGCGCTTTCCGGATCGGCAAAACAGTTTACTAAAGAGTTGGCGTCAATGGAATTAACCACCCCATCCTGGGCGCCGTTGTCTCCAATCGGTAAATCGCCGCCTTCAAGGTAATATTTCGCTCCCATTGGCGTTAAATCAACGGTTTGGCTCTCGGCGGCTGTCAATGCCTTATTCGGGAATTTTTTCTGGAGTTGCTTCGGTCCCTTAATATAAATATTATAATTGCCCGCGG
Organism: Candidatus Shapirobacteria bacterium CG_4_10_14_0_8_um_filter_39_15; assembly: GCA_002784465.1. Classification (GTDB taxonomy): domain Bacteria; phylum Patescibacteriota; class Microgenomatia; order UM-FILTER-39-15; family UM-FILTER-39-15; genus UM-FILTER-39-15. The sequence goes on from PFLE01000009.1 coordinate 2,524, forward strand.
CTTTATTAAAACCGTAAACGCGCAATGTCCAAATTCCATCAGCCGTAATATTTGCGTCGGTCGGAGCAAGGGCAACCGGATTAAAAGTTTGAGCAACACCGTCTTTTACCATTTTTACTTTAAAATTCAAGGTTGTGCCGCGATAACACGATGCGGGACGGACAGTTACGTCTCTAAACATGAATTTAAGATCAACCGATGGGCCAGTTGGTGTAGGGGTAAGTGTAGGAGTACCTGTCCCTCCGGTACCGATTGTGATTACGGTATTTTCTTTTCCATCCGATAAATCAGTTGAATCAACGGCATCGGGCGCAATTAAATCGGTTATGGTAACGGTCGTCGTTGCTCCAACTGTCGCTGTGTTTTTAACGACAAAAGTGACTGAAGCTAAAGCTTTTGATTGACTAGCGGTAAGTGTCAAAATCCCATCAGCTGACCTTCGGAAGCAAGAAAGTTCGACTCTCGCGTCACTATCATAAACTCTGGCGCAAGCTTCCTGAGAAAAGTTTGTTGCATCGCAAGGAGTCGCAGTAAAATTTTTAGGCCCGCAATAAGCAGTTCCGGTTTTTGTCCCTTGAACTTCTAAAACATTTGGGTCAAATTGCAGTTTTGTCGTCGCCACCCGCAATCCTTTATCCGAAGTGGAAATATTGGTAAGGTTAACCGTTAAAGTAAAAGAATCGCCTTTGTTTTTCGTAATCGTTGCCGGACTAAGCACCGCTTTTATCGGATTTACGGTGGCATTTTTATTAATAATTTGTACTTGCTGAACCAATAATACCGCAGCAGGAAGGACTAAAGCCAAAAATAAAAGAACTGATAAATTAATTAATTTCCCTTTAGGTAGATTTTCGGTTAACATATTCATCTTTAAATTTAGTTTACTTTCCCCAAAGTGTCAAGAGTAATAATTTAATTTCCCGCTCCCCGGTTGATTAACAACTTGTTTAAATCAAGAATATCCACTATCCTGGTCTAATGTACCCGGAGCAATATTCGCGGTATGTCTTCCAGAGGTTGGAGTTGTTGCCGCACCCCAAGAAGTAAGTAAAATATTCAAATCGGTCGCATCAATTATCCCGCCGGTATCACAATTTAGATTGCCTAAACTTCCCCTCGGGCAAGAATCCATCGGGGGCTGGGTTGCTATCGGTACCGCAGTTCCACCACCACCGTTAATAGTATAAGAACCATTAGTTGGTGAAGAAAGGATATTACTCGAATTTGATTTTAGAAGCATTTTTGTTTGCGAAAGATCAAATTGAAGAATTTTGGGATTTTGGGTTGGAACTGAATTAATTTTTAAATAAATGGTTCCCAATTCCTCGAAAGAATTATTAGTATAACCAGTAGTGCTGACATAAATCGCTGACAAATCTAAAGTAACAATTCCCCCAGCGGCGGTAACAGAATTAACCGGAAAACTCCAATTGGAATCAAGGTTTTGATTGCGGACAACCGGATTATTAGTGACCGGGTTACCCGAGGAATTCACTATCTTAACCTCCGGATACTGCCGATGTATGGATAAGTAATCCTTGCGGAGATTCCAGAAATTACTTGCCCCCCGGTCTGGAATTTTATTTTTATTGAAAAAAGGTCGCCAACGTTTTTCGTCGCCGTGGCAGGATCAAGCATCAGTTGTCCAACGGCACTCACCCTTCCCAAAAACAGAAAGGATGAACCAAAAAAAGTAAAAAGAAAGGCTAGAAATACTATTATTTTTTTCATTTTATTCATCACCGGTTACATCGAGACTCGAACAATTAGATAAAGCGAGGGCAACATCTTCGATACTAATATATCCATCACTATTAATATCTCTCGCCCGATTGGTATCGTTTACCGAAACCGGAAGAGCCATATAGCTTTCCAGAATTTGAACGATATCATCTACGGTAATATGATTATTGTCATTCGTATCGCCCGATTTTAAAACCTTTGTGCTGTCGCCGGAAAAATCAAAAGCATTTCCCCCACTGGGAATGATCACTGAACCCATGTTTTTCCTTAAATGATTAGAGCGACTATTTGTTCCGACAACCGTTTTGTCTTTTATTAATACAGTATAACTGTCTGATGCTAAACTTTGGATATCAAGAGGCAAAGAATCATTTGAAAAGACACCACCGACACCGCTGGTTAAAACTCCCGTGTCAAAGGAATAAACATTTGTTCCTTTTTTAAACCAAATATTAAAAGCCTTTAATTCCCCGGGTGTGGTAATTCCCTGAAGCTTAACTTTAAATGAAAAAGTATTAGTGATTGTCAAAGTTTTTGCTGCGGTTGAATTTAAAATATCGTGCGGATCGGTTTTGGTTAAAATTTTACTTTCGTTTTGGTTAAAAGTCAGAGTAATATTACCGCCAGCGGGAACGCGGTTGACTTTCAAATAAAATGTCCCCAAAAGAACATCGGATTGGCTGCTGAATCCTTGACCGGCCACCGGATAAACAGCGGAAACATCAAGATTAATTTGATTTCCGGAAGCATAAGAAGTATTAACCGGAATGTTCCATTGTCCGGAAAAATTTGGATTTAAAACAAATGGGGTTGAATCGGAATTTCCCTGCTGATCAACAATCGTCAATTCAGCTGGGTTGCCCGAAAATGAATAGGTCAGACGAAAAGCCATAGAGGAAATATTTTGACCAGCGGTGTTGAATTTTAATTCAACCGGAACAATATCATTTATAGAATAAGACGTTTCGGAAGTTGAAAGTGAGACGGTTGCTACCCCGCCCGGAACCACCGCCCGTTTTCTAATATCATTAAATTGACCGACCAAATCAACGGTTAAAAATACGACTATTACTGAAAAAACAACAAAACCAATTATTAAAAATTTCTTTTTCTTAATCATCCTTTTTAGTCTCCCGATATACTTAAACTAGTATAGGTTCCCAAAACGAGAAATACGTCTTCAACTGAAATTCTCCCGTCACTATTTATGTCAAAAACCCGGTTATTGTCATTAACAGAAACCGATAAGGCTGTATATACACTTAATTCTGCCGCAATGTCCGTGATATTAACGACATTATTTTCTGTTCCATCCCGAACAACGTCTCCCGGTTTTAGGAAATAACTTGGGTCAGTCCCCCAAAATAACGGAGCAGTATTAGATTCCCCTGCTAAAGTTATGCTTCCCAAATTTTTCCGCAAATGATTACCCCGATAACTTCCCAAGCTAATATCTCTAATATAAACAGTATACGACCCGGGTGTCAATCCCGTAAGAGCCAAAGAAGAGACAGAGAATACTCCACTGTTTCCACTGGTGACGGTAAAAGGATAAATTTTATCAGCGGTTGCCGAATGAAAATCAATTTCAAAGGCTTTAGTAACGTTGCTCACACTAACACCTGATAATTTAAAGGAACAAGATAGGGTAAGAGTTGTACCGGGTGTTGTTCCCCCAGCCACAAATGATTTAACGTCCATTTGCATATAAAGTATGCCATTCTTCGGACTATCACGACCGGCGACTCGATAATAATAAGTCGTTCCCGGAATTAAACCCCCGATTCGAATCTGCGAATGGTTGGTTTTCATCGCCGCCGCATTGGCATTGTCAATGTTATACCGCCATTTACCCCAATTGGCCGGATTGGGATCGGTAAAACCTGTTGGCAGGTCACTGTAGGCAATATACGAAGTTGTCGGCACCACTGTGGTCCAAGTAAAATAAGCATCGCTATTTTGAGAACTAACACTTATGATACTATCAAAACTTTTTTGCAAAGTTAACATTGAAACCGTGTGGTGGGGCATATTAAGCGATATTTGATAAGTTCCCGATTGAGGAACCGTAATTTTTTTGGAATCTATTGCCGACAAATTACCCGGAGAAGAAGCTATATTAGCTAATGTTGCCTGATAATTAACAAATTGATAATCCCCCGGTTCTAAATTATTAAAGGCAACGACAACGGCCTTATCCGATTTGTCAATGATTGGAGCCTCGGGATCAGAATAAGTACTGGGAACCCCAGAAAGTAAATCATTATGATTAAAAACGATCACCTTAACGATTCCTCCCGAATCTTTAGCGGCCACCGCGTCAATTATTTGTCCGGAGTTTCTGTCAAAAATTCCGCCGTTGACATTAAGTCTTTGGTTGTTTGACAACTGATGAAACATTAAAAATGTATAGTAAGGCAAATTTCTTTTCCAAGTTGAAACAGAATTAAAACCTTTATTATCTATTAATGAATACCACCAGGAACTTATTTGGTCGACACCATTTCCTCCTAAATCTTTATCCAAATAAATTTTAAAGACTGAAGCAAACCACGAGGCGGAAAAACCGGTACGATAAAGAGGTGTGTTAGCATCACCGTTATAAATTATTCCTAATTCGTCTGCGCGAATCGGCATTAAAAAATCATTTGCCGAAAGATAATTTTTAAGCAAACCCAGACTGTCGTTTATCCAAAATAAACTTTGCCCATTCGGATAAACCCCGTACATATTCAAACCAAAACTTTTAAAATCATTTTTTTGAAATCCGTTACTTTTTAATTGACTAACCAAATATTTAATCCATTCAGAACTGCTAACGCCATCATTGTCATTCTGCGGCGTTGCTCCAGGCCGACCGGGTTTAGTTACCCCTATCATTGAACCTAGGTGAAAATTACCCAAAAGATTCTGGTTTTTTAAAACATTTAGCGTCGGAACCAGTACGTCTCTGACATATTCTTCCTCCGTACCGGAAAAGGAACAAGAAGTTAGATTCGTAGTACTACCGGAATCCGGTTCATTAAAAGAAGAAAATCCCCAAGAATTAATATAATTTCCCCAGCCAGAATAGTTTTTATAATGATTCAGAATATTGTTTAAATAATTTTGCCATTCGGCAATTTTAGTTTGCTTTATGGGAGAAGAATACATCGCAAAGTCTAAACACTTATTGTCATTTGCCCGCAAGGCTTTTGGTGATTGCGCCAAATCAAGAACAGGAGAAACCCCCGCTTTTTTCATATTATTTATGACATCGTCGAGATATGAATAGTCTAGCGTTCCATCCTCTTTAAGAATCTCCGGTACTTTACAAGGAATTTTAACACCGTCGCAATCCGGATCCGGGAAGGCCGGATCATCCGTCTTCCCAAGATTCCCACCGATCGGAGCACCTGATCTAAGAGCATCGTAAAACGGAAAATAATCTTTAAACCAGTTTATTGGCGGATTATTCTTGACCATTCCCGTATCACGCCAAACCCAAGTTTTCCAGGTTGCTGCGGTTCTCCAAATTGGCTTTATGATTCCTTGGTTACCATTGACGTCGATTGTCAAAGTAACGGTTCCACTTTCCGCTGCCTTTTTTTTGAAAATTACTTTTTGCCCCAGAACAGAAAGGGAAATAAAGAGCGTCACTAACGAAAAGATAAGAAGCAATAATATTTTATAATGTCTTTTAAAATAAAACATCGACGGATGTTTAAAGTTAAACATAAAATCAATCTTCTATCAAGCCTTATTGGTCTTGAGCCTATTAACCATGAAGGAGTCAAGAGTAATAATTTACTTTCCCGCTCCCCAGTTAATTAACAGCTTATTTAAATCAAGGATGTCTACTGTCTGATCCAATGTAACCGGAGCGATATCCGCAGTATGCCTTCCGGCTGCCGGCGTTGCCACCGCACCCCAAGAAGTAAGTAAAATATTCAAATCGGTCGCATCAATTATGCCGTCACTACCACAATTTAAATTACCAAGCTCTCCCCTAAGGCAATTTGCCGGTGGCGAAGCCGGTTCGATATACCCCAACGCGTGTAACTCCGGACCAATATCAATAAATGCTTTTTCCAAAGTTGCAGTAGCAGTATTGGAAAGAATTGCTTTCAAATCTCCCTGCCACATCATAATAATATATGCCCTATCCTGAACTGCCCAGCGGAATATCGACTCCAGTTGATTAGGCTTATTATCCCACGACCAACCCTGCCAACCCCTTATTCCCCCAAAACTTTCATAAATACACCTTGTAATATTTGGACAATATGTTCCAAAAGTATGCGTCCGCCGGTTTCCTCCCGATCCAAAACCCGCAAACTTTAAATATAATTTACTTCCCCACCGATCCATTACCTTAGGGACAACATAGTCTTCAACATGATCCACTCCGCTTCCATCATTATATTGTCCGGAATACAAACCATTTCCGAGAGAAAGAGCAATCGGCAATACTTTGAAAGCTTCCTGGTAATAACCTAAAACCGTTTGAACCGTATCGCCATAAAGTTTATTGGTATAACCCGCACTTCGATAAAACCGCTGAAGGGGAGTGTCATTCGAAAAAGTATCACCTTTCCCGTATAAAATCATCTCGCCGTAACTGCCAACCGACGCTTCAACAAATTCAACTGTATTGGATAATTCCGGATCACTCTCTATTTTTTGCCCTAATGCTAAAAGAACCCGTCGATATTTTTCCAGAAAAACCGGATTCCACCAAACCGGTTCGATGCTACCCTCATTGTATTCAATAGCAAGGGCAATATCATTTTGAGGGTTGCAATGGGGATTGGGTGAATCTGTGTATTGACATAATCCTCCGTATGAAGCATTTACTTTCCCTTCTTTTGCCCCTTCGCCTCCGTAAATCCAAAGAGGTAGGGCGCCTTCAGTCACCCGCAATTTAAACCTGACTGTTTTCCCCATACTGCGGACAGTTTGTAGAATTTTGGCTGGACCATAGGTTGGTGTCACCGAGCAATTAGCACCACAACCAGAATAAGCTTCCCAAGAAGCAAATAGAAAATCCGGATTAGTTAATAATTCCCACCGGTATTGCCCCTCTACCGGTTCAAAATCACGCCAATCAAGAACAACCGATCCCCCAGCAATATAATCACTTGGAACCCCGCCGGTGAGCATATAAATTCCGCCATTCGCCGCCTTTCTTAGATTAGACACCGAATAGGTTCCTCCAGTCTGGATAATTGTCCAACCGCTTATTCCAAAAGTAGTTGATGAATCAATACTCACCGTCGCACTGGTTGTCGTGGCCAATTTTGATGTTAACTTAATATAACCGATGGTAGAATTACCGGCAGGAAATGACTTGGAAACAATATTCCACCAGCAAACCCATCCTTGACCACTATTTATGGTACCACCAATTTCAGTACCAAAAATTTGAGTTATCTCAAAAAGACTCGGGTTAAAACTGTAACAAATATTAATATTATTAGCCGGAACCGTCACTGCTTCAGAAAAATTGGCAACTATATTAATATCAGTGGTAACAGTGGTAAGTTGACCAGTTGCAGGAGATAAAGAAACGGTTACCGTTTTTGCCTGCTGGGCAAAAAGCGGGGTTACCAAAAAAAGAAAACCAATGGCAAAAAAAATTCCCACCAGAATAGAACGAAAATTCTTATTCATTTATATATATTAAAATTAACATCCCCGAAAATATTTGTCAAGGAGAATCCCAATTGTTTAACAGAATATTAAGATCTGCCACATCGACTTGACCATTGTTATTTAAGTCTGCACCTTCATTACTTGATTGAGTTGTTGAAATAATACCCCACGAAGCGAGCATTAAATTCAAATCCGTAGCGTTTATTACTCCATCTTGACTGCAATCAACATTACCCAAATTTCTGTGTAAACAAGACGTTATTGATGGAATTACCGACGGGGTTACTGAAGGAGTTCCTGTTGGAATTACGGAATTTATTGGATGCTTGGCATATTCAATCCCCAAAGTACTTAGCTGTGCCGATCCTAAATTGCTTAAACTTCCTGTTAACAAACTTCCTTTCTGGCCACCTTCAACACCAGTATAAAAAAATGCATATCTTGTAATCCATGATTCATTTTCCAACCATTCCTGCTGATCTTTTAATATTTGTAAACCAATTTCATTGGAACTTAAATTGCCAAATTCTGTTAACCAAAATTCCTTTCCAACATAACCATTATTCGTATACCAGTCCCGTACTCCGGTAAGAGTGTTTCTAAAACTACCGGATGAATAATCTTTGTAATAATGAAATGCCCACCCATCAAGCGGCGGAAATATCCCGTTTATTCTTTTATATTCGTTTCGAAAAACATTGATCCAGCTATTTGCCGAAAAATTAATATCATATAATCCCCCGACTATAATCTTCGCGGTGGAATCTCCAAGCTTAATCGCATCATAAAGAGGCTTATATATTCGGGCTGCTACTAAAGGCGGAATTTCTGAATGAGGATCGGGGTTGGCGTTTACATACAAATCCGGCTCATTCCAGATTAACCAGTGTGAACCGGAATTTCTCCTTGCCCAACTTGTATACCAATCAAGCATTCCTTGAGAATAACTGCTATCGGCATTTGTTCCATGGGCAAAAATCATTGGAACAAATTCTATCGAGCTGTCAAACCATGCTGGTTTTTCGATTAACCCCCAAAGATATAACCAACCAACCCCAAGCGATTCTACTTTATTCATATAATTTATTACGCACAGATTATTGATATCGATGGTATTGCAATAAGTCATCGGGTATCGATAATCCTGTGCAGCGCCTTTTTTGAAAGAAGTTGCCGCATCTACAGAGTTTCGAATTGAAAAAAAGACCAAAACGAATAAGCAAATAAAAAATATTTTTTTCATCAATTCTAGTTTAACTTAGTACTAAAGAATTATCAAACATCACTTGACAATTAGACAAAGATGTCTTATAATATTAAAAGTCTTTATGAACAAATTCTGTCGGGTTGTTTTTTGGACTATCGCTTTCTTTCTTTTAGCTAAGACAAATGTCTCGGCTGATACCGCGACCTTTCAACAAGGAACTTCAGGTTATAATGCCAATGCTTGCGCAACGCTTGACCGCTGGAATCCCGATACCAATACCGGCAACAATGCCAATATCCGTCTCCGTCCGGAAATTCAAGAACCGATTATTAAATTCGATCTGTCTTCCCTACCGAATACCGCGCTTGTTCAAAACGCCAAATTAAAACTATACGTACTCAGCCGAACAAACGCTAATCCCATTACCGTACGAGTTTATAAAGTGATGCGCGACTGGGACGAAATGCAGACAACTTGGCATAAAGCCAATACTTCAACTGATTGGTCTTGGGTTGGAGCAAACAGCATTTTTACTGATCGATACGGATTTTCAGCTGCTACTGTACAATTTACGACCTCAAACATTTTTTATGAAATGGATATTACTCCCCTTGTCCGTGAATGGGTCCGTTATCCACAAACCAATAAAGGAATTATTTTACTTTCCGAATCGCCGGGGAGCGTCGCTTACAGTATCGGATCGAACAATAATACCAATTTGGCAAGAAGACCCATTTTGGAAATTGATTATTCGACTTCAACCGACAATGACTATTACCCCTCTATTAATATCATCAATCCCACAAATGATGCTTTTTTAACCGGTAACGTTAATCTTCGGGTTGATGCCGGAGATGACCGGGGAATTCAACAAGTAAATTATTTACTTGACGACAATCCTTTTGCCAATGTTGCTTCTTCGCCTTATTCGTATAACTGGAACACTGACAATTATGCCGTTGGAAAACATATCTTAAAAGTGGTTGTGGTTGACAGCAATAATCAAACTTCCGAATCGGCAATCACCGTAAATTTGTATCAAATGGATAATAATATCCTTACCATTGGCCAAATAACAGATACTCATGTTGGCACATCCACGTCCTATGAACCGGCAGACAAAACCCTTTATACCCAAAGATTTCAACAAGGACTGGCTGATTTGAATAATGTTGTTAAACCGGCGGTTATTATTCATACTGGTGATATTGTTTCAATTCTTGATCCCGCTTCGGGCTATTTAGCTCGATCAATAATTAATCAATCAGTAATTCCGATAAAAACAATTGCCGGAAATCACGATAACAGCGCGGAAAACTATCTTTATTATTTCGGACCTTTCAATTCCTGGTTTGATATTGGCCAAAACCGATTTGTAGGATTTTCAACGGGAATGTTAAATGAATCCTGGATCAGAGGATTACTGGTCTCTACCAGCAACAAAGGAATTGTTTTTTCGCATTATTTAATCAGGATTCCCCAGGGATCCACGGCTGATCCGAATTTCTATCAGATGTCTCCCGGCGAGGCGACCATTCTTCAAAATATTTTACGGGATTATCAAGTCCCGGCTTATTTAAGCGGTCATTATCATCAACCTTTCCTACTTGAAGATTACGTCAGCCACGCGGTCGAAATCGGCGGTCCGGCCTTAAGCGATAAGGGAACTTATGAGATTATCACAATCGATAACGGGATTGTCTCGAGCAACGAAATTGCTCTTGGTAATTGGCCGGCCATCGTGATTACTTCTCCCCAAAGATTCTATTCCGACGGAGGGAATAAAGAGATTGCGGGCAGTCAAAAAATCAGAACTAAAATTTATGATAGCGCAAATATCGTTTCGGTTGTTTATAAAATTGACGATACGTCTTACGCCCCGATGAATTCTCTGGGGAATAATGTTTGGGAAATTACTCAAAATTTTGATACTCTTGCTTCCGGGGTTCATACAATTTCAGTACAGGCCCTTGATTCTTCCAGCCGGACAAACAGTACTTCAATTCAAGTAATGATTGCCGAACATTCAATACCAACGCCAACCCCAACCCCAACTTCTGTTCCGGGTGAAACAATTCTTATTAATGCTGGAGGATCCGGCGATACCGGCTATACCAAAGGTCAAACCTATTCGGTCACCAATCCAATCTCGAATACTGATAATCAAGCTTTGTATCAAACCGAAAGATATAACATGGACGAATACCGGTTTAATATTCCAAATGGAAATTATGTAATCACACTAAAATTTGCCGAAATATATTTTATGTGTAATAAAATTAATTGCCGGGTATTTAATGTTGACATTGAAAATCAAAGAGTTCTAACTAATTTTGATATCTTTAAAGAAACAGGGGCATTATACAAAGCAATTGACAAAACTTTTGTTGTTTCCGTTAATGATGGCCAACTAAACATTAATTTTCAAACAATCACCAATGCTTCTAAAATTTCCGGAATTCAAATTGTTTCTGGAGGCACTCCAACCCCCACTTTAACCCCTAGCCCCTCGCCGCTAACCGCTATCATGGTCAACGTTGGTGGTTCTGCTTATGGCAATTGGAAAGCTGATATGGGTTATACCGATGGCCAAACATATTCGGTAACTAACCCGATTGCCAATACTAACGATCAAGCTTTGTATCAAACCGAAAGATACAATATGTCAGCTTATCGTTTTAATATTCCCAACGGTAATTATTCCGTCACGTTAAAATTTGCCGAAATATATTTTATGTGTAATAAAATTAACTGCCGGTTATTCAATGTTACGATTGAAAATCAAATGGTATTAATAAATTTTGATATTTTTAAAGAGGCAGGCGCATTATACAAAGCAATTGACAAAACTTTTATTACTAACGTCAGCGATGGTCAACTCAATATTAATTTCACCACTATTAAAAACGCTTCTAAAATCTCAGGAATTGTGATTACTCCTCAATAATTCTTGTGCTTTTTCAACTGCTCTTTGTTGTTCCTGAAAACTTAATACTCTAGAACCGGTTGGATTTTCGGATAATACTTTTTGACAGTATAAATCAATCTCCCAAACACGACTCATAAGTGAACGAAGAACTGCGCGATCGACCCCCTCCATCCCTACTATTCTTTCTCCAATATCAACTGCATTTCCTGTCTGTACATATTCTAATAATTTTGGCCATAGATTACCAGTTGCCCGCTCAATAAAATCGCGTGAATAATCTTGCTTTCTTTTATCAGCCAGTTCTTTTATTTTCCTCCCTGCAATCGGTCTGGTTTCGTCGGTAAACTCTGTTGTTGGCGCTTCTGTAGTTTGAATATCCTTAAATGCCCTTGCCCGCAATTCTCGGCCATCCAAAAATGCTCGAAAAAATCGTTTGCTATAACCGCCTTCATACAACAAAGATGAAATCAGGTTAGTGCATGATTGACCATTACCGTTATTCAGAGGGTGGGTTAAAATTGCCAAAGTATACAACAAGGAGGCCGTTCTTACAGCATAATCATAATCTTTTGGGAATCGTGAATCATTAATTAATTCCTCCGCTCTTTTGTTTAAATTTTCCAATAGCGCCGGTAAATCTTCATTGCGCGGCGCAAGATAAGAATCCCGATCTTCTTTTCCTATCTGAACATCAAATGACCGGATTCCCCTTTTCCATTCCCAAAAACCGGTATCGGGAATTCCCTGAAACGCATCTTCCTGCAAAGCGACTAATCTTTCAGAAAGAGGTTCTATTCCAACATATTTATATAATCCTTCTTCAATTCCAATTTGGTTTTGCCTTCGAATTAAATAAGCCGGATACCGTTCATCTGTTTCCTTAAAAAGAGCACCATCAATACCATAATAATCAAATAATTTGCCTTGTTTCTTGGCAAAATCTTTGACGGTAAAATCCCCTTGGGTAAGAAAAACTCCCGATCCATTTTCAATTTCTTTTGCACAAATCAGATGGGCAACCGATCCACCCAGTTGGTATTTTGTTGCTTTAGCTAAATTAATAGCAAAATCCAAACTTTCATTAATATCCGCTCCCTTGATATATAAAACAACTTTTGGAAAATTATCCCGAGGAAATCCATCAGGTTTTATCACTTTACCCGTATATGCAATATTACCAAACTGATCACCTAAAATATCAATAAGTCCGGGAATTTTTTGAGGATTAATATCAACACAAATTTTATAAGTATCATATAACCCTTCGGGAATGGGAACACCTTTACGAATAGAGTCTTCTTCAATTGCGTCTAGAGTATTCCAAATTGCACGTGTTTCTCTGACATCTCCTAAACTAATAAATCCCAGCCAGACTTCATTTTCACCCGCATCTCCCGGTTCATTTCCGCCAAATCTAAATCCCTGACGCGATAGGGCATCTTGAATATTAAGGTAGGTTTGTTGAGGATTTTCTTGATTCTTTAATGGACCGGTTTCAACTTTTGGAGGAACTCCAAAACGGGCAATTTCTGCCAAAGACATATCAACCATAATTCAATCTTACCATAAAATAATGTTATACTTTATAAATGAATTCTGAAAAAATTCTCAATCGGATTATTGAATTTTCCTTTTATCTTCTTTTCTTTCTGGTTCCCCTGATTATGACTCCCTGGAACTTTGAACTTTTCGAATACAACAAAATGATGCTGGTCTATGCTCTCACTGTGATTATCGTCGGCGCTTGGTTGACAAGGTCTAACCTTGTCAAGCGAATAATTTTCCAACGGACGCCTTTTGATATCCCCATTATCCTTTTTTTTGTCTTTCAGTTTTTCAGTTTTTTATTTTCAATTGACAGACATACTTCCCTGTTTGGTTATTATTCCCGCTTCCATGGCGGCTTGCTTTCCACTACTTCCTACATACTATTATATTATGCCCTGGTATCCAATCTTGATAAACGGAAAACAAAAAACTGTTTACTGGTTATCTTGTTTTCTGGTTTTCTGGTTAGTTTGTACGGAATACTTGAACATTTCGGCATTGACGCCAAATTTTGGGTTCAGGATGTTCAAAACCGGGTCTTTTCCACTTTAGGCCAGCCAAATTGGCTGGCAGCATGGCTGGCGGCCGTCGCGCCAATCAGCCTGGCGTTTGGCCTAAGATTAAAAATTCAAAACCTTATTTTTTATTTTTTATTTTTTATTTTTTATTTATGTTTGGTCTTTACCAAATCCCGTTCCGGAATTCCCGCCGCCGGTTTTTCCCTGTTAGTTTTTTTCTTTTTTCTTTCTCTTCCTAAAATCCGCCGGCTTAAAAAGATAGTTCTCGTTTCCCTGATTTCCCTAATTTCCCTGATTACCCTGATTTCCCTAATCGCAGGAATAAGTTTTCTTTTTAAAAATCCCGCCCAGGATTTAGCCTATATTTTTGACTTGTCAGATAAAGTAAGTATTCCCATGCATCGTGTTCAGGATCCGGGTTCGGAATCCGGTGACATCAGAAAGGTTGTCTGGCGGGGCGCTTTTAAGATTTTTAAAGCTTATCCGCTTTTCGGTTCGGGCGTGGAAACTTTTGCTTATTCTTATTATCAATTCCGGCCGGTGGAGCATAATTATGTTTCCGAATGGGATTTTTTATACAACAAAGCCCATAATGAATACTTTAATTTCCTGGCAACAACAGGTGCATTTGGTTTCGGATCATACATTCTATTGATTGGTTGGGTCGTAGTCTGGAATATCAAGAAAATTTTTAATTTAAAATTTTTAATTTTTAATCAATTTTCAAATTCAAAAAATCAAATTTCAAAACTCCAACTTCAAAATCTAACTTCCCACTTCCCACTTCTGACTTCTCTTTTTGCCGGCTGGTTAAGTATTCTCATTACCAACTTTTTCGGCTTCTCGGTTGTGGCGGTGGCATTATTGTTCTTTTTATTTCCAGCATTCATTTATATTTTGTCCCAAGAAGGTTCCTCGACTTCGCTCGGAATGACCAAGCCAACGAAACAATATAACAATATAACAATAGAACAATCGGTAATTTCTCTTATTATTCTTTTGGGAATCTGTTGCTTGGAATTTGGAATTTGTCAGATGTGGTACGCTGACACATTATACGCCGCCGGTAACCGTTTAGAAAAACAGGGTCTTTATCCGGACGCTTATCAAAAATTACAGCAGGCGGTTAAATTAAATTCAGGTGAACCGGTTTTTAAAGACGAATTGGCCTATATTGATTCCGCTTTGGCAGTGGCAGCGGTTAATGAAAAACAAAATGATTTAGTCCCCCAATTTACTAACGAAGCAATCGCTCAATCCGATTTCGCTTTAAAAATTTCACCCCGAAATATGAATTTTTACCGAACCAGAGCCCGGGTATTTTATAATTTGGCCCGCATTGATCCGAAATATGCTGCTCAAGCACTCGCCGTTTTGCAGACTATGAACCAAATGGCACCGACAGATGCTAAAATTGTTTACAATCTTGGATTAATTTATTATCAACTTGGTCAAAAAAATCAGGCTCTGGAAATTCTTAAAAAAGCGTTGGTATTAAGACCAACTTATTTCGAAGTTCAAAACGCGATTGATATTATTTCAAAAGAAAAATAGTCATTTAGCCTCATCAGGCCAGGCCTGAAATACTGAAATATTTTTATTCCACCCAAATAGGATTATCTTTAATTGCCCCGTCAGTGGTGGTTTTTAAGCCATCCAATGTATAAGTTGATAAATAATGAATATGGCCGGCAAAAAGTTCTTTTACTTGGGCAGAGACTAATTGCTTTACCAAAGTTCCAGCTTGGCTGGCAACTAGCAGACTATCCTCTCCCATCACATGTTTGGAAGTTGGATTATTCAGCGGTTCATGCATAAAAACCAAACAATAAAGTTTTGGACAATCAGATAATTGTTGATCCAACCAAGTTTTTTGTATTTGATCCAGACCAACTAACCCATCACCATTATTAACCAGAATAAATTTGATTTGTCCCTTCTGAAAACTTTGATAATCAACCCCAAAAGTTTCTTGAAAATAATTAGTTTTATTTTTATTTGACCAAAGATCGTGATTTCCGGGAATAATATAATAAGGTATTTGATTGCTGTCTAAAATAGTTTTAATTGTTTGAAGTTCTTTAAGTTTTCCCAAGGTCGTTAAGTCTCCAATAATCACGATAAAGTTAATTTTATCAGATCGTATTCGGTCCAGAGTTTTTTGCAGATTTTTATAATCCGAATGAATATCGGAAATAACGGCAAAAGAATATGATTGAGAAGGGGCTAGCGGCAAGGGGTTAGCAGCTGGGGGGATATTTTTTCCACCTGGGGGATGGAATAGGTTGGCACCTGGAGAAAAGTAATTGACAACCAGAATAACAATCAGGAATATCAAGCTTAAAAATAATATTCTTCTGAAGAATTTCATAAAATTATTGTACAAATGACCAGAAAGTAAAATGTCCGGTTGGGCCAGCAAGGCTTTGGCCAAAACCAATAGTCTAAGTTTTTCATTTCCAAAAATCCCTCACCACCCACATATTCCTCAATCGTCCTGCTCTTTTCCATAATCGAATCATAAAAGAATCTTTAGCAAAGTCGTCTTCCCCGCTCCATTCGATCCAACCAACCCAAATCATCTTTTTTGAATAATTGAATTATTATATTTTATTCGAGCCTGTAAATCAAATTAGCTTCGCAAGGGGACGCCTTGCGAACATAAGTTACTAATTGACATAATAAATCACACGGATAATAATAAAGATATGCCTTCGAAAAATTCCATCAAAACTTATACAGAAAATGGTTTTTACCATATCTATAATCGCGGTGTTGAAAAACGTATAATTTTTCAAGATGAACAGGATTATGCTGTTTTTCTCTCCTATCTCAAAACCTACCTACTCCCCAAAGATGAACAATCATTAATGAAAATAATCGCCGATCCTCAATCTGATTGGCGGGATAAAGACCAAGCTCTTAAACTTTTAAAGTTGAATAATTTTACTAACGAAATTAAGCTTATCTCC
Organism: Candidatus Shapirobacteria bacterium CG_4_10_14_0_8_um_filter_39_15; assembly: GCA_002784465.1. Classification (GTDB taxonomy): domain Bacteria; phylum Patescibacteriota; class Microgenomatia; order UM-FILTER-39-15; family UM-FILTER-39-15; genus UM-FILTER-39-15. Next base: position 19,075 of record PFLE01000009.1, read on the forward strand.
CACTCTCTCATGCCTAATCATTTTCATCTTCTTGTTAATCAGAAATCCAGTAACGCCATTGATCGGTTTATGAATTCTTTAGGAACAAGATATACGCTGTATTTTAATAAAAAATATAAACGCGTTGGTTCTTTATACCAGGATGTTTACAAAGCGGTACTCGTGGAAACGGATGAACAGCTACTTCATCTTACCCGTTATATTCACCGTAATCCTAATCCAAATCCAAAATTAGCTTCGCAAGGGGACGCCTTGCGAAGCTGGCAAGCACAACTATCTTCCCTGCCCGAGTATTTAGGCTTAAGGCGAACAGAATGGATTCATCCGGAATTTATTTTACCATTTTTCTCAAAAACAAATCCCAAACTTTCATACAAATCTTTCGTTGAGCAAATTGATGATCTTTCTCTAATTTCCAGCCTCGTTTTAGATATTTAGCTTCGCAAGGGGACGCCTTGCGAAGCTAGTTTAAAAACTGCAGAAAATACTTGCACAAAAGAAACAATCGAACTAAACTATAATAATGGCTGATAAACCAGTAAATAGCGTGACTACCTCCTCGATGATTATCTGGGCGATTATTTTACTGGTGGTAATTGTTTATGTGGGTCTTACCAAACAGGGGTCTTCTTTATTCCAAAAATCAAACAACCAACTAACCCCTGCTGCTTTGGAAATTAATTTTAAATTTTCGGGCAAACTTACAAAAACCATTAACGATGCCTGGTCTTTTGTTTACCAGGACAAAAACAAAACCAGTGTTAAAGTCGGGTTGGTTTTCAGCAATACAAGCCAGTGCGGAACTAAAGAAGTCTTAAAAGCTTGCGATCAAAAATTATATAAAGTCGGTGATCAAGTTACCATCGAAGGCAACCAAAAAGACCAAACAGTAACGGTTATTAAATTAACCAAATGAAAACGGAGGATGCCTCCAAACAACCATACAAACCTTTTTGAGCAAGCGGATATCACTTTTAGCAACCTAGGCTGTATAATATAAGTTATGATTCAAAAGATAATTACCGTTCCTGATCCGATCCTCCGGCAAAAATCCAAACCGGTTGAACAAATCGACAAAAAAACAATTCAGCTGGTCCGTGATCTGAAAGAAACCTTAAAAGCATCGGAAAATCCCAAAGGGATTGGTTTATCGGCTCCGCAAATCGGGGTTGATAAAAGAGTTCTTGTAATAAAAAACCAGGGGGAAATTCTGGTGGTTATCAATCCTCAATTGACATTTGTTTCCAAAGAAACTTTAAATGAGATTTTATCCCAGGCCCAAAGATTTATGGAGGGGTGTTTGTCAGTCCCGGGCTATTGGGGTTTTGTGAACCGGCCTTATCAAATTAAAACCAAATTTCAGGATTTAAAAGGCGTTTGGCAGGAAATGGAATTTACGGCAAAAGAGGCATCATTATTCCAGCACGAATTTGACCACCTGGAAGGTGTCCTTTTTGTTGACCGGATTTTCCAGCAAAGGGGGAAAATATATAAAATTGAAAAAAACGAGAAGGACGAGGAGGAATTAGTTGAGGTAACCATTTGAAGCTAGGTCATTCTGAGTGAAACGAAGAATCTTAGAAGATCCTTCACTGGGTTCAGGATGACAATAATAATATGATAAAGGTCGTTTTTTTTGGCACACCCGATTTTGTCATTCCTATCCTGGATTCAATACTACAGGTGACAAGGTTAGACCTTGTCAGTGTGGTAACAAATCCCGATCGGCCGGTGGGAAGAAAACAAATTCTCACTCCTACTCCAGTAAAGAAATGGGCGGTCAAACACAATATTCCGGTTTTGACTCCGGAAATTGTAGATGATAATTTCAAATTTCAAATTTCAAATTTCAAATTTGATCTCGGTGTTTTGGCGGCCTATGGAAAAATCCTCCCAAGCTGGTTAATCGATCTGTTCCCACAAGGTATTCTGGTAATCCATCCTTCCCTGCTTCCAAAATACCGCGGGGCTTCACCGGTTCAGGCCGCACTTTTAAATGGCGATAAAGAAACCGGCGTGAGTATTATAAAAATGGATGAGAAAATGGATCACGGACCGATTATTCATCAATTCAAAATTCCTATCAATCCGGATGAAACAACCGCTAGTTTGCTGGAAAAAAGTTTTAACCAAACAGCCAAAATCTTACCGGAAATCATTAAAAGTTCTTACTCTTTTTACCCCGATCGTGGTTTAAAAAGTAATAAACAAGATGATAAGCAAGCGACTTACACCAAGCTAATTAAAAAAGAAGACGGCTTTATTCCCTGGAAAACACTGGAAAAGGCAAAAAAGGCTGACGGAATTGAAATAGAAAGATTTATCAGGGCGATGACCCCCTGGCCTGGCGTCTGGACTATAAACCCGCAGACACAGAAGCGTCTTAAAATTCTTAAAGCCCGCCTGGAAAATGAGAAGCTTATTGTTGATGAAGTTCAGTGGGAAGGGAGGAAGCCGACTTCCGGGCTGCCTGTTCTTTCCTAACCATTCTTAGGCACTTCGTACACAAATGCCATCTTTCTTTAATCCCATCATTGACAACCCAGGCAGAATGGAGATTGGGTTTAAAAATCTTTTGGGTTTTGGGGGCTTTTCTTTTCCATTGGCCGCCGGCTACCCCGCGATGATGGGTGCTGGTTGAGCCAAAAATTCTTGTTTTGCCGCAAATATCACATTTAGCCATGTGATATACTATATCATATGTTGACCAATCTTTTCAACAGTCCGTTAATCACTATCGTTGTTTTGATCTTTTCGGTGGTCCTTCACGAAATTGCTCACGGATACGTGGCCGACAAACTTGGTGACCCGACAGCACGGCTTCAGGGACGATTGACTCTTAATCCTGTCAGTCATATTGACCCGCTAATGAGCATTCTTTTTCCCTTGATTTTAATTCTTTCAAATTCGCCGGTGATTTTTGGGGCGGCTAAACCGGTACCGGTTGATCCTTACAACTTTCGTAATCCTAAAAAAGACATGGGAATTGTCGCCGCGGCTGGACCGATCATGTTTTTTCTTTTGGCATTATTGGGGTCTTTTCTTTTACGGATCGTTTATTTTGGATTGATATTTCCTGACGGATTAGTTAGTTTTATTGCGGCTATCAGTATTAACCTGATCCAAATAAATTTAATGCTGATGTTTTTTAATTTGATTCCAATTCCCCCGCTTGACGGCTCACGAATTTTGGCTTCAGTTTTAAGTGATGAACAGGCCGAAGGTCTTATGCGTTTAGAACCTTATGGATTTTTTATTATTTTGTTTTTATTAATGTTCCCTTTGCCGTTTTTAAATATCTCGATCATTGTCAACAATCTAACCTCTCTTTTTATTCGTTTCCTCGTCGTTTTCCCTTCTTCAGGTCTAATTTAGCCTTATCAGGCCAGGCCTGAAATACTTGACGAAGAATCGTATTAAAACTTATCTGGAAAATGGAATTTATCATATATATAATCGCGGTGTTGAAAAACAATTAATATTTAAAGACGAACAAGATTATTCGGTATTCCTCTCCTATCTGAAAACTTATCTTCTTCCTAAAGATGAACAAAGTCTTATAAAAACAATTATCGATTCGAAATCCAGTTATCATGATAAAAATAGGGCTCGGAATCTGTTAAAAATGAATAATTTTGCTAATGATCTTAAGCTTATTGCCCATTCGCTTGTCGCAAATCATTTTCATCTTCTGGTCAAACAGAAGTTAAGAAATTCGATTGATGTTTTTATGAATTCCCTGGGAACTAGATACACTAAATATTTTAATAATAAATATGAACGAGTCGGACCAATGTATCAAGACGTCTATAAAGCCGTGTTGGTTGAATCAGACGAACAATTACTTTATCTAACTAGCTATATTCACCGGAATCCATTGAGAGATACATTTGTTAATAAAGAACAACTCATGTCCAAATTACATTCTCTACCTTCCTCACTTCCGGAATATCTCGGTGAGAGAAAAACTGAATGGATTCACCCCGAATTAATTCTGCCTTTCTTTTCAAAACATAATCCCAGCTTATCGTATTTATCTTTTGTAAAACAAACTGACGATTTCTCACCTATTCCCAATCTTTTACTCGATATTTAGCCTCATCAGGCCAGGCCTGAAATGCCGAAACTCATTGACAGAAAAGATAAAATTTGATATTCTGAAATTGTCCTGCCGAGGAAGGAAATAGCTAAAAGGAGATTTTTCCTCACCAAGTACCTAATTCGGGTTGACTCGAGTGTTCGAAGCCCGTGGGCTCCGGACCAGAGTCCCCACCTGGATGTATCGGGGAAAAATCCTTTAAGCTACCTTTGCGGCAGGATATTAGATTCTTCGAAGATTAATTCAAAATTTAAAAATCAAAAATCAAAATTTCAAGTATAAAGTTAAAAGTTTAGTCCACTTTTGAATTTTGAATTGTAATTTTAACTTTTGCATTTTGACTTTTGACTTATATTAGTAGATTCAGTACAATATTCCCATTGCCTGGAGAGCTCTCCGTATAACGCTTTGCGTTTACGGAGTAAACAGTTGGCAGAGCAGCACTAAAAATATGCTTTATGAGCCGTTAATTTTTGCCGAAGTGGCTCAGTGGTAGAGCAAGTCATTGGTAATGACTAGATCGCGGGTTCGATTCCCGCCTTCGGCTCATAAATAAATATTATTTGCATATTTTCAGTGAGGTCGTGGGTTCAATTCCCACTTTGGGCTCAAATCACAGATTTAAAATTGAAAATTGAAAATTAATTACACGGTATTGTTGGTAACATCTAAATAAATTTCTACTTGGTTGCGTTGAACTTTCAAAACCCCGATCGTAATCGGAATTCGGACATCTTCTTTGCCCTGCCGCCGGATAATAATTTTTTCTTTAATCATGGAAATAAAATTGGCATGTTGGGGCAAAATATCAAAAACCCCTTTGTCACTAATGGAGGTCACCGAATTAACCATATTTCGGAATGATACTTTTTCCCGATCGCGAATTAATAAGGACAAGGCGTCTCGAGGAATTTTTATATCCACTTTCAGGATTTTGCTTGTTATTTGCTCACTAATATTAGATAAAATAGTGTTCATAATGTAAGTTTATCTGTATATCAGTAAATCAGGAAAAGAGATCAGGGAACAGAAATCGGTCTATTCTCCTGATATTCTGTTCTCTGTTTAACTTTACCCGATATTCTGATCTACTGTTTTACTACGGATTTATCTAACTTCCCCCGCTTCTCCTATAAACAAAAACTTTTCTTCCGGCACGTCGTCATATCTTCCATCCAGAATGTCCGCCACATCATTAACGGTTTTTTCCCGCGGGACATGCTTACCCGGCCGGCCGGTTTGGTTTTCCACCACAAAAAAGCTTTGAGTCATATAATTGGTCAACTTATTCGCCCGCAAATATAGTATTTGATCCGCCGGTGATAATTCAGAAATCCCGACCAAAGAAACAACCCGGTCTAATTCCGCCGCCCGTTTTAGCATACCGATCGCGCCTAGAGCCGTTTTATAATGCTTCTCCCCAACCGTCGCCGGATTTAAAGTTCCGGAATATCCGGAAGAAAGAACATCAACCGCCGGCATTAATCCCCGCTGGTAAATTTTTCTCGAAAGAACGACCGTTGAATCCAAATAGGGAAAAATCGCTTTTACCCCGCCGTCAAGAAAATCATCGTTGGGAACATAAATCGCTTCAACTGAAGTAATCGCCGCCTCGTCGGTAGAAACTAACCGTTCATGGAAATCCGCCAGCTCCGATTCCAAAGTCGCTTGATAACCGTCTTCGGACGGAATCGTGTTGGTCAGCATTGACAGCTCGTTACCGGCCTGGGCAAACCGGAAAATATTATCAATGAAGAAAAGAACGTCTTTTTTCCGGGACCGAAAATTTTCTGCGACCGCCAAAGCCCCGTAGGCGGTTAAAAATCTAATGGCCGGGTTCTCACCCATCTGTCCAAAAACAAGCGAAACGTGCGGCAGAGCCTTGCTGTTTTTTAACGTCTCGTATAATTCTTGGCCTTCCCGGGTTCTTTCCCCGACGCCGGCAAAAACCGAAACATTATGATCCTGTTTAGCCATCATTACCACATTGTGTAAAATTTCCGTTAATAAAATTGTTTTCCCGACCCCTGCCCCGCCAAAAATTCCCACCTTGCCGCCTTTAACTACCGGCGAAAACATATCAATCACCTTAATCCCCAATTCCAGAATTTCTCTTTTGGTGGAAATTTGGGAAAATTCCGGCGCCGGCCGGTAAATCAACCCCAAATCCTTAGAATCAATCGGACCCAATCCGTCTTTTGGTTCACCGAGAACATCCATGACCCGGCCTAAAACCTTATCACCGACCGGAATTGACAGCGGTTTGTGAGTATTGGTAACCTTAATTCCACGCGACAGCCGATTCGTGCCGCCGATCGCCAAACAGTAAAAAATCGTCGGTGTATATGAACGGTAAACAATCATCCGCACCAACGGCTTGATTTGGGCTTCCACCACTTCATTCGTCAGGGGTTTTTCACCCAAAAATTCGACTTCCACGATTTGATCCCTAATACTTTTTATAATTCCGTCTGCCATAGATTAATTCAAAAGTTAAAAGTCAAAAGTCTAGTCCTAAATTTTTAATTTTGAATTGAACTTTTGCATTTTGCATTTTGAATTTTGACTTTCTTAAATTAGTCTTCCCGTCATGGTTGCCTGCTGTTTTTTATTTATCAGACGGTGTTTTTCCGCCAGCGCGTTGTTCGTTGCAATTTTTGCTGCTTTTTCTATGTTTTGGGTCGCCGTATCCAAAGCGGTCATCCGCGCTGAAAATTTGGCCAGTTGGGATTCATAAACCGTTTGGGAAAATAAAGTCATAAATATTTCCTTTTCAAAAAAATCCAGCAAAATTTCTAAAGACGGTTCATAAATAATTCTAGTCGCTTCGGCCAGTAAAACTTGAGGCCCAAGCTGGTCGCCGCTAATATTTGACCAAGCCACATCCTGTCTAATAATGTTCCGAAACAAACCGTGATAAACCAAAACCCGTTGATACGGCTTTAAAAAATCGCAAATTTTATTCAGCTGATCGCGGTCAACGCTGGAATCCGGAAAATCAAAATAAGTAAAGGGCTCATGGTTCGTGTTGTTTTCAAACAAACCCTTTCCCCAGAGACCGATCACCACCGCGTCGCCGTGCTCCCGCTGCCAATCTTCCAAAAAAAGATGAAAAATCCGGTGAATCAGATCCCCATATAAACCGCTGTTGGCCGAAATAAAAACGCAGGCCGTTTTACCGTTTCGATTCGCCAAAGCTGCTTTTTTATATTTTTCTGCCTTAGTTTTATACGAATATTTCAATTGCTGAAAAATATTATTCAGTCCGCCGGCATAATCGCGGCTGTAAACTACTCTTTCCCGGATTTTTTGCATCCGATTGGCGGCAATTTCCTCATAAGCGGAAATGAGATAAGAAAATGATTTTAAATATTCAATTTGGTCTTGAGCGTCTATCATTGGTTAATTCAAAAATCAAAAGTTCGTTTCTTGTCATTCCGGATCTAATCCGGAATCTATTTGTATAGATTCCTGCTTTCGCAGGAATGACGGTTCAGGATGACTAAATGATTCCTGGATATAAATCCTTCCATCCAGGGTTTGTTTTTTCAATTAAAGCAATCTTCCATTCCCTTTTCCAATTTTTTAACTGTTTTTCTCTCAAAATTGCCTGATCAATATCTGGTGTTTGTTCAAAATAAACCAATGAATGGATTTGGTATCGACTCGTAAATCCTTTGCGGACTAAATCATTTTTATGCTCAAACACCCTTTTTATTAAATCGCAAGTTACTCCTATGTACATTGTCCCTTTCTTTTGACTAGCTAAAATATAAGTATAATAAGGTTTCATATTATTCATTTGTCATTCCGGATCTAATCCGGAATCTATTTGTATAGATTCCTGCTTTCGCAGGAATGACGGTTCAGAATGACCTCGTTTGTATAGATTCTGACTTTCGTCAGAATGACAGTGTTTATTTTGTATTTTTAATTTTGTCTAAAAGTTCGCTAAATTTCTGGCTTTCGTCCACCAGGCTGTCAATTTTTTTCCGGTAAACCGGTTCTTTAGTATATCTTTCAAAGATTTTTTGATACTCCTGCCGCAATTGATCGGTGTTCTCTATCTGAAAATAATCCAGCCAAATCAAGCTCAATACATAAACCGCCAGATTTGAGGGGACGGATTCGGCCTCATTTTGTTCAAAAAACGAGTAAATTCTTTCACCTTTAGCCAAAGAAAGCCGGACATCTTCGGTCAATTCCGCGCCAAAATGAACAAAACTTTGAAGTTTTTCGTAATTGGTTAAAAAAGCCAGAATTTCGCGGTTAATTTCCCGCTTCAAAGAACTTTGCGCCTGCCTTCCAACCCGGGTCACGGATAAAAACGGATTGACCGCCGGCCGCTTGCCAGAAGCAAATAAATCCGAGTCAAAATATATATGGCCGTCGGTCATCGACATCATGTTGGTTTGAATATAGCCGGATAGATCGCCGCCGGCCGTTTGAATTACCGGCAAAATGGTGATTGATGATTCTGATGATACACCGCCTGGTACGTCAAGTTTAAAATTGCCGCCCTTTTCCAACATGCGCGCATGCGCGTAAAAAATATCGACCGGATAAGAATCGCGCCCGGGAAATCTTTTGGCCAAAAGACAAATTTCCCGATAAAATTTGGCGTGAGTCGTCATATCGTCCAAAACTATCACCGTGTCAATTCCCTGATCGCGAAAATATTCGGCAATGGCGCAGGCGGAATACGGCGTCAGATAAATCAAACCGGCCGGATCTTCGGCACCGGCGGCAATAATAATCATTTTATCCATCACTCCAAGTTTAATAAAATAATTTTGAACGGTTTTAATTTCCGCCTGTTTCCGGCCGATCGCCCCGTAAATGCAAATCGTCCCGTTTTTGGCCTGATTGTAAAGAGTTTGAAGCAAAAAACTGGTTTTGCCGGTTTTTCGGTCGCCGATAATCAATTCTCTTTGGCCGCGGCCCAAAGGCACAAGCATATCCACTAAAGCCACCCCGGTTTCCAGCGGTTTTCGAACGCTGGCCCGGGTTTCAATTCCCAGAGAATCGCTGGTGAGAGTTCTTCTGGTTTTCGGCGTTTTTGGGGGTTTAAGACAAGAAATGGGCCGGCCTAAAGCATCAATCACGCAACCCAATAATTCTCCCCCAACCGGAATCGTTAATTCTTCACCGGTACGCGCCGCTTTTGTCCCAATCAACAACGGCTCTTGACTAAAAAGCAAGACTTCAACCGAATTTTGGTGAAGAGAAAGGACCTCCCCGGACTGACCGTTTTCAAAAAACACCAGCTCCGAAGGCATCACCCCGGGTAAACCGGAAACTGTCGCCGTGCATTCGGTCACCGTATCCACAACACCAATTTCGCCGGTTTTGTCTAAATAATGTTTGAAAGAATCCATATATTATAGTAAAACAGTAAATCAGGTAATCAGGTTAAGTAAACCCGAGAACAGAATATCAGTAGTTATAACTGTTTCCTGCTCTCTAATCTCTTTTCCTGATAATCTGATCAACTGATATTCTTTGCTTTGTTTATATAGATTGCCGCGTCGTTGCGGCTCCTCGCAATGACATGTCCTTTTGACATTAATCAGTTTAGTGTTTTTAGCAGTTCTTCCTTCTGATTGCTAAATATTTCTTCCATTTTCTTGCTTAAACTTTCGTCCAGATATTTGCCGTTAAAAGATATTAGAGCGCCACCTAAAATTTCCGGATTAATTTCAAAATCCAGCAATGTTTCATCCGTAACATTGGTTTTTACCCAGCCGGAAAGCTTTTCAATCATCTTTTCGTCCGGCGGAAAAGCTAGAGTCAATGATAAAACCGGCAGGTCTTGCAGGTTTTGTTTTAGAGAAATTAAAAAAGACTGGGTAATCCGACCTTTAGCTTGTGATTGAATAAATTGATAAGCAGACGGAGTTAAATTTTTCCGAATATCAAAATTTGTCTTATACAAACTATCCGATAAGATATCAATACTATTCAAAATAGTATCTCTATCTTCTGTGGTTTTGATAAAATCATTTAACATAGGTTAAATTGTCATCCCCGACCTGATCGGGGATCTATATAACAAACTAATTATTTGTATAGTTTCCCGCTTTCGCGGGAATGACAAAATTACTTAAAGATGTTCTCTTTCTTTGCTTTTTCCAGCGCTTGGATAATTAAATCCTGGTGTTTATCCAATGACAAAGTTTTTCCCAGAACTTTTTCCGTGACATTTTGCAGGATTTGGTAAATCTGTTCATCCACTTTGGCTAATCGTTCACTCCGATATTCTTCCACTTCGGCCAGCATCGTCTCGTAAGCGCTATCCAGTTTTTGAGTAACAATTTCCTGGGACTCAACTGTTTGTTTAGCAAGAATATTTTTTAGGTTTTCGGTATGGCGATTCAGATCATCTTCGATACCTTTTGATACTCTATTAAACATTTCGATATCTTTTTCTTTGGCTTTTTCCAACTGGGTTTGGTAACTTTGCATTACTCGGTCGGCCACTTCTTCCAATTTTTCCCGAAGAATTTTTTCCAGCTCTTCCTGATTAATTTTGGCCCCTTTTTCCATTTTACTGGCAGTCACAATCGCATCTTCAATAATATTTCCGGCTTTATCTTGAGCTTGTCGAAGGATTTTGTTCTCTTTTTCGGCCAAATTCTCTTTCAGGTGAATTTCCTGCTTTTTCATTTCCGTCATTTTCTTGGTCAGCCGGAAAATCGCCCATAAAGCCACAAACATCTCCCCCCCCAGAAGGAAGACCAGGCCTACCATAATATATAAAATGATAAAACTATCCATACTACTTAATTCAAAAATCAAAATGCAAAATGCAAAAGTTCAATTTAAAATTCAAAATTTCTGAAACTTTTGACTTTTTACCTGTAATTTTGACCTTTGACTTTT
>PFLE01000001.1:0-29071 GCA_002784465.1 Candidatus Shapirobacteria bacterium CG_4_10_14_0_8_um_filter_39_15
TCTTGACACCTTTGGTATATCTTCTATATACTAAAAATATGCCCGGTAGAAATATTCCCCTAGTAACTAACGAAATATATCATATTTTTAATCGAGGCGTTGCTTCTCAACCTGTTTTCTTGGACAAACGTGATTTTAATCGGGCACGGGAATCACTTTTTTATTACCAAAATCGAATCGTTCCAGTCCGATATTCAAAATTTCTCACAATTAATGCTTACGATAGATTGTCTCTGTTAAAAGAATTATCTGACAAAAAGGATTTTTGGGTGGAAATAATTGCTGATTGTCTTATGCCCAATCACTTTCATTTAATTTTGAAACAAGTTACCGAAAATGGTATCTCAAAGTTTATCGCAAATTTTACTAATAGTTACACTAAATATTCAAACACAAAAAACGAAAGAAACGGACCAATTTTTCAAGGAAAATTTAAGGCGGTTAGGGTAGAAACGAATGAACAACTATTACATCTGTCCAGATATATTCACTTAAATCCGTACACCTCTTTCGTAGTAAAATCTCTTAGGGATCTTGAAAATTACGAATTTTCATCTCTCCCTGAATATCTACGCTTAGTTAAAACTAATTTCTTCTCAAAGGAAATTGTTTTGGATAATTTCAAAGGGAAAAGTTCTTATTGGAGCTTTGTTTTTGATCAGGCGGATTATCAAAGAAAATTAGAAGAGATTAAGCACTTAACCTTAGAAAAATAATATATACCAAATGTGTCTACCTAAAATCACCTCTAAGGTGGTTTGATTTAGAAACTTCTCAAATATTGTAAGAAATTTCCCGGAGTCATTAAAATTATTTTGTAATCCCGTTTAATTTTCTCAACTTCAAAATGTTTCATATTGTAAGTAATTAAAAAACTAACTTTGGCCATTATTGCACCAACAATAATATGGATATCATTAACATCCTTTACATATCCTCTAAAATCCTTTATTTTAATTGGTTGTTTTAGTTTAATTATTTGAAATTTATTATGTAACAAGTTTTCTAATTTATTTTCTTTTATGTCCAATCTTTTTGCCACAATTTTTAGTTCCTTAACGGAAATATTAGAAAAAATCGGAGTAATTTTGGAACGATGAAGCAATAAATACGCAGCGCCGGTTTTGGAAAACAAAGAAGAAATCACCACGTCCGAATCAACAAAAATCCGCATGTATATTACAAATTCTTTCTGACTTTACTGATTTCTTTTTGAACATTCGCAAGATTCTTTTTATCTTCCTGTTCCGATTGGAAAAGATCATCATCTAAACCAGTAAAAAGAAATGAAAGCGAACTGGCCGGAATTCGATAAATCTTGCCGATTTTTTTGGCGACAATTTCTCCCCGATTAATTAATTCATAAATCGTATTCTTACTTAACTGGAGCATTTTTGCGACTTGTTCGGGAGTATAAGCTTGAATAGAATATGTTTGATCTAACATGACCAAATTGTACTAAACATCACTAAAGATGTCAATACTCAATTACTTATTATTACATCTTTTAACACTGGAACGGGGATTCAGGTAATATTATCGAGGTTCCAGACGGAAAACTAATCGGACATCTAAAGCTTGAGCAATTCTTTTAATTAAAGAAAGTGAAGGACTGCCTTGGGCACCTTCAAGACGGGAAATTACCGGTTGTTTGGTGCCCGCTTTTTTGGCAATTTCCGCTTGGGTCATTTTCTTTTTAATTCTGGCATCGATTAATGCTCTGGCAATTTGAAATTCCGGCTCAAGGTCTTCATAAGCACGACGAAACTCAGGATCTTTCATCCATTCTTTTTGTAATTCTTCTGCACTATAGTATTTAATCTTTCTTGTTTTACTCATTTTGACTCCAGTCTTTGTCGATCGCTTATTCTTTGGTTTATTGTCTCCCAATCTTGGTTTGAAATTTTTTGTGTTTTTTTAAAAATAGCATGAACCGCAACTGCGTTATCTGCTTTAATATACAAAAATATTCTTAATCTACCTGGCCTTAATTCCCAAATCTCATGTTTAATTTTTTTAAGATAATTAGTTGGTAAATTAAATCCGTAACTCTCAAAAATTTTAATATAAACAAGAACCTTGCTCGAACTTTTTTTATCAAGTTTATCAAGGAACTTCTTTGCTCTTTCATCAACAATCAATTTCATTTTATAACAATTTTAGTATATTTGTCAAGAGTTAAAACCACGAAGATTTATCGGTATCTTTTTCAAATTCTTCCAATAATTCTTTTTGTTTTCTGGTTAATTTTTCCGGGACTTTTATTTGTAAACGGACATATTGATCACCGCGGCCAGAACTATGCAGATGTTTAATTCCTTCACCGCGCAAACGAACCATCGTCCCCGGTTGAGTTCCCGGTCTGATTTTTAATTTTAAATCCCCGTCAATTGTCGGCACTTCCATTACCCCGCCCAATATCGCCATTGTCAGCGGCAAAGAAACATTAACAATCAGATCATCTCCCTCCCGGGCAAAGGTTGAATTCGATTTAACATCCAAGGTAACATAAAAATCCTGAAATTTAATTCTTGAGCCGTCATTGACTCCGGCGGGAATTTTGATCGTTTTTCTTTGACCGTCAATTTCCACCGTCTTTTCGACGCCATGAACCGCTTCGTCAAAGCTGATACTTAAGCTGTAATGGGGAACTTGTCTGGACTGCCGGCTAAAAGGCGAAGCGCCGCCAAAAAACTGTTCAAAAATTTCAAATGGATCGGAAAAGTCAAAGTTTTCCGCCCCAGCACCCGTACTATAAGAATAGGTAAAAGGTCCCTGACGATAAGTTCCACTTTGTTGTCCCCCAAACCCCCCAGGTCCCCCGGCTCCCTGGTCAAAAGCCGCATGCCCATATTGGTCATAAGCTGCCCGCTTGTCTTTATCAGACAAAATCTCATAAGCTTCATTGATTTCTTTAAATTTCTTTTCCGCTTCCGAAGATTTATTCCGATCCGGATGCCACTGTAAAGCCTGCTTCCGATAGGCTTGTTTTAATTCAGCTTCAGAAGCAGTTTTATTTACTCCCAAAACATCATAATAATCTCTGGTTGTTGACATATATTAATTAAGGCGAGAGGGTAAAAGAGCAAGAGAGCAAGAGGGTTTATTTTCCTTCTTGCCTTCTTGCCGTCTCGCCTTCCCGCCTTTATCTTATTCGACGACCTGTCCTTCTTCAACTTTTTCTTTGGTTTTTTCTGTTTCTTCGGTTTTCGGTTGTTCAGTCTGTTCATTTACAGGAGGTGTTTGACTGGATTGATACATAGAAGCGCCGACTTTTTGCAACTCATCAGACAATTTCTTAGTTGCTGTATCAATTTCTTCTTTTGTCGCGTCAGTTTTAGCCAAAACCTCTTTAACATTCTTTATTTCCGTCTCAACTTTTTCCTTATCTTCCGGTTTTGCCTTGTCGCCGGCATCTTTTAAGGTTTTTTCCGCGGTATAAACTAAATTATCGGCGGTATTTCTGACTTCAACCGCTTCTTTTTTCTTTAAATCTTCATCCGCGTGGGCTTCGGCTTCCTTCGCCATTCTTTCCGCTTCATCTTTGGAAAGTCCGGTTGAACCGGTAATTTTAATTGACTGAACTTTACCAGTAGCTTTATCTTTCGCCGTTACATTCAAAATCCCGCTGGCATCGAGATCAAAAGCCACTTCAATTTGGGGAACCCCTCTTGGCGCCGGGGGAATCCCGTCCAAAACAAACCGACCCAATGATTTATTATCCGCGGCCATTGGCCGCTCGCCTTGCAAAATATTTATTTCCACTTGGGTTTGGTTATCGGAGGCGGTTGAGAAAATTTGTGATTTTGAAGTTGGAATCGTCGTATTTCTCGGAATCAGCGGGGTAGAAACTTGACCTAAAGTTTCAATTCCCAAAGTTAGAGGAGTCACATCTAAAAGTAAAACATCTTTCACTTCCCCGCCCAAAACTCCTCCCTGAATCGCCGCACCGACGGCAACAACTTCATCAGGATTAACCGATTGGTTTGGAGTTTTACCAAAGAATTCTTTTACCGTCTCAACAACTTTCGGCATCCGCGTCATACCACCAACCATCACCACTTCATCAATATCTTTAACTGTTTTCTTGGCATCTTTCAAACAAAGTTCCACCGGTTTAATGCTCTTTTCAATCAAATCACCCACCAAATGTTCCAATTTTGATCGCGTTAATTTCATCACCAAATGCAAAGGACCAACCGATCCTTGAGTAATAAATGGCAAACTTATTTCCGTTTCCTGGGCCGAAGAAAGTTCAATTTTTGCTTTCTCTCCCGCTTCCCGCAATCTTTGCAAAGCTTGGGGGTCTTTACGCAAATCAACTCCGTTTTCCTTTTTAAATTCATCCGCCAGATAGTCCAAAATTACTTTATCGAAATCATCGCCGCCTAAATGAGTATCGCCATTGGTCGCCTTGACTTCATATACCCCTTCACCCAATTCTAAAATGGAAATATCAAAAGTCCCGCCGCCCAAATCATAAACGGCAATCGTATGGGCGTTCTTTTTATCCAGTCCATAAGCCAAAGAAGCGGCCGTCGGTTCGTTAATAATTCTTAAAACTTCCAAACCGGAAATTTCCCCAGCTTGTTTGGTGGCTTGTCTTTGAGAATCGTCAAAATAAGCGGGGACCGTAATCACCGCTTGGGTTACTTTTCCTCCTAAATACGCTTCGGCATCGGCCTTGCATTTTTGCAGAATTTTGGCAGAAATTTCCTGCGGGGTAAAAGTTTTTCCTTCAACTTCCACCACTGCCATGCTGTTTTGACCGGAAGTAATTTTATAAGGCAGCCATTTTGAATCGTATTGAACCGATTCGTCGGTGAACCGCCGGCCCATCAGCCTTTTAATGGAAAAAATTGTGGATTTCGGATTAACCACCATTTGCCTTTTGGCCACGTCTCCCACTAAATTTTTAACAGGTTCGACAACCGACGGGATAACATTCCGCCCTTCAGCAGAAAAAATTACTTTCGGCTTGCCGCCTTCCATCACGGCTACGCATGAATTAGTGGTTCCTAAATCAATACCAATTATTTTTGACATATATTATTGATATAATTCAAAAGTTAAAAATCAAAAGTTAAAAGTTAAAGTCAAAAGTAAAAAATTTTGAATTTTGAATTGTAATTTTGCCTTTTGCATTTTGAATTTTAAATTTGTTTCTCGTTTTTCCCCACCTTCACCTGCGCTGGCCTCAATAACTTGTCATTAAGTAAATATCCCGTTCTCAATTCTTCCATTACTTTATTTTCTTCCCCTTGCTCAACCCCAAGACATTCCATTAAATTTGGATCAAATTCTTTATCAACCGTTTCAATTTTTGTCAATCCCTCGCTTTCCAATCCCTCAACCAACTGCCTCACCCCCAACCCTAACCCTTCATCTCCCAAATGTTTTTGCGCAATTATCAGTGTATCCAATGCCGGCAAAATTTTCAAGAGCAAGGAAGCATTGGCAAATTTCACAAAATCATTTTTTTCAGCATTAATTCTTTTTTCCAAATTCTCATAGTCTGCAAGCGCCCTTTTCCACCGATTGGTCAATTCGTCAATTTCTGCTTGGACGTTTGTTTTCTTTTGGTTCTTTTCGTCTTTCTTCATTTTAATTGGTTTATTTCCAATTTTTAGTCATCTCCGTAATTAAATTTCCAAAGTATCGGACCGTGGGAATAACGACCGGATAATTTAACCGGCAGGAACCAATTGCTCCCAGGGCTCCTTTTTGAGAACCCGCTTCAAAATGAGTAAAAACCAAACCGCAGGAACTTAAATAACCTTTTTCCAATTCTTCGCCCAAAAGAACGTGGACCGAATCATCCCCAAACGGCCGATCAAAAATTTGGTGCAGTCTTTCGCTTTCATCTAACAACTCCAAAACCGTCCTTGTAATATCAATATCGTAAAACTCCGGCATATCCAAAAGATTGGCATAGCCGGCCGAATAAATTTCTCCCTTATCGGTTTGCGCTACCACCGTGGTTTTAGTTTTTTCTGCCAAGGCCCGGGTGACTTCCTGCATCAACCGATCAAATTCAAACCGATAATCCCAAACTCTTTCCTTGGCAGAAACTTCATCGGTCACGGACATTTGTTTTTCTTCCATTAATTCTTTGATATAAAATTTCAAAGCCACTGGGGTTGGTATTCGGCCGGAAGAGGTATGAGGCTGGCGCAAATAACCCAAATCGGTTAGAGTCATCATTTCATGACGGATGGTCGCCGGCGAGACTTCCAGGGGATATTTTTTCTCAATTTTTTCCGAGCCGACCGGCTCCGCGGTTTCAATATATTCTTCAATAATCGCTTTTAAAATTTTAGTTTGTCTTTCAGATAATTCATTCATTTATTTGGCACTAACATACCATGACTGCTAAAGAATGTCAAGGGCGAAAAATGTCATTCTGAGCCGAAGGCGAAGAATTTTTGTCATCCTGAACCGTCATTCCTGCGAAAGCAGGAATCTATACAAACAAAAATATTTGTATGAATTCTACTTTCGTCAGAATGACAATGTTTGGATTTATAATATAGAATAGAATTTCCCGGAGTTTTTTTCTTAAATTAATATCTCGCAAACTAATTTACGCACAATTTTATATTCTATACCATGTTGTCAATCTGAATCAATGTTGACAATTATGGGATACTTGTGTTATACTGCCGCCACTTAGTTTTAGTTCTTTAACTTATCGAGAGAGAATTAAAGAACTCATATGAGTGAGGAATAAAGGAGATTAAATATTTGGTCTCTTTTTTCCCTCACTTATGTGAGACGTGTTTTTCCGTCCACGCTTAGCGTGGTATCCCCATCTTCGGGGAAGGAGCTTTCCAGTATCCCGGGCTACTAGCCCAAAATCAAGGCAGTCTTTTAGGCTGTCAATTTTGCGAAGAAGGAAAATGAGAAATGAAGAAGGAAAATCCGTGGTGGAAGGACGCAATTGAAGTGTACGGCGGAATTGCCTTGGCGTTCGCGATCTTTGGACCAATGGTGCTTTTGCCACAGAAAGAAGCAACCATATGGTGGCAATTCTTGATTGTCATTGTCGGTATCATGATTATTGTCATGACGATCAGGGAATCAAGAAAGACCAAGAAACATCATTCCCACGACGCCACCCCGACCTAGTCTCTTAACATCACCCGGGATGAATACTTTTTGTCGCAAGATAAAAAGCCGTTATTCATCCCCTCTTTTCTGTTCCTGATTCAATCGGGAATAGATTGAGTAATCAATAAGAAGGAATCATTTTCCCTCTTGCGCTTGCTCAAATCGACGATCGAGTGCTCTGGATACTAAGAAACAATTGGTCCGTGGTTTCATCCGAACCAACCTTTTCCTCCTTATATCCCAATAAACACCTCTATTTTTACCTTCACCGAAGAGACGGAGGAGTATTCTATATAGAGATCGATGAAAACAAGGAGGTAGTTGGGGTAACTGTTTGTATTGGGGGAAATCTTGTTACCTTCACTCCTGCCGGCAATGGTAAATGGACTAATAACGGCTAGCTCTTTCAATCTCACCTGGGATAAATTTCAGCCGAACTTGGTTAAGACTTATCCCCTTTCTTTTGGGCCGAATTGACAATTGGGCCTAAATAGAGGAAAATACAGGGGTATTTTTCTGTTCTAAATTTTGTTCTTTAACATAAGATAAGGTTGGAAAAGAGACGGTAAATTTTGCCGTTTGTTCTCCAACCTTATCAATGAATTTCACTTAGGTTTTTAGAAAGAAGGAGGAAAAATGAGAAAGCGTCCCTTTCGACGGTGGCTCCACCTCTGCCTTTGGGCTTGGAGCCGGGGAACCAAGTTCCTTCGCAACCCCTACTGTCGATACGGTTGTTGACAGTACCCCGCCAAGACTGGTAAATGTCGACTGGCACAAGCATAAAAAATGTGTCAATCGCAAATGCCGGAAAGAGCTGTCTGGTCAAGCGTATCTCTGGCACGGAAAACTCTTCTGTATCGAATGCATGTCCTTACCTAATACCGGTTACCAACAACAAAATGCGAGGAGGGTTTCATGAACTGCTCCAGAGGCTCTATGCCCCGCTGTCGGCGGATACCGCGGAAAAAAGAAAAGAAAAGTGGAGATCCTCTTATGCCGCCGCAAGGTGTCGCCGAAGGCAAACACGAGCAAACGCCGAACAAAAGGTAAAGGAGGCAAAAGCAAATCTAAGCTTCGTCCCCCTGGCTTTGGCTTAGCGTCTAGCTTGGCCGAAATAGAAACCGTATTACTTGAGGAGGGGTACGGTGGCGATACAAAGACATATCGTCCGGGAACGAACCAACAAACGCAAATGTCCGAAGTTTAGGCTTGCAACGAGATCAAGACGAACTGGCAAGAGGAGAGGATGATGTCAGCCAATAGTGATAGACCTACCTGCGCCCAAACCCACCAAGTAAGCTACTCGCATGAAAGTGTTGAAAATCTCCCCCTAGTTGAAGTGTGGGTCAGGGGAGTAAAAAAGCTGTTACGACAGCTTGAGTGTGGGTGCTTGCTCTGGCACGGAAGGCCCTACAAACAGCTCGGCGATTTGACGGTTGAAAAGCAAATCGAAACGGACATTAAGGATGCGAATACTCGATGTGCCACGATCATCGGCTGTCGCAAAGCACAGGTTCGCATGCGCTCCCGCGCCATGAGGTAAGTTCGCGTTCAAGCTTTTTCCACCGCCCTGACAGGCTGTTGTCGCAACTGTCAGAGCGCCACCTTGTTGAAAGATTAAGTACTACCACACCCGAATTTAAGCCCGCTTTTGCGACTTGAACCTCCGGGTGTGTTTTTTTTGTTAAAAATTGCTAAACTAAACTCATGAAGAAATTTTCCGGTCTTATTATTCCCCTTTTTCTTTTGGCTGCCCTGCCTTTGTTTTTGGTCTTGGTCCAAACCGCCCAGCATTATTTGAGCCAGGCGGCCGGGATTAACGCCAATATTGTCGTTGACGCTTCGGTCTCTCAAGGCCCAATTATTCCCATTTGGCAAATGTTGGCGCAAGGCGGCGAGGAAAAATTTCCTTTTGATAAAATTATTCCCAAAATTACCCAGCTTCAACCAAAATACATCCGGATTGATCATGTTTTTGATTTCTACGACGTAGTCGACAAGAAAAACGGCAGTATTTCTTATGACTATTCCCAACTGGATAAAGTCGTCAAACAAATTATTCAAACGGGCGCTCTGCCTTTCTTTTCCTTATCCTATATGCCCCCGGCGATTGCCCAAGACGGACAAATTCTCAATCCGCCCCAATTTTGGGCTGACTGGTCAACATTGATCCAAAGAACAATTCAGCATTACTCCGGCCAATCCGAATTTAATCTTACCGGTGTTGCTTACGAAATCTGGAATGAACCGGATCTTTTTGGCAACTGGAAAATCGGGGGTGATAAAGATTACCGGCTTTTATACCGGTATGCCGTCGCCGGCGCTAATCAAACCCAAAATACCAACCTTTTTAAAATCGGCGGGCCGGCCACCACCGCTCCTTACGAAAACTGGGTAGATGGTTTTTTGAATTATATTGCCGAAAATCATTTGCGGCTGGATTTTTATTCTTGGCACCGCTATGATTATAATCCGCTAACCTTTCTTGAGGATGTCAACCGGGTTGATACCTGGCTTTTCCAAAACGGCGCCGGACAAATAGAAAAATATATTACCGAGTCCGGACCGGATTCTAAAAACAATTCCATCAACGATAGCCAATTAGCCGCCGCCCACCTGGTTGCTTTATCGCGGCAATTACTTCAAAGAGTTAACGGCGTTTTTACTTTTGAGATTAAAGACGGTCCAACCAGCCATTGGGGATTGCTAACCGCGGCCGGCCAGAAAAAACCACGCTTTAATGCTTTGAATTTGTTAAATAACGTGACCGGGACAAGATTATTACTCGAAGGTGAAGGCACCTGGATCACCGGCTTTGCCGGCCGGGACGGGGAAACAATCCGAGTAATTTTAGTTAATCTTGATATTAACCAAAGCCACCTTGAATCCGTACCGGTAATCATTACCAATCTGGAAAACGGCGATTATTTGTATAAAGAAATTTCTCTTTACGAAAAAGAAGTCGGATCAATCCGAACGATTATTAACAATACTTTTACCAATACCATTCTCCTCCAGCCCAATCAGATTCTTCTCCTGGATCTGACAAGGAAGTAATCTAAAACCTTGTCATCCTGAACGCAGTGAAGGATCTAGCTTCAGCGCTTCGTCAAGCTCAGCCTGACTTCGCTAGATTCTTCGGCTTCACCTCAGAATGACCCTCTAACGATTAGTTGGTTGTGTTCTCTATTATTTCTTCCGATTGACCTAAAATTTCCCGCCAGCGGCCCATTTTCCGAACCAAACTGACAACGACTTGAAATTCTTCAATTTTTAAAATAATCGAGAGAAGTAAATAAACAAACGTACCAGTTAGAGTGGCAATAATTGTCAGAAGAATCAGCTCGCCGGTTTTTTGGGTATTCAAAACAAACCGGTCCAGAAACCGCATCGGCACCCAAAGAAAAAGACCCATCGTGGCCGTTGCTAATCCGATTTTCCCAAAAGAAGAGAGAATTCTTTGACGGTTAAAACCCTTCACCTGCCGATCAAGAAAAAGGAGCAGCAAGCCGGTTTGAATCACCGCCACAATTGAAGCAGAAAAGGCCAACCCGCCAATCCCCCATTTAAATTTGAAAATAAAGATCGTGCTTAAAACAATATTGGTTAAAACCGCCAATAAACTTAAAACCAGCGGCGTTTTGGTATTGTGCAGGGCGTAAAATCCCCGGATTAAAATCTGAATTACGCTTTGACAGACAATGGCGGCGCTGAATAAAGCCAAAGTTTTACCGGTTTCTAAAGTCTCACTCCAGGCAAACCCCTTAACCCCATAGGCAATTCTGACCGCCGGAATTCTCAAAATCAGTAAGATCGCGGTCAAGGGCAAAACCAGATAAAGCGTCTGGAAAAAAGAAAACAAGAAATTCTTTTTATATTCTTCCAAATCATTTTTGGCCACGCTTTGGGAAAGGGACGGCAAAGCCGCCTGACCGATGGTGGCGCCAAACAAACCAATCGGAATATTCATGAGTGTTTGGGCAAAATAAAAAAGAGAAACCGATCCTTCAATCAAAAAGGTCGTTAAGAAAACCGAAACGGTTGATTCCACTTGGGAAACCGCTAAGGCCAAAGTCCGGGGCGCCATTAATTTGGCAATTTCTTTAAATCCCGGATGGTGATAATCCCAAGCCCGCCAATGATAAACAAATCCTAATTTGATAACCAACGGCAATTGAATTAAAAGATGAAGAAGAGCCCCAAAGATAACTCCGACCGAGGCTCCGTAAATTCCCATTATCGGGACCAGAAAAATTATTCCCAAAATAATCCCGATATTATAAACAATTGGGGCCAGCGCCGGGATTAAAAATCGCTGGTTCGACTGGATAATTCCTGTCAAAAAATTGGAAATACAGAAAAAGACTTGGGCAAAAAGCATCAACCGAGTCAAGTTGGTCAACAGGTCAATTTTCTCCGGGCCGTAAGAAGGAGCGATCAAATGAGAAAGCTGGGGAGCAAAAATAAACATCACCACTGCCGCCAAGCCAAAAATAAGCGAAAGAATATTAATCACCGAAGAAGCCACCCGGTAAGCTTCCTCCTTATTTTTTTCTAAATACTCACTGAAAACGGGAATAAAAGCGGCCGACAATGCTCCCAGAACCAACAGTTCAAAAATCATATCCGGAAAACGGAAGGAAGCGATATAAACATCAAACTGCCATTTGGCATCGGGGAAAAACCGTTCGGTCATCAACCGCAAGCGCAATAAACCCAAAATTCGGGACATCAAAACCGCAGCCATGATTACGGAAGCGGCCGACAAAATATTGGTCTGTTTTCTTAGAAAAAGTGACTTCCCGCTTTGAATTAGGTTGTTTACCATGTAGAAAATTTAGAAATTTCTTAGTAATTATATTCCAATAAGAATGTCATTGCGAGTGTAACGAAGCAATCTTCTGTCATCCTGAGCAAGCTTAGCGCGTCGAAAGATCTTCTTTATTCGGTAAATTTAAAGGTGGAAAGTAGATTCAACAAAAGTTGCATATTTTCAGAATAAGGAGTATTGGCGATAAACCTAACACTAAAATCTTTCTTCTTATCTGGACTGGAAAAAGATAATAGATTAAGAGAATTTTCCGTTTCGCAAACTTTGGCATCTTTCCCTATAAATTTTATATTCTTAAGGATTTTTGAGGAACTGGCGGCGGAACTACCGGATTAGAAATTGGAGCTCTTGGAATATCTGGCATAGTTGCTTTTGTATCCATGTTTTTATTATTTACTCATATAAATTAATTGTCAAGCAATTTTTTCTTAATTGTTTTGGGTAATTTAGGTAAATAATTAGCTTTCGAAACAATTGAGTGTCCTAAACGTTTTTCCAGTTGTTTACGTGCTCCGCCGGCGATCTTTCCTCCAGCCTTAGCATCCAATTTTAATTTTGGAATACCTTGTGAATTTTCATTACGGTGAATTTCCGTAGTTGAACGTTCTCCAAGCATGGTAAAAATCAATTCAAAATCATTCATGTGATCACGTAAATTTTCGCGCTTCAAGCCTTTTAATTTCTTATATTGACCTGGAGTAATTCCAAAAGACGCTTTGGAAATCTCCGCGGTAAGAATTTCATAATCTTTTTGTTCGGCCGCACCTCTTTTTTGCCATTCATCCGTCAACTCTTCACGGATAGCGATTCCCCGCATTCTTTTTTCAATCCAGGAATCGGGGTATCCTTTGGCTTTATATAAAGCCCTAGTTCTCTTGGTAGCTAGTTCTGGATCTTCAATTTCCTGCACTCTCTCATAACCTACTTTGGCTAACCAACGCTTGAAAGGTTCAGCCTTGGGTGACGGAATTGATTGAATAAGCCTAAAAATTCCCTCCGTATTCCAACAATAAGCCTTTTGTTTACCTCCGATCGTCTCAATTTCAAGCATAAGGGGTGGTACAAACTGTACCCCTCCTTTGTCTGTAAGTTTAGCTAATTCCCCGTCTCTTTGTTTTAATCTTTTAAAATATTGGGCAGGATCTATTGAATCGGTAAGCAATTCAATAACATCGTTTACCACAAACCACCATTCGTTCTTATAAATAACTTTTCTGATTTCTTTCCCTTTGAAAATCGCAATTCTAGTATTAGTTTCCATCTCATTAACTTTACCAAATAAAACCCGAATTTGTCAAGAGTCTTTAAATATGCTAAGATAATGGTTATGCCGCAAACAAAAAGTGCAAAAAAATCGCTAAGAAACAGCCGCCGCAAGCAAACAAGAAATTTACCGCTCAAAATCGGTCTTCATAAAGTGCTTACCGAAGCTAGGAAAAAGAACTCTAAAGAAAAGATTAAAAAAGCCCAAAGCTTCATTGATAAAATGGCAGCCAAGGGCATTATCCATAAAGGAAAAGCCGCCCGTCTTAAAAGCCGGCTGATTAAAAAAGCCCAAAGCTAATTCCTCTTTGACAAATCCTTATTAAATCGACTATGATAGTTTTAACATGCCCGCCCACCAAATTAACCTTTTACAGAAAGAAGACTTTGAAAAAAGACCATTAGGAAAATTCTTAAATTGGGCATTGACGGTTGGCCGCTGGATTGTTGTTTTTACCGAGCTAGTGGTCATTCTCGCCTTTCTCTCCCGCTTCAAACTGGATACCGACTTAGCCGATCTTCAGGATAAAATTAGAGAAAAACAATCGATCGTTGTCAATTCCGCCAGTTTTGAAAAAACTTTCCGCTCCGCCCAAAACCGAATTACCCAAATCCAAAGCGTGGAAAATAACCAGTTGGGCGTCAATAAAATTCTTGAAGAATTCCAGCGGATAACCCCATCGGATTTGATCATAAAAAGCCTAAACTTTAAAGAAAAAGTCTTGACTGTTACCGGCACATCCTTTAATGAAAGCGGTTTAAGCCTATTTATCAACAACTTATCCGGATCGCCGATATTTACCCAAACCCAAATCACCAATATCACGAAAGGAGGCAAAAAGCCCGGTCTTGATTTTACGATCAAAACCGAACTGAAATAATATGGCTTTATCCTGGAAGCAGGAATACCACCGCTACCACCGTTATTTTATTAATTTAAACAGTCTCTATCAAAAAAAAGAGGTAATTGTTTATACTGGTTTGACTTTGAGCATTTTTACGGTCGCCTTTTTTGTCCTTTTTGCCCTTAAGCCCGCCATCAGCACGATTTTCTCTCTGGTTTCGGAAATCAATACCAAAAAAGAATTGGATCAGAAACTGCAAACGAAAATTAACGATATTACTCAAGCCCAAAATAACTATAACACTAATTCTCAAACCATCACTTTGGTTGATGAAGCCTTACCGACCGATCCGTCAATGGAGGGTTTTGCCTGGTATTTGGAAACTTTATTTCAGCAGGAGGGATTAACCATAAAAAATATTGATTACGATCCGGTTGATTTTATCAATAAACCGCCGGCTAAGATTTTGCCCACCAACACCGAACTTAAAGAAGTTAATTTTTCGTTTAAGACCGCAGGCGTCTACGAAAATCTTAAAGACACTTTAAATAAATTGGAAAACCTACGAAGATTAGTTATTATTGACAGCTTTAGTTTAGGCCAAGCCGGAACGGAGGATTTGCAAACCTTGAATCTAAGTGTAAACGGAAGAATTTTATATCTTCCACTAACAAAATAACATGCCCAGAAAACAAAAACTACCAAGACAATTATTCCTCTTTTCAATTTTAACCTTGATCACCGCTGCCACCTGGCTGGCTTTCGATACATACCGGGCATGGAATAAGCGGGATATTCCCGAAGTTCTGCAGGAACAAATTGAACCCTTAAACCCCCAGCTTGACCTGAAAGTTTTAGAAAACCTGTCAAACAGAATAAAAATCGAAAAATGAAAAAATTTATCCGTTTGCCGACAATTTTGGCCTTAATACTCCTGGTGACCGGTTTTACTACCGGCTTATTTCTGGTGGAAAAAGGACCACAATATTTTTCCCAAGCTTCTCCTGAATTTATTCCCAACCAAATAAAAATTACTAATCTTTCGGATTCTGGATTTACCGTTTCTTGGATTACCGATTCTCCCACTTCCGGTTTTGTCACGTATGACAAAAACTCGTCAGTAAATCAATCCACTCTTGACGATCGGGATCAGCTTTCGGGTCAAACCGGTTCTTTCAAAAATCATTATGTAACTTTAAAAAATTTACAATCGCAGACCACTTATTTTTACCGGCTTATTTCCGGCGGTCAAACTTATAACCAAACGGCGCCACCTTTTGAAATTACCACCGCTTCAAGAGTCGCAAGTTCGTTTCCGCCAAGCGACGTGGCTACCGGCACGGTCTTGCAAAACGACAATACTCCGGCCGAAGGAGCAATTGTCTATTTGAGTCTGGCCGGGGTAACACCCCAATCGGCTTTAGTCCGGTCGTCCGGCGACTGGCTGATCCCCTTAAACAGCGCTTTTTCTGCTGATTTAAAAAATTATAGCGCGTACGATAGGGAAAACGGCCGGGAAGAAATCTTTGTTCAAGGAAATTCCCCGCTCAACTCTTTAGCGACCACCTTAACCAAAGATGATAATCCAATCCCGGAAATCGTTTTGGGAAAAACTTATGATTTCACCCAAGCAACAACCGAAAACAACCTAACACCCACGCCGACACCCGTTTCTAAATTTTCTCTGGAAGGAAATTATTCTCCGCAAGCCAACCAAAACGGTGAGCCAACAATTACAAATCCTCTTCAAAATGAAACTGTTAATACCCAAAATCCGGAGTTTTTTGGCACCGGCAAACCCGGAGAAACGGTCAAAATCACCATCCATTCTTCTTCTAATTTGTCCGGTTCTACCAAAGTTAATAATCAAGGCGAATGGTCCTGGACGCCGCCGGCCAATCTCCCACCAGGTAATCACACGATCGAGATAACTATTGGCAATACTACTATTACCAGAAATTTTGTGGTTTACGCGGCGGAAAACGATTTTCCGGCTTATACGGCCACCCCGTCGGGCACGCTTAGCCCCACCCCTTCGACTAGAGCAAGTCCAACCCCGACCCCTTCGACTACACTCGAGGCAAGCCCGACACCAACTCCAATAATTCCCGCCTCGGGAAATTCACCAACAACGACTTTGTTTTTCGGTTTTGGTTTGCTCTTGATTTTTACTTCCTTTTTCTGTTACGCTGTTAATAACCGATATGGACGATAATACTTTACCGCCATCTACCCCGGTTCCGCCGGCACCAGTATCAATTCCCACGCCGCCGCCGGTTGACCAAACAAAAGTTTTTATTACTCCTTCGAATAATTCTAAAAAAATAAAAATTATCGGCTCGGCCATTATCGTCGTTTTCCTTCTTGTCACTTTGGGAATGGCTCTTAAGTTATCCCAACAGAAGGTTATTCCTCCAAAAGCCGCTTTCCCTCCCTGTGTTAAAAGCACCCGTCAAGCCGACTATCCCCAAACAACTTCAGACAATATTAAAATCATTCCTTCTGCGCAAAGTGAAGATGGAGGAAAATGGAAATTAACCTGGAATCTCACCGGCGCCAAGCCGAACCAACATTTTGTCGCCGTTATAAAAATCTTCCACTGTTTGGTTAAGACTGAAACCGGCGGTTATGATCAGTGCAATTCCGGCGATCCAAATTCCACGAAAGTAGAAAAAACAGTTGAGTTTGACGCCCCGGCAGAAACCGCCGCGGAAACAGTGATTTCTTTTTCCGTTGAAGAAACGGTTTCCTGCTGCGAACGCGACCAAGCTGATCTTATTAGTCTTAACGGAATCCCTTGGGGAAGCAGTTTTTTTATCAGAACGGCCTGGCAGAATAATGAAACCTGCGAGTTTATCCCCACACCTACGACTCCACCGCAACCAACGGGTACCCCAACCCCGACCAGTCCTATTACAACCACGCCGACACCAACCCCGCTTTTGGGCTGTCAGCAAACCTGCACGACCAATAGTGATTGTAATGGCAATCTTCGCTGTCAAACAATCGGAGGAATTAAAAAATGCGTTAACCCAATCTGTGTTGACGAAAACGATTGTATTTGCAACAAAAATTGCTGGGAAGTCTGCGGCCAGGATAGTGAATGCCCAAGTGGAATGACCTGCTATTCTGCCAATGGTATTTCCCGCTGTGTCAATCCTGCCTGTAAAAGTTCCCAAAATTGCAGCTGCAGCGCCGCAACCCCAATCCCAACAACCGAAAACCTTCCCAAAGTTGGTATTTCTCTACCAACAGTTGGAATTCTTACCGGCGGGGCAGCGTTAATTATCTTTTCACTCCTTCTGGCTCTCTAAACTAAAAGTGTGTTAAAATTCACGTATAACAGTTCAGAGAACTGATATATCGAATATTAATTCGCTATGAAAATTGCGATTATTGGTGCGGGGATAACTGGTTTGACTGCGGGCTATCGTCTTACCTCGCAAAAACATCAAGTTACCATCTTTGAAAAAAATGATTTTGCCGGCGGGTTAGCGTCTGGTTTTAAACAAAAAAATTGGGATTGGAGCTTGGAATTTTTTTACCATCATCTTTTTACCACTGACCAAAACGCCATCAAACTAATAAATGAATTAGGCTTGGGTGATCAGTTAAAATTTAGTCGGCCAAAGACTTCAATTTACTATGAAGACAAAATTAGCCGGTTTGATTCCCCTGCCTCAATTTTGTTTTCTCCATTACTAAACTATCCGCAAAAAATCCGCACCGGTTTGGCCACGATTTTTCTAAAAGTTTACCCGGATTGGCACTCTTTGGAAAAAATTACCGCGGTAAAATTCCTGCCCAAATTATATGGCCGAAAAGCTTACCAAATTCTTTGGAAACCGTTAATCAAGGCTAAATTCGGTTCATTTTCCGATCAAATATCCGCTGCCTGGTTTTGGGCAAGAATTAAAAAAAGAAGTTTTCAGTTGGGCTATCTTGACGGCGGGTTTCAGGTTCTGATTGACAAATTAGAGGAAAAGATCAAAGAAAACGGCGGAAAAATTTATCTAAATCAAGAGATCGCTCGTATTAATGATTTAAATCATAATAACAAATATGATCAAATTGTTCTGACTGTTCCAACCTCAATCTTTTCCCCAAAAACAAAGCTTCCACCTATGCTTGGTGCCTTAAACATGATATTGGTTCTTAAAGAAAAGTTTCTGATTGACAATACTTATTGGTTAAATATTAATGATCCGGGTTACCCTTTTGTCTCTGTGGTTGAACAAACAAACTTTATCGACCCAAAGTATTACGGAGGAAATCATATATTATATGTAGGCGGTTATTATCCGGCCAATCATCGATTTTTCAAAATGACCAAAGAAGAAATCTTTAAAGAATTCTTGCCTTTCCTTAAAAAAATTAACCCTGACTATAATTTCAAATTGAAAATTGAAAATTTCAAATTGTCATCTAATAAGTACGCCCAACCAATCACCCCGACTAATTATTCACGAATTATTCCGCCGCATCAAACTTCAATTCCCAATGTTTATTTAGCCAATATGCAACAAATTTATCCCTGGGATAGGGGGATTAATTATGCGGTTGAGTTGGGCGAAAAAATCGCTAAATTTATAGAGTAACATTATAACAATCTAGCAATATAACAATATAGCAATGGTTTTAATTCCTAAAACAAAAAACCTCTCGGAGTTAATCTTTATTTGTTGTCTGTTTTTATTCTCCTACTGGCTCATGTGGCATACTTTTGATTACAAAGACAGCAATATTTTAGTTGCCACCAAAGCCTGGAGTGACTTTGGAGCCAATATTCCTTTAATCCGCTCCTTTTCAAAAGGTAATAATTTTCCGCCGGAATATCCGCTTTTCCCGGGAGAACCAATAAGATATCACTTTTTATTCTATCTTTTGGTGGGAATGATTGAAAAAATGGGTACCCCCATCAGTTGGGCCTTAAATGTTCCCAGCGTCTTGGGTTTCTGGGGCCTCATCGTCGGTATCTATTTTTTGACAAAACTAGTTTTCAAAAGCAGGACTGTTTCTTTCTTGGCCGTTATTTTTTTTCTTTTCAACGGCTCATTTTCCTTTTTAGAATTTTTCAAAATCCATCCATTATCGCTTCAAACGATTTCAGAAATTATTAGCAACACCACATTCCCATCATTCGGACCATATGACGGTAAAATTGTTTCCGCTTTTTGGAATTTAAATATTTACACTAACCAAAGGCATCTGGCAATCGGATATTTGATTATTGTTCTTTTCCTTTTTGTGCTCCTAAAATCAATGAAGAAAACGCAGCCAATTTCTCTTTTCCAAACCCTATTTTGGGGAATCATTCTTGGCCTTACCCCCATCTTTCATAAGGTTGTCTTTTTTGCCGCTTACATCATCCTTTTTTTCTTATTCCTGTCGTTTTCCAAATTAAGAAAAACAATTGTCAAAATATTGATTATTTCCACGATTCTCGCCATTCCCCAAATTATTTATTACGGTTCTGGAAGCACCGGAAATTTTTCTTTTAGAACCGGTTATTTAGTCCCACCCCCGTTAACCGCGATTAATTTCTTTTTATATTGGTTTAAAAATTTAGGTCTTTCGTTTTTTCTGATTCCTTTAGGATTTGTGGTCTCCGACAAAAATGCCAAAAAAATATTGTTGGCAATTTTTCCATTGTTTATTATCGGTAATCTTTTTCAGTTTTCTCCGGAAATCGCTGCCAACCATAAATTCTTTAACTTATTTCTCATTTTCGGAAATATGTATTCCGCCTATTTCATTATTTTACTCTGGCAAAAGAATCTTCTGGGCAAATTAATCACGCCGTTTTTAATCTTTTTTATGGTTCTTTCCGGAATTATCGACCTTTTTCCGATTAAAAATGATTTTATGCTTACGATCTCCGATGCTCCCAATAATCAAGATGTTGAATGGATATTAAAGAATACTCCTCCCGATTCTATTTTTTTAAATTCTTCTTATCTTTACCATCCTGCCAGTCTGGCTGGAAGAAAAATATTCATTGGCTGGCCTTATTTTACTTGGGGAATAGGTTATGATGCGGATAAGCGGGGACGAATTTTCCGCCAAATTTATGAAAGCAAAAATAAAACACAAACCTGTTTTCTGTTGAGGCAAAACCATATAAATTATTTTACCGTTGAAAACACCAATAACGATATTAATTTGCCCAATATTGACGTTAACTATTTCAAACAAAATTTCGATGCATCATATTCAAACCCTCAAAGACTATTTTTAATTTATAATGTTGAGTTAAACTGTCAATATGAATAATATTAAAATCCCGGGGAATTATCAGTATCAAGCTTTGAATTTCGGTCTTGCACCTCAACGGTTTTGGCATGCCAATAAACTTCTTTTATTGGAAACGACTGGAAAGTTTAAACCAACCGACATAATTCTTGATGCCGGCTGCGGTTCTGGGAATATTGTTATTGCTCTAAGCGGCCGGGTTAAAAAAGCGGTTGGAATTGACAGCAACAAAGAAGCGTTAAACTTTGCTAAAGAAAGAGCTTCCAAATTAAAAATTAAAAATATCGCGCTTTTTAATAAAAACTTACAAAGTCTTCCTTTCAAAAATGATTATTTTGACAAAATTATTCTTTTTGAAGTGGTTGAACACTTGAGTATCAAAGAGTATAAAAAAATCTTAGCCGAGGCGTATCGGGTCTTAAAACCGAATGGTCAATTTTTCTTAACGACCCCTAATCAAAAAAGTCTTTGGCCGGTTATTCAATGGTTTCTCGATACTCTTAAACTGGTTCCTTCTCTGAATGACCAACATGTCTTGAAATTTACTCCTAAACAAATCGGCAACATTATCTCGGAAAACGGCTTTCAAATTAAGCAGGTTGGCACGCTAAACCATTTTTCTCCTTTTGTTTCGTTATTATCTTGGAAATTAGCCGAAATTATTTTTCATTTTGAAGTGATTCACCTAAAAAAATTTGGCCCGATTATTTGGATAATGGCAACTAAGAAACAAGATCTTCTTTAAAGATGAAAACTGATCTATTCTTATTATTCGTAATCATTCTTTTTTCTCTTTACCCCCGTTTGTGGAAGTTGGAATCAATTCCCCGAATGATTGTTGATGAGCCGGCCTATCTTAGGGATATTCATGGTCTTGTTAACCACAAACAAGGCCTTGTCGTTACTGATTTTCAATGGGATTATTCTCAAGCAACCCTTTTTTATTACCCTACGATTTTGTTGGCCCAACTTTTGAGAACAACTCCTGATCTTTTTATCCTTAGATTAACTTCGGTACTTTTTAGTTTGGGCGGTCTGGTGACCTTCTATTTAATTTTAACCCAAAGAATTAATAAATATCTTGCTTTTTGCGTTACTTTGCTTTTTGCGTTTAGTTATTATTATCTTCAATTTTCCCGAGTCGGCTGGGGAGTAATTTACACGACGGTCTTGGGTCTTTATTATTTCTACTTTCTCGATTTGGCTTTCAGGAAGAAACAATTATTTTGGTTCACCTTATCGGGATTTGTTGGAGGTATTATTTTTTACGGCTATCGTGCCGCCGAAGTTTATCTTATTGCCGGTTTTGCCTTCTTGTTAATTAAAACCGTTTGCGCTGATTATTCATCTAAAAAGAAGGTTACCGTTTTGTTAATCTTTCTTGGCACCTTTTTTATCACCGCTTTTCCCTGGATTAATAAAATATCTCAGAATTGGGAACTTTATAATATGCGGCAAAGAGTCGTTTCGGTTTTTAATACTAAACCTTACCACGGAATGACTGATACAACAAAAATTATAAAATATCAAATCTCAACCACGATAAAATCGTGGGTTTTATTGGAACCGGTTGACGGCGGTGGAATTGAAAATTCCCGCTATTTACCCTTGAAAGATTCTCCGGTGAATTTGATTATACGAATATTATTTATCCTTGGTTTGTTTATAAGTTTAAGGCGGTTTAAAACAACTTATGTTTGGTGGATTGTTTATCTTTTGGGGTTAATTTTTGGACAAATTCTGACCGTTGATCCGCCAAACGGAGCTAGAGCTTTAATTATTTTACCGATGATTTATTTTTTTGCTGCTCTTGCCTTGGAAAAAATTTATCGTCTCTACCCCAAGCGGCTCTGGCTTTTAACCATAATTATAGTCGTCTTATTGACGGCCTATCATGATTTCGCTTATTATCAACACTGGGTTGGCTAATTAATAGAAAGAATAAAGATGATTTCTGATTTTTCCATTATTTTTT
Source organism: Candidatus Shapirobacteria bacterium CG_4_10_14_0_8_um_filter_39_15 (assembly GCA_002784465.1). GTDB lineage: Bacteria > Patescibacteriota > Microgenomatia > UM-FILTER-39-15 > UM-FILTER-39-15 > UM-FILTER-39-15. The sequence goes on from PFLE01000001.1 coordinate 22,277, forward strand.
TCTGGTGGCTGATGCTTTTTCTAATCGGCATTATTTTTCTACCCTTAACCGGGAAGATTTTTAATAATTTTTTTGATCGGGGATATGCTTTCAGTAAGATTCTTGGAATATTGCTTATCAGTTATTTTGTTTGGTTATCCGGCAGTCTGAAAATTTTGTCTTTTTCCGTTCCCCATATTTTCCTGATTATCCTTATCTTTTTCCTAATTTCCCTTTATCTCGCCTTTCGCAATCGAAAAAGTTTACTTCCCGATCTTCGGTCTTGCTGGAAGATTTTTCTTTTTGAGGAAATTCTTTTTTTCCTATGTTTGGCTTTCTGGTCTTTTATTCGCGGTTTTCAGCCGGATATTAATGGTTTAGAAAAATTTATGGATTTTGGTTTCGTGAATTCTTTACTGCGCAGTCAATATTTTCCGCCGCTGGATCTGTGGATGTCCGGCAAAACGATCAACTATTATTATTTCGGTCATTTGGTCGCGGCAATTTTAACCAAGATTTCAGGAATCAATTCTGCCATTACTTATAACCTCATGATCGCCACTATTTTCAGTTTGGCCTTTTCCGCCACTTTTAGTCTTGGGGCAAATCTTATGCATTTTTTCAGTGCTTCAAAAAAATTCCGTGTTTCAGTGTTTGCAGGATTTCTATCCGCAACACTTCTAACTTTAGGCGGCAATCTTCACTCTCTTTATTGGTTCCTGACTCACAATTTCAGTTTCACCGGCTATTGGTATCCCGATGCCACTCGTTTTATTGTGGAAAAATTCGGGGCGATGGACAATACGATTCACGAATTCCCCTTATATTCTTTTGTTGTTTCCGATCTTCACGGTCACGTCTCAGACATCCCATTTGTTCTTCTATTCTTGGCGTTTTTACTATCATTTTTTTCTTCTCAATTTAATTTAAAATTATTACTGCCAGCTTTAACGCTGGCAGTAATGTACATGACCAATTCCTGGGACTTTCCAATCTATTTTATGGTTTTAGGATTGGTTATTCTTTGGAAAAATTATCAAGAATTTGGTTCCACAATTAAGACTTTCACTAATACTTTGTTGTTTGTTGTTTGCACTTTTTTCTTGGCAATCTTCTTCTCTTTACCATTCCATTTGCATTTTTCTCAAATTGCCCAAGGAATTGCTTTGGTCCACGCCCACACACCCTTGTGGATGTTACCAGTATTATGGGGATTCCCCTGGTGGTTGATAATAATTTTCTTAATTTTAAAATTTTTAAACCTTAAAACATTAAAAATTGACTACAAATTACAAATTATAAATTATAAATTATTTACTTCCGATATCTTTATTCTTATTTTAATAAGCATCGCTACTCTCTTAATAATCATCCCGGAATTCTTGTATGTCAAAGACATCTACATCGCTTCCTACCACCGCGCCAATACGATGTTTAAATTGGTTTACCAATCTTTTATGCTTTATTCGATCGCTTCTGGTTATATTATTGTCAACGTTTTGACTAACTTAAGAAACAGGATCTTAAAATTCTCGCTTCTCGCTTCTTGCTTCTTGCTTCTCTCTTTTGTTCTTGCTTACCCACAGTTCGCCATCAACTCCTATTACGGCGACTTAAAAAACTATCAGAGTTTAGCCGGATTAAAATTTCTTCAAAGCACCAATCCTGACAATCTCGCCGTTATTAACTGGTTAAACCAAAATGTTACCGGCCAGCCGACAATTTTAGAAGCGGTCGGGGACAGCTACACCGAATTTAATCAAATTTCCATGGCCACCGGTCTGCCGACGGTCGAAGGCTGGCTGGTACATGAATGGCTTTGGCGCGGCAGTTTTGATGAACCGGGGAAAAGAGCTTCCGAAGTCCAATTAATTTACGAAACTCAAGATTTAAAAACAGCGGAAACTTATCTGCAAAAATATCAAGTGAAATATGTGATTGTCGGCAACCAAGAAAGAGAAAAATACAAAGTCTCCGAAGACAAATTCCTAAAATTAGGAAAAATTATTTTCCAGTCCGGGAACACAAAGATATATCAGATTGATTAAGACAAATATCGCTGTTATTTCCCTTACAATCCTATATCTTTCCCTTAACAATCTCTAATCTTTTTTCTGTTACAGTACAGTATACAAAAGTATACTAGACTGTAAAAAAGTTATTCTCCAACAGAAGAACATAAGGCTGGATCTCGTTTATCAATAAAGCAGCTGACAAATTGGTGTACCTGATCCCAATTATTGTTTCTTGGTAATAAAACCCACTGCTTGGACAGATGAACATTAGGATGAAACAACAAACCCGTCTCACTTTCCCAACCATCTAAAACGTAACTTTTCATTTCTTGTTGAAAAGCGATTAAAAATAGTTTAACCAAGGGTAAAATATCTGCCTGACTAAGATCAGTTTTGACACCAGCTTGAACAATTTGAAAACCTTCTTTTATTTTTCCAATATTCAATAAAATTTTGGGGGACAAAAACTCACTTTTAAGCGCCGCGATCACTTTTTCCTGTCTTTTTGACCTGGCCGTATCCGTGCCTTCATCGCCTTCGGCATTTCTCGAACGGACAAATTCTAAAGCGGTTTCACCATTCATTGTTTGCCAACCCGTTTCAAAATGAATATGTTCGTAACGACAAGCATAAAGTTTGTCACCGTTACACAGATCGTCTTCCTTCCCCGCAATCGGATATTTATAATCATCAAAGGTCTGATTCACATAAACATTAATTCCCCCAACCCAATCAATCATTTTCTCGAAAGTCGTAAAATCAATAATCGCCCAGTGATCGGCCGTTTTCCCGAGAATATCAAACACCCCCCGTTCAACCAAATCCATTCCCGACCCATTTTCCTGGCCGTAATAATATAAAGTGTTGATCTTTGCCTGGGCCGGCTGATACCAAATATCGCGGGGAATTGAAATCATCGTCACTCCTTTTAAAGAAATCGAAGAAAATATCATTGTATCTGTTAAGGTCGGACTATCATGTCCCGGACCGGAAATTCCCAAAACCAAAAACGATGTTTTACTAATATTGGGCGTAAAATAGTAAGCCGAAACAAGAGTAGAAACCATAAATAACCCTAACAATCCTAAAACCACCAAGCAGACCTTCCTTATTTTTGCTAAAATCTTTAGAGTCATGGATGCCGATATTATATCCTCTTTAAATCCCGACCAGCAAGAAGCAGTCACCTACAAGAATGGTCCGCTTCTGATTTTGGCTGGTGCCGGCAGCGGTAAAACCCGGGTTTTAACCCATCGAGCGGCTTGGTTAATTAAAGATAAGAATGTTTCGCCGGAAAATATTCTGCTTTTAACTTTTACCAACAAAGCCGCCGGTGAAATGAAATCACGCATCGAAAATCTTCTCGCATCTCGTTTACCCTGTAAGGGCCTCCCGCTTCCCGCTTCTAATGTTCCCTGGGCCGGCACCTTTCATTCTTTTTGCGCCAAAATTCTCCGCCAAAGCGGCCTTCACCTGGATATCTCTCCCCGTTTTATTATTTTTGATACCGCTGACCAAATTGACACGATTAAACAGGCTTTGATTAAATTGGATTTATCGGCTAAAGATTACAATCCCGCCGCCGTTTTAAATACGATTTCCCAGGCAAAAAATGAATTGATTTCCCCTTTGGATTATCCTCAATATGTCAGAGGTCAATTTCAGCAAACCGTGGCAAGAATTTATCCGCTTTATCAAAAATTATTAAAAGAGCAAAACGGTTTGGATTTTGACGATCTCCTTTTCGAAACAGTCAAGCTTCTCCAAAAATTCCCTGTTGTTTTGACCAAATATCAGGACCAATACCGCTACCTTTTAGTAGACGAATGGCAGGATACCAATAAAGCCCAATATGTTTTCATCAAACTCCTGGCTAAAAAATATCATCAGCTAACGGTTGTCGGCGATGCTTCCCAAGCAATTTACGGCTGGCGGGGGGCCGATTACCGTAACATTAATTATTTAACCGCTGATTTCCCGGATTTAAAAATTATTAATCTTGAACAAAATTACCGATCCACTCAGAAAATTTTAAATGCCGCCAATGAAGTAATCAAGCACAACCAATCTCATCCGATTCTAAAGCTCTGGACGAAAAATCCTCCCGGAGAAAATATCGGCCTTTTTTCCGCCGGCAACGAACTTGACGAAGCCCAATTTATTATTAACACAATCCAATCCCTGGCCGTTAACCCCTTGCCGTTAGCCGCTTATGCTGTTCTTTATAGAACTAATGCACAGTCAAGAATTATCGAAGAGGTATTTCTACGGAACATTGTTCCTTATACTCTGGTCGGCGGTGTCCGCTTTTATGAACGCAAGGAAATTAAGGATGTTCTTGCTTATTTAAGACTGACAATCAACTTGAAAGATCTGGTTTCTCTCCAACGGATTGAAAAAATCGGAAAAACCAAAACCATAAAATTTTTAAATTGGATGGAAGATAATAAAGACCGCTTGGAGAAATTAACCACTTTAGAAATTTTGGATGAGGTTTTGCAGACAACCAAATTTCTTGATTCTTTTCATCAGGAAATTGAAGAAGATTTAATGCGTTTGGAAAATATTAAAGAATTACGAACCGTGGCCAATCAATTTCCTCAAATGGTTGAGTTTTTGGAAAATGTCACTCTCGTCGAACGTCAATATTCTTCATCCAGCAAGCGACTAACGACAAATGACAAACAACCAAACGCCGTTACCCTGATGACTGCTCACGCGGCTAAAGGTTTGGAATTTCCGGTGGTTTTTATGGTTGGTATGGAAGAGGGGTTATTTCCCCATGCCCACTCGCTTTTTGAACCCTTGGGAATTGAAGAAGAAAGACGGTTGGCTTATGTCGGCATGACAAGAGCCAAACAAAAATTATTTTTGTCTTTTGCCCAAAAAAGGTTTTATTTCGGCCGGCATTCAGCCAACGCACCATCTAGATTTATAAGTGATATTCCAGAAGATTTAATAGAAATGATAGAATAAATTAGAGTATATCAGTAAATCGGAATAACAGGGAAAGAGATCTGAGATCAGAAATCAGTTAACTTTACCGATAAACTGTTCTCTGTTTTCTTATCCTGATCTTTCTGATCAACTGATCTACTTTTATTTTCGGAGATATATATGATTACCCGCGAAGTCGAATCAACAGAAAAAGAACAATACAACAAACTGGTTAATCACCCGCTTCAATCTTGGGAATGGGGAGAATTCCGGCAAAGTTTCGGGCAAAAAGTCGTCCGCCTAGGAGTTTTTGAGGAAAAGAAAATGGTTTCCGGTTATCAAATAGTTTTTAGCCAAATTCCCAAAACCAATTATTCAATCGGTACTTTATTAAAAGGCCCAAAACCAGACGAGCTGATGATTAATTCCTTAAAAAAACTTGGGATGGAACAAAATGCCATTTTTATTAAAATGGAACCGCTTCTTCTTGGGCCCGATCCCAAAACCCAAACTTTTCTTTTGGATCACGGCTGTGTTGTTGGCAAGCCGCTATTTACCAAAAATACTTTTTGGGTGGATTTAACTAAAACCGAGGAGCAATTATTATCCGGAATGCATCCCAAAACCCGCTATAATCTTCGTTTGGCACAAAAAAACGGAATAATGATCACCGAAGATAATTCACCGGAAGCTTTTCAATCTTTTCTAAATCTTCATTTCGAGACAACCGAAAGGGAGGGTTTTTTCAGCCATAATCAACAATATCACCAAACTTTATTCAAAATTTTTCATCCGGCCGGAATAACTCATTTATTAATTGCCAAGTATCAAAATCAACCCTTGGTAGCTTGGCTGCTTTTTGAATTTAATCACGTTTTATATTATCCGTATGGCGGCTCGTCCCGGGAACACAAAGAATTAATGCCTTCATATTTGGTCATGTGGGAAGCAATTAAATTAGGCCAAAAATTAAAATGCCAAAATTTTGATTTATGGGGAAGTTTGGGAGAAAACCCAGATCCGAAAGATCCGTGGTTTGGCTTTCACCGGTTTAAACAAGGATTCGGCGTAAGATTGGTTGAGTTTATCGGCACTTATGATTTGGTTATCAATTATCCTTTTTATTCCCTTTATAATTATATTGACAAAATCCGCTGGCTATTTCTTAGAAGTTTTACAAAAATCAAGAAATTGCTATGAAAAATATCCGCCAGTCTCCTGCATATGGCTTATATTTAAAAAAACTAAACTGGCAGGTCTACAAAGAGAAAGAGTTCCAATATTATGTAAGAAAACTTCCCCTGCTTGGTAATTTTGTTAAGATTTTGAAGCCCCTGAAGTCCCCGAATTCCCTGACCCTAGATAGTTTGGCCAAAAAACACCACGCTTTCGCCGTCGCAGTCGATTATTCTCCTTCTAAAACTTTACAACTCGATTTGACACCTTCTTTAGATGAAATTCAGGCGCAAATGGATAAGGATACACGTTATGAAATCCGCAAAGCCGAAGAAAATAAAATTCTGGTGAAAAAATCCGAAGATATTGAAAGTTTTATTGACATTTGGACGCAAAATGCCAAAAGACGGGGTTTCTGGGTTCCCTTTAAAAAAGAAATCCGCGCCATTTTCGAATCTTTTGGTAAAAACGCTTATCTCTTTCTGACTTATTCCAACTTCCAACTTCCCGCTTCCAACTTCCCGTTGGCAGGTGCCCTGATTCTCCTTGCCAACGATACCGCTTCCTACTTCCACGCCGCCTCTACCCCTGAAGGTAGAAAACTGGCGGCTCCCAGTTTAGTTGTTTGGGAAGCAATTAAAATAGCCAAGAAAAATGGCTGCAAAATCTTTGATTTTGAAGGAATTAT
>PFLE01000001.1:29125-55090 GCA_002784465.1 Candidatus Shapirobacteria bacterium CG_4_10_14_0_8_um_filter_39_15
ACCCGTTTTAAAAAAGGCTTTGGCGGCAAGGAAGTAGAATATCCTTTACCAATAACAAAATATTATAATCCGGTTATAAAATTCCTATTTTCCCTATTTTCCTAATTTTTCCCAAATTTCCCTCACTGATTTTGAAGGGTTATTTTCCTCAAACCACATTGCCAGCCAGCCCAAATTTCTGGCCGCTTCAACATTGGGCAATTGATCGTCCGCATAAAATATTTCCGAAGCCTCAACCCCTGCTTTTGCTTGGGCAATTTTGTAAATTTCCGGGTCGGGTTTTACTATTCCCAACTGGTCTGACCGGATAACTGCTTTATAATCCAAATCTGGAACAAAACCATATTTGATCTGTAAATCATATACTTCCGGATAAACATTAGTTAAAATTCCCACCGGATATTTCTTAATTAATTCTTTAATTAATTCATGACTTTCCGGAATTGGCGTAAAAGTTTTTACCCATTCTTGGGCAAAATTAAAATTTTTGGGACCAATAATTCCCAGTTCTTCCTGATACTTTCCCCATAATTCATCGGTCGTCATTTTTCCCCGGCAAACCTGATCATCATATCTAATTCTTATTTCTTCCAGCTTCCCACTTCCCACTTCTAACTTCTTAGTAATCTCTGCTAATCCGCTTCGCCAGTGAAAAAACACTCCTCCTAAATCAAAATAGATAAATTTTTTATTATTCATAAAATATTCTGACACAAAATCCTGCTATAGCAAGAGAATGTGTCAATATTTACAGCTTAAAATATTCTTTCAAATCCACTTCGTTATCTATCTTTTCTCCTAAAACATATCTTACCTCTATTGGAATCTGATATAGCTGTCGCAAAAACTCAATCTCATTAAAACACGGATAAGGACTAACCCAAACCGAATCCTGAAGACGATATAGTTCCAGTTGTTTTAACTTTTCCCTAAATATTTCCCTAAACCATTTTTTCTCTTCCGGAATATCAAAAATAATTAACCGCCATTTTTTATCCCACCTTTTTGGTTTATTAATTTTCATTTCTTCAATTCGATACCGTAATGCCCTAACCATTCCTTCTTGAGTAATCTTAACCTCCGTTTCACCATTTTTCTCCGTCACCTCAACCAATCTTTGCTTTTTCAATCTTTTAACCGTCTGGCCTAATCTACCGCCTTGATATTTATCAAATTCCTTAACCAGTGGAGCAAGGGCAATTGGCAATCCAGGAAAAACCAAAGTTCCGCTGATAAAAGTTCCTACTGCCAAAAGGCAAAGAATTTCTTTAACATACGGGTATCTTTGGGTTTGACCTTTAAGTTGCTCAAGAATTGTTCTGCTTTCTTGTCCAAAAATCTTTTCCGCTCTTTCCCAATCTATATTTTCAAAATTAATTTTTCGTTCTTCCATTCTTACTTAACCTTAATGATCAATTAACACAAAGTCAAGCTATAGCATTAATCTGTGATTAATGATATATCGAAATTCCATTTCGTTATGGCAAGATTTTGCGATGATTTCTTGAATTTCATTCGCTATCGCATAATAACCGATATTCGCAATGGTCGCACATTAACGAATGATTGCATTTGAAATCCGATTTATTGATTTTGCCTATCCAATCCAAAATTTCTTTTTTGGCATTTTCCAACTGTTCTTTAGTTCTTTTAGTGGTTACTTTTTCGCCGGTTTCAAAATAATAAAAGGATAAATAGATTTTATCCGGATCAATGCCGAATGGTTTTTCTTTTACTTCCGAAGCCGCCAGCGCATATACCGTCATTTGAAAATCTTTATCAACATCCTTTTGCGAAGGCACATTCGCCCCAGTCTTGTAATCTATAATCTCTATACCATCAAATCGGCCTGCCTCGGCTCGCCCTTGGCGAAACGGGTCAACCCGGTCAATCCTTCCCCCAACCCGAATTCCGTTAATCGGAAAATTAAACGGCTGTTCCAAAACCAAAGGAAAAATAGGGGAGTCTTTTACTTGTTTATAGAAAGATCGCAAGAATTTTTTTCCTTTTTCAAATGTTAATTGCTCATGCTTTTTATCTTTATAGCCTTCAGAAATCCAATTATTTTTCAAAAGACCAAGCAATTCTTCTTCCCCAAGTTTTTCCCCGGCAATTCTTTGCTGATAATAATCCCTTAAGGCCGCGTGCATACTGGTTCCAAAAGATTGAGCTGATGATGGTGGCGTCGGAATGTTTAAAATATATCTCAATTTATAATGCAAGGGGCATTGTTTAAAGGTTTCAATTTGTGAATAAGAAATATAAGTTATACGGGCTAGCGGCAAGGGGCTAGCGGCGAGTTTTGGAATATTCGGCTTAGCCCAATCTGACAACGATAATTGTTCCTGTTCCTCTGCACTTTGCGCTATGCGCTTTGCCCTCTGGTCACCAAGAGTTTCAACCACAAATGGAGATAATTTTCTTTCTCTTTTTCCCTCACCATAATAATTAGCCGCAGTAAAATACAATCGGTCTTTTGCCCGCGTCATCCCGACATAAAATAACCGTCTTTCTTCTTCCAAATGAAAATCCCCAACCGGTAAAATTTCCTTTATTAATTCGTCGGGAATCGGAATTTGCTCCCGCCTTTCGGTTGTTGGAAATCTTTGGGTCACCAAGTTAACCAAAAAGACAACCGGAAATTCTAAGCCTTTCGCAGAGTGAACCGTCAAGATGTTTACGGAATTATTTTCCGTCCAGTCAATATCCGCCGCCAAGGGGGATTCACCCAAGTCCATCGATAAGTCAATCCAATCCGAAACTTGGAAAACCGAAGAATCTTCATGCTCCACCTCATATGATTTTAATTTTTCAAAAAACTTGGTAATGTTCTGCGCCCTTTTTTCTTCATTGCCGGTTTGAAAATCAATCATTTTTTTTAAAAGTCCGGTTGTTTCTAAAAAGTCGTATATAATCTGTCCGGCCGTTTCTTTGGGAATCAGGCCCAAATGGCGGTGAATCATTTCCACCAGTTTATTTATTTTTTCCCTTGTTGCCATACCAACCAGAATTTGGTCTATTTGTTCACAGGCTTCAAACAACGACAGATTTTTTCTTTTTCCATAATTGGAAATTGCCGCCAAATCCCTTGGAGAAATGTCAAAAATATCCATGGCTAAAACCCGATACATCGCTACCGAATCTTCAAAATTCGCGAGGATTTTGAGGTAAGCGATTAGGTCTTTAACTGCCGGTTGTTGAAACAGCATGCCGGGTCCTAAGAACTGATAAGGTATTCCAGCCCGACTTAGGGCGCGAATAAACGGTTCGGCATGATTATTAGCACGAACCAGAATTGCGAAATCGGAATATTGATATTGTTTCATTGTTCCATTGTTCGATTGCTCCTTAGTTAACTTTGTAATTTCCTCCACAACGGATTCTGCTTCTTCCTCCACACGATTTTTATATATAAGGACGATGGGCTCTTCGGTTATTTTTCGAACTGCGGTGAGATTTTTGCTGATTCCTAATTTTGCCTCCAAAGTATCCGGATCATTGTTTTTAATTAGTTTATAAGAAGCGTCTAAAATTATTTGGCTGGAACGATAATTTTTATTTAAGGTAATTTGTTTGGAATTTTTATAATCGTCCATAAATTGAAGCACATTGGAAATTGCAGCGCCCCTAAATCGATATATTGATTGGCTATCGTCTGCCACTACCGTCAGATTCGGATTTTCTTCACATGGGGCCAAAAGTTTGATTAAGGCATATTGGGCAAAGTTGGTATCTTGAAATTCGTCAACAAGAATATACTTAAATTGCGACCTGTATCGGCCTAAAACACTTTTCCTGGTTCTAAATATTTTCAAGGTGTTAGAGATCAAATCCGAAAAATCCATTAATCCCTCTTTGGTTTTTAATTCCTCATATGTTTTATAAGCATTCGCTAGTTCCAGATAATTTTCCGGCTCTTTGTCTTCCCCTTCGATATTTTTGATTTTTGATATGTATTTTTTATCTTTTATTTTTAATTTTTTATTTTCCATCCATTGCAAATACTGCTCAGGCGTAACGTCCTCGTCCTTCAGTCGCGAGAAATGGGACAACATCCCTTCTATAAATTTATTCGGATTTCCCAACGGCCGATAATATTCCAATTCAAATTTAAATAAATTCTTTCTGATAAACTGAATGGTTTCCGCTTGAGTCATCAAATTGTATCGGGGATTTAAACCAATTGTTAATCCGTCAGACCGTAAAACCCGGTCGCAAAAAGAATGAAAGGTCGAAATCCACATTTGGGTATATCCATAAGGCATAACAAGATCAACCCGCTCCTCCATTTCCCGAGCGGCTTTTTCGGTAAAAGTTAAGGCAAGAATTTCCGAAGGTTTGGCTAAATCCGAAGAAACCAGATGTTTAATTCTTTCGGTAACAACTGTCGTTTTCCCTGTCCCCGCCCCCGCGATAATTAAGAGGGCGCCAGAACCATATTCTACCGCCTCTCTTTGTTCAGAATTTAATTTCTTTTCTTCCTTGTCGGACATGAAGAAATTATATCATAAGGATATTTATTAAGGAGTTTAAGGTCTTTTCGGACATTCCGGGAATGTCTTAGCTTGGCATTCCGGTAAAAGAAGAAATTATAAATGGGTAGTGTCGTTCCAGGTTTGCATTTTCCACCCGTTTAATTCCTTCTTGACAATATTTTTATAGTGATGTATATAATACATTATTATGAAGAGAACACAAATCTATTTTCCCAAAGAATTACACGACGACTTGAAAGTTGGAGCGGCCATTATGAAAATAAGTATGTCTGAATACATTAGAAAATTATTGGAAGAAAGTCTTTACTTTCGACCGATGAAAGACAAACCCTTGAAAAAAAAGGCAAGCCTTATGATTCTTGCTGATAATGCTGTGAACCTAGGCAAACCTGATTTGGCTAAAAATTTCCGAAAATATTTTGAAGAATCGTTAAGATGAATGTCTTTGTCGATGCCAGTTTTTTGATTGCGCTTTTCCACACCCACGATGCCTTCCACACCAAAGCCCAAACTACCCTTAAAAAACTTAAGCAGGATTCGTTTCAACCAATTTATTCTAATATCGTTTTAGCAGAAACAACTAATTTTCTTTTTCGGCTAAAAGGTCCTAAAACAGCAAGTAAATTATTTAAATTAATCCAAAAAAGCGATATCCAAGAGGTACCGCTCACAAAAGAAACTTTTGAGGTTGGTTACGAAATTCTTTTTTCCCAAAAATCGAGAAAGGACATGGGGTTTTTTGATTGTCTTCATGTGGCAACAATGAAACAATCCTCTATCGATACAATTTTAACTTTCGACAGCCATTTTAAGAAATACGTAAGGGTATATGATTAAATTTATTTTTTCGGTGGTGCTTTGTGAAGCCGCGGGAATTATCGGATCAATTTTTACGATTCCCGCCATTAAGGGCTGGTATAAAACTTTAAACAAACCCAAGTGGTCCTCCTAACTGGATTTTTGGACCGGTCTGGACGCTCTTATATTTGTTAATGGGAGTTTCTTTGGCTTTAGTTTGGGGAAACCAATTAGCAATGATTATTTTCGGAATTCAACTTATCTTAAATATTTTGTGGTCTTACTTATTTTTCGGTTTAAAATCACCTTTTTATGGCTTAATCGATATCTTTTTCTTTGGCTGGCAATTATTTCGACGATTATCGTTTTTTGGAGTGTGTCGGTAATTGCCGCAGTGATCCTTTTTCCTTATTGGGCCTGGGTATCTTTTGCTTCTTTTCTCAATTATTCGATCAACAAACTGAATTAAACTTTTTTAGGGATTAAAGATCCTTTGGGTTTATCGATCCGGTCGCCAACTTGACAACTGTCATAAAGGGGTTTGGCCACGGCAATATTTCTTTTCGTTCCTTTGTCGGTTTCGATCACTAAAACATAATTGTTACTCTCATTCCCCGAATCAAAGTCTTCTACCACATTAACCTTTTTCTCAACTACTTTTCCGGCCCAGGCGGAATCTTTGGATTTTTTCAAAAGCTTAACAATAAAAAGAATCACTAGAACAAAAGGAAGAAGAAAGATTAATCCTAAAACCGATAAACAACCATTCATATTCTTAATGACAACGCTTTTAAGATTGCTTCCCTAATATTTTTTCCGGCAAACCAACCGTTGAGATATAAAATCACGTGTTTATTTCGATTCCACTGCTGAAGATAATAGTTATCAATCCTCCCGCCTTTTTTCAAAAAGAAAGAAATCAATTCATCAACTGAAGATTTTGTATTAATAACCTATTATATCACATTTTTCTCAATCTTTTGATGAAAATAATGATGACCAATACCGGGACCCAGATGACGCCGAAGACAATTATCCAAATTGCCAAAGTCGCCACTCCTCGTAAGGCGCCCACTAGTGACCGGACAGCCAGTTTGAAAATAACATCCGGCCTAAAAGTTGCCGACGGCGCGTAGGGTAAGGCCATTTCGTCCGATGATAAATAAATGGTCACTTTTGCTAATTGAGCGGTTTGCTCCAGATATTTTTGCTGGCCTTTTAAAGAATCAATTTGATTTTGAAGACTGATTAACTCCCGCTGAACGGTCAAGATATCCTAAACCGCCGTTGCCGAATTAAGAATCGATTCGAACTTCTTCTTAGTCAGATTCAGGGTGTCCAAATGAGCCTGAATATCAACATATTGATCAGTAACATCGGTTCCAATAATATTTTCGGAAGAGACTTTTACGGCCAAGCCTCTAAAATAAGAAAGAGTATCTTTTAACTTGTCCGCAGGAATTCTAATCACCACTGTCGCGAAGGGCGCTTCCTCTGTCCGGGAAAGAGCACTGCTGACCATAGCCGCCGTCTTGTTTCGCCCGGTCGGTAATTTTATCAACGGTTTCCTAAACTTTTAAAACGACAAAGGATAAGGAAGTTTCTTGAACAACCAGGCGGTCGGTTTGGGTGGTTGGCGCATAATCCGCACGATAAAGACCGGAAGTGGATTCATAGGGAGCGGCTGCGCCGCTATTGCTGCCCGACATATTTAGCGGAGAAACGCTGGAGCCGATTTTTAACGATGTCGCTTGATTTAAAGGAATCATGTTCCGGCCGACAAAGACGACAAGAAGAAGAATTAAAAAAGTGGATAATTTATTATTTTTAACCCAATTCACCCATTTAACATAAGAAATGTGATATGAATTGTCAAGCTTCCAAGGAAATAACTACCAATCCTTTTTCTTCAATTAATTCCTTTTGGCCAAAAGAATCCAAGAAAAATTGTAAAGTATAACCGACTTTTTTAGCAAGAGTTCTCCCGGTATACTGTTTGGTTTCCGGATCCCATTCTTCCAAAATCAAGGTATCGCCTTCTTTAATTTCAAAATCCGCCACCCTAACTTCAAATTTTTTCTTGCCGGATTTAACCAGTTCAAAATATTCCGGCCAAGCTTTCTTCTTAATTACCATAAAGAAAGTTTAATTCAGAAGTTAAAGAAATGCTATAGCCCCGAGTGGTTCGACTTCGCTCACCATTAAAACTTGTCGAAGGACTATAGTCCCGAGTGTAATCGAGGGACAAAAATCCTTGGGCGTAAGCACTCGACCAAAAAAAGGCAAAATGGTAAACTATCAATTAAATGCCATGGTCAAGACAGAAGAACAATTGAGAGAAGAACAAAAGATCTTTGTGAAAAAATGTATCAAGCTGGCAGTTAAAGACAAGAGGATAATTGAAGCCTTTCGTAAGATTCCCCGGCATCTGTTTGTTCCCGATGAATACCGAAGCGAGTCTTACCTTGATGTCCCCCTACTGATTGGACACGGACAAACAATTAGTCAGCCATCGTTGGTGGCGCTAATGATAGAGAAACTAAAACTTAAAGGAGGGGGAAAAGTTTTGGAAATCGGAACCGGTTCCGGGTTTCAAACCGCCATTTTGGCAAAACTGGCAAAAGAGATTTATTCAATTGAGACAATAGAAGATTTGGCTAAAAAGGCCAAAGAAGTTCTTGTAAGATTTGGTTGTGACAATGTTACTATAATTATCGGGGATGGAAGTAAAGGTCTGCCCGAAAAACAGCCTTTTGACGGAATTATTGTTTCTGCGGTTGCTGATTCGGTTCCCCAAGAATTGATGGACCAATTGAAAGAAGGCGGCCGGCTGGTCATTCCGGTTAAGGAATCGGTCTTTGGCCAAATGCTAAAAGTAGGGTTAAAAAGGAAAGGAGTGGTTGTTTTTGAAGATATTGAACCAGTCACTTTCGTGCCGTTAATTGAAGAAAAAGAACTAAAATCCAATCCCGAGGGGTCATAAATTATTTTACCCCTTCAATATAACTCGGGGCAAGTACTTTTCACCATTTTGTTTTTTAGAAGAGAGTCTTCAAAAATATAAAATTAATTCTGGCACTTGAGAGGAGCACCGTCGCAAGCGATTCCGTCTTTATCAGCATCTCTTTGTTTACAACCGCAAACGTTTAATAAATATTGAGCTTCGGCACAGGATGATATTTCTGTACAAGATTTACCGCAATCACAAGTATAGGAACCACTATTCCCCAATTGAGCTGGAGCATTTCCTGCACCAGTAGATATTGATGTTGTTGGGGTGGACGTCGGACAGGCATCATCTGCCCATAAATCCTTCTTCCCTTCTTCCGCTTCTTTTTGGGCTTGTTTATATTCTTTTTGATATTTATAGGGCACATCATAAGTGTATTCGTAGGCATAGCCGGTAGCGATTAAGACTTTGCCGAAATCAACGGTTCCGTTGTCCTTCCAAACATATCTTAATAACCGATTGTATTTATCCCGATTCGTTTGAGAAGAATCCGATTCCAATAAAACCATTTGCCCCATTAAATTTTCGTTGGTTACTCGATAAGCCTCTTTTCCGAAACATTCCACTGGTTTTCGCGGATCGACCGTCTCCGGAGTATTGATTCCAATAAACCTAATTCTTTCGGTTTTTCCATTAAATAAAACATCGATCGTATCGCCATCAATTACTCTTGTGACCCTTGCTTCTTGCCTGTCGGATACTGGTATTGGAGTCGAAGAGGGAATTCCCGTAGGAACCGCGGTGAGAATTAAGGTTGGATTTAACTCTGTTTTAATTCCTTCAACTACCGGAGTCGGAGAAGCGGATTCGGGCTTTGTCGGAGAATTTAAAGCTTCTACCCAAGCACTACCGAAGAATAAAGTTAACAAAGCGATTACTGTTAAAAGGAAATATTTTAGTCTTGGCCCAGTAGTTCTTTTATGGACTAAAAAACCAACTCCAATACCGATGGCAATCGGGAAAAACACTAGGGAAAGAATTGCGACAAAGAAGATTAATAATATTTTGCCCAATTTCTTCATTCGCGCATATTTTACTTCTTTTCCTATCCTGTAGCAACAAATCTTCGTAAGAAGATTTGCCGGATATAGATATAGAAATTGGGAATTAGTTAAACCTTCTACGAATTAAAGAAAAATATGTAATCTACTTGACAATCATAATACAAAGGTATGATATAATATCTTTGACGAGTAAATCCTTATGCGCGGGGTTCCGGATGGTTCCTCTTAAACAACGCATAAGGTTTTGTCATTTTAAGGGGAATAACATATTTTCTTCTACAACTAATTTTTTAAATATTCCATAATACTCGGTGTTTTGGCTTTCATACTTTTTAAATAAGGACCAACTTACAAAATCTACAACCTGGAGAGCCTTTTCTTCTGCTGGAGTTTTGATAGCAACGTCAATTAAAATATTATGGTTTAATTTTGCTTGATTTTTAAGGTAAAAAGTAAAATTATCGTTCAAAAACCTATTGGTTTCTCTCTTAGATACGATTAATAATATTTTTTCGTTACCACTAATTAGTTTTTTAGAAAGAATTCTGTCTAATAGAATATTTGTAACATAGTTGTATAAAACATGCTTTTCGTCTTGAAGCTTTGTGTGAACTCTACTTTTATTTAAACATATAGCCATTATAGAAGAATCAGTAGCACTCAAATATTTAGAAGATTGTTTTTGAGGGTTAAATCCTAAATCTCCACTCTCGTCTAGAAAAATAAATGACACAAAACAATTTTACCACTTTCAGCTCTTTAGTATAAGTTAGACGGTTGAGCAGCAAGACAGTTTTGGTTATAGAATCCGGGTTTTGCTTCGGTGGTATATAATAAAAATATGAGCGGAGAAAGAGTGTCCGTTTCCACCAACGGAATATCAAATAGACCAAGGCTTAATCGCTACAATCCGCGATATTGAGGAAGCTTATTTCTAATACCCCAAATTCTCTATTCCCATTCCCCCATTAATAGAATTTATTGTTTTGGAATAACTATTCATAAAACTTTTTGAAATCCAGATGGTTAAAATTATGGAAACAATGGTTAGAATAATGGCAATCAGGCCAACTTTTTTAACTTTTTCATCGTGAAATCTTATGTATTTGAATCCCCACCCCAAGCCAAACGGAGGAAGAAAAAAACTCACCAAATAAATTATAATTTGTTTTCCAACAGTGATTGAGGGAAGATTCACCTGCTTTTCGGCAATCAGCTTGTCTAAGTCCGCTTCGGTAAGAAGCATCATAAGATATGATAGCACATTGTTAAATTGTTCGAAGCAACTTTAGGCAACTTCTGGTAATATCTGGTAATATTAGGCAATATATAGTAACGTGGTTTTATGCTTATTCCGCCTAAATATATTTTAACTCCGGAAATTTCCCAGCTCTTATCTTCTATCGAGGCCAGCAAGCAAATTATTGATTCCATTTCAATCCCCTTAGAAATCGAAAACAATATTAAAAGGCGTTCTACCTTAAAAAGCTCGCTGTTTTCGGCAAGAATTGAGGGGAATGAATTTACTATGGACAATATTCAAAATGCCCCGTCTGAAAGTCAAAAAAAGGTCGAGGTTTACAACATTTTAAAAGCTTTGAATTTTATTAACGAAAAAGTCATAAAGGATTTAACCCTCAAGGATATTTTGACGATTCACAAGATCGTAATGGCCGACCTAATCGATAAACAAAATCAAGGAAAATTCAGAAAAAATATGGAGGTGATTTTTAACAGCGCTGGAATTGCTATTTTTATGCCTCCTCCACCGCGTCAAATAAATTCTTTGGTTAACAGGCTCATAAAATATGCGAACAACTCTCGGGAAACATTTATTCCGATCCGGGCTGTTCTTGTCCATTATCTTTTCGAAAAGATCCATCCTTTTTTAGACGGCAGCGGACGGGTTGGTCGAATACTGATTCAAAATAATCTTGCTCAAGGGGAATATAATTTTAAGGGATTGCTGCCTTTAGAAGAATATTTAGATAATCATCGAAATGAATATTACCGGTGTTTGGAAGATCCAGAGAAAGACGTTACCGGTTATGTAGAATTCATGCTCGAAGCAATTTCCGATACTGCCTTAAGGATCAGGGATGAAATCGGAAAAAATCAGAAAAACGATTTCCAGGATTTATTATTACCCCGAAGATCGGAAATTTATCAAATTATTAAAGACCATCAATCGATAAATTTTGACATGATTCGTCGCCGATTTATGGCAGTCAACGCCAGAACCTTGAGATACGATCTGAAAAAGCTTCAAGATGCTAAATTAATCCGAAAGCGTGGAATAACAAAAGGAGTTTATTATGAAGCGGTGGTTTAGTTTTTAAGACGTGTCCGCGCCAGGCGGGTTATTTTTCCTTGCCTGGCGGGGGGTGACTTTTATCTCTGTCCTAAACTGTTTTTGCTTTCGCTCTGTTATGTGTCCATTTACTTTTCTCCTTTCTTACAAAGATCATAAAGGATGAAACTGAAAAAATGCTTAAGATTTATAAAAATGCTAGAATTAAATTAATGGATATTGATAAAGAAATTAACCGCCTAAAAAATATCAATCCCAAGAATCCTCCCTCGATTGAAAAAATGGCCTTACTGATGGTTTCAATGCTGGACCAATCCACCGTAAATAATATCTCTCAAATTTTTTGGGATAAAAAATTCCGGGAGTTGATTTATTTTGATAAAATCGAAAAACTTGAGTAGGATCGGATTTTCAACGAATTAGTTTTGGCAGGCATTACCTTAGTCATGTTAACTTTAGAGTCTCCAGAATTACGAATTCCAGAAGAGTTGAGGGAATATTATCTTTTAGTCAAAGATCAAATCCCTAAAGCCCATCTTGATTATTTAAGAGAAATGGGGATTGAAAAGAAATATCTGGTAGACTGGGAAAGGCTGATTGATATGCGTTACCAGGAATACAATGAAGACAAACCCAAAGCGCGAGAAGCTTTTATGGAACTCGAATCAAAAGACAAGGAATTAAACAGCCAAGATATTCTTGATATTCAATTGCTTCTCCCGGTGCAAACAGTCGCTGTTGGTTGCCATCATCATATTTGCCGACAAAAAACTGAAGGCCGTGATGAGCTTTTTAAATTAGTTCATAAAAAATTGTGCCGAGCATATATAGAATTTCGGGTACCATTAGAAGGCGGAAAAATTACCCGTTTTGGAAGAATTCGCATGGGTCTTCGCCATTTAGTTAATCGGGCACTGAAAAAGACCTAGCTTTTTATTTTTGATAGGTATTTTTCAAACTCTGCTCTAATTTTCTTCGAAGATATGTTCCTCTTGGTTTGGAATGAACCTTTAAAAGACAACAAATCAAAATGGTATAGTTTTTTTGATCCCAAAGTTTCGTTAGCCATACAATAATTATATCATTTATTAAATAGATTAATTGATAATTTTACATGGTATAATTTATCCTTGATAACTTATGAAAATCAATTTCCCCCTGCCAACCGATAAAAAAAGACACCGCTATTGCCAAAATTGCCTTTCAGAAAAAGTCAAAGATATTAAAGTCAAGGAGAAAACTCTGTATCAATGTGAAGATTGCGGAAAGTCTTATGATCGTCTAATAGATATTGATCCGGCTTTAACCTGGTGGGTTGATGAAAAAACTAAAGAATATTGGCATGAAAGCATTGGTGTCTTTATTATTAATAGTGATGGAGGGATTCTGTTAATTGAGCGAGTTATTTTTCCTTATGGTTTTACTATTCCCGCTGGTCATCTTGAGGCCGGAGAAAAGCCTCTTACTGCCGCCACCAGAGAACTAGAAGAAGAAACTGGAATCAACGCTGACAATCTGACTCTTTTTTCAGAAGAAGGGGTACCTAACGATCGCTGCCGAAGGGGAGCAGATTATCATAAATGGCATCTTTATACCTATTTATTAACAAACAGTCAATCAATAATCCCAAACCGCCAAGAAGGAAAAAATCCGATTTGGCTTACGCTTGAGGAATCTCTCAAACAAAATTTCACCTACCCAACTCGATTCTTTCTGGAAAAATACGGGAATAAACTGATAAATTCGGCCTTACCGAATTTGTCCGGACGCACGGGTAATTAAGAAAAATTATTCCTCAATTTCCAGTCTTCTGATTGTTCTGGTACTTTTGGTTGAGGTTCTCCATTACTTTAGGTAAAAGATAAAAATCCGGAAGGGCCAAAAAGGTCGAGGCGTAAAAAAGTAACCTTTCGTTTCCGTTTTGCAAAGCTACTCCTCTCGCCTCAAAAAAATTAGTTGTCCTTTGAAGGATTAAATCTCTTAATCCATCGGCTCGACTCTTAACTTTTAATAGTTCTTCTACCGTTGGTTTCCACCTCGGTGGTGGATTATCCAGAGAAACCTGGAATCTTTGAATATCTGTTTCTATTGGTCCTAATGTCTGAGCAGCTATCGCCCTAAAGGCTGCGCGCAAACGAGTATCTTTCTCGCCTTTGAGCGGATAAACGTTAATGTTCATATTTACTTCTGGAATAAGTTCCCCTTTTGCTACTCTTAAAACATTATCAATATGCCCATGAAGATTATCAAGCATAACGATATTTTGTGAAGATTCATAAAGCTTTTTTGATGATTCGGCTAATCGGGCTTTACCCCCACTAGCTCCCATCATCGCTGCTAAAGCATGATAATTCTCATGAGAAAGGGTATCCATTAACTTGTCCAGGACATCTTTTGGTTGCGCCGATAACTTACCGGGTACAACCAGAAACATTAAACTTCCCCATTCTCCCGCCTTCACATGCAAACCAGAAAAATTCCTTACTCCTACTTTTACCGCAATTTTTTGCATGTCCTCTGTATCAACAACAACACCAGCAGCATAGGGAAGGTTTCTATTGAACAAAAGAGCCTCGAAAGATTTTAATTTAACCGGTGAAGCTGTAGGATTTATCGAGTTTATCATTCCTTCTGCTCTTTGATGAAAGGCATCACGATCTTTCCAGAGATCTAGATATTCCCTAATAGATCTTCTTCCATCCAACATGTGGGGGATAAAACTTTCTAATCTTTGAGTAATAAATTCTGCATTGCTCTTGTCGAAATCGGCAAGATTGGATAAACCAGCAACTGTTGAACCGACGAGGGCTCTGGTTTCCTCTGTAGAATGATCAGCCAAAACAGCATTATCTATAACTAAAACGGCTTCAGCATATTCTGAAGTTGTCAAAAGGTATTTACGATTGGGAATTATTTCTGCTTTTTCTTTAGAATCTATCATTATTCTTCAATCTCTAAGTTCTCTTCTTTTTTCTCTTTTTCCCCCTCACTTAAAGATTTCGTAGAAGCCAGTTTTTGACCTAAAAGATTAAAACCGGAATTAACATTGGCCATTTGGTTGTAGGAATTGGTAATGTGCTTGTTTAAAACCGACAGGTCGCTGTTTAGTTTGGAATAATCTTTTTGAATTGCCCGCAGTAGAGAAAAAACCTGTTTGGTTTTGGCCCCAATTTCTTTTCCCTGATAGGAAAGCAGAATCACCTGCAAATTAGCATATAAAGTATTGGGTGAAACCGGATAAACCCGGTTTTGCCTGGCATAATCGGTCAATTCCATAATGTTTACCACTTCATAATAAATCGGCTCGGACGGAATATACATCAAGGCAAAATCCATTGTCCCTTCGTCTGGTAAAATATATTTTTTGGAAATATCAAAGAGGTGTTTTTTAACATCCTTAATAAATTCTTTTTTTGCCAGTTCTTTCTCGGATTCGTTTTCTGCCGCCAACATTCTTTGGAAATTTTCCGCCGGAAATTTCGCATCAATCGGCAGCAATCCGGCATCGGTTTTTATGGCCGCATCAACTTTATCGCCGGATTTAAATGTATACTGAAGCATAAAACTATTTTTGGGAAACATTTGGCCGATTAAATCTTTTAAGACTTCCTCCCCGATATTGCCTCGCAATTTTGGCGACCGCAAATAATCCTGAAGATTTTTCATTAAAGAGGACAATTCGGCGAACTTACCCGCATCTCTTTGAATCTGAGCCATCAAGCGGGCGGCATTATCCAACCGGTTATTCAAATCCAGATTTCCTTTTTGCAAGGTATCGGATAAATTTTTTGAGGAGTTATCGACACTAGACTGCATGCTTTTTAGCCAAGCCGTCAAAGTATCGTTGGTTTTATTCTTCTCCGATAGGTCCGTTAGCTTCTTGTTCAAAAAGAATATCAATACCAAAAAAAGGAAAATAATTACTAATATAATTATTAATAAGTCAGATGTCATAAATAGGGGTGGCGCGAGGCGGGGGCGCAGCAAGCGACAGAACCCCTGTATATAAATTATAACATTAAATACTGTAAACTAATATTAATGAAACGCCGCCGGAACTACTTACCAACCCTGCTGCTAACAATAATTTTCTGGCTGCTTTTTGGTTACATCGTCCTTTTCACCGCGCCGGCATCATCTTTACTAATTTTCCTTTTCTATCTCACTCTTACTCTATCTCTATCTCTTACTCTTTCTCTCCTGCTGGCCAATTCTCGCCGCGGTTTTCTTTTGGCTTTCGGTTTAGTTGTCTTTTTATTTTTTAAACAGGTGGATTTGTTAAATGTTTTAAATATCTTGTTGGTTTTAGCAATTATTATTTCAGTGGAAATTTATTCAAGTAAGCGTTGACTTAAAAATCGTTTCATGATATCTTAATCGAAGATATATATTAATAACTTCTGCCCTTCCGAAATGCAAATATCCAAAAGAGTAATTAATAAAAATATTCAGAACGAAATTTATAATATCTTTTACCAGGTAATTGTTGATTTGGAAAATTCCAACCAAGCTAAAGAAATTTTAGAAGGTCTTTTTGGAAAAACCGAAATCATTACGGCCGCCAAAAGGTTGGCTATCGCCCATTATCTGGAAAAGGGCCGCAGTTACCAAAACATTAAAGATAATTTAAAAGTTTCTTCGGCCACCATTTCCACGGTTGATAAGCAAAGAAAAACCAAAGGTTTTCAGCTGGCTTTAAAAAAAATCGAGACCGAAAGCTGGGCTTCCGAATGGTCTTCAAAGATTGAAAGTCTTTTCAAAAAGAAATAATTATTTCCCTTGGGTTCGCTTCTGATATATAATTGTCATATGACCAAGAAATTTTTCATTACCACGCCAATTTATTATGTTAACGATGTTCCTCATATTGGTCATACCTGCACCACTATTGCCGCTGATATTTTAGCTCGTTACCATAAACTCTTGGGAGAAGATGTATTTTTTCTAACGGGAACGGATGAGCACGGAAATAAAGTCGCTCAAGAAGCGGCTGCAGCCGGATTAACACCCAAAGAATTTTGCGATAAGGTTAGCCGGTCATTTAAGGAAATTTGGCCAAAATTAAATATTCAATATGATTATTTTATCCGGACGACTGACCCCCGGCACGAAAAGATTGCCAGTGCGGTAGTTCAGAAACTTTACGATAAAGGATATATTTATAAAGGAATGTATGAAGGATTTTATTGTCTTGGCTGCGAAAAATTTTTAAACGAAAAGGATTTGATGGATGGTAAATGTCCTCTACATCCCAACAAAGAACCCCAGCACCAAAAGGAAGAAAATTATTTTTTCAAACTTTCATCTTTTAAAGATGTTCTTATAAAAGCAATTTCTGATCCCAATGATCCTAATCATTATGAAATTCTACCTGAATCAAAAAAGAAAGAGGTTTTAAGCAAGCTTAAAGAAGGAGTAGACGATATTTCCATTTCTCGGGAAAAAGTTTCTTGGGGTATTCCCTGTCCATGGGACAAGAAACATACAATTTATGTGTGGGTGGAGGCTCTTTTAAATTATTATACCGCTACCCAATTCGTCCCCGGTAAAAAAGATTTTTGGCCGGCTGATTTACATACCATGGCCAAAGATATTCTCTGGTTTCACACGGTTATTTGGGAGGCTTTGTTAATCGCCGCCGACCTTCCTGTTCCAAAGCAAATTTTCATCCATAGTTTCTACCTGATTGACGGACAGAAAATGAGCAAATCCCTGGGAAACGTTATTTCTCCCCAACAATTACTGGAAAAATTCGGGGCGGATGCGACTCGATATTTAATTGCCTCCAGTTTTCCTTTTGACAAAGACAGCAATGTTGGTTTGCAAAAATTCACTGAAAAATATAATGCCGATCTGGCCAACGGTTTAGGGAATCTTGTAGCCAGAGTTACTAAATTATGCGAAAATAATAATCTCCAATTCTCTCCTATAGACTTATCAATATTCAGAAGTATTGAAACAAACAAAATCCTTCAAGCCGTGGATTCTTTCCTTAGAGAATACAAATTAAGTGAGGCTTTAACTGTTATCTGGATGGCAATCAAAGGGTTAGATTCTTATATTGATAAAGAAAGACCTTGGGAATTAACTTCCTCCGAAGCAAAGAAACGTTTAGATATCATTATTCGTGGTTCAGAATCAATCAGGTCTTTACTGGAAATTGCTTACGCTCTCGCTCCTTTTATGCCCGAAACTGCAAAAAAGATCGAAAAGCAGTTTTCCGGACCAAAAATTATCTCAAGCACTTCTCTTTTTCCGAGAATTTAATTTATGTTGGTTGATACCCACTGTCATCTTAATTTTCCTGATTACGAAAACGATTTGGATCAAGTCATTAAGAATGCTGTCGAGAATGATGTTACCAAGATTATTTGTGCCAGTAGTAACATTCAGGATTCCAAAAGAGCAATTGAGCTGGCTCAAAAATATCCCGGCATTGTTTATGCCTTAGTCGGAATTCATCCGCAACAAACTGACCCGAATAACCAGAATACAGTCAAAGTCCAAGTCCAAGAATTAGAGGGGCTTGTCCTGAGCGGAAGCGAATGGATTGCGGGAATTGGTGAGTGCGGTTTAGACTACTCCCCCGCACCGCCGCCGGAAAAAAATCGAACCAAAGGAGAACAATCTTTTGTATTCGAGCAGCAAATCAAACTAGCTCTAAAATATAATCTTCCAATCAGTATTCATTCCCGAAAAGCAACGGACGAAACCATAAAAATTCTTTCAAAATACTTTCCCTCTAATCCTTCTTTTCCCTCTTGTCCTTCTGGCGTCTGGCATTGTTATGCTGGTGGTAAAAGTAAAGTCCAAAAAATAACTGGTCTTGGATTATATTTCGGAGTTGACGGCAATCTAACCTACGATGAAGGATTACAAAATGTCATTAAAGCAATTCCTTTAGAAAAGATTGTCCTGGAAACAGATGCTCCCTTTTTGGCCCCAGTCCCTTACCGCGGTTTGCGAAATGAACCTAAAAATGTTAAAATGATCGGAGATTTCCTAGCAAAGTTAAAAAACGTTTCTTCTGCCGACCTTGCCCAAATAACAACCCAAAATGCCAAAAAAATCTTTAAAATCTAAAAAAAATGATTATTCGATCATTATCATTACCAAAAACCAAAAGGCTTTTTTACAAAAGTCTTTACCGGCAATTTTATCCCAAACAATAAAGAATCTTGAAATAATTATTGTCGATTCCGGATCAACCGATGGTGCTTTGGAATTTGCTAAAAAGTATCCGGTCAAAATAATTAATTACCACTCCCCTGTTTTTAATTTTGCGAAAGCTTTTAATCTTGGCGCTCAAAAAGCAAAGGGCCAATATCTCGTTCGTCTCAGCGGAGATGCCGTTCCGGCTAACAAGCATTGGCTTAAAGAACTCGGAAAAGATACCGAAAAACCAAAAGTCGCCGGCGCTTTTAGCCGATATGTTTTTTCTGCTAAGAACCACCTATTACATCAATTTTGGTTTAGAGAATGGCCATTAGTAAGAAAAGTTCCGTTTTCTGTTGGCGGTGCGAGTTTTCTAATTAAGAAAAGTTTGTGGAAAAAATGTCCTTTCAATGAGAAGTGGGGTCCCGGAGAAGATTGGGAATGGGCGGAAGTAGTTAGAAAAGCCGGATACAAAATTCTTTACAAACGAATGTCTTTGGTTTATCATGAACATCAAGCCCCCTTACTAAAACAGATTCTAGATTTTCTTTATTGGTTGTTTATTTCTATTCCGTCTGGATTTTTTAAATACAATCAAGTTAGAATAAGGATACAAAAATTAAATGAGTATTACCAGTAGATTTATTATAAAACACGATAGGAAGATCCACCGGGCATTAGAAATTATGCCGGGGGCTTTTTCGTGGAGCACGATTATCTTTTTCTTTTTCGGCAGTTTTCTTTTTCCCTTTGTCATCGCTTATTTAGTAATTCTTTTTGATATCTTCTGGTTTTATAAATCTGTTACTTTTGCAATTACGGCCGTTTTGTCATACGTCAGAATCAAGTCCTCGGAAAAAATGGATTGGATGGGCGAAGTAAAAGGGTTTCCGGATTGGGAGAAAATCCAACATGTTGTGATCATTCCTCAATATAAAGAACCGATTCATATAATCGAAAGAAGCCTTGCGGCATTGGCGGCTCAGACTTTCCCCACAAAACAGATTAATGTCGTGATGGCAACCGAAAGCAGGGACGCGGAAGGTGTAAGTAAGGCTGAACTTCTTAAAAAGAAATATGGTAAAAAATTCGCTAACTTTTTCATTACCGTTCATGTTCTTACTGCTAAAGAAACCATCGGCAAGCATTCCAATGAGAATTGGGCCGCCCGGTTTGTCAAAAAAGAACTGGTGAATAAACAAAAAATAAATATTGATCGACTTATCGTTACCAGCAGTGATGCCGATCATTGCTTTAACCCTCAGCATTTTGCTTATCTAACCTTCGGCTTTTTGGATAATCCCAACCGTTACCTTCGATTTTGGCAACCGGCGGTATTTTTCTATAATAATTTTTGGAAATTGCCAGCAATTGTTAGAACCATCAACACTTTTAACACGATTTGGAATGGGGCGATCTTGTCGCGCAAAGACCGGTTGATCAGCTGTCAAAATTACTCTCTTTCTTTTAAACTGTTAGACGAAGTTGACTATTGGGATCCCAAAATCATTCCGGAAGACTATCATCTTTTTTTCAAGGCTTATTATAAAAAACACGGAGAAGTTGAGGTTGAACCATTGTATATTCCCCTTTATGCCGACGCGGCCGAATCAACCAGTCTTTGGGGAACAATTAAAAATACTTATCTTCAGTTTCAAAGATGGTCTTGGGGTGTTTCCGATGATCCCAATGTTATTAAAAATTATTTTTTAACCCCTACGGTTTCCTTTTGGGATAAAACCATACGGCTCTTGAAGCTTTTTGAAGATCATGTGCTTATGCCCGTTAACTGGTTTTGGATCACTTTAGGAGTCATTATTCCCAGCTTTTTTGTGCCGGAATTTTCCCGAACGGCTTTGGAATATACTCTCCCTAAAGTTTCCTCGTTGATTCTAACTTGTTCCATGGTTGGACTTTTAACGGTTCTGGTTGTCAATACCAAACTCCGGCCACCTAGACCAACTTTCATTTCCCGGTTCCGAGCCTTATTGATTCCTTTGGAATTTGTCTTAATGCCCATCGCCGGTTTATTTTTCGGCGCCTTACCGGGATTAGATGCCCACACCAGACTCATGCTCGGCAAATACTTAGAGTATCGCCTAACAGAGAAAGTATAAGCATTTAGGTGGTATTGATTATCGTTTAATAGAAAGGGTATAATTTTATTTGTGAACCAGTTTACTGCCAGTCTTTGGGGAGATGAGGCTTGGGCAGCCACCCTCGCTGTCAAATCTTATTGGGAAATTATTAAAATTGTTTCCCGCGATACTTCTCCTCCTCTTTATTACTTACTTCTTCACACTTGGATGAAATTTTTCGGTACAAACGAAGTTTCTATCAGAAGCCTTTCTTTTTTGTTTTTCCTGGGAACAGTGATTACTGTCTTTTTCGTCGGCAAGCTTCTCTGGGATCAAAAAACCGGTTTGCTTGCTGCGGTCTTAACTCTTTTTAATCCTTTCCTTTTTAATTATGCCTTCGAGGGAAGAATGTATACTCTTTTGGCCTTAACTTCAACCCTTTCTGTCTATTTTTTCCTAAAGAAAA
This sequence comes from Candidatus Shapirobacteria bacterium CG_4_10_14_0_8_um_filter_39_15, assembly GCA_002784465.1. Taxonomy (GTDB): domain Bacteria; phylum Patescibacteriota; class Microgenomatia; order UM-FILTER-39-15; family UM-FILTER-39-15; genus UM-FILTER-39-15. The sequence goes on from PFLE01000001.1 coordinate 50,444, forward strand.
ACCGGCCCGGCTTTATCCTTTTTACGGTAGCCGCTTTATATACCCACCATTTTTCCCTTTTCATAATAGTTTTTCTTTTTCTCTGGCGTCTTATTGAAATTCCTAAAAAGTCCGTCGGGCAAATAATCCGTAGCTTTTCGGATTTTTTTATTGTCGGACTACTTTACCTGCCGTGGCTTTATCCTCTTTACTACCAAACCTCGCTGGTCGGAAGCGGCTTTTGGCTGGGAAAACCAGACTTTGAAGTTTTTAAAGAAACTATAAGAAAATTTCTCGTTGGTTCTGGTACGGAAACTTTAAGAGAGATCGCCTATTGGTTGGTTGCGGCTCTTCTTCTTTTGAGAAACTGGGGTCAAAAAATAAAGAAAACGGCTTTTCTTTTTTGTTGGTTCTTCGCTGCTTTAGTTCTCACCTTTTTAATTTCCCAGAAATTTCAATCCATTTTTTATGACCGTTATATGCTGATTTCCATCCCCGCTTCATGCCTTTTGCTTTCTTCAAATCGGCGAAAAATTTCTTTACCTCCCCTGGGAATTTTAATCGTTGTGATGGCGATCTTAAATTTTACCTATTTTACTCATCCTGTCAAAAAACCTTTCCGCCAATTGGCCCTATACGCAGCTAAAGAATTACCCCAGGCAACTTTCATTAATTATAATGGCGCCGCCCATCACTTATGGGAATCAAAATATTATAAAATAAAGGCGCCGATTTTTTCTCCAACCCCCCTTCCTTTTTATACCGGAACAGCTTTGATGCAGCCCGATGATGTCATTAAAACTCTTCCGCCGGTAAAAAATATTTATGCGATTACCAGCGAAAATCCAAAAAACGTCACTCTCCCGGCTTACAAAGAAGGTAAGATTATTGATTTTAGTAATCTTTATCTTGTTGAATTTAATAAAATAAAATGAAAGGCCTAAAAAGTTTTCCTTATTGGTTAGTAATCCTTCTTTCCGTTACGGTTCTCTTAAGAATCCCTTCTTTGTTTGGAGTTTATTCTTACGGCGATGAATGCATTTATTTAACTTTGGGTCAAGCCGCCAGAGAGGGCTTAACTTGGTACCGCGATATTCATGACAATAAACCGCCGCTTTTGTATTTGCTGGCAATGTTCAGCGGCAATCTTTTCTGGTTTCGTACCATCTTGCTGGCTTGGAGTTTAACCACAATCTATTTATTTGCCAAATTGGCCAAAATTCTTTTCCCGGATCACGATCGGGCGGTCAAAATTACCATGATTACCTTCGCCGTTCTTTCTTCCCTTCCGATTTTGGAAGGACAAACTGTCAACGCCGAAGTATTTATGGTTATTTTTACTATTGCGGGGATTTTGCGGATATTACGCGGTAATTTTAGTAATCGGGCGGCCTTGGGTGTTGGTATTCTTTTCTCTTTAGGAACCCTGTTTAAAGTTCCGGCCGCCACGGATTTTTTCGGTCTGTGTGTTTTCCTGCTCTTTTTCGTACCTCAAAACATTAAACAATTTAAAACCCAAATCGTCCGAATCTTTTTTCTTGGGTTGGGATTCAGTGTTCCAATATTGCTAAGTTTTACCTGGTACGCTTTTCAGGGCGCTTTCAAGCCGTATTTAATCGCCGGTTTTTTACAGAATTTCGGCTATTTATCAACTTGGAAAGGTTCCACTCTTGGATTGTATATCCGAACGGTTTTACTCTTGGGATCTTTTGTTTTTCTCTGGCTGACCCGGAAAAGATTTTCACTAAATCAGAATTTAATTTTTCTTTGGTTCGCCTTTTCCTTATACGGGGCAACTTTGTCTGCTCGTCCTTATCCTCACTATTTATTTCAAGTTCTGCCGGCTTTTTGCTTCCTGCTGGGAATTCTTTTTGATAAAATTAAAGTTTTTGCCAAAGTTTTGGCTGTTTGCCTTCTTATTTCGGTTTGCTTTATTTACTACTTTTCTTTCTGGCATTATTCTGTTTTGCCATATTACCGAAACTTTGTTCTTTTTGCTTTAGGTCATGAGTCTAAAGAAATTTACCGAGAAAACTTAGGCTCCGGCGATAATTATCCCATTGCTGATCTAATTAACCGAAACACTTTAAAAACGGATAAAATTTTTGTTTGGGGAGAAGCCGCTCCGTGCGTTTATGCCTTATCCCACCGGTTACCGGTTGGGAAATACGCGGCTACTTATCATATTATCGATTTTGACGGATATTCGGAAACCGCTTCTGCATTAGAAAAACAAAACCCACGCTTAATCATTGATTTAAATACGGAAAAAGGCCACTTTCCAAGGCTGTCGGATCTGATTGATGAAAAATACTATCTTTTTCAAAGAATCAATCGGGCGGAAATTTTTCTTCTGAAGACCTCGAAATGATATACTAAGATCTGTGAATAAACAGCAATTTAACCAACTAGGGCTTAGCTTAACCATTATTTTTATCTCTATTTCCTTTTTCGTTCTGGCGCTTGGCTGGCAGAAATTGCCGCCCCAAAGTCCGTTATTTTATTCCCTTCCCTGGGGAGAAAAACAATTGGCGACCTCGAAATCTTTGGTTTTACTGCCGTTTTTGTCGCTAATGATATTAGGATTTAATTACGGTTTTGCCAGGATTTTAAAGGAAACTGGATTGCTGCTTACTTTAACTTTGTGGACGGCGGCAATTTTTTCTTTCTTATCATTTTTTACCCTAATTAAAATAGTTTTGTTAATTATATGAACTTTGATTTTTTAAAGAATCTTTTTCTTTTCCCTTTAATTCTTTCTTTTGCGGTCTCTTTTGTCTGTACGCCCTTGACGATTAAATTGGCTTGGCGCATCGGTCTGATTGACGATCCGAAAAAGAAAAATCATCCAAAAATTATTCACACTTATCCGGTTCCCCGCGGCGGCGGAATCCCGATTTTGGCCAGCTTACTTATTGCCAGTTTGATTTTTCTGCCGCTGGACAAGCATTTGTTGGGAATCTTGTTGGGCGCAGTCTTTACTGTCATTGTTGGTCTCTTAGATGACAAATACGATCTTAATCCTTATTTAAGAATTCTTACGTGCACTTTATGCGCTTTAATCGTCGTTGCGGTCGGAATCGGTATTCCTTTTATTAATAATCCTCTGGGCGGGATTATTCATCTTGACCAACCAAGAATTTATATTAATCTTTTTGGGGGTCAGCATAGCCTTTGGCTGTTAGCTGACTTTTTGGCGGTCTTATGGATTGTCTGGTGCATGAATATTGTCAACTGGTCATCCGGACTTGACGGCCAAATTTCCGGAATCGTCCCGATTGCCGCCATTACGATCGCTCTTCTTTCCTTCCGCACCCCTCAAGATCCCAGTCAATGGCCGGTAGCCATTTTGGCCGCGATTTGCGCCGGGGCGTATTTGGGTTTTCTACCTTTTCATTTTTACCCGCAAAAAATTATGCCCGGTTTTGGAGGTACGACTTTGGCCGGATTTTTACTGGCGGTACTGGCAATTTTGGCCGGCGCCAAAATCAATACGGCAGTAATCGTTCTGGGGATTCCGATGATTGACGGCTTATGGACGATTGTCCGCCGGATTCTCACCGGTCACTCGCCATTTTGGGGAGACCGGGGTCATCTTCACCACCGGCTTTTAGACCTCGGCTGGAGTAAAAGAAAAGTGGCAATATTTTATTGGTTAATCACCGCTATTCTGGGAATTGTCGCTTTGAATTTGAACTCTAGGCAAAAATTATATACAATAATCACACTAGTTGTTGCCGTTGGTGGCGTCTTATTATGGTTAACATATTTGAAAGCCTTATCATCTCGTCCCGACCGGTCCAATGGTTGAAAAACTTGGCGCTTTTTGCGGCCCTGGTTTTTACCGGCAACCTCTTTAGCAAGGAAAAGTTTATTCTTGTTGTTATTGCGGCAATTATTTTTTCAATTCTGGCGTCCAGCATTTATTTATTCAACGATGTTATTGATGTTTCTAGAGACCGACTTCATCCGTTTAAAAAACTTCGGCCGATTGCCAAAGGCGATTTACCGATTCCGATTGCGCTAATGACCGCGGTTACCGGAATAACCGTCAGTTTATATTTGGCCGGTGGTGTTTCGTTTTTCTTTTTCTTAATCTGTTTGGCGTATTTTTTGCTGCAAATCAGCTATTCTTTATTTTTGAAAAACCTGGCCGTAATTGATGTTCTGATTATCGCCACCGGATTTATTCTCCGAGTTTACGCCGGGGCTTTGGTAATTAATGTTCACCTTTCGGTTTGGTTTTTGTTATGCGTCATTTCCACCTCTTTGTTTCTTGCTGTCGGCAAAAGACGGGCCGAGCTATCGATCCTTTCAGAACAGGCGCCCAATCATCGAAAAATCCTCGGTCTTTATCCAATGGCTCTTTTAGACCAATATTTGTCAATTTTTGCTTCTTCGGCCTGGATGTCTTGGGCGCTTTTTACTTTTTTTCAGCCGCCGCCGGTTACCCAGAGAATTTCCTATTTTTTACATTTTCCCCAAGCGTTTGCCGGTATTAATAAATGGCTCATGGTAACCATTCCTTTTGTCGTTTACGGGATTATGCGGTATCTAAAAATCATTTACGAGGGAGAAAAAGCCGAATCACCGGAAAAAGTTTTGCTTTCCGACACGCCGCTTCTGGCAACTTTAGTTATTTGGGCTTTTCTGGTAACTGCGATTATT
>PFLE01000021.1 GCA_002784465.1 Candidatus Shapirobacteria bacterium CG_4_10_14_0_8_um_filter_39_15
AGTATAAGAATTTAAAAGGGCTTAAAAAGGAAAACTTGAGGGACAATATGACAAATTTAGAATTAGTTTTAAATATGCTGGTAGAGACTGCCACGACAGAAATTTCTCAAAAAAGAGAGCCGAAAAATTTCCCCGAAAATAGGAAAGTTGCCAGAGAAGGTGGAACCATTGCCGGAAATACCAGAAAAGCAATTGAGAAAAAAACCGGTAAAAAAACAATCACTAAGGTGTATCTTCAAAATCTTATGATATAATTTTTGTATGCCTACGACAAATATTTATTACTCAAAAGAACAGAAGAAAAAACTCTTAACGGTTTAATTCCTAAATTAAAGATATATCTAGCCGACCTACTTACTTGTAACAATATTAAACTCACTCCAGGCGAAATTAGTATTAGGTTAATTAAGACTTTCGGTAATGGCATGATTGGCGCAGTTGAAGTTGAAATCGTAGCAAATGCATTTCCCCAACGCATAAAAAACGAGGACCAAATTTGCTTAGATGTTAGAAAGTTTATTCAAACAGAATATCCCAACCTCGGAGAAATTATTGTACCTTTAATAGCATTTTCCACATTTTCCACATCCGATGTGGAAAGTGAAGCTATCACCATATTTGGGGGACAATCATTTTGAATATCTTCTCTTCTTCCATATAGGATTTCATGGTCGGAGAGATAGCTTTTAATATCAGGGATCTTACATATGAATATTTGTTCCTTTCTACTACTAACAATTTTCTTAATACCGTTTAATGGAGTGATGATTTGTGTTCTACCTGCGGATCGTGCCTGTTGATTCTTTTTATCAAGAGCTATATAGTTATGAATTCCTCCTATGTTGCAAAATATCATTCCAATATTATATTCTGTACTTCTCGTTTCGATAATCGAATCGAGCCTCTCAGATTTTCTAACTAAAATATCATATTTATTCTTGGTTTTACCCCTTCTTTTGGCTAAATCCCTGGTTTGATTTGTTGACCAAAGTGAAATATTAATTATCCATTCTGCTCCTTGTTTTACTACTTCCTCGAAAAGTTTATGATTCATTATGTCCCAACAAATAATTTGGGCAGTTTTACCAAGAACACTATGAAAACATTGAGGAGGAATAGTATTAGAACTATACTCGTCTCTTTCGGAAAGCCATAGATTTGTCTTTGAATATTCGTTTAAGATTCGCCCCTTTTTATCTATATAAATTGTAGTATTGAATAATTTATCATTTCTTAAAACCGGGAAAGATCCCGGTATTAGATCGACATTGTATTTTTTTGCAAGTGAGGAAAACTTTTTAACCCAAACCCGAAAATGATTTCCGGCTTCCAAGATCTCATTATGGCCTCGTAATATTCCATGCAAAAAATCCTCAGGAAAAATAAACAAAGCAATCTTTTCCCTGGAATAATCTTTTAACACTTTTTCGATTTTCTGATAATTTACTTCTGGTTTTCCAGACAAAGGATTTAACTGACATAGTGCGATTTTTGTTTTCATACGAGGATTTTACACTTTTAAATAATTTTAAAATTTATTAATTTATATTAACCTCGAAAAGAAGACTTTTTGCTTATTGACAACTAAGTAACTTGGAAATTTAGATTTTAATTTTGGAGAAAAGGTAGCTGCCGATAGTAAAAAGAATAAGAGTGGTAATGGTGAGAACCAGTAGGTCAATGTGCAAGCCGAAATGAGAAATTCCCAAAAGCGATCCTCTTAAGCCGTCAACTCCATAGGACAAAAGATCAATTGATGCTACTGCACTTAATGCTGTTGGTAAACCAGATAAGGGAAACAATGCTCCTGACAGAAAAAATAATGGCATAACTAAAAAGTTCATAATCAGTTGAAATTCCTGCATATCATCCAATAGTGAGGCAATGACGGTTCCTAAGGCGGCAAAAAGAACCGCAATCAGAAACATAAATAGTAAAACAACAGACAACATCGAAAGACTGCTGATTTTGAATCCAATAAAAGTTGAGACAACCAGAACAATCACTCCCTGTAAAGTCGAAACCGTTGCCCCGCCCAAAGTCCGGCCGATCATTATTTCAAATCGGGGAACTGGGGCCACTAACGTTTCTTTTAAAAAGCCAAATTGTTTATCCCAAATAATTTCTACTCCGGAAAAAAGGGCGGTAAAAAGAATGCTCATGGCAATTATTCCCGGGACCAAAAATTGAATATAGTTGCCGGCACCCGCTTTTTGAAAAATTGGGCCGAATCCAAAACCCATCGCCACCAGATAAAGTAAAGGTTGACCCAAAGAACCCAGAATTCGGGATCGCGACCGGAAATATCTTTTTAATTGTCTTAGCCAAAGGATATAGATTGTATTCATAGTTTTACCGGTGCCACATTCGCCGTCCCTGCCGTAAAAAATCCTGCGATCCGGCATCTTCATCGCGGATTTTTTCTCCGGTTAACGCTAAAAAGGCTTCTTCCAAAGTTTTTGTTTTTGTTTGTGCTTTTAATTCCGCCGGATTCCCTTGAGCAATAATTTTTCCGTGATCAATAATGGCTACTTTTTGAGCCACTTTATCGGCTTCTTCCATATAATGAGTGGTAAAGAAAACGGTGATATTTTCTTTTTTATTTAAATTGCTTATATAATTCCAAATGTGATTTCTGGTTTGTGGATCAAGACCTAAAGTTGGTTCATCAAGAAAAAAAATTTTTGGGTGGTGAAGCAAACCTCTGGCAATTTCCAACCTTCTTTTCATTCCACCGGAAAAAACTTTCACCAAATTATTCCGCCGATCCCAGAGTTCAACGAACCGTAGCAGTTCTTCAATTCTTTGTTTTCTAATGGGATTGGGGACTTTATACAAAACTCCATGAAATTCCAAGTTTTCGTAAGCCGTCAACTCGTCGTCCAAACTTGGATCCTGAAACACAATTCCAAATGAATGGCGGACTTTATCCTGTTGAGTAACCGGGTTGGCACCGTCAATTTCAATTTCACCATTGGTTGGAGGAAGTAACGTTGTCAGAATTTTTATCGTCGTTGATTTTCCCGCTCCATTTGGTCCCAAAAAAGCAAAGATCTCACCCTTTTTGACATTAAAAGAAATATTGTCTACCGCCGTCAGGTCTTTAAACTTTTTGGTAAGATTTTTTACTTCAATAATATTATTTTCCATGAGTATTATTTATAACACAAATGATAGTTTATTAAAATCTTGACCCCAGTAGAACACTTACTTGCTCTCGTGGTTTACATCCACGCGTCGCAAGAGCGTGTCTACTGGGTCTGCGGGGCGTTTAAATTGTATCACAATTTATTACGCCCCTTGACAATTAGCAAACAATATAGTAGAGTGCTAATACTATGGCAGAAAAAATTATTCCTGCTGTTGCGGTTCGAGATACCGTTATTTTCCCTCATGTGGAAACTCTTTTAACTTTCGGCCGCCCAAAATCCAATTCCGCTTTAAAGGCCGCTTTCTCCGGATCAGCCGATCACTCATTGGCCGTTTTTGCCCAAAGAGACGGAAGAATTGAAGATCCCAAACCGGAGGATTTGTACAATATTGGTGTTTTGGTTTCCCTTCAAAATATTTTTGAAAGCGAAGGGAATATTACCGCCGGCGCCAAGGGGGTAGCCCGGGTAAAAATTAAAGAAGTAATTCAGACGGATCCATATTTTCTTTTAAAGGTCGAAGAAGTACCTGATATTTTGGAAGAAAACGATGAAACCAATGCTTTAGGTGTCCATTTGGTTAACCAATTTAAGCAAGCCTTTAATTTAGGAAAAAATATTGACCCGTTAATTCTAATCAAATTGTCTGCCGGTGTCTCTTTGGCCGAATTGGCCGATCAAATTGCTTCTAGCTTGGATATTAGGACTCCAGAGAAGCAAAAAATCTTGGAAATGATTATGGTCAAAGATCGCTTATTAAAAGCGGCGGAATACTTAGGTCATGAAATGAAGATTCTTGATTTGGAGCGGTCAATTTCTAATAAAACTCAAGCCCGATTTGAAAAAGAAATGAAGCAGACGATTTTGCGGGAGAGGAAAAAAACCATTGAAAAAGAATTAGGCGAAGAGGGTGAAGACGAAATGGCTAAAGAGTTTCGGATAAAAATAAAGGAGGCGGGAATGCCCGTGGAAGCCAGAAAAAAAGCCGAGAAAGAATTATTTCGTTTTGCGCAAATGTCGCCGATGAATCCAGAAAGATCTTATATTGAAAATTGGCTTGACTGGGTGGTATCAATGCCCTGGACAAAATCTTCTCCCAATCATATGAGTATTTCTAAAGCAGCCGGAATTTTAGACGAAGACCATTACGGACTCAAAAAAATTAAGGAAAGAGTAGTGGAATATTTGGCGGTGATGAAACTGCGTGCTAATCAAGCTAACCAAAAGGATGAAGGAAAAATTAAAGAAGGAATTGGCGGTCCAACAATATTGAGTTTCATTGGTCCACCCGGGGTGGGTAAAACTTCGATTGGAAAATCGATCGCGCGCGCTTTAGGCCGGAAATTCTTTCGGGTTTCTTTGGGAGGAATTCGGGATGAAGCGGAAATCAGAGGTCATCGCCGGACTTATGTTGGCGCCATGCCCGGAAGGATAATTCAGGGAATTAAAGATGCCGGAACGCGCAATCCGGTTTTTATGCTGGATGAAATTGACAAAATCGGAATTGATTTCCGAGGTGATCCGTCAGCCGCCTTATTGGAAGCCTTAGATCCGGAACAAAACAAGGCTTTTTCTGATCATTATTTGGAGATTCCTTATGATCTTTCCGGGGTAATGTTTATTTGCACTGGCAATATTTTAGATACCATTCCACCGGCACTTCGTGATCGGTTGGAAATTATTTTCTTTCCGGGTTATACCGAAGAGGAAAAATTTCATATAGCACAAAATTTTCTTTGGCCCAAACAAACAAAAGCTAATGGTTTACCTGAGGGAATTAAAATGACCAACGAGGTTTTATATGAAGTCGTCCGCCGGTATACTCGGGAAGCCGGAGTACGGGAGCTGGAAAGAATGCTGGCCATGGTTTGCCGCAAAATTGCCCGTCAAATTGCCGAAAAAAAGAAAATTAACAAAACAGTTGATCTGAAAGATCTCAAAAAATACTTAGGCGTTCCTCGGTATAGTTCGACGATTGCGGAAAAGAAAGACGAAATCGGTATGTCTACTGGTTTGGCCTGGACTGAAGCGGGTGGGGAAATTTTATTTATTGAAGTAGCGCTCATGCCTGGAAAGGGCCAATTGATTTTAACCGGAAGTTTAGGCGAGGTGATGAAAGAGTCTTGTCAAGCCGCTTTAAGTTATGTTCGTAGTCATTGGAAAACTTTAGGGTTAAAGGAAAATTTTGCCAAAGCTCTTGATGTTCATATTCATGTTCCTGAAGGAGCCGTTCCTAAAGACGGACCGTCGGCCGGTGTGGCGATTGCGACCGCTTTGGTTTCCGCTCTAACGAAAAATCCGGTGAAAAGAAATGTCGGCATGACCGGAGAAATTACTTTGCGCGGCCGAGTATTGGAAATTGGTGGGGTAAAAGAAAAAGTGATCGCCGCTCACCGGGCCGGTTTGCGGACGATAATTTTACCAAAAGATAATCACAAAGATTTGGAAGAAATTCCAACTGACGTTAAGAAAGATATTAAATTTTATTTTGCTTCGGAAATCGGAGATGTTTTAAGAATTGCTTTAAAAACTGAATCCACAAAATCAAAGCCAGAAAAAGTTATAAAGGAAAACATCACCATTTCTTCTTATCTACCGATATCCAATTAACCCCATAATATTGATTTTTTCCAATATTTATGTTATTCTTCGTCTGGTTCGCAAAGCAGTTTCATTATACTGCGTTGATTATGCGAGAAGGTGAAGGAGACAGTTATTCTTTAAGCGAAGCGGGTTTTTTATTCTAGTAAAAATTTAAACCTAGCTAAAAATTTGAAACAAAAAATTTAGCAAGTGCACATTACTTGGATGTCGCAAGAAATCTAACCGACTTATTAAGTAAGGTACGCTTTTCTTCGCAGCGCAAGTTGCAAAAGAGGAGTATATTCTACTTAACAGAGGGAAGGAGATCTCGCTCGATCAAATTATTCTTTGCGATACAACTGTATGAGAAAAAACATCTGTTATTAAATAACAGAGCAATAATCTCTTATCAATCTTCATGGTAACCAACAACTTATTCCGGTAAGTCAAGGTTACCAAGAGGGGAGAAAAAATACAGAATCGGTTTCAAGTTACTAATAACGCCCGTTTATGGATATATGGTTGAGATATTTTTCAACTGTAAATTCTGTAAACGGGTTGTTTTTTTGTTATAATGTTCTAGGAATGACTAAAGAAGAAATCAATTCCTTCGTTCATTTGGTTGAGAAAATTAAAAAAGAAAATCTTTACATTCCTCATTTACCCCTAAAATTATGGTATGCCGTTCACTCTTTTCTTGCTTTACCGGCGGTGGAAGTTTTAATGACCAGAACGGGCCGGGATTTCTTGTTGGTTTGGCGGAAGGATAAATATTTTAAAGGTTGGGAAATTCCTGGCGGATACATCGGTTATAAAGAATCTTTAAAAGAAGCTTGTCAAAGGGTAGCCAAAAGAGAGGTTGGGCTTATACCAAAGTTTCAAAAAGTATTAACAGCTGAAGTTTGGCTGGATCATCCGTATTCAAGCGGGGTTTCCATTGTTTGTTTATGCAAAGTTAAAGGTGAACCGAAAAATGGCCGGTTTTTTACCGAAATTCCTCCGGACACTCTCGGCCACCACCCAAAATTTCTCAAAGCATTTTTAAAATGATACCTTGTTTTTAGAAAAAGATAAATTAAAATTAGATTATGGACGATAAAAACTTCAAAAAACTTCTCGACGAATCATTAAAACCAATTAAGATTGATATACATTCTCTGAAAACTGATGTGGGTACACTGAAAACTGATGTGGGTACACTGAAAACTGATGTGGGTACATTGAAAACTGATGTGGGTACATTGAAAACTGATGTGGGTACACTGAAAACTGATGTGGGTACATTGAAAACAACCGTCAGTTCTTTACAAACAGGTTTAGCTCAAACAAATAAAGAAATTAAACTAATCAAAAAGACCCAAGATCAAGTTGTTAAAGATTTGGGGCAGTTAAAACCAGCCGTTGCCTATATTGAAACTACCGTCAAGGGTTATGCTGATATGTATAAAATAAATAATGATAATATGAAGAAACTGGAAAAAAGAACCGAAAAACTGGAACAAAAAGCAAAAATTGAACCGTCTCCAGAACTCATACTTGTTGGAGTACAATAATAAATACAAATTTATTCACTTCGTTGAATTTTTTCAGATTTGATCGTGGGTATGGTAAAATAGTATCATCTTGGCCTTATCGTCTAACGGCTTAGGACGCCAGGTTCTCATCCTGGCAATCTGGGTTCGATTCCCAGTGAGGTCACTAATTTGGAAATCGAATCGGAAGTAGGGGCAGCACTGGCTGCGCCCCCCTCCGCAGACAGCGCTGCAAAGGCAAAATTCAAATTCGCCGAGAGCCGCCGATTCATTAAAAAGAAGTTCGAGCCGACTTTTTTTGCCATGATTGATAAA
>PFLE01000007.1 GCA_002784465.1 Candidatus Shapirobacteria bacterium CG_4_10_14_0_8_um_filter_39_15
GTTAATAAAAAGGCACGATATGATTCTTAATCCTTTTTATAATCGTTTATAAATAGTAAAATTTGGTTATGGAAAACAGGAAAAGAGTATTTTCAGGGACGACCTTGACAGGTAAAGGGGAAAATAGTATAGTATTTTTACTAACATCCCCCGCATTAGCTTGCTGATGCGGGTGTTTTTATGCCTAAAAAATTATTTATCGCCATTGACGGGAGTAACTTTTATCGTAAATTAAGGAATGAAGAAATTGGTTGCAAACATCCTGCCGATTTTGATTATGCTGGTTTTGTAAAATTTCTATCCAAGAACGATAAGATAATTCAGGTAAGTTATTATGTTGGACAAGTAAGAGAGGAATCCGGAAACGAAAAAAGCAAAAACCTTAAGAAAGATCAGGATCGGTTTCTGGCTCGTTTACAGAATCTAGGATTCAAAGTTAAACGGGGATATATTTTAAAATCCGATAGCGGTTATCACGAAAAAGGAGTAGATGTGCAGATTGCCGTAGATATCTGTATGATGGCCGTAAGAAAAGAATATGACCATCTGATTTTAGTAAGTTCAGACACTGATCTTATTCCCGCAATTAAAGAAGTCAAGGGTTTAGGGAAAGAAGTAGAATATGTAGGCTTTGATTTTTCACCAAGCTTTGCCTTAATAAGATTTTCAGACTCACGAACTTTATTAAAGAAGGAAGATTTAGTAAAGTTTACAAAAAAGCAAATTAAAAAGCGGTTAAGATAATACCTGCAGTGGTAATAAAAATACCGACCGACTGAGTCTTACTAATCCGTTCTTTTAAGAAAATAATTGCCATTGTAATTGTGACAACCGATAAAGCAGAAGAGATTGGGGAAACCAAAATCAAATCACCATAAGCCAAACCCCAATTTACGCTGGCAATCGCCACAGCTTCGAGAATCCCGACCATGCCCACTACTAATATTGTTTTAGTATCTGTTTTTGATAATTCAATTTTGCTTTTTACAAAAAAGGCAAATCCTAGTAAAAATATAATCGCGCCAATTTTTACATATAAAGTAGTTGGCAACCACCCAATTTTTTCAGAAAGATATTCGCTTAAATTCCAAAAAATTCCAAAAGCAAGAGAAGCTAAAATTGTCTCTTTAACACCGGCCAACAACTTTAGTTTCCGATCTTTTAAGTCATTGAAATTAACTGAGACTAAAGTAATTCCTGCGAGAACCAAAATTACCGCAAAAGATTGAAGAGGGGTAAGCCTTTGACCGACAAAAACATAAGCCAGAAGCATGGCGATAATAACATTAAGGTTAATGCTGGCGGAAACGATAGAAACGTTGCCGATTTCGAAAGCCTTATAAAATAATAAATAACCGATTGCATAAAAAACTGAAGTAATAAATAACAAAATTACAAAAAATAAAGAGATGTTTATATTTAATCCGAAGAAGGGGATTAAAAGAATTGTAAATAAAAGACCGGCCAGTTGAGACCAAAAGAAAGTCTTGAAATGACCGACTTTTTCAGATGAAAGATTAGCAAAAAAGTCAGATACGCCCCAACCAAACATCCCCCCCCAGACCCGCCAATATACTGATAAATACCCTATCCATGTTTATCTAATATATTACATCTTAATTTTGATATAATAAAGAAGACTATATGGATTTCGGGTTAAACCCGGAATGACAAAGAACAAGATTGCCACGACTGCGGTCTCGCAATGACAAAAAAAGGATGCCACATATGGAAAATAATAAGCAAAGCTTGATTCTCGCTCAAGCTCGAAATAAAAAAGTTTTTTCGGGGAGCAGACCGACCGGCCGGCTGCACCTGGGAAATTATTTAGGGGCGGTTAAAGGTTATTTAGCTTTGCAAGATCGGCCCGATTTGGATTGCATTTATTCGGTCGTTGATCTGCACGGGATTACCACTCCATATGATTCAAAGACTTATCAAGGGCAAATTAGGGAGGTGGTTCTGGATTATTTAGGCTGCGGTTTGGATCCCCAAAAGTGCCATTTAATGATTCAATCACAAGTGCCGGAACACATTGAACTGGCCTATTTGTTGGGTACGATTTATCCTGTTTCCCGGGTTGAGCAACTGCCGACTTATAAGGAAAAAAGAGCGGAAAATCCGGATTATCTTAATGTAGGATTATTTTATTATCCGATTTTAATGGCAGCCGATATTCTGATTTACAAATCAGAATTGGTGCCGGTTGGAAAAGATCAACTGCCCCACATTGAATTGACTCGGGAAGTAGCCAGAAAATTCAATTCGATGTTTGGAGAAGTATTTCCCGAACCAGAGTCATATGAGACCAATGGGACTTATGTACCCAGCTTAATCGGGTCCGGGAAAATGAGTAAATCTGTTGAAGGCAGTTATATTAATCTCACTGACAGTCTGGAAGAAATAAAAAAGAAATTAGCGGGGGCGCCGACGGATTCTGGTAAAGGAGATAAAGTACCGGAAGAGGGGGGAGTAGCAAATTTACTAACACTGGTAGAACTTTTTGAAGGAAAAGAAGAAAAAGAAGGATTAGAAGGAAAATATTTAGGAGACGGAATCAAATATTCTGAACTTAAGGAAAATTTAGCTAATGCGATTTATAAAGAGTTACAGCCGATTCAGGAAAAAAGAAAATATTATGAGGAACACCTGGAGGAAGTTAAAGGAATTTTAGAGGAGGGTAGAGGATATTGCTCTATAATTGCGAAAGAAACGTTAAGGGAAGTTAAGAGGGCAATGGGACTTGTATAAAACAATTGTTATATTGCTAGATTGCTATATTGTTAGATTGAAAAACCATGAGAATTGCGGAACAGGAAATTAAAGATGGACAAATTACTCCGGAACAGGCGGAAGTAGCAAAACATCTTTTAGAACTAGCAATAAAGCCGGTAACCGTACCCGATTCTGTTGTTCAAACCGGGAAACAGGCTTTATTGAAAGAAGCCGAACGATTAAAACAACAAAAGAAGTAGCTTCATTTTTTTAATGCTTTCCTGTATAATTCTTCCGTATGCCAGTAGCAGTAAATAATAATAATCATAATAATGTTCATAAACCGCTTCGAAAGTTTGAATTTAAACTGAAATTCAATCTTCAGAATATTGTAATTTGGCTTTTGGTTGGTTTTATGGCCTTGTCTTTCCTTTTTTCATTAGTTGGCGAAGTGCCCAAAGAAACCAAAACAGTTTCTTTGTCAGGAATGATTACTGATATTAAAGATAGCAAGATTTCAAAAATTGAGGTGGTTGGAAATAAATTAAACCTTACTTATAAAGACGGCAAGATTGCGACTGCTCAAAAACAGCCGGATCAGGCCTTGACCCAAACACTTAAAGAAGCCGGCGTTGATCCGTCATTAGTGACGATCGATATTAAAGACCAATCGGTTTCCGACGCTTGGCTGGGAATTTTAGGCACGGTTTTGCCCTTGGTTTTAATGGCGGTCTTTTTTCTTTTTATTATCCGTCAAGCCAGAGGAGCGCAGGATTCAATTTTTTCTTTTGGCCAGTCAAAAGCCCGAATCTTTGCTAAAGGTAAGCAGTTTATTACTTTTAAAGATGTGGCTGGGGTTGATGAAGCCAAAAAAGAATTGGAAGAAGTGGTGGATTTTTTAAAGCACCCCCAAAAATACCGGGCGTTAGGTGCGCGTACTCCAAAGGGCGTCTTACTGGTTGGTCCTTCGGGCTGCGGTAAAACGCTTTTAGCCAAAGCGGTCGCCGGGGAAGCGGGCGTGCCGTTTTTCTCCATGGCCGGTTCGGAGTTTATGGAAATGCTGGTCGGGGTCGGCGCCGCCAGAGTAAGGGATTTATTCGGAAATGCCAAAAAGTCAGCTCCGTCCATTATTTTTATTGATGAAATTGACGCCATCGGTCGGATGAGAGGCAATGGATTAGCCGGCGGACATGACGAAAGAGAACAAACCTTAAATCAGATTTTAGTGGAGATGGATGGTTTTACGCCTAACGATAACGTCATTGTTATTTCAGCAACAAATAGAGGCGATCTTTTGGATTCTGCTCTTTTGCGGCCGGGACGGTTTGACCGCCGCGTTATTGTTGATATGCCGGATCTGGAAGCTCGAAAAGCAATATTAAAAATTCACGCCCGGGGAAAACCTTTTGCTGATGATGTTAATTGGGATATTGTGGCCAAAAGAACGGTTGGTTTTTCCGGAGCCGATATTGAAAATATGTTAAATGAAGCAGCGATTCAGGCGGCGAGGGAAGACCGGAAGCAAATTTTAATGTCCGATATTAATGAAGCCAGCTTGAAAGTGAAACTTGGTCCGGCCAAAAATAAAATCCAGACCGATGAAGATAAAAAACTGACCGCCTATCACGAAGCCGGTCACGCGATTGTTACTTATACTCTTCCGGATATGGATCCGGTTTCAAGAATTTCAATTGTGGCGCGGGGGGTTTCTTTGGGCCATACGTTGATACCGCCTTCTCAAGACCGGACGCACGAAACAAAATCCCGATTACTGGCGCAAATTGCGGCAATGATGGGCGGCCGAGGAGCAGAAGAATTGGTTTTTAAAGAAATGACGACCGGCGCGGCTAATGATATTGAGATGGCGACTCGGATTGTCCGGTCAATGGTGGTTGATTTTGGCATGAGCAGTTTGGGGCCGATTAATTTAGGACCGCAAGTGGAATATTCGGATATGGGCCGGGCAATATGGGCCGAGCCGTCACAAATTTCCGCGGAAATGGCTTCAAAAGTGGATAATGAAGTTAAAAGAATTATGGGAGAGGCTTACGAGAAAGCACAATTGGTTTTGAAAAAGTCATTAAAAAAATTGGATTTAGTGGCCAAAACTTTAATTGAAAAAGAAACCCTGGAACAGGAAGAGTTCGAGGCCTTAATGAAAAAGTGAAAAAAAAGCTGCTCCGGTTGTTTAAATTCTTTGGTTCATTTCTTCTGGGAGCGCTGATCGGAACCGCCATTCTTTTTTGGGTTTTTATCTTCATTATTTTTCAGACAAAAAAACAATACTCGGGTCGGGTTTATCCGGGAGTCAACCTTCTTTCGGATTCGATTGCCGGAAAAAACCGTCAGGAATTAGACGATATCCTCGCCGAAGTACAGACAAAAACTCTGGATCAAAAAATTGTTTTTATTTGGAAGGAAGATCCGCAAAAAAAGTGGGAAATTGAACCGCAGGAAATTGATTTTTCCGTTGACACAAATGCCATTATTGACGAAGCAATGGGATTGGGTCGGGAGACGGACGGGGGGAATTATTTGGGGATTTACCGGTTGCTGGTTTCGCCGAAAAATCTGGAATTGAAGTATAAATTTGACCAGGTAAAACTGACAACTATTTTTAACGCGATGAGTTTACAAATTAACCAAGCGGTTCAGGAACCGCTTTTTGATTTTAAACAAGGCAAAGTGATTAATTTTAAAGTTTCAAAAGAAGGCCGGAAGATTGATCGGGAAAAAATTCAACAGCTGTTGATTTTAACTTTTAGCCGGTTATCGCCTTCAAAAGCGGTGGTAAATATGGAATTGCCGGTTTTAGTGGTCAAGCCGCATGCCGAATCCGATTTATCTAATAAAATGGGAATTAATGATTTATTAGGTGAAGGAGAATCGTTTTTCCTTGATTCAATTCCTAATAGAGTTCATAATATTGTATTGGCCGCTTCCAATCTTCACGGAATTGTGATTCCGCCCGGGGAAACTTTTTCTTTCGCCGAAAAAATTGGCGATATTTCTCAAAAAACCGGCTACCAGCGGGCTTATGTGATTAAATCAGGGAAAACCGTATTGGATGACGGCGGCGGGGTTTGCCAGGTTTCAACTACTTTGTTTCGCGCCGCGCTAAATGCCGGCTTGCCGATTGTCGAGCGTCAAGCCCATGCTTACCGGGTGGGTTTTTATGAACAGGGCAGCTATCCGCCGGGATTGGACGCGACGGTTTATCCGCCTAATCTGGATTTTAAATTTAAAAACGATACGCCGGCTTATCTTTTAATTCAAACAGAGATTGATCAAGCCAAAAAAAGATTGGTTTTTAAATTTTATGGGACGAGTGATGGCCGGAAAGTTGAGATGCAAAAACCCATAATTCTGTCACAAACCCCGCCGCCGGAACCGATTTATGTTGATGATCCGACTTTGGTGGTTGGTACGGAAAAGAAATTTGATTCGGCCCATTGGGGAGCAAAGGTCGTTTTTACCAGAAAAGTTTGGTTTTCCAATGGAGAATTAAAAGAGGAAAAAACCTTTATTTCCAACTACACTCCTTGGCCGGCAGTATATTTTAGAGGAACGAAAACACAATAATTCAAAAGTTAAAAGTCAAAAATCAAAAATACTGGTAAAAAGTCAAAAGTTTTACGTCCAGAGAAATGTCGAACTAATTTTGAATTTTGAATTGTAATTTTGCATTTTGCCTTTTGAATTTTGACTTAACACCGTCGTTAATCATTGACTTATAGTGTATTTTCTGCTATAATTCCACACAAGGTTAAATAGTACCTTAACTTTGACTACTTATTAGTTTACTGGTTAGCTAGTTGTCTAGTTTTCTGGTAGAAAAACCTCCCATCAAGAGCTTGGATGATCTGTGTACAAATCTTTGCACTTTATTCTATGCACTTTGTACTTGTAAATAGATCGTCCACAGCTCTTAGCGGAGGAGTGCCTTCAAGGCTTAAATTGTCGGACCTGAAAATTATATCCGCTAAAAAAGGAGAACGGAAATGTCTAGTGAAGAAGTACTACGCTGCAAAGCAGGAAGTACGTGCCGAAGGTGTGAAAGGTGCTCTTGATGTGCTGCACGAGGAGAACAAAGATCTGAGGCACAAAATCGGGATCATCGCAGGGTTGCTGATAATGTTTTTCGGTGCTTTTCTGATCTGCGCCGGGTTGTGGAGCAATGACATTATAGAAAAGAATCGGGCACTTCAAGTTCAGATCAGCGCACTGCAAACGGTAATCCCTGCTCCGGTATTCGCGCCTACAATGACGCCGACGACCGAAGAAGTGATTGGTCGGGCATCTTCCGAGTGGGCAATTCGCAAAGAAGCCGAACGTCTAGCGACAGCGACACCAACACCGGCTCCGGTATTCTATGATATCGAAACTCCGGAATACCTAATTCGGAATACAGGTACCGGTGCTGATCGATTCGATGTTACGATGAGGTATCGGGTTGCTCCGGGTGGAGTCTTCGAGAAGAGAGAAGCGGGTTTAAGGCTTTGGGGATTTTTCGATGGGATGCTAGTAGCATGTAACACATCCGGTCGGAATTTCCATTATCATCGGGGTGAAGATTATTTCCAGATGGATTCTTACTCTGGAGATAGACCAATAACTTCCGAGTGCTGGAGATATCTCGACGCTATGATTAGTAAGTAGTTAAGTTAGTGTTCGTTTGGGCCAGGTGGTTTTTCTTGATCTTTTTAGAAAAATTGCCTGGCTCTTTTTGTTTCCAGGGGTCATTCTGACCGAGTCTGACTCGGGAAGAATCTAGCGAAGCGTAAAGCGTTCACTTTGTTCACTGGATCCTTCGCTCCGCTCAGGATGACAGTTTGCGGTATATCAGGTTGCTGAAGCAACTGATAGACCTTACCTTGCTTAGTTGTTCAATGCTTACGCTTTCGCAAGTCGCAAGGTGCGGTATAATAATAAGTATGGTTAGATTTGTTTTGATTGACGGGAATGCCATTATGCATCGGGCGTTTCATGCCCTACCTCCGTTGACAAATCGCTCCGGGGAACTTCTGAACGCGGTTTATGGTTTTTCCACCATGCTTTTAAAAGTGATTGCCGATTTAAAACCGGATTATTTAGCGGTGGCATTTGACACGCCGGCGCCGACTTTTAGGAAAATGTTGTATTTGGGTTATCAGGCCAAAAGACCGGTAATGGATGAGGGTCTTTCCGGACAATTCCCTTATGCTTATGAGGTGGTTAAGTCAATGGGAGTAACTTTAGTACAGAAGGAAGGATATGAGGCTGACGACGTAATTGGGACACTGGCGCAGCGTGCAGTGCATAGAACAAAGGGCATAGTGCATAGTGGGATTGACGAGGTCGTTATCGTAACTGGGGATCGAGATTTGTATCAGTTGGTGAATGAGAAAGTCAAAATTTATGGACCGGTTAGGGGATTAAGCGAGGCGGAAATGTTTGACGAAAAACGAATTGAAGAAAAAATGGGTGTCAGAGCGGACCAAATTGTGGATTATAAAGGTTTGGTTGGGGATGGTTCGGATAATTATCCGGGAGTGGCGGGAATCGGACCAAAGACGGCGGTAAATCTGATCAGGGAATTCGGGGATCTCGGGGATATCTATCGGAATTTAGATAAAGCAGGAGAAAAATTTGGGGAGAAAGTTAAAGAAAAGCTAATTAAAGGAGAAGAATTGGGGAAGTTATCTTATAAGTTGGCAACGATTGTTAAAAATGTTCCTTTAAGTGTTAAACTGGATAAGTGTCGATTCGAGTTTAATGACCAAGTTAAAGAAAGTTTGGCTAACCAAATGAGGCAGCTGGGATTCAAAAGCATTGCGGAAAGATTGGAGGGGAGAGAGAAGCAGGAGGCGAGAGGCCCTTACAGGGTAAACGGGAAGCGGGATAAGAAAAAAGGAGATGGACAATTAGGATTGCTTTGAAAAAGACTCTGAAAAAGCGAGAACCACCTTGCGGTGGCTCTCTAATTAATTACTTGCGTAATTAACTTTAAAGATAATAACAAATAAAAAAGAATATGTCAAGAGGGAAAACCATCGATTTCGAATTAACGAATTAAAAGATTAACGGATTTCGGATTAAGTGATTTGTTTATATGAAAGTAGCTTTAGTACATGATTATATAAAAGAATATGGAGGCGCCGAAAGAGTGCTGGAGACGCTTTCGGAATTGTTTCCCGAGGTGCCGATTTATACGACAGTTTATCTGCCGGAATTTCTTGGGCCGCACCAAGATCGGGTCAAAAATTGGAAGGTGATTCCTTCATTTCTGCAGAAAGTTCCTTTTAAGGAAAAATTAATCAGTCCGTTTCGATTAATTGCCCCACTGGTTTTTGATAATTTGGATTTAAGTGAATTTGATGTCGTAATTGTCTCCGCCACCGGGGCATATAATCCTAATTTAATTGTTACCAAGCCGGAAACTTTGCATCTTTGTTATTGCCACACTCCGCCAAGATATTTATACGGTTTGCCGACCGCGCGGGATTGGAAAAAACATTGGTGGGGAAGAATGGCCGGTGAGCTGGCAAATCACTTTCTGCGCCAGATTGATTTTCTTTCGGCACAGCGGGTTGATTACTTTATTGCCAATTCGGTTAATACTGCCAACAGAATAAAGAAATTTTATAGAAAAGACGCAACTGTTATATATCCTCCGGTGGATTTAGCGGCTAGAGATAAAAAAACTAGCCCCTTGCCCCTAGCCCCTTGCCCCTATTTCTTGATAGGGGGAAGATTGGCAAGACCGAAGCATATTGATTTAGCAGTTGAAGCCTGCACGAAATTAAATTTACCCTTAAAAGTTTTTGGAAGAATGTTTGCGGATTATGGGGAGGAATTAAAAAAATTGGCCGGACCGACGATTGAATTTTTAGGCGAAGTTGACGAAAAACAAAAAGCGGAATTATATACCGGCTGTAAAGCCTTTATTTTTCCGGCCGAAGAAGAAGACTTTGGAATCATGCCGGTTGAGGCAATGAGTTTTGGGAGACCGGTAATCGCCTTGCGTCAAGGCGGGGTGTTGGAAACGGTGATAGAGGGAAAAACGGGCATTTTCTTTGACGAACCGACAGTGGAAAGCTTAATAAAAGCAATAGAACAATTTAACAATTTAACAATTAATTCCCAGAATTGCATAAGACAAGCCGAGAAGTTTAGCAAGGAACGATTCAAGACCGAAATAACGAGTTTCATAAGGTGTCACCTTGCTATTGGGCGCAAGGTGACACCTTGAGAAAAGGATAATCGTATGCCCGAATTACCTGAAGTTGAAACCATTAAACGCAGTCTTCAGAAAGATATTGTTGGGAAAACGATTACAGACGTTGTAATTAATAAACAAAAACTTTTTCGTGGTGATCCAAAAGACGTTATTGGAAAAAAGATTTTAGGAATTAAAAGAATTGGAAAAATGTTTTTGATTGATTTGGAAGGGGAATTGAGTTTGCTGATTCACTTAAAAATGTCAGGGCAATTGATTTGGAATAATTATTTGCCAGGGAAAACAACCCACGTGATTATTAAAACCGACGACGGGACTTTATTTTTTAATGACCTAAGACAGTTTGGATGGATAAGAGTAATAGAAGCGGGAAGCTGGAAGCGGGAAGTTGGAAAACTCGGACCGGAACCGTTTACAAAAGAATTTACCACTGAATACCTAAAAAAGATTTTTTCAAAAACCTCAAAAGCCATAAAACTTGTATTACTGGATCAGGAAAAGATTTCCGGAATCGGGAACATTTATGCAAATGATGCTTTATTTGAAGCGGGAATTTTACCGACCAGACCGGCAAAAAGTTTGACTGTTAAGGAAATTAACAATCTCAAAGAAGGAATAATCAAAGTTTTGGAAGATGGTATAAAATACGGCGGGTCGTCGGCTGGTGACGAGGCTTACATAAAACCTGACGGAACCAAGGGAAATTACCAGGATCATGCGCGAGTTTATCAAAAGGATGGAGAGACTTGTCCTCGGTGCGGGGGGATTATTCGAAGAATTAATATTGCCGGCCGCGGAACCTTTTTCTGCCCGAAATGCCAGCATTAAGTCATCCTGAACGTAGTGAAGGATCTTCTGGGAAGATTCCTCGTTACACTCGGAATGACAATTATTATGTTTATTCAAAAACTTAGGTTGCAAAACTTTAGAAATTATTCTAAAAAAGAATTCGAATTTTCTGGCGGGACAACATTGATAGTTGGTAAAAATACTGTTGGTAAAACCAATATTCTGGAGGCTGTTTATTTATTGGCAACCGGAAAGTCTTTTCGGGCGGGATTAGAAAGTGAAATGATTGCTTACGAGAGCGAAATTGCCAGAGTCAAGGGGAGAATCTCGGATGGGGAGCCTGCAACACAGAAGGCACAGAGCAGAGCAGAAAGCACGGACTTAGAAATTATCCTGACCAGGGGTGAAGTGGCCGGCGAAAAAGTGGCCAGGAAAAAATTTTTGGTTAATGGAATTGCCAAAAGAATGTTCGATTTTGTTGGCAATTTAAAAGCGGTTTATTTCCGGCCGGAAGATTTGGAATTGGTGACCAATTCACCGTCATTGAGAAGAAAGTATCTGGATCAGGTTTTATTTCAGGTTGATAAAGAATATGGCCGCAACAGCCTTTCTTACGAGAAGGCTGTTAGACAGAGAAACAAATTACTAGAAAACATTCGGGAAAATGGAGTACCCAGAAGCCAATTGCTTTTCTGGAATCAGCTATTAATAAGGAACGGTGAGTATATTACCAATCTCCGGGAGGAATATATTAATTTTGTGAACAATTTCGAATATCCAGTATCGAATATCAAGTATCTTTTGGAATATAACAAGAACATCATTTCGCCGGCAAGATTAGAAGAGTACGCTGAAGAAGAAATCGCGGCAGCAGCGACGCTTGTTGGTCCTCATCGGGACGATTTTACTTTTAGACTGAAAGATCGGGATTTAAATGCCTTTGGCAGCCGAGGGGAGCAGCGGATGGGTGTTTTGTGGCTAAAACTTTGTGAATTGGAATTTATCGCTCAAAAGACGGGACAAAGACCAATGCTTTTGTTGGACGATATATTTTCTGAACTGGATGAGGAACATCGCAATTTGGTTTTGGAAATTATTCCCAATCAACAGACAATAATTAATACGACGGATTTTGGTTTAATTGGAGACAGGGATTTGAAAGGGTTAGAAGTGATAAAGTTGGAATAAACCATTGCTATATTGCTAGATTGAAGAAAGAAAATGAAAGAGTTTATCGAATCTGATTTAAAAGATTTATACAGACCAAATAGCAATTCCTCTAAAACCGAAAATGGTCAGGTTACAATTATCGGCGGATCGAGTTTGTTCCATGGCGCGCCGATTGCCGCTTTAAAAGTTGCATCTCGGGTTGTGGATATGGTTTTCTTTTCCTCACCGGAGCCGGCCGTTGGCGAAGTTGCATCACAATTAAAATCTCAACTGACTTCTTTTATCTGGGTTCCCTGGAATGAGGCAGAAGAATATATTAAAAAATCTAATGCGATACTGATTGGACCGGGATTTCTTAGGTATCACAAAGAAGCGGGAAGCGGGATGCCCTTACAGGGTAAACGGGATGCGGGAAACAATTGCGATTCAGCCTGTCGATTAACGAAACAGATAACAGAATCTTTGTTTGAAAAATTTCCCGACAAGCAATGGGTAATTGATGCGGGAAGTTTACAAACAATGAATGTGAATTCGATTCCGAAAGAAGCGATACTGACACCGAACAAAAAGGAATTTAGGATGCTATTTGGGGAATATGGGGAAGATGAGGGAATTGAGGGGAAAGTTCAGGAAATGGCAAAAAAATATAACTGTATAATTGTCTACAAGACTCCTGAAACGATTGTTTGCTCTCCTGATGAATGTGTTTTGGTTAAGGGCGGAAATGCGGGATTAACCAAAGGAAACACGGGTGATGTGGTGGCTGGTTTGACCGCGGCTTTGGCGGCTCAAAATGAACCATTCTTTGCCGCTTGTGCCGCCAGCTGGATTGTTAAGAAAGCGGCCGACGAACTTTACGAGAAAGTTGGATTTGCATATAATTCGGAAGATTTAATTTTAGAAATACCAGAAGTATTAGGAAAATATTTTAGTTAGCGATTGTTATATTGCTAGATTGCTATATTGTTATAATGTAAACGAAAATGATTCCTGAAAACGAAAAAATTCTAACCAATTATCCTTTTGCAAAACTGGAGCCGCCGATAAAACTGGTAGAAGGTTTAGGGGGTATGACGGAACGATTGGGGACGAGCCGGGCGGGGAACACAAGGGAATTGATTATGTGAGAAAAGTTGACGGAGAATATGTTTCTTTTGATGTTTATGCAACAAATGACGGCGAGGCTTTTTGGGGAATTTCTGACAAAGGCTGGGGGTATTTTGTAAATCTTAGAATGGTTGTTGGCGATACTCGATTTGAAACAATTTATGTTCACTTGGAACCAAGCAGTATTAATCCGAAAATTCCTCAAATACCAACAGATGGGGGTAAAATTGATTTTGTCAGACTGGAAGCTGGTGAAAGAATCGGCAAAGCGGGTAATACTGGAAACACTGGTAAATATAAAATAATTCAACTTCATTTTGAAATGCAAAGAAAAGATTTGAAAACCAATGAAAGAACAGTAATTGATCCTTATGGATTGTACGCCAAAGTCAGTTCTGGAAAATATCCCCAACCAGGAGAATCTCTTAAGGGATTAGATCATTATTTTGTTTCGGACGAACCAGAGTTTGCAAATCATACTTGACAATGTATAGAATAGTATATACAATATGAAGCAGATAGATTTAATTTATAAAGAACCGGCGGAATTTATTTGGGATAAAGGGAATCAGGATAAGAATTTTTTGAAACACAAGGTTAGTTGCGATGAAGCTGAAGAAATCTTTTTTGATGAAAATAAAGTCATATCCCAAGATAAATTTCATTCCGAAAGAGAAGATAGATTTATAATTATCGGAAAAACGAGAGAAGAGAGGTTATTGTATATCGTTTTTACCATCAGAAACGATAAAATACGAATAATTTCTGCCAGAGATATTAATAAAAAAGAAAGAAAATTATATAACGAATCGTAGATTCGATATATCAGATTTTATCTGCTATGAAGAAACAACTTAAGTTACCAAAATTTAGAAACGAGGACGAAGAGAGAGATTTTTGGGCAAAAATAAACCTTACTGATTACTTTGAACCCAGTGATTTTAAAAGAGTCTCTTTCCCTAATTTAAAACCAACTTCTCGGTCTATTTCCATCCGGTTGCCGGAATATTTAATTAATCGTTTAAAGGAAAGGGCAAATGAAATTGATATTCCTTACCAATCCTTAATAAAAACCTACCTTAGAAAAGCACTATTTGAATAAAAATCCCGAGGTGTCAAGCTATTCCACATCCGATGTGGAAAATGGAAAATTTTGGTATTTTTGATGAAGAGTAATGATTACAGCCAAAACGGTAATAATGATTGCGTAAATCAATAAAGAAATCATTCCTGACCCGTTTCCAATTAAAGGTTTGATATAACCGGTTACAAACTCCTGAATGACACTATTCCATGCTAAAGCGGCAACCAAACCGAAGGCGCTGGAAGATAAAGTCACCATTTGGGTAACAATTTCCAATTGAATCTTCTTTTTTTCTTCAGTGAAAACAAATGTACACTTCGTGTTAAGACACACCCGGTGTGTACGAAGTTTACCGGAATGCCAAGCTAAGACATTCCCGGAATGTCCAAAGTATCACCTCTGGAAGGTGAGTTGCACATCTTGTTTTTTACCGCAAGAAGTGCGAAAATTGAGTAAGTAAAACAGTAGATCAGCAGATCGGGTAAAGATAAACAGAGAACAGATTATCAGGAATAATATCCGATCTCAGATTGTCTGATCTCTTCCTCTGATATTCTGATTTACTGATATACTTTTAATTATGTATACTCCCAAATTCACAATTAATAACGAAATTCTTCGAAATATCGGTTCAATTGAGGCCTGTCGGGAAGTGATTGATAACGCGCCTTTAGTTCCCGCTTGGGAAAAACAATTTCAACAGGAAGCTTTGGAAAGAACCATTCATTACGGTACTCATATTGAAGGCAACGAGCTGACTTATAATGAAGCGGTCAAAGTCCTGGAAGGTCAGCACATCGCCGGCCGGGAACGGGACATTCAGGAGGTGATTAACTATCGGAATACGATGAAATACATTGATGAGCTGGGCGAAAAATCAGATAATAAGTATACTGAAGAACAGTTGAAAAAAATTCACGAATTGACTTGCGAAAAACTTCTCGAGCCGGAAGAATGCGGCCATTACCGAACCACTCAAGTGATTTTACGCAACAGCGCCACCGGCGAAGTAGTTTTCCGGCCGCCGCCGCATCCCGAAGTGCCTTATCTGATCGAAGCCTTTTTGGATTGGTTAAATTCAAAAGAGGCGAAGGATATTCACCCGGTGATTCGGGCGGCAATTGCCAATTATGTCTTAGTGGACATTCATCCTTTTGTGGAGGGTAATGGCCGGACTTCGCGGGCGTTTGCGACCTTGGTGCTTTTTGTTGAGGGTTATGATATTAAAAAATTATTTTCTTTGGAAGAACATTTTGATAAAGACGCGGTGGCCTATTTTGGTACTTTGCAGTTGGTGACCAAGCAGGCTTCGTCTTTGGAAGGCCGAGATTTAACTTCCTGGATTGAATATTATTCCGTTTGTTTAGCAATTGAACTTTCAAGAATGAAGGATAAAGTTAAAAGGTTGTCGGTTGACGTCAAACTTAAAGGAAAATTGGGCAAGCAAATCGCTTTGTCCGAACGGCAAATTAAGATTGTCGAATATTTGGAAGAAAATTCAGAGGTTGTCACCCAAGACGCGAAAAAATTGATCCCAATGGTTTCCGAAGACACGGTTTTGCGGGATTTGAAAGACTTAATGGAAAAAGGTATAGTGAAGAAAGAAGGCAAGACAAAGTTGGCTAAGTACATGCTTAGAAAGTAATTAGTAACTAGTAATTAGGAATAAGTATGAGTCCAAACGACCCGCAGTTTTTATACATGATTTTAATTCTGCCAACGCTTTTTGGCTTAACACTAATGGGCGAAGGATTAAATAAAGTTTTAAAAAGCGAAACCCAGGGGTGGTTGTCTATCGTCTTTGGTCTTTTGTTTATAGGAGTCGTGATTTTTGCCTTTATCTTTTTCTCGCGCTATCTTCCTGCCAAATAGATTATGAAATTTTCAGATTTGGCTTTATTCTTTCAACAACTGGAACAAACTCCGTCCCGCAACTCCATGACGGAAATTTTGGCCCGCCTGATCGGCGAGGCAGGCCTGGATGAGATTGATAAAGTTGTTTATCTGATTCAGGGGAGGGTGGCACCGCTATATGAACCGCTGGAATTTGGAATGGCGGATCGAATAATGATACAGGTTTTAGCGCGGGCATTTGGTGTACCGCCTTCAGTAATCAGTAAACAGTTTGGAAAATTGGGGGATTTGGGGGTTGTGGGGGAAAAGATGGAGTCTGGAAGCCTGAAACTATTCGGAAGCGAGAAGCGGGAATTGAGCGTGACCGAGGTTTATAACGAACTTTACCGATTAGCAAAGACTAGCGGGGAGGGTTCGGTTGATACAAAAGTTAATATCCTTTCAGAATTAATAGGCAACCTTGATCCGTTGTCCGTTAGATATGTGGTAAGAATTCCTTTGGGAAAAATGAGATTAGGTTTTTCAGACATGACGGTTTTGGATGCGTTGTCCTGGTTCATTGGTAAATCTAAAGAGCATCGGGAGGAAATTGAAAGAGCTTTTAATGTCAGGCCGGATTTAGGTTTTATCGCGCGGGTAATTAAGGATCAGGGAATTCGGGGACTTCGGGGTGTTCAACCGGAAGTTGGAGTACCAATAATGATGGCGCGGGCGGAAAGGCTGTCTTCGGCGAAAGACATTATCGAGAAAATCGGCAAATGCGCGGTGGAGGGGAAATTTGACGGATTCCGTGTTGCCGTACACAAAGATGGTAGTAAAGTTAGAATGTTTTCCCGAAATATGGAAGAAACAACGGCAATGTTTCCGGATTTGGCGGCCGCGATTCTAAAACAAGTTAAAGCCAAAAATGTGATTTTTGAAGGGGAAGCAATTGGTTATAATCCGCAGACAGGAGAATTCTTACCATTCCAAGAAACGGTTCAGAGAAAAAGAAAATACGAGATTGAAAAGACAGCAAAAGAAGTTCCTTTGAAACTTATGTGTTTTGATTGTTTGTATGTTGACGGAAAAAATTTGATTAATGAACCGTTTGTAGAAAGAAGGAAATGGCTGGAAAAAATTGTAAACGGTCAGGGAAATAAGGGAAATCGGGGTAATCAGGGGAATATTATGGTTTCAAAGATGACGATTGTGGAAGAACCGAAGGAACTGGAAATAATATTTCAGGACGCGATTTCCAGAGGTTTGGAAGGAATTATGGCCAAAAAGTTAGACGGGGAATATCAGGCCGGGGCCCGGGGCTGGAATTGGATTAAATTAAAAAGAAGCTACCAGGGAAAACTGGATGATGAAATTGACGCGGTGGTGATGGGATATGATTTCGGTCAGGGAAAAAGGTCGGATTTTGGAATCGGGGATTTTTTAATTGGAGTTTATGATCAAAAAGCGGATACCTTTAAAACGATAGCAAAAATTGGAACGGGGTTGACGGACGAGGAATGGAAAAACCTTCGGCAACAAAGTACAAAGTGCAAAGTGCAAAGTAAGCCGGAGAGATATGAGGTTGATAAAGCGATGAAGTGTGACGTGTGGGTGCGGCCGGAAATGGTTGTTGTCATTCGGGCCGACGAAATAAGCAGATCACCAGTGCATACGGCAGGAAGAACAGAAAAAGAGCCGGGATATGCCTTAAGATTCCCCAGGTTAGTGGATTTTAGGGATGATAAAAGTCCGGAAGATGCAACATCTGTGAAAGAGGTGCAAGAGATGTTCGAACTTCAGAAGAAGTAAAAAAACAATAATTTGAAATTTTAAATTCGATATATCAGTTTATTAACTGCTATCGGGGTGAAATATGAAAGGTTGGGGTATTGGGAGAGGAAAAACTGGGGGCAAGAGATCCGTCTCAAAAATGAGCCGAATTTGTTCTTGCCCCAGATAGATCTACTCGCACAAAGCGACTTCAAAACCCTTGAGCTTCTGCTATGCTTCCGAAACTTTGAACACATCGCCACGTTTCAGCGTTTCTACCCTAACTTGCCTCATCTTGTTCCTCCTTTACCATGACCATGCGATCGGGTTCCAGTTCGAAGTTGTCAAATCTTCCTTCTTCCGGATCATAAACATGAACATGAATCGATGAACCGTTCGGCGAAGGAATTCCAGGAATGCACCAGTCAGTCCGATCTCCTTCGAGATGAAAAGTCATCTCACATTTGAGTTGGTTTGGCGGGAACTCTTCGGTATTTACGACCGGTTTTGACCTTCATTGCCTTCCTCCTTATTTAATGTTCTGAACCTTTTTTGTTCAACTGGACGGAATTATATACCGCAATTACTACGATTGCTAGATTGTTATATTGTTAATTGTCATTCCGAGTGTAACCCTTTCAGGGTAAACGAGGAATCTAGCGAAGCCAAGTCAGACTTGGCGAAGCGTATGCGGCTTCAGCCTAGATCCTTCACTGCGTTCAGGATGACATTCTGGTATACTTAAATAATGAAAATTCTACCTTATTGGAAACACAGAAACCCGGTTTTACTGATTTTGGGATTAGGAATTGCGGTGATTTTTTCCCAATTACCCTGGTTTAAGGATTTTTTAGGGCAGATGGGGGAATTAGGGTATTTGGGGGCTTTAATTGCCGGAATGCTGTTTGTCTCGACCTTTACAATTGCGACTGGCGCTATTATTCTAATGACGCTGGCCAAGACTTTATCACCAGTGGAATTAATTATTTTTGCGGCGATCGGGGCGGTTATTAGCGACTTTCTAATTTTTTATTTTGTTAAAGATGAAGTTGAGGAGGAAATTGCGCCGATTTACGATAAAATAACCGGCAGTCACTTAAAAAAAATCCTCCATACCAAATATTTTGGCTGGACTTTGCCCGTGCTTGGAGCGTTTGTTATTGTTTCACCTTTACCGGATGAACTAGGGGTAAGTTTGTTGGGAATGTCAGAAATCAAAACAGGTAAATTTTTATTAATATCTAGTATTTCGCACACAATAGGGATGTTTTTATTGGTAAGCGCTTCATTAATAATTTAAAAATCAAAATGCAAAAGTACAATTTAAAAGTCAAAAGTAAAGACTAAACTTTTGATTTTTGACTTGAAATTTTAACTTTTAACCTTTGACTTTTGAATTTAGTTTATGAAACTAATATCAGACTTACATTTTCATTCCAAATACTCACGCGCTGTTTCCCAGCAGATGATTTTACCGGAAATTGCCGAATGGGCAAGAATTAAAGGAATTGATTTAATCACCACCGCTGATTTTACTCATCCGGTTTGGTTTAGGGAAATCAAAGCTGGTTTGGAGGAGGTTGGCGGAGGGATTTACCAATTGAGAGGCGAGAAGTTAGAAGCGGGAAGCCCTTACAGGGTAAACGGGAGAAAGCCAAAATTTATTTTGACCACCGAAATATCGTGTATTTTTAGTCAGGGAGGGAAAGGAAGACGGATTCATTTAGTGGTGATGGCGCCAAGTATTTCTGAAGCCGAAAAAATTAATTCGGCATTAGGGAAAAGAGGGAATTTGTTAAGCGACGGCCGGCCGATTTTAGGCATGTCAGCCCGGGATTTGACGGTTTTGGTTTTGGAAACATCACCGGAAGCATTAATAATACCAGCGCATTGCTTGTTGCCTGAAACATACTTACACACCAAAAACGGCGTTACTCGGATAGATGAAATTCAGGAAAAAGACTTGGTTTATACCCACAAAGGACGATTGCAAAAAGTAACAAGTGTTTTAAAAAGAAATTATCATGGAAAGATTTATCATGTTAAACTTTTTTATTTTCCGCTTGGAATAAAAACGACTGAAGAACATCCGTTTTATGCTATAAAGACAAAAAAGAAATGCAAATCGACGAATGGATTTTGTAAATCTAGTTGCAGCGATAAAAAATTTTGTAGAAAAAAAGATTATTTAAAATACAAACCGGAGTGGATTTTGGCTAAAGATTTAGAAAATTCTGATGTTCTTTTATACCCTCGAATAAAGCAGATAAGAGACAATAAATTTAGCGAAGATTACTATCGTTTGATTGGTTATTATTTAGCCGAAGGCTATACCGATAATCGGGACAGCATAGGGTTTTGTTTTTCAGAAAAAGAGACTGATTACATTGAAGATGTTAAATATCTTATGAAAGAAGTTTTTAAATTAGATTATTGTCGGGAGTATCAAAGAAAAAACACTAAAGGGAAAGAACTAACGTTTTTTTCTAAAAATCTTTCCAATGAATTCGGTCGTCTTTTTTATTCTTCCAAGACCGAGAGGAAAACTTTTACAAAATGTCTGCCTAGTTGGATGTTATTTTTACCGCTAAACAAACAAAAAGAAATAATTAAAGGCTGGTGGCGAGGGGACGACGGTTATACTTCTTCAAGATTATTAATGAACCAGATGAAAATAATTTTATTACGTTTGGGAATTATTCCTTCAATTAGGATTGATAGTATCCAAGATCATTTAAGAAGAGGAAATCACCAGCTCGGTAAAAGAACCATAACGGCACAACACGATAGTTATTACTTTTCTAACCTTTCTTTTTTTGAAGACAAATTTAATTTATTATCCGAAAAAGAATTTGAAAAATTCAAAACAAAAATGGAAAGAAAACACGGATGGATGGATAAAAACTATATTTATATTCCCATAAGAGAAATTCAAACTGAAGATTATAAGGGAGATGTCTATAATTTAGAAGTTGAAAAAGACAATTCTTATCTTACTGAATTTACGGCTGTTCATAATTGTTGGACCCCTTGGTTCTCTTTGTATGGTTCCGAGTCTGGATTTGATTCAATCAATGAATGTTTTGGTGACATGGCCAAAAATATTTTCGCGGTGGAAACAGGACTTTCGAGTTCTCCGGAAATGAATTGGCGGATAGGGGAGCTGGATAACCGGTCAATTATTTCCAATTCGGACGCCCATTCGGGGGCGAAGCTTGGGAGGGAGGCGACGGTGTTTGAGATTGGTGATACTAAAGAATTAACATACCAAATAATAAGGAAAGCAATAGTAAATCAGAGAGCAGAAGAACAGTTCTCCGATAACCGATCTCTTAACCAGATCTCCAGATCAACCGATATACTTCCTCACATTTCCCATACCCTTGAATTTTATCCCGAAGAAGGCAAATATCATTATACCGGTCATCGAAACTGTAATATTCGACAGTCGCCGGAGGAAACCAAAACCAAAGGAGAAATTTGTCCGGTTTGTGGCAAGGGTTTGACGGTGGGGGTGATGCACAGAGTAGAACAGTTAGCGACAAGAGAAATTACAACAAACAACATACAACAAAGAATTGACGAATACGGGGTTAAATGGATAGGGTATGAGAACAGGCCGCCGTACGCAATGTTGGTTCCGCTGTTGGAAATTTTGGCTGAGTCGCTTGAGTCAACCACTTTCAGTCAAAAAACACTAATTGAGTATAAAAAGTTAACGGAAAATTTCGGGGGTGAGTTTAATGTTTTGCTCCAAACAAAACCCGAAGAAATTGAGAAATTATCTGGTGAAAGAGTGGCGGAAGGAATTAAAAAAGTCAGATCGGGAAATATTGTGGTAGAACCGGGATATGACGGGGTTTTCGGGGTGGTAAAAATCTGGGGCCAGGAGGGCGATGTGGGTAATAAGGGAGATGAGGAAAAGTCGCTGGAACAAATGACATTGCTGTGATTGCTATATTGTTATGAATGATATATTGTTAGATTGAAAGGAGGTGACAAGATTTATGGCAGAAGGAAAAACCATAACCGGTCTCCCGGTTAATACCGAAGCAGCTTTGGCCTACGTCTTTTGGTGGCTAAGCGGAATTTTGCTTCTTCTTTTAGAAAAAGACGATAAATATATCCGTTTCCACGCGATGCAGTCAATTATCGTTTTCGGTGTGGTGACTATTTTCAGCTTTATTCCCATTATTGGTTGGATTCTTTCTCCTTTGGTGATGATTGGGGCCTTTATCCTTTGGTTATTCTTAATAATGAAGGCTTATAAGGGAGAAAAATACATGTTGCCGGTGGTCGGGGAATTCGCGGAAAAACAGTTGGAGAAAATCACCAAGTAATTAAATTACTTGTTGTATTGATTCATTGCCGTTTCGATGCCCCTTTTTAGTGCTAGTTCTACCGCTTGAGAAGCCTTTTTAATCATTTTATCGGCCTCAACCGCTTCTTTACCGGATAATTCTTCCAAAACGAAATCAATAACTTCATGTCTGGTTTTTGTTTTTCCCAATGGTCCGATTCCAACTTTGAATCTGACAAAATCCTGGGTTCCTAATTGTTCAACAAGAGAATCAATTCCATGGTGCCCGGCGGAGCCGTGACCAAGGGTGATTTTAAGTTTGCCAAGCGGAAGGTCAAGATCATCATGGATAACCCAGAGATTAGAAGCGAGATGCGAGAGGCGGGAAGCGAGAAGAAGAGATTTGACGGCGTAACCGGAGGCATTCATTTCGGTTTGAGGTTTTACAAGGAGAATATCATTGCCATTGAATTTGGTTTTCAGAATCAATGCGTTTGCTTTCCTGTCAACTGAATACTTAACACTAAATACTGAAAACTTTCTAGCTAATTCATCCACAACCATAAATCCAATATTATGCCGGGTATTTTCGTATTTCTCGCTAGGATTGCCTAGACCTACAATAATTTTCATTTCTTTTATTTATCTTATAGTTGACTTTGGAACGATTTCGTATTATATTATTGTAGCACATTTGAATATGGCTGTACGTTGAAATCGCAGAATCGCCTATCAGTATTATTTTCTCAAGGAGGAAGAGAGATGCTTACTGTCAGTCGTCGGAACTCATTCCTGGGACGAATCTACGCGTACTGGGAGAGACACGGAGGAAAGAATAAGTCGGACTACAATGAGAACCTCTGTCACTTTGTCCGGGTTCTCTTGATTTGGACACCTTTGTTCTTTTTCTTCAAGCAACCCCTCGGCCATCGATATATCAGGCTCTGGATGGTGGGCTTGGTCGGGTTGCTCGCCGCTTCCTATCTGGCATGGCCGAGAGCAATCCTGGCTGTGCTTAGCATCATTGGTCTCATGGTAATCGTCGTGGTGGTAATCGCTATCATGATTTGCGCTGTAGTGTTTCTGGATAAAATCGGAGATGATATCAAGTACCGTGCTTCACACTTTACTACAGTCCAAGTCATCACGGCTTGGATAATGGCCCAGAAGCACAAGGTCTGCCCTTATATTAAGGTGACAGATTAGTTCTGTGGACCAAGTATCGCCCCGAGCGAGCACAAGCTTTCGGGGCGATTTTCTTTTCAAAACTTATTATATAATAAGATAGATGAAAAAACTGCTTCCGTTATTTTTAAATGAATCTTTTAGGGGAGTGGCAATATCGTTGCTTACTTTATTTTCCGCCGTTTATATTTATAATATCTTGCTAGTTTTTTCTTATTCACCGAAAATTGCTTTGGCGGGAACCGTCTTTTTCTACCTGGTGACCGAATTTTTTAAATTTTGGGCCAATTTTTTGGCCAAATACCTGTCTTTGAAATACGGCTTAAAAGTTCCGATTTATTTGGGTGAAATATTCTTTATAATCTGTTTGCTGACTTTATTTTTCTTTAAAGACCCCATTTTTCTGGTTTTTATTGCCCCTTTATTTTTGGGAATTTCCACCGGTCTTTATTGGTTCGGCCGGCATGGATTAATGGCAAAAATCGGTAGTTTTCATCATTTTGGTAATGAATTGGGAATGAATGGGATAGTAAATACGATTTTGTTAATGATCACGCCTATCTTTGGCGGATTTCTGATATCAAATATCGGGTATCGGTCTTTGTTTTTGGTTTCTTTGTTGTTTGTTGTTTGTTCGATGTTGTTTCTAAGGGAATCAGAAGAACAAAAGATTGTTCATGATACGAATCTATCGGAAATTCTCCAGCTTTTTAAAAATCACCCGCGGATGTTTTTGGCCTACGCTGGCAATGCCGCTTCGGCCACGGTTTACGCGATTATTTTTCCTTTATATATATATTTATTGGTTAAAAAAGAATTTTCCTTGGGAGAATTCTTTACTTCGGCCATGATTTTGTCGGCGCTGGTTAATTTGTTGATTGGCCGGTTCATGGATTTAAAAGGGAAAAAAGAAATGATCCTTATTGGTTCGTTGGTTAGTTCCGTTATCTGGTTAGGCCGGTTCATATTCAGAAACATTCCGGCGTTGTTTTCTTTAGACATTGTTGACCGGTTGACCGGTGGAATGACCGGAATTCCCTTTAGTGCTTTAAGTTATCAAAAAGCAGTTCATGGCCACGCAACCGGTAGAGCAATTCTGTTTCGGGAATTGGCAGTGGGAATTGGGGCGATGAGTGCTTGTTTAATAATGATTGGGATTATTTTTTCCGGTTTTGGTTTGGAATTAACATTTATCATGGCGGGGATATTCAGCCTAACCCAATTATTAGTGATCAAGGGGGAGAATTTGGATGACTGAAAAACAAAGCGGAACAGAAGATCAGAGGATCAGGATAAGTAAACCAGAGAACGGGATATCAGTAAACGAATAGCTGATTCCTGATCTCCGTTTTCTTAACCTGATTTTACCGATTTACTGATATTCTTATATTAAATTATTATGAATAACCAAAGAAATAAAGATAAGCCAACATCAATAAAAGATATTCTGAAAAATTTTAACCCGCTTGAGGATCGATATATTTCGGCCGAATTTCAAAAGTATGGTTATGATTTGGCGGTGGAGTTGGACGATATGCCCCACAAAGCTTTGTATATCAAAATGGCCAAGACTGTTCCAAGAGAAATTTTAGAAAAGGCCAAGAATTTTGTTTCTGATGCTAAAGCAAGAAGCAAAGGAAGGTTATTCATGTGGAAGGTGGGACAACTAAAGAAAGAGAAAAAGTAAATCAGTAAATCAGAAAATCTGGATAAGTAAAATCTGAGAACAGAGTATCAGCAATAAAATACAGTTTTACTGATCTCTGATTTCTTGACCTGATACTCTGATCAACTGATAATCTTAATTATTATATAGATTCCCGCTTTCCCTTACAGGGTAAACGCGGGAATGACAGTTGAAATAATGCTATACTAAATTAATGCTCAAGAAAGAATTAAAATCTCATCTTTTGGTAACTTTTACCTGGCTTTGGCTGATAAGTTTATTTCGTTTTAATCTTCACCAATCCTGGCAAACTCAGTTGCCAACATTTTTATTTTTTTGGCTGGGTAGTTTTGTGGGAACCATGCTGCCGGATTTGGACCAGTTTATTTACGTTTTGGTTTCCCATCCGGAAGACTACAATAGTTTGCGGGTAAAAAGAGTTTGGGATCAGGGAAATATTAAAGAAACCTTGGTATTGCTGGCGGATACCTCTGGCGAACGGATCAAACTGGTTTTCCATAATGTTTTATTTCAGGCGGTTTTGGTAATTTTGTGTTTTTTTGTTTTGTCTTCCACCAGTAATATTTTTGGCAAGGGATTGGTGATGGCCATGTTTCTGCATTTATTAAAAGATGAAATAGAATTACTTCGCTCCGGCAATCAGGAATTTCTGAAAAAATTATTATTTTGGCCGATTAAAACCGAGATTTCAAATGATAATCAAAAATATTTTATCTATGGTAGTGCCTTTATCTTTATCCTCTTTAGTTTGTTTTTAATTTAACTTTATGATATTATCAGTCCATTCTGTCTTGGGTTCTTTGAGAGATTAAACGGTTTTTGGTCGAACAACCGAAGGTGTGAACGTAGATCACCTTTAAGGTGTGAATCTCTAACAAAGGAGGAAATGATGTTTGATCTGGTAGCAAGCGCTCCGAGACCGGAAATTAGAAAGTACTTTCGAATTAGTATTCCTATTCGAAATAAGGGATCATTTGATCTGGAAATCTATCACGATTCTTCATGGAGTCTAAAGATCACGAGAAAAGGTCTTTGGGGAGAAATGGCTATGTGATTAGATTGGATATCAGTAGTCCCAATCCAGACGATGAAGAGGGTACTTATACTCGTACAGTAAATCTTCTCTTTGATCCGGTTACTCAAGCCGAAAGAAACGAAGGATATTGGGTAAGGGTTAGTTCGTTAATGCCTCCTTTCGCTTGTTTGGTAATGACTCCAGCGGGGGGGTCTTTGTCAGATCGGCAAAACTCAAGCCGTCGCCCCACGGGAGTGTTATCCTATATCTGGATTTTCTCAATTGGGGTTTGACAAAACAGGATTTCTTTGGTTTTGGGCCGGCAGTGGTTTACGGAACAGCAGAATCTGCGCCGGTTGACCCACGGTGGAGAAGAATAGCCAGCAATATCAGAATGCACCTGCAAGTGTTTGGTCATATAAAACCCTTGATTCATAGGTAAATCGAAATGGCGGATGTTTTTTCGAAGGAGAAAGGCATCCGCTTTTTTATGGGTAAAAATCTAAAATATCCCGAGGTGTCAAGCCCTGCCTTGCCGGCAGGCAGGTATTCCACTGAAAAATTGTAATCAATTATTAGTGTAAACACCTCCGAGGTGGAAGATGGAAGATGGAAGATGGAAGATAAAACTGGTACAATCGTTTCGACATTACCGATCACTCAACTGCTTTTTTACCTAATTCAACGGCGATCTTGCGAAAAAATATTTGAAGTTCTTTAAAGGTTAGTGGTTTAATCATCCGCGGCAGAGTATCAAAATCCTCAATCTTTAATAAATCTTCTGCCAAAAGAAGAGTTTCGACTTTTGTTTTGAACTTTACTTCCAAACCGTAAATCAAATCCCATAAAGTAAAATGTTTTTCTTTAAGAAGAAAATATAAATCGACAAAATCTTTAATATTTTCTCTTTGACTGACCGTCGATAATTTGTTAAAGGCGATATCCTCTAAGCTGTCAATTGCTAATCCTTGATGATCAATTCCCTTTTTCAGTCTTTGATAAGGATAATAGCCAAAATCAGCCTTAAGTTGAGACCCATTGCTAAAAGTTAACATGGTTATATAAACCACTTCAATAAACCTTCCGGAAAAAGTGAAATCATATTGCCGACCTAAATCTGCTAATAAACTATTGATAACCTGCAAATCCAAATTATCTTTTTTCTCTGTAAAAAAATCTAAATCATCAGAATAACGATGACGAAGATGAAATTCCGATAAAGCCGTTTCTCCAGTAAAATAAAAATTTTCCCTGAAAAATGGAATTTTGGCTACACCGTCCAAAATAAATTTTTGTTCTTGGGTAAGAGTTGATATTTTTTCCATATCAAAAGTGTCATTAATCGTCGAGCCAAAGAATTAAGATGCAGTTGATCCCAATATCTTTTTACTTCAGAAAGTTTGATTTTTTCTCCGTCAGGACCGTAATTAAGCATCCGCTCTAAGATAAAAATCCGGCCTTTTTCGGTTTTTCGCAGTTCTTTCTCGTCAAAATCCCAAAGATAACTCTTCATATCCATATATTATACTCAATCAATGCGCATTTGTATATTTCAACCTTTTTTGATTTTAATTTGAAATTTGGTACAATCGCTTTGTTACAATCGCGGCTAAGTACTTTGATATGATATTTTTATAAGGAGGTGTCAAGCTATTCCACATCCGATGTGGAAGATTTGATTTCATAAATGGTTATCGGTCGAACAACCGAAGGTGTGAACGTAGATCACCTTTAAGGTGTGAACCTGGGAGGAAAAAGATGTCACTAAAAGCTGATCCGGCAGCAGTGGTGGTTTTGCCACCAGGCGTAAGTTATAAAGGAATAGTTATAAGGGTTGTTGATGAAAACGATGTGGATAAGGAAGCAGAAAGAATAGTCGTAGAGCAAGGAAGAGCAGACAAACAGATAACCGAAGTTCGGCTGAGTCCCACATCAAGTATTGAAGCGCTGATCGTTGAAACAGAATAAGTAGTAGATCTTAGGCGGGTGGATTCACTTGATTTTGGAAAGTGAGACGCCCGCCTGTAACAAGAAATCTCAATTTTGACACTTTTAGGAAATCTGAATTTTGAAAAACTGA
>PFLE01000004.1:0-91452 GCA_002784465.1 Candidatus Shapirobacteria bacterium CG_4_10_14_0_8_um_filter_39_15
ATTATTTCTTTTTTTCTTTTCGGCGCCATTTTTACGAAATCGGTAGCCGCTCTTTCTTGCACCTGGGACGTTACCCCTTCTCAGGTGCTAAGGGACCAAACAGCTAAAATTTCCGTGGAGGTTGATCCCAATTCCGCCATCGGCTGCAATAGGTCTTACTATCTTAGAGCTCAAGCTGTAGATAGATCCGCCGATGAGAACACCGTGGCACAGTATACAACAACTTGTGAATCGTCGCATAATGATCAGATATCGGGTTTTAAAGTTTCTGGAGATTTTACACCAACCAGGGAAACAACCTATAA
This sequence comes from Candidatus Shapirobacteria bacterium CG_4_10_14_0_8_um_filter_39_15, assembly GCA_002784465.1. GTDB lineage: Bacteria > Patescibacteriota > Microgenomatia > UM-FILTER-39-15 > UM-FILTER-39-15 > UM-FILTER-39-15. The sequence goes on from PFLE01000004.1 coordinate 306, forward strand.
TTTTTTCCTTAGGGAAAGGAACTCGGGGGGTTCAAAGGTTTGTACTTCAGATTCGCAGCTTAAAGTTGTTTCCAACATTGTCTGGTCTCCTGATCCATTGCCCAACGTTCCCAATGGCACCACCCAACTTTTTTCGGTGACGATATACAATGCCGTACCGTATCAATTATATTCGTTGACTTACCAAAAGCCGGACGGAACGGAAGGTAACATTGCTTTAGCCAAGACGGGCACGACTATACTTTCTTTCAGTGATAATCAGTATAATGCCGATATGGTTTGCACCCATACCATCAATGTCAAGGATAAAGATGGGATTGTTCTTTCTTCAAGAAGTTTTCTCTCAACACCCTGTAAGACTATCTTTAATGCTGACACTATCCTGCCGTGTGCCGAATATAATTCTAATGGTGTTATCAGTAGTACGATATCCTACCGGTCGATTATTTCGGTTATCCCCCCGGGCGAGGTATTAGCCGGAGATCCGGCCTATTATAAGAGCTGTGACCCCAATCTTCAGGCGGGTTGGTGTTCGACGAAGGTTAAACAGGAATCCCCGGATCAAAGCAAATACATTTTCTGCACTAAATGGTTCTCGTCATCGTGTTCCGAGATTCCCAATCTATATAAAGAAAACTTTGCTCTCTATATCAATAATATAAGACAAAGTAATGTTTGTGTGGGAGGATCGGATGGTCACCATGGTCCCCACGATCCGTTTTTAACTCACTTTAGTATCGATCCAACGACTTGTAAAAACTACGGGAGCCAATTCCTTTGCCAGTTATATGCAACGGCGTCAGGGGTAGGCGGTGCCTACCGTTTTGGGGCCGCGACAGGAGGGACGATTACCAAGGTGGCGGGGTTTAGTGACCCGCACCTTGACTGTGAGGCGATTGGTAAGGAGTGGAATATTGATCAATGGGTTGGTTTTCAACCATCCGAATCGGGACAATTAGAATCAGTCGATGTTTGGGCGGAAAATCCCGGGGGAGACACCTGGATGAATATGAGAATAACAGAGGATGATGGCTCTACTGGTTCGCTCTTACCGGCCATAAGAGGGGCAAACGGTGAGGTGGCGGAGGCGGGAGGATTTATCACCTCGGCTGGTCCTTTTTCGAACTGGGTAAATTTTTCGTTTCTCGGAAGTCAACCGGTTTTGGATTCTCACAAGAAATACCGGATTTATCTCAAATACGATAAAGGACAGCTTATCTCACTCCCACTTTGTTGGCGCAACCATTACTACCACAATATTTATGGAAATATGGTTAATGATAGATTTTACCAAGTCTGGATAAGGAAAAATGCTGGTAAAGACGCCGGCGGTTTTGGCGATGGCTTCGTCAATCCGGGTTATCCTTTTTGCCCAGGGCCGGCTTTTAAATGTTGGGTTTGGTGGAAACCGCCGGGGCCCGGCCATTATGACTTTTCTGCCGACATTTTAGTGGGTGATGCAAAGACCTCTGCCACGACATTAACTACCGAGGTTACGGTAACGATGCCGATTAATCCGTGGTTCAAAAATCAAGGCGGAGACATTCATTCGGATGGAAATATCCAGTCGCCTATTCCCTCGACCGTTAGCAATAAGAATTTTTCCGAGGATCTAAACGGCTACCCCGGTCTTGTTTCGAACGGTCTTAGTTCAACGGTTTCCTTAGACCCGGCGGGGACGATTTCCAGTACTGGTTGGCTGGCAAATACCGGTTTAGGCCCGATTTATAATTACGATTCCTTCTGGCGAAAGCTTGGTCAACCGTCTATTGACAACTTTTCTTGCGACCCCGATTGCCCAACTCCGCCTTCCGGCGTAACGACGGTATATTATTCTACTGACGATATTACGATTGTCGGCCAGGGTTGGACAATTCCGGCGAATACTAAGGTTGTTGTTTTGGTCAATGGTGATCTGGAAATTGACAAGACCATTACTGCTCCGGTTGGCAGTTTCCTGGCCTTTATCGTTAAAGGCAACATTAATATCTCCGGCAAGGTTGGCGACAAATCTGCCTCGGTGGTGACTCCCCACCTTCAGGGAATTTACTTTACCGACGGATCTATCGATACCTATTTTGATAAAGGAGTAGGTTTGGGTAGCGGGAAAAGATTGGTCGCCGCCGGTATTTTTTATGCCAAGCAGGGGTTTAACTTGAAGAGAGATTTAAAAAACGACACGATTCCTCCCGCTACCATTAATAATAATACTACCCCCGCCGAGCTTTTTATCAGCCGGCCAGACCTTATGATTAATGCCCCCAAAGAACTATTTACTTCTTCTCTAAACTGGCAGGAAGTATCGCCTTGAGTTGGGGAATTGAATATGTTAAAATAGAACAGTGAAATTTGATATTCCTTCTAATTTGCAATCCGTTCTTTGGTCTTCTGACGTGCGCAAATTGAATCTGCAAACGGACAAGAACTATATTATTCACCAAATTTTATCAAATGGGAGACTGGAAGATATTAAGTGGTTGTTTGGTACCTATCCAAAAGATTTGATCGCAAAAACTTTTATTTCCAAACCATACAAAGATTATGCTCCGGCCAGATTTAATTTTGTTAAAAATTTTATTCTGGGTTTGAATAAGACAAAAATTGACGAAAGATTTTATGTCGAAAATACACCTAGAAATATTAGATAATCCAAGACTTGAAGTCTTCCGAAATCTTTCTCCCTTTAGGAAATATGGCTATTTGGCTGGCGGTACCGCTCTGTCTTTGCAAATTACCCACCGGAAATCTTTTGATTTTGATGTTTTTGTCGGGAAAGAGATTGATAATAAATTAAGGCTTGAGGTAAAAAAGGTATTTGGAAACGTTGATTTTTACGTTAATTCTTCCGATCAAATAAGTTTTGCGACAAAAAGGGGGATTAATATTACCTTTAATAAAAACTGAATTTTTGGATTTGGCTTCTGTTGCCGATATTTCCGCCGATAAAGCAATTACCATCGGCAGAAGAGCCGTTTGGCGGGATTATGTTGATTTTTTTGTTCTTCTAAAAGGAAAATATTATGGAATTTCAGAAATTATTAATTTTGCAAAAAAGAAATTTAAAGGAGAGTTTAACGAAGCCTTATTTTTACAGCAGTTGACTTATTTTAAAGATGTTGAAGAAGCCCCCGTAGAATTCATCGGAAAGAGTTATTCTGCTTCAGAAATAAAGTTATCTTTAGAAAAAGAAGTTCAGAGCTTGGTGAGTAAACTCTAAAGATTTAAAAGTGAGTAGAAAGGAATTTTCCCAGATTTTAAACGAGAGGGTCTGTTATGGTATTACAAATGATCAACCAATTTGTCTAATTGCATTGCTCTTGATCCCTTAATCAAAACAATCGTATTCTTTTTCAATAGTGGTTTAAGCGCGGGCAAAGCCTGATCCCAAGTCTCAAAGGCCAATCTTTTATTCAACACGACATATTTTGACAGTTTGCCAACTCCAATTACATAATCAACCCCAATTTTTGAGATAAATCTGCCAATTTCTTGATGATATTTAATTTCATTTTTTCCGAGTTCAAGCATATCACCAAAAACCAAGATTGTTTTCTTATTCTTTGATAATTCTTTTAGAGTAGATACCGCCTTTTTGGCTGATTCTGGATTGTTATTATACGAATCATCGACTAAAATCGACCCCGATTCCAATTTTTTAATACTCATTCGATGCTCGGATAAATTGAAATTGGTTAAGCCTTGTTTAATTTTATTTACATTAATAGACAAACAAAGTGCGATTGAAATCACTGCAAGGGCATCTTTTACAAACGGTTCACCGACGATGGGAATTGTCATTTTTTCCTTCTTTTGGTGATAATTTAAAACGAATTCTGTATAAAAGTTTGAATTTATTTTTACATTAGTGGCAAATATTTCCGATCCGTTGCCAAACCACTCAATTTTTGCCTTAACTTGATTTTTTAATTGTTTTAAGAATCTATTCTCAAAATTTAGAACCGCAATGTTATTGGCGTTTAAACATTGGATAATTTTAGATTTTTCTTTGTTTACCCCATTAATATCTTTTAAGAATTTAGTATGTGTCGGGTAGATATTTGTAATGACGGCTAAATCAGGTTTAGCTAACCACAGATAAAAATCCATTTCGCCGGGATATTCGACCCCCATTTCGAGAATTAAAAATTTGGTTGAGACGCGGCATCTTAAAATTGTCGCGGGAATATTATAAATCGGATCAATATTGGCAAAACTATAAACAGTTTTTCCCTTCAGAGAAAGAATGGAGGCAAGCATTTCTTTGGTTGTCGTTTTTCCTGAACTTCCAGTGATACCAATAACCTTAAGACCAAAAAAAGTTTTTAAAAAAAGTAAATAATATTTAGCAAATCGTCTTTTGAGAGGATGAACCAACCAGGTTCGATAGTAATTTCTGATAACATTTTTAAATCCTGTTGGGTGATATAAAAAGATGTTGTCAATATGTTGCTGGGGAAATTTATCGGTTAACCACCAATGAATAAGCAAAGCTTGATGCTTCGCAATAATTCGTTTCATTTTTTGGCAAAAAACATGGCTCTGCCGGTGAAGGATTTACTAATTTCATCGGTTACCTCCATCCAGGTATTTATTCTTGGTTCATTGGCGACATAGGAATCTGCGACTCTGATTCTGGTTAACTGTCCATCTTCGGAAAAATCAAAACCATTTACTAAAACCATGTGAGTGGAAATCGAAGATCTTTCCGTTTTTAAACGCCAGTGGTTGTTACGGACGGAAACGACAGCCAAAACCTCATTGTGACCGGATTCCAACCGCTGCTGTTGAACAACATTCAAGACATTTTCAAAAGAACCGAGATTTTCCATTCTAAAGCCGTTAACCCCGCCTAAATTGATGGCGCAATAAACGAGAGCATCATGGTACCAGCCGGATTTGAGATTAAAAACCGGCGTGCCGATAATTCTTTCGTCGCCTTGGACTAAGTCGTTTCGGTGAAACGACAAAGCATCAAGCGCGAATTTTCCAACCGAATCATACTTTGATTTAAAGTTTCCACTACCGATTGTTCTTAAAGCCATATAGACAGCCGAAATGCCACAGCCATGAGGCCGCATTACCTCGGCATTATACCCGGTTAATCTAATCGTCTCTTGAGATTCAAATTCCCCAAAATTTTGATCCGTATTTTGGTTAATAAAATCTTCCGACCTTACTGTCGGTAGTTCGGTTTTAGCTCTTTTTAAGGGTTCAACCGGAAGCGGTTTTACAAATTCCGCCTTTTTCCAAAAAATTTTTTCTCCCATTTCAAGTGTCATTTTTTAAACATGACCGTTTAAATAAATAAAAATATTTTTAATGATATTTTCTTGACCCGCTACCAGATTTCCAATTTCCAGGGTAGAGAACTCATAATTTTCGGCGAATTGTTTAGCAAAAGGACTATCGGTTTCTGTGATTTCATTTAACAGGCCCGGATTAGATTTCTTTAATATTCCAAGATATCGATCACCATATCCTCTAATTTTGTTATCGTTACAAGAGAGATTTAAAGTAAAGATAAAGTGATCAAGATTATCAAGATTTGAGCTTGAAGTTAAAGTAAATTTTAAATTCGTGAGAGACTTACCCATTTCCTCAAACAATTTATCGTGATCTGAAAATTGTTTTTCATCCAAAATTACTAATATTTTTAACTTTCCGTTCCCAATTTCCTTGATCATGTTTTTTAGTTTACCATATTAAGTAATAAAAGAAAAACCTGCTTTTTTAACCCCCAAAATAATGAGTAAACTCTAAAATTTCCATAACTTTTTGGGCGCTTTTTTCCCAATCATACTTTTTAGCTTGAACCAGACCTTTTACTTTTAAGTTGTCTTGGTTTTTTATAGCCAATTTAATTCCCTTGGCAATTTCCTCCACTTTGTAAGGATTAACAATTACTCCGGCGTTTCCGATTACTTCCGGCAAACTGCCGGCATTGGAAACCAAAACCGGCGTCCCGCAAGCCATCGCTTCGACCACCGGAATACCAAAGCCTTCATAAAGTGAGGGAAAAACAAAAACTTCCGCTTGTCTCATAAGAGTTGGAATTTCCTTTTCTGGAACAAAGTCGGTAAAAGTTACGCGGTTTTCCAGTTTTAATTCCTTAACCTTTTGAAAGATTGATTCGTATAACCAGCCCTTTTTTCCGGCCAAAACCAATTGAATTTTTTTATCTTCAAGTAAATTGAAAGCCTCAATCAGACGTTCCAGATTTTTACTTGGTCTTAAGGAACCGAGGAATAATAAATAAGGTTGCGCTGATGGTTCTTGTTTTGGGAAAAATATTTCTTTATCATAGCCGGGATAAATAACGGTAATCTTGCCCGGCCTGATTTTATAAGTATTAATAATATCCTGCTTAGTCGTTTCGGAAATGGCAAAAACCGCGGTGGCCTGTTTCACCGAATATTCGGTCCAGGATTTTAATTGATAAAAATCTTTTTTGGTAAACTGATTCGGAAATTTTAAAAACCCTAGATCCATAATTGTCACCAGGCTGGGAACGGGGGAGAAACGGGGACCATAATGACCCAGACTAAAAATTAAATCGGGACGTGGTTGATGGAAATACAAATCTAAAGGTAAACGCCATTGAGTCCAGAATTTCGGCAGCGGAATCACTCGGTAAGTCCAATTGGCACTGGTTTTTGGTAAGTCTTCGAGAGGTGAGGTAGAAAGATAAATCACAAATTGGTGCTTGGTTTTTATCTGGGCCAAAGCCTTAAGTAAACCAAAGGCAAACTGGTTGGAACCAACCCGGTTGGTGACTAAATTGGCTTCGTTGGCATTGATACCGATGGTTAATTGTTTATTCATAATAAGGTGTTATCCTGACCGAGCTTAGCTCGGGAAGGATCTTCTCTGACAATTTTCATATAAATCTCAAGCGTTTCTTCTGCGCATTTTTCCCAGGAAAATTTTTTTATCTGTTTGACCCCTTTTAATATGAGTCTTTTTCTGTTCTCATGATTTAAATCATGAGAACAAAGATCGTTGATTTTTTGAGCAATATCATTGATATTGTAAGGATCGAAATAAATAGCAGCATCGTTGTAAATTTCTTTCAAAACAGGAATATTCGAACAAACAACAGGACAACTGCACACCATCGCTTCCAAACCCGGCAAACCGAATCCCTCGGCCAATGACGGCTGACAATAAACGCTGGCAAGATTGTAAATTATTGGAAGATCCCCCTGCGGGATATAACCTGTAAGGATTAGAGGTGAGAGGTGCGATGTGAGATGTTTTTGATAATCTTGCAACCAGACGAGATCCTGATTTTCCGGATGATTCCGGTCAATATTTTTTTCCGTGGCCTGTTTGCCGACGATAACTAATGGAATTGCAACTTTCTCACAGGCTTTTACCAGGGCGGGGACATTTTTATTGTAATTAATATCCCCAACATACAAAACGAATTTTTCCGGAAGGTGATATTTCTTCTGAACAGAGGCAAGGAATTTTAAATCTTTGATTTGCTTGAATCCGCTGTCAATCCCCAGCTGGATCGGAAAGATTTTTTCTGCCGGATACTCTAAATATTTTATAATGTCATTTTTTGAAGTTTGGCTGTCGGTAATTACTGCTTTGGTTTGTTTGAGCAAAATCTTTTGAATCAGAAATTTAATTTGGCCTTTTATTCCGGGCGGGTAGTGATTGGGAAACAGCAAGGGAATTACGTCATGAATTGTCACCACAATTTTTGTTTGTGGTTGCCAAGGCAAGGAAATAAAGAACAAATCAAAATAAGGATAATGAATCAGATCGTATTTTGATTGGGGGTTCAATTCTTCAACGGTCAACCCGGATTTTGGGCCAATTTTATTAAGCCAAGCAAATAAATTTCGGGTATAACTGCCGATACCCCTGACGCGGTGGCCCTTTTCCAAAGGACTTAAATCAATACCAACTTTCATTAATTATATTTTACACCAGATTCGGCTTTTGTGATATACTTTGCGTGATTTACATTAAAATATGTTTGACTCCTTATTCGGTTTAGTTTCTTACGATTTAGGCATTGATTTAGGTACCACTCATACCTTTGTTTTAATTAAAGGCAAAGGGATTATGATTCGCGAGCCTTCGGTGGTTGCCCGCCAGCAAAAATCCAAGCAAATTCTGGCGATTGGGGAGGAAGCCAAAAAAATGCTTGGGAAAACCCCGAAAAATATTGAGGCATTTTATCCCTTGCGAAACGGGGTGATTGCTGATTTTGACGCAACCCAGGCAATGCTGGAATATTATATAAGAAAAGTTCACGAGACGCCGGGCTGGATTCCGAAAATTCCTAAACCAAAAGTTGTTATCGGCGTTCCTTCCGGCGTGACCGAAGTGGAAAGACGGGCGGTTCAAGAAGCAGCCTTGAGTGCCGGAGCACGAAGGGCTTATTTAATTGAAGAGCCAATGGCGGCGGCGATTGGTATCGGCTTGCCCATTAATGATCCGTCGGGAATTTTTATTTGCGATATTGGCGGGGGGACTTCGGAAATTGCCATTATTTCTTTGGGGGGAATTGTGATCAACCGGTCGGTTCGAGTGGCCGGTACGGAAATGGATGAAGCGATTGTCAATTTTTGCCGGCTGAAATATTCACTGCTGATTGGTTTGCCGACGGCCGAAGAAGTGAAAATTACTTTAGGCAGCGTCTATCCGAAAAAAGAAGAAACGCAAGCGGTCGTTCGGGGGCGGGATTTGGGTACCGGCTTGCCCAGATCCGTCAGAATTTCTTCCTCCGAAATCCGTGAAGCCTTGTCGCCGATTGCTTCGCAAATCGTTTCCCATATCCATGATGTTTTGGAAGAAACGCCGCCGGAATTGGTTTCCGATATTATTAATCGCGGCTTGATTTTATGCGGAGGAACAAGCCAAATTGACGGGTTTGACAAATTAGTGGCCGAGGCGACCAAAATGCCGGTTTGGGTAGCTGATGATCCGGCAACCGCGGTGGTCAAGGGTTGCGGCAAGGTTTTAGAAAATACCAAGTTATTAGAAAGAGTGAAGATAACGGGAGGATTAAAATGACATCAGTCATCCTGAACATAGTGAAGGATCTAGGCTGAAAGCCGTAAACGCTTCGCCAAGTCAGACTTGGTTTTGCTAGATTCCTCGCTACGCTCGGAATGACAAAAGAAAAAAATGGAAAATACAAATAAGTCACCCATAAAAATATTCCTGATATTAATTTCCTTAAGTTTACTGATTTTTTTAGCTGACCGAGTTGGTATGTTGTCTTCTACCAAGGGTGTTCTGGAAAATATTTTTGTTCCGATTGAACGTTTTGTTTACCAGAAGAAAATTTCCTTGACTGTTGATTCCTCATCAGAAATCGCCCAATTACAAAAGGAAAACCGGAAACTGGTTAATCTGGTTGTTCAGTTGGAAACTTGTCAAAAAGAAAATAACGATATGCGCCGCCTGCTAAATGCGCCGTTGCCGTCGGAGTGGAAATTTCTGCCGGCCAAAATAATCGGTTTTAATGAAGGAACAATTTTATTGGATAAAGGGTCGAATCAAAAACTTGGAAGCGGATCGATAGCTGTTTATGAAAATATTTATGTTGGGAAAATTTCCTATTTGGGAGAAAATTTTTCTCGGCTGATAACCCCCTTAAGTCCGTATTCCAAAATTTTGGCCGTTGTCAAGGATCCCCAGCAATCCGGATTTATCGCCCGCGGCTTGCTCATTTCCCAAAACAATAAACTCTATCTTCAAAAAATTTTACTGGAGGTTCATCCGCAAGTTAATGATTTGGTTCTGACTGATATACAAGGAGGATTGCCGCCGGATTTGCCGATTGGTAAAATCACGAAAATCAATAAAAAAGATAACGATATTTTTCAGGAGGCGGAAATCGAGCCGCTGGTCGGTTATCAGCGAATAAGCAATCTTTTTTTAACCAATTTTGATTGAATGAACGCCTTTCTGATTTTTTTACTTTTCTTGATCGCCTGGAAAATGCCGGAAAAAATTTCTTTGATCCTGGCCTTTTTGAGCGGTTTGACAATTGATCTTTTGTCCGGAACAACTTTGGGTTTTTCCTCTTTTATTTTTACCGCCGGAGTTTTTTTGGTTCTTCAATATCGGCGGAAATTCAGTTTTTCTCATCCGTTAATTTTGCTTATCTTTTTTATTTTATTTAATTTTTCTTTACAATTGACAACCGGCAGCAAATTTTCCCTAATCGAACTAATCTTATTTTCTGTGGTTATTCAAGTGATTAATTTAGTTTTTTACCAACCGGAGATTAGATTGTGAACAAAAGATATCTGCTTTTTTATTCTTTATTAATAATCGGTTTTTTGATTTTGGTTGGTCGATTGGTTCAATTGACAATTATCGAAGGAGCGGTTAATCGGGGATCGGCGGACAATCAAAGATTGCGTTTAAGAAAAATTTCCGCCTTAAGGGGTATTATTTACGACCGAAATGGTAATTCATTAGTCAGAAACACGCCGGTTTTTAAAATTTGTTCCGGACAGCCTAATCAATGCCGGGAAATTGATCAACTGAAAGCTTTGCAGATGGAAGCCGCCAATCAAGATGCCAATTTAGTTATTGATAACGGGCGGCAATATCTTTATGGGCAAGCAACAGCTCATTTGTTAGGATATTTAAGTGAAGCGTCGGAAACCGAAGTGAGAAATGGGACGCGTGATGCGGGACAGAAAATAGGAAGAAGCGGGATGGAACAGCAATATAACCAAACATTAAAAGGAACGGACGGCGGAGAATTGGTGGAAGTTAATACTAATGGAGAAACCTTACGGGCAATCGGGAAAAAAGAGCCGGTGGCCGGTAAAGATCTTTATTTAACGGTTGATGCCAATTTGCAAAAGGTTGCTTATCAGGCATTAGAAGGAAAAAAGGGAGCGGTGGTTGCTTCCAATCCGAAAACTGGAGAAATATTAGCTCTAGTTTCTTCGCCAAGTTTTGATTCGTCGCAAATCGCTCAAGGCTTAAATGATTCGAATCTGCCGCTTTTTAATCGAGCTATTGGCGGGGTTTATCCGCCCGGGTCAACTTTCAAAATTATTGTGGCGGCAGCCGGTTTGGAAAGCGGAACCATCAATAGTCAGATTTTGATCAATGACCCGGGTATTATTAATGTCAATGGCTATCATTACAGTAATTGGTATTTTACTCAATACGGAAAAACGGAAGGGTTAATTAATATCACCACCGCGTTAAAAAGATCAACCGATACCTTCTTTTATCAACTGGGGGAAATGACTGGGGCGCCAAAAATTATTGATTGGGCAAAAAAATTCGGCGTTGGAAATTATACCGGTATTGATTTGGACGGGGAAACCACCGGATTTATGCCCGACCCGCAAACCGGAACCTGGTTTTTGGGCAACACTTATCATTTGTCAATCGGCCAGGGAGCTTTGGGATTAACGCCATTGCAGGTAAATCAAATGACGTCAGTGATCGCATCGGGGGGAAAACTTTGTAAGCCGACATTAATTTCAGATAACCAGAATACCAGACAATCAGACTGCCAGAATATCGGAATAAAACCGGAGACAATAAAAATAATCACTGAAGGAATGAAAGAAGCGTGTTCAACCGGAGGGACGGCCTTTCCTTTATTTGGTTTTCAGCCGGAAGTTGCCTGTAAAACCGGGACCGCGGAATATGGCGATCCTCAAGGAAAAACTCATGCCTGGTTAACCGCTTTCGCGCCCGCTGACAAACCGGAAATTGCGGTGACGGTTTTGGTTGAAGGAGGAGGAGGCGGTGGTGAAGGATCAGCCGTGGCCGCCCCGATTGCCAAAAAGGTTCTGGAAGAATACTTCAGAAAATAGACAAATGCTCACAGAATACTTCCTCCCCCGTGATAGGGAAAAAGTCCCGGAATTTGTGTCATCATTTGTTCGGTTTCCAACTCAGTTCGAGCAACCTCATCTGGTGTGGGGGATCGTTTGAGAATATCCGCCAGAAACGCCTTGGTAACGTTATCTCTGAATCTGGCATAGATCTTGATGCTACCGGTAACGATCAAACAGCTAACTGCAAAACAGATGATCCCAGTAATAATTAAAGCCATTTGTCCCTCCTCTTTAGAAATACCTTAATTTTTTTGGGATATTTAGTTGACGAAATTGACGCTAATACCTATTCGGCGCAAATGCAAAGATTGCGAAACCAGGGTTGGTATCAGCGGTCAACGGTTCAATCAACCATTTCCCGATTGCTTTCGGTAGGGGATATCGAAAAGACAATTAAAAATGGAAGAAGCTATTATCGCTTGACTTCCAAAGGGTCAGAAAGAATAAAAGAAGATGTTCCTTTATTGAAATTAGCCGAAAAATCTTGGGATGGGAAGTGGAGAATGGTTATTTTTGACATCAAAGAAAAATATCGACGCCAAAGGGAAGGCTTAAGAAGGAAACTTTTGTCATTAGGTTTTGGCATGTGGCAGGAATCAGTTTATATTACCCCCTTTGATATTGCCCAAGAAGTAAATCAGTATCTTCTTTCCCAAAAACTTTTTCCCCATGCGATTTGTCTGGTGGCCAAAAGGAATGAAGTGGGGGATGAAAAAATTCTGGCGAATTATATCTGGAAATTAGATAAGGAGATATTGTTCTCCAATGCCCAAGGCCCCAGCAGAAGGCTGACGGCAATTTCGAGAAACGAGAGCTCCTCGGGGGGATTAAGAAAGAGCTTTTTCACTTTTCACCTCCTTTTTTGCGACCAACTTCTTAAATTGCTGACTTAGATTGTTATAATTGTTAGATTGTTATAATGTTAGAATGTGACGAATGAAGAGAAAAAATATTGGATTGGGTTTTCCTGCGTGCCGGGAATTGGGCCAAAGAAATTTAAAACTTTATTAAAATATTTCGGGTCGGCGGAGAAGGCCTGGAAAGGGGACTTACGGGAAGTTGGATTTAAGGAAGAATCCATTAGGAATTTTAATAATTTTAGAGAAAAGTTTGACTTTTCTTCGTATTTCCTTCGGTTAGAAAAACTGGGTGTAAATAGCCTAATACTAGAGGATAAAAATTACCCAGAAAGTTTGAAACAGCTGGAGGATGCCCCCTTTGTGATTTACCTGTTGGGAGAAATTTTACCGTCTGATGAATTGGCAATTGGAATTGTGGGAACCAGAAAGATTACGGGCTATGGAAAACAGGTGACCGAGAGTTTGACGGCCGATTTAGTCAGTAATGGTTTAACAATCGTTTCCGGTTTGGCCTATGGAGTGGATTACGCGGCTCACTCAACCGCATTGGAAATGGGCGGCCGAACCATCGGGGTTTGGGCCGGCGGTTTGGATACGGTTAATGATGGATTTAGAAAATCTTTGGTGGAAAAAATTTTGAAGCAAAAACAGGGAACGATTATTTCCGAATATCCTTTAGGTTTTGAGCCGCGGCGGACGACTTTTCCCCAAAGAAACCGAATTATTTCCGGCTTGTCATTGGGAGTTTTGGTCACTGAAGCAGCCGAGGACTCGGGTTCCCTAATAACCGCCAAATGTGCCGTAGAACAAGGACGAAAAGTTTTTGCTGTCCCGGGTCCAATTACTTCCTCGTTAAGTGCCGGTACCGCGAAGCTTCTAAAAGAAAAAGCAATTTTAGTTTATAATGTTAAAGATATTCTGGATGAAATTAATATCGCGGTTAGGGAAAAGGGGCTAGCGGCGAGGGAGATATTACCAGAGAACGAGAACGAGGAAAAAATTCTGGCGTCGTTGAAAAATGAGAACCGAAACATTGACGAGATTGCTAAAATAACTAGAATAGAAATAAGCCAACTTTCAGGGATAATGGCGATTCTGGAATTAAAAGGTATAGTGGTAAATTTAGGGGGATCCGTTTTTGGTTTAGGAAGATAGAGGATGATTGCTATATTGCTATATTGCTATATTGTTAGCCTGCGGGTAGAAAATAACAATATAACAATCGTAACAATATAACAATTATTGTATGGATTTAATTATAGTAGAATCACCAACAAAAGCGCGAACGTTATCAAGATTCCTGGGGTCTGATTATCAGATCGAAGCCACCATGGGCCATATCCGTGATTTGCCGCAAAAAAAGTTTGCCATTAAAACCGATAAGGATTTTGAACCGGAATATGCGGTTGTTCCCGGAAAAGAAGAAACCATTAAAAGATTGCAAACCTTAGCCAAAAAGGCTGGTAAAATTTATCTGGCAACAGACCCCGATCGCGAGGGAGAAGCAATCGCATGGCATGCTCGCATTGCCTGCGAAAATCCGAAATCCGAAGCACGAAATTCGAAATTTGTGAGAGCAACCTTTCACGAAATTACTAAGACGGCAATTGAACACGCGCTGAAAAACCCACGTGATATTGATATGGCCCTAGTTAATGCCCAGCAGGCGAGGAGAGTTTTGGATCGGATTGTCGGTTACAAACTCTCGCCTCTTTTGTGGTTTAAAATCCGCAAGGGTTTATCGGCAGGTAGAGTCCAAACTGTCGCGGTCCGTTTAATCGTCGAGCGGGAAAGAGAAATTGAAAAATTCATTACAGTAGAATATTGGGAAATTTTCGTGGGTTTGAAAAAACATTTGGGCGGGATGATGCCGGATGCCTCGATTTTTAATGCCAAACTAATTTCTGAAAACGGCCAAAAATTGGAATTGCATAATCAGCAAGAATCGGATATTCGGGTAAGTGAGTTAAATGACGCTGGTTATGAAGTCCAAAATATTGAGAAAAAACTGGCCAAAAGACCGCCGCCCCCGCCATTTACGACTTCGACTTTACAACAGCAAGCCGCCAATCGTTTGGGTTGGCCGGCTAAAAAAACGATGAGCGTTGCCCAAAGTCTTTATGAAAAAGGTTTAATTACTTATCACCGGACCGATTCGACTAATTTGGCAATGGAGGCGGTGATTGCCGCCAGAGAATTTATTAAACAAAAATACGGAGAGAATTTTTTACCCGAAAAACCAAGGTTTTACAAAACAAAATCAAAAGTAGCGCAGGAAGCGCATGAAGCGATACGTCCAACTGAAGTTGGGTGGGAAGCGGGAAGCGGGAAGCTGCTTGCCCTGAGCGGAGTCGAAGGGGAAGTTGGATACGATGAACAAAAATTATACGATTTGATTTGGAAAAGATTTACGGCCTGTCAAATGAGCGAGGCAGTTTTTGATGAGACAAAGTTATCAGTCTTGGCTACATCTAAAACTAACCATTATGATTTGGAAACCTTGGGAAGAATAATCAAATTTGCCGGCTGGTTAACTTTGTACGGTAAGGGCGAGAGTGACGAAGACGGGCAATTGCAACTACCAGAATTGTTTATCGGCGATGAATTAGATTTGGTGAAAGTGAACCCGCTACAGAAATTTACCAAACCGCCGGCGAGATATAACGAGGCTTCTTTAATTAAAACTTTGGAAGAATACGGAATTGGCCGGCCGTCAACTTATGCCCCGACGATTTCCACAATTCAAGACCGGATGTATGTTGAAAAAACAGAGAATAAATTTTCCCCAACTTCCTTGGGAATAGCGGTTAATGATTTCCTGCTGGAATATTTTCCGGACATTTTTGATTATCAATTTACTGCCCACATGGAAGACGATTTGGATGAAATTGCCAACGGAAAAAAGGAATGGGTGCCGGTAATTAGAGAATTTTTCGAACCATTTAACACGAAGTTGACCAGTGTTTCCAAAGTTTCCGAAAGAGTGGCTGTCGAAACGGAAGTCACAGACGAAAAATGTCCGCAGTGCGGCGCGCCCCTGGTAGTTCGTTTAGGCCGTTATGGTAAATTTCTTTCCTGCTCAAAATTCCCGGAATGTAAATTCACGAAACCTTTCATAAAAGAAGCCGGTTTTAATTGTCCAAAATGCGGCGCACCGGTGGTTTTAAGAAAAACTAAAAAAGGGAAAACTTTTTACGGTTGTTCCAAATGGCCTAAGTGTGATTTTGCCACCTGGCGTAAACCAAACGTCAACTGACAAGGTTAGACCTTGTCACTAATAGTATCAGCGTTGTCGAGAGCGAATTTACCTAATAGTTCTTCAGAATTTCCCGCATAGTCTTCAATAAATTTTTTATAAGAATTTATTTCTTTAGGAATAAGAAGATTGGTGGAATCGAAATAATCAAGAATAATTTTTGGCTTAATCCAATCGGCAGATTTATTGCCTAGATAATAATTATAACTGGAGTAGGGAGAATTGACAGGGTTAAATCCTTTATTCGATAGTTCTTTAGGATTGAGATGAATATATCGAGATAAATGTAATAGATAAGAATCTTCCTGAATTAAAGCTGCCTTAAAGGCTCCTTGGAAAAGATGCCCAACTCTTTTATATCGACTATTGAAATACATAGAATAAGTTGTTAAAAGTCTTCTTAGTAATTTAGTCATTCCGTCTAAGGTCAATTGTTGTATGAGTAAATGAAAATGGTTCGGCATAAGACAATAGGCTAGTAAGATAACTTCGTTTTTTAGATTTTGGAGCGGTCGTAATCTGACAGGGTTAAACCCTGTCAGGATAAGATTAGCAAGTGGGTGTTGTTTTTGGTCGTTTTTGGTTTGCTCGGAGAGATAATACTTTAGTAGATGTAAAAAAACTCGATAATCTTGGTCATCTAAAAAAATGTTACGTTTTTCAACTCCTCGATTGTAAACATGGTAGAATCCGTTTTCCACATACTGCTTAATAATATTTCTGGAGGGCATATTACCTACATTTTATTGACAAGGTTAGACCTTGTCAAGTGGCGAAGAAAAAAAAGAGCCCCCGGCTTTGGAAAATACACAAAGCTAATGGCTCCCCTTTATCCTCGCAAAGAAATAGCCAATACCTCTATTGCCACCATAGTTACAAAACTTATAACACGGCGGTTTTTAGAAGCAACATTCAGAGAGGCCGCAATAAAAATCAACAAGAGTTTGGTTTCTATAATTAAACTTTTGTTTGTTGCGTCCCCAGCCCCTAAGATGATAAAGAACTGGATTAACCAAATACCCAGAAACCATTGCAGAACTTGCACAAGTCTAGAGGTTTTGCACCCGAACCATTTTTCGATTTTCCCAGGCATATGCCACCTCCTTTGACGGTTACATTCCGGAATTCTTTTGAACTTGATTGGCGATTTCTTCTGCGATCCTATCCAAGACTTTCATCGCCATGTGTTTGGCGAGTAAGGACAAAACTAATTCAACAATCATCAGGAAAAATCCAATCAAAAAGGCGGTACTTGAAAACGTGCTCGGGAAGAGAAGGGCGATGGTTCCAGCAAGAATGGTTATTATGCCCCAGCCGGTGGCCACGGGATTTGCCCCAATCTCCCTAAATTCGTTGGTTAAAAGGATAAAAAACACAAAAATTAGCCCGATCCATCTCGGAGGATAGACGATCGCCAGAAATAGAAATCCAATGACAATAACCCGGAGTCCGTCAAAGATCCAAATCCAACGCTATTGTTTCTTGTTCCAAATCCAGCCCAGGATGATTATTCCCAGGCCGACAAACCGAACAATTTGGATTTCCATTTGACCTCCTTATGACTGGCGATTTTAATTGATAAACCGAATTGGAAATGTGCGCAAAAAGGATTATACTCTTTTTGTGAAGCCTTATCAAAAAATTCTGTTTTTTCTTTTTTTAATCTCTCTTGGGTTGGTGATTGGCATTTTGGTTCGTTCAAAAAATAGTTATCCGTCAACCAATCCAATTGAAACGGGGCAACCCGTTGCCACCCAATCTGCTTTTTCTACCGCAGTTGAAGAAGCTCAAAAGAAAGAAGAAGAGAAACAACGTCAGCAGGAAGAAACTAAAAAATTTATCGCGACTTATGGTCCGTGTCGTTTTGTCCCAGTTTTAATGTATCATCATGTTGCCAACAAATCCGGTTCTCTTTATGTCAGACCGGATATTTTTGCCAGCCAAATGAATTATTTAAACCAAAAAGGTTATACCTCGGTTACGTTGTCCGATGTGATGGAAAGCCTGATTTCCGGTAAACCATTGCCGGCAAAACCGGTGATAATCACTTTCGATGATGGTTATAAAGATATCTATCAAAATGCTTACGGAGTTCTTAATTTCAATAACCAAAAAGCGACACTCTTTATTATCACTCAATTGTTGGGTGGTAGTGACTATCTGAATTGGGAAGAGTTGAGAGAAATGGCGGGCAATCCATTGATAACAGTTGGTGATCACACATTATCACACCGCAGCCTTACTTTAATTACGGCAGCGGAAGTGAAGAATGAAATTGTTTCAGCTAAAAGCATCCTTGAAGCAAACCTGGGCGTGACAGTAAATACTTTTGCCTATCCATATGGAACATTTAATGGGGAAGCGGAACAAATTTTAAGTCAGTCAGGTTTTGCCGCCGCCGTGACCACTCACTACGGCTTAACCTGCGCCAAACTGCCCTTTGAAATTCCCCGTGTTCGGGTTGGTAATTCCCAGTTATCAGCTTACGGATTGTGATTTAGCCTCTTTACTGACAAGGTCTAACCTTGTCGTGCGCGGTGACGGACCCAAGTTGACCGGTCATTAATTTCTTTTGCCTGATTCGGGGTGACTGATTCCTGTTTTCTTGGGGTTTGGTCTAAGCCGGCTTCTTCTGAACTCATAATTTCATTTTACCATATTTACAAAATGAAATTTTCCTTTAAACTTAATAATAATGGCAGGCAAAAGGACAATTGACTTTACGGTTTTGGTCGATCAATATCTCCATCATGATGGTTGGAAAGCTAAAGCGACTTCTAATTCCAATTATTCCCTGTCTGGTCTAATTTCTCATACTTCGGCTTCGGTCTTGGCAAATTATGCCTTACAGAATATTTATTCACCTGCTGCCCGTAAAGCTCACGAACAAGGGATAATTCATATTCATGATTTGGCTCACTCTTTAGTCGGTTATTGTGCCGGCTGGTCGCTACAAAAATTATTAATGCAGGGATTCGGCGGGGTTGACGGGCAAATTGAAACTAAACCGGCAGCCCATTTTTCCACGGCGGTTCAGCACGTAGTTTATTTTCTAAAATCGATGTATCAGGAATGGGCGGGAGCACAGGCTTTTTCTTCTTTTGACACGATAATGGCCCCGTTTATTTTTTATGATGAATTAACTTACTCGCAAGTTTACCAAGAAATCCAAAAACTGGTCTATTCTATTAATTTGCCTAACCGCTGGGGATTTGAAATGACTTTTTCCAATTTAACTTTTGACTGGATTGTTTCTAATGATTTGGCTGACCAGCCGGCAATTATTGGCGGAAAATTAATGAAGAAAAAATATAAGGAATTTCAGAAAGAAGCAGACATGATCAACCGGGCTTTTTTGGAAGTAATGCTGAAAGGTGATAAGAATGGCCGGCCGTTTACTTTCCCAATTCCGACTTACAATATTACCAAAGAGTTTTTTGAAACCAATGGCGACAATCAAAAATTATTATTTCAGGTGACAGCAAAATATGGCTTACCGTATTTTCAAAATTATATTGGGTCAGGTTTAGATCCTTCTTCTATCCGGGCGATGTGCTGCCGGTTAAATATGAATTTAAATGAATTAATGAAGCAGCCGGGGAATCTTTGGGCAAAAGGGGATTCAACCGGATCGGTGGGGGTAGTGACGATTAATTTGAACCGACTTGCCTGGGAAGGGGCTAGCGGCAAGGGGCGAGCGGCTAGGGAAGAAAATGCCAAAAAGAAATTTTTTAAGCTGCTCAAAAAATATATTAATATTTCTGCCGATTCGTTGGAGAAAAAAAGAGAAGTAATCGAAAAAAGTATGAAAGACGGTTTGATGCCTTATTCTAAATATTATTTGGGAACTTTTAGAAATCATTTTTCCACTATTGGGGTTTGCGGCGGTAATGAGGCCTGTTTGAATCTTCTGGGTCAGGATTTGACGACTCCGGAAGGACAGAAATTTATCCAGGAAACCTTGAATTTTATGAAAGAGGAGATGGTTAAAATACAAAAAAAGACTGGTCATTTGTATAATTTGGAAGCGACCCCGGCCGAATCAACCGCTTACCGTTTTGCCCTGTTGGACCAGAAACTTTGTTCAGGAATAAAACTGGCAGGATCTTCTGATTCACCTTATTTGACTAACTCAACTCAACTGCCGGTAGATTTTAGTTCAGATCTTTGGGAAGCTCTCAATTTACAAAATGAAATTCAGGCGGCTTATACCGGCGGGACAATTTTCCATACATTTTTAGGAGAAGAAATGGAAGATTGGTAATCGGCTAAAGTGTTAGTCAAAAAAATCGCCGAAACCACAAAAATTCCCTATTTTACCATTACCCCGACTTTTTCTGTTTGCAAAAAAGATGGTAGAATGAAAGGCAAAGTTGAGAAATGTCCCAAGTGCGGAGGCGAAACGGAAATCTACTCAAGAATAGTCGGCTACCTGCGTCCTTTAAACCGTTGGAATCCGGGCAAGGCGGAAGAATTTAAAGAAAGAAAAACGTTTGAGATTACGAGTCATTCTGAGTGACCCTTACAGGGGTAAACGAAGAATCTAGCAAGGTCAAGCTAAGCTTGACTAAGCGCGCTGCTAGATCCTTCTCCGGCAAAGCCGGATTAGGATGACTAACAAAATATGTTAGTTAAATTTAAAAAACTAAAACCGGAAGCGTCATTGCCTAGATATGCTTACCCGGGAGATACAGGAATGGATATTTTTTCTGCCGAGGATTTTATTTTAAATCCCGGAGAATGGCATAGTTTTTCTACCGGTCTTGCTTCGGAAATTTCCCCGGGGTTTTTTATAAGATTTGCTCCCAAAAGCGGGTTGGCGGTTAAACACGGGGTTGATACTTTGGCGGGGGTAATTGATAGTACTTATCGAGGAGAATGGATGGTGGTTTTGGTTAATCATGGTAAAGAGCCAAAAGAATTTAAAATTGGAGATAAACTTGCCCAGGCAATTCTGCAACGGTTTGAAATGACAGAAAGATTAGAAGTTAGCGAATTATCCGGCTCGCAACGCGGTCAAGGCGGGTTTGGAAGCACTGGTAAGTAACGATAATAACTATAGGTGACAAGGTTAGACCTTGTCAATAAAACACTTTAATTCCTCGAACATTTGTGATATAAACGCAGAGGACATTAACATTAAAAAAGGAGGCTTCAAGTGAAAATCCTAAAAGGACAGGGGAGTTTTGAGATATATGAAACTCCAGAAGAGTTGAGAGTTCAGTTGTTGAAGATCGAAAGGGTCGGCCGAACGTGTTATCAGTCAGAAAGAGAACCGATAACGATGGAAACAGCGATCAAGTTTAGCCGGATGTTGGCCAGTCGTCATCACTATTCCCTATGGAATTTTGGATTTATGACCGTAAAGTTCGTGCATTGTTCGCGGGGGTTCACTCACGAGTTAGTTCGCCATCGTCTTGCCGCTTATGCACAGGAATCAACTAGATACGTGGATTATTCTGGTGGGGATGAACCAGATTTGAAGCATTTCGAGCTTAAGTGTATTGTTCCTCCGCATCATGACGAGAATGAGAAAATCACACTTGATGATGGACGAATAATGACTTGTTTAGAGATGCTGGGGGAAACAGAAAGGTTCTATCGAGGATTACGTTCTGCTGGTTGGCTTCCTGATGCCGCGCGGCAGCTTTTACCAACTGCTATCAAGGCAGACATCTGGATCGAGACGAACTTTACCGAATGGCGGCACATTTTCGAAATGCGAACACAGCTAGCCGCCCACTGGGAAATCCGTGCCGTCATGTGTGCCTTGCTTGAAGCGGTTCAAAAGATTATACCTGTCATATTCGATGATTTTGTTTTGGCCGGTACGGACAAGAATGGTCTGCGATATTACGAGCTGGCAAAACAGTCATGAAGTCTGCAATGCGCAGTAATTTTATAGATACTTATAAAGTTGCTGCGCTTTTTTATATAATAGTTAAAATGAAAGGAATTTATCTTGCTTTTGAGGGAGGAGAAGGTTTTGGAAAATCAACTCAGGCAAAAATATTGTTTGAAAAACTAAAAGAGAAATTTCCCAAAAGAAAAATTATTTTAACTCGGGAGCCGGGAGGCAGTTCAATTGCCGAAGAAGTAAGAGAAATAATATTAACTTCAAGAAAAGACGAGCAAATCCAATTATTAACTGAAGCCTATTTGTTTGCAGCTGCCAGAGCCCAATCGCTTCGGGAAAGTGTTGTTCCGGTTTTGGAGGAAGGCGGAATTGTAATTTCCGATCGTACTTTTTATTCCAGCATTGCCTACCAAGGTTTTGGCAGGGAATTAGGATGGAAAAAAGTCTGGAAAATTAATCAGGAAGCAGTCGGTAAAATAAAGCCTGATTTAGTTTATTTATTTGATGGTGACCCAAAAATTGGTTTAGATAGAATTTGCAAAAATAAAAGAGAAACAAATCGTTTAGATAAAGAAAAACTCGAATTTCATAAGCGGGTAAGAAAAGGATTTTTATTTTTATGCGATAAAGAACCAAAACGTTTTGTGACCATTGATGGTTGTTCAAGTATTGAGAAGCAATCCGAAATTATTTGGGCACAGTTTTGCAGATTTAATAGACGATCGGCGTATGATTCTGCAAAGATGGTACAATAATAATATGGAAAATAAAATTTTGCAACTAATTAAAAAAGAAGAACAAAGACAAGCTGATACGCTTATGATGATTCCCTCGGAAAATTATACTTATCCGGAAGTCCGGCAGGCGGTTGGGTCGGTTTTAATGCATAAATATGCGGAAGGCCAGCCTGGAAGAAGATATTATCAAGGAAATTCGGTGGCGGACCAGGTGGAAAGCGAATGCGAGAGATTAGCCCTGGAAGCCTTTGGATTAAATTCCGATCAGTGGGGTGTTAATGTCCAACCCTATTCCGGCTGTCCGGCTAATCTGGCGGTTTATAACGGAATACTCGATATTGGAGATCGGATATTGGCTATGTATCTGCCTGATGGCGGGCATTTATCCCACGGGTGGCAAACTCCGGAGAAAAAAATCACTTTTGTTTCCAAAATCTGGCAGGTGGAATTTTATCATGTAGATCCGAAAACCAGAGTTTTTGATTATGACCAAATTGAAAAACAAGCTTTAAAATTTAAACCAAAATTAATTATTTCCGGCGGAACGGCTTATCCACGGGAAATTGACTATCAACGTCTGTCGGGAATTGCAAAGTCTGTCGGAGCGTATTATATGGCCGATATTGCCCATGAAGCCGGATTAATTGCCGGTGGAGCCAATAAATCTCCTTTCCCTTATGCTGATGTGGTGACCATGACAACCCATAAAACTTTACGCGGTCCAAGAGGAGCGATTATTATTTGTAAAAAAGAATTATTGGAAGCAATTGATCAGTCAATATTTCCTGGGTTGCAGGGAGGACCGCATTTACACACGATCGCCGGAATCGCCATTGCTTTGGAAAAAACCAAAACACCCGAATTTAAAAATTATGCTTTCCAAACAGTTAAGAACGCTCAAAGATTAGCCCAAAGACTAACGATTAAAGACTATGACGTCGTCAGCGGGGGAACGGACAAACACCTTGTCTTGCTTGATTTAAGAAATAAAAATATCAGCGGTTGGTTTGTGGCTTGGGCTTTGGAAAAAGCGGGAATTATTATGAACCGAAACACCGTGCCAAACGACACCGGTTCGCCATTTTATCCATCTGGTTTACGAATGGGAACACCGGTCTTGACGGTGAGGGGGATGCGCGAAAAGGAGATGGATTTAATCGCGAGGTGGATAGATGAAGTGATACAGCACCTGGGTCCGAGAGAAATGCCGGAGAAGCAGCCCGCCTTGCTCGCCTCGCGGCGAAGCGGGCGGCGAGGCAGGGAAGCGAGAAGTAAGATGCGGGAGGAATTTAAAAAAGAAATTGAAAAAGATGAGTTTTTAAATAATATTAGTCTTCAGGTCAAAGACCTCTGCAATAAATTCCCCATACCAGGATAAGTCATCCTGAGTGTTTATTCTGTAAAGGGGAGCGAAGGATCTAGCGTCAGCGTTAAATAACAATTATTATTTTATTGTGTTTGTTTATATTCTTACTAATTTTACCAATACGGTTTTGTATACGGGAGTAACGAATAATTTGGAGCGAAGAATTTGGGAGCATAAAAACCATCTTTTTAAGAACTCTTTTACTGATAAATATAAAATATATAAACTACTTTGGTATCAGGAATTTAATTCTCCGGAAGAAGCAATAACCGCCGAAAAGAAAATAAAAGGTTGGACCAGACAAAAGAAGATAAATTTAATAATGGAATTAAATCCAGAATTTAAAGAATTAGGTTGATAAAGAAGATTCTTCGTTACACTCTGAATGACCTAAAGAGAAGATTCTTCACTTTGTTCAGAATGACACCGATTCGTCATCCCGAGCACATTCGACAAGCTCAGTGCGAGGGATCTTCCAAATATGGTAAAATCAAAAGATGGCCATTATTTTTGACGGAAAAAAATTAGCGGGAGAATTGGCAGAAAAATTAGATCGTGATGTTACTGAATTTAAAGTTAAAACCGGAATTACTCCTAAATTGGTGAGTATTTTAGTGGGTGATGACCCAGCCTCGGTGCTTTATACCAAAATAAAACAAAAAAAGGCAGAGAGCGTGGGGATAGACTTTATTAAGAAAGAATTTCCGGAGAATGTTGAGCCGGAGGAATTGATTTCTGTTATAGAACAGCTAAACAAGGATAATTCAGTGCATGGAATTATGATTCAGCTTCCACTTCCCCGACAATCCGTAATTCGTAATTCGCAATCCGTAATCGTAGATACAATCAATCCTCAAAAAGACGTTGATTGTTTGACTTCTGTAAATCTGGAATTGGTTAAACAAGGGAAACCTCGATTTCTTCCGGCGACCGTTCAAGCTATTTTTAAGATTATTAACCAAATACCCCGAGGTGCAGGTACGAATTCACCTTTAAGGTGTGAACGTAGTTATTGCGTAGTGGGATCGAGTGGAATGGTGGGGAAACCGCTGGCGGATTATCTGGAAAATCAAGGATATCAGGTCAATCTTTGTGATGAATTTACCCCCGATATTTCCGTTTTTACCAAACAAGCCGATATTTTGATTTCTGCGACCGGAATTCCCAATCTGATTAAAAAAGAAATGGTTAAGGCCGGTGTAGTTGTAATTGACGTTGGTTCGCCGGTAGGGGATGTGGATTTTGAAAATGTTAGTCAGGTGGCGTCATTTATTACCCCTGTTCCTGGTGGTGTCGGGCCGTTAACCGTAATTTCGCTTCTTGAAAATACTCTTCAAGCATGCTATAATGCGCTTGCTTGACAGAATCAATAGCGATTCTGATTCTTGCAGCCCGTAAGGGCAGTAGAAAATTGTTAAGCCGCGTAGTTTAACGGCAAAACAACGAAAGTTATGTAGGTTCGAATCCTATCACGGCTTAGCATTTAGCAAAAGATTACTCACACTCGATATTGCTCCCTGAAACCATAATCGAGTGGGGGAATAAGGGAGCATTTACAAATGGAAATTAGTTTAAAAGAATTATTGGAAGCCGGTTGTCATTTTGGCCACCAAACCGTCCGTTGGAATCCAAAAATGAAGCCGTATATTTTTACGGCGCGCGAAGGCGTGCATGTTTTTGATTTGGTTAAAACAAAAGAAGGACTAGAGGCCGCCTGCGACATTGCCAAAACTACGGTGAGCCAAGGTGGATTGATTCTTTTTGTCGGTTCCAAAAGACAAGCCAGAGATATTGTCAGCGAGGTTTGTCAAAAAATTGGTATGCCTTATGTGACGCAAAGATGGATGGGGGGAATGATTACCAATTGGGACCAAGTAAAAAAAAGCGTCGAAAAAATGGCCCAGTTAAAAGAAGGCCGGGAAAAAGGCGAATATAAAACCTATACTAAAAAAGAACAATTATTAATTGACCGGCAAATTATGAAACTGGAAAAATTCTTTGGCGGCGTCGCCGGCTTGAAGGAATTGCCGCAAGCGCTTTTTGTGGTTGATGCCAAAAGGGAACTTTCCGCGGTGAAAGAAGCCAACCGCCGGGGAATTCCGGTTATTTCCATGGTTGATACTAATTCCGACCCCGATTTAATTAATTATGTCATCCCGGTTAATGACGACGCAGTGGCGTCAATAAAATTGATTGTGGAAAAAATGGGAGAGTCTATTCAAGAGGGAATAAAATTAAACAAGGACAAGAAACCTGCAAACACTGAAACACTGAAATGATAACCGTATCCGTTGATTTAATAAAAAAATTAAGAGAAGAGACAAATGCGCCGGTGATGGAGTGTAAATCGGCGTTGCAGGAAGCCAATGGAGATATAGAAAAAGCTAAAGAAATTCTCAAGAAAAAAGGGATGGAAAGAGCCGATAAAAAAGCCAGCCGGGAAACCAAAGCTGGTCTTGTCGAATCTTATACCCATAACAACGGCCGGGTCGGGGTGATGGTGGAGGTTTTTTGTGAAACGGATTTTGTCGCCAGAAATGAAGAGTTTAAAAAACTTTGCCACGAATTAGCCTTGCAAATCGCTTCAATGAATCCGGAATCGGTTGCCGATTTATTTGCTCAACCATGGATTCGGGATGAAAGCAAAACGATTGAACAGCTGGTAAAAGAAACAATCGGAAAACTGGGAGAAAATATTAAAGTGAACAGATTTGTGAGATTTGAGCTTGGAGTTGACTAGTCATTCTGAGCCGTAGGCGAAGAATCCAGCGAAGCGTTGCTTCTGGATCCTTCGTTGCACTCAGGATGACAGGATAAAGCATTATGAACTTAACTGACATTCGTCCTAAAATGGAAAAAGCCCTGGAAATTCTTCAGGGAGAATTATCTTCAATCCGCACCGGACGGGCTACTTCTTCACTGGTTGAAAATATTGTCTGTTCTGTATATGGAGGAGCCCAAAAATTAAAAGTGGTTGAGTTGGGAATGATTGGTGTTTTGGATGCCAGAACTATTACCATAACTCCTTGGGACAATTCCATTGTTGGAGAAATCCGTCAGGGAATTTTAGCGGCCAACGTTGGATTAATGCCGATTATTGACGGAGCGGTGATTCGGGTGGCGGTTCCGGCGTTAACTTTGGAACGGCGCCAGGAATACATAAAATTATTATCAAGACAATTAGAAAATGGTAAAATTATGATCCGCCAGGTGAGACATGAGAAAATGGCGGATATTAAAAACAGTTTTGAGAATAAGGAAATGGGGGAAGATGAGAAATTCAGACTGGAAGAAGAATTACAGAAAGTGACTGATGAATTTGTTAATAAAATAGATGAGATAGGAAAGAAAAAAGAAGAAGAACTCCTTACTGTATAACAGTTAAACAGTAAAACGGTAAAACAGTATTCTGTTGATCGGTATGCTATCTTACTGACTTACTGACTACTGATTTACTGATATACCGTTTAACCAATTTACCGAAAAAGACATGTTATCAACCCTACTTATTTTTTTAATAATCCTTTCAATCTTGGTTCTAGTTCACGAGCTGGGTCATTTCCTGGTTGCTAAAAAAGCCGGGATCAAAGTTGAAGAATTTGGTTTTGGATTGCCGCCAAGAATTTGGGGAAAGAAAATTGGGGAGACAATATATTCCATTAATGTTTTACCAATTGGAGGATTCGTAAAAATGTACGGGGAAGAAGGGGAGGTTGGGAAGCGGGAAGCAAGAAGCGAGAAGTTAGAAAGAGCATTCTATGCCAAATCTAAAAAAGTTAGATTAGCGGTAGTGGCGGCAGGCGTAACGATGAATTTTCTGTTGGCGGTGGGTATTTTTTCCTTTGTTTATGCCAAATTAGGGATTCCGGTAAAGACGAACCAAGTGAGAGTGGTGGAAATTGCTCCAAACTCTCCGGCATCGGTCAGCGGTTTACAATTAGACGATGTGATTATTAAAGCGGGTGAGGAAAAAATAGATGACGCCTCGAAATTTATCCAAGCTACGAAAAAATTCGCCGGCCAAAAAATGCCTTTGGAAATTGATCGGGTTAACAATCCCTGTAAGTCTAACGTAATGGGGGCGACTCCAGGTTTGGTGATTGCCTGTAAGGATGGAAACATGCTTTTTTATGTGACCCCCAGACTTAATCCACCGGCGAATGAAGGACCGCTTGGAGTGGCAATTTCCCAAATAGAAAATAAATTTTATCCTTGGCCGGAGCAAATAGTCCGCGGTTCAATAGAAGGATTCAAGGAAGCCTTTGGTTGGATCCAGTTGATTCTTTCGGGTTTGGGAACAATGTTAAGTCAACTTTTCCACGGATCAGTGCCCAAAGATGTGGCCGGACCGATAGGGATTTTTCAAGTTACCGGCGAAGTTTCCAAGGGAGGAATTTTATCTTTATTGCAATTTTTAGGAATTTTGTCGGTAAATTTGGCGGTTATCAACATTTTGCCCCTGCCGGCCTTAGATGGCGGACGGGTTTTGTTTATTGTAATAGAAACAATAACCAAAAGAAAAGTAAATCAGGAATTAGAAACCAAAATTCATAACATTGGAATGATAGTTTTACTCACCTTAATTCTTCTTATTACGATAAATGATATTTCCAGAATTTTAACAACTTTCGGTATCTTATCTCGTCTCCGTTCGCTTCTTCCATTATAACAAAGACAAGGAAACTACGTTCACACCTTAAAGGTGGACTAGATTCACACCTGGATATATGGTATAATCTTTTCACCTGCTACTATATTGAGATTCACAAGGATAAGGA
Source organism: Candidatus Shapirobacteria bacterium CG_4_10_14_0_8_um_filter_39_15 (assembly GCA_002784465.1). Taxonomy (GTDB): domain Bacteria; phylum Patescibacteriota; class Microgenomatia; order UM-FILTER-39-15; family UM-FILTER-39-15; genus UM-FILTER-39-15. The sequence goes on from PFLE01000004.1 coordinate 29,003, forward strand.
GGAATTCAGATGGGGAATCAGGGTTCTTTTACAAATAAGGCCTTGGATGAGGCAATGGACCAGTTGGTTGCCGTTTGGGTGGTGATTTTCAGCTTTGTTTGGATTTTCTATCGTAATAAATTCAATCCCTGGAATTTGGTACAGAGATTTCTACGTGATCTTTTCGATGGAATCGCGGGAATAAAAGGATAAGGAGGAAGAGAATGTTGAGTGATGGAATTAGGGCGATCATTGCCAGAAAAGCACCTTCTGTAACAAGAAATCTCAATTTTGACACTTTTAGGAAATCTGAATTTTGAAAAACTGAAGGGCAGGTTAAACCTTCAGTCTGAATTGGTAAATGATTTTACCCATTGATTCCAAAGATACTTTATCTCCCCTCAGGTAAAGCCAAACCCGACATGCTATATATCCTGGTGGAATTTTGTATCGGATTCCAAACAAAGAGATGGTCGAGTCGGTATACACAAACCTCCTTACGGTAATGGTTAAAAGTTCTTGTAATTCTTGTTTGGATTTTGTCCGTTCCGATGGCTGGTAGACTTCGGCTGGAGTTCTTTTGTGCATCCCTAACCCCTCGGACTTGAATTCTTCATTGAACTTAATTTGCCACTCGAAGAATCTTTTGTTTAGCTCTTCAAAAAATCTGACATCAAGATTTTCCCTAACAAAATCCCTTTGTAAAAATCTCCAGAATCTCTCAATTTTCCCTTTGGTTTGGGCTTTATGGGCAAAGATTAACTGTATTCCCAACTGTTTAGCATAATCCTGGTAAGTTGCTTCACCTTTAAGGTTGGTTGACCGGTATTGTGATCCCTTGTCCTGCAAAATGGCTTTTGGTAAACCCCACTGAAAAAGACAATGAGACCAAACCCGAAAAACATTCATCTGTGTTTGTTTGGAAAACCACTTTCCTCCGAGAACGAATCGGGAGCAATCGTCAATATTCGCAATCAGATACGCCCAACAGCCAATCTCTTTAGTGTAGGAATTAACAAGACACGGAAAGAATATCTTCCCCATAATGTCAGCTTGCCACAGATCATTGGGAGATTGAGCCACAAACCGAGTGATGGGCTTAAGTCTTTCAATGTTTAGATGACTTAAACCTTCTTCGACAAAAATCTGGTTTACTCTTCTTTGGGTAATTTGTTTTATGCCGGTCAGCTCGAGTACTTTTCTGGCTGATCTGAAAGATTTCTCTCTTTTCCTGGAAATAATCTCTGATCTTTGCCCGAGAGTTATTTTACAGAAATTAGAATGCCTGCCGTCCCTTAATGCTCCCAGGCCATCTTTAACTGATTTTTTCAGATAGTTGTAAATTGTTTGCCGGCTACAGCTAAGCTCTTTTGCGGCTTGGGTTGGGGTAATTTTTCTTTTTAAAACCCTACCAATTGTTAGTTTTTTGTTTTCAAGTTCTAACTTCTTCACTTTTCTCACCTCCAATCATTTGGAAATGAGTTTAGCGTAAAAGTTGAGATTTCGTTTATATGTAAAAGTTTAGATTTCTCTTAACACCTTCACGGGAATTGACAGAGGAACAGGTTATCGCGATGATTGAGAAAACGCCAGGGTGGAGGATTGCCCGGCCAGGCAGGTTCACTATTCGTGAACGTGCAATAAAAATATATCCTCCTGGTTCAACCGGGTGGGTTGTTGAGAAATACTTGGTTGTTGGTGAACCGGTACGATTGGTTTGGAAATGGAATCAGGAAATCGAGGAATTGATTGGCGAAAGACGCTTAACATTGATTCCCATGATAAACTGGGATTCCTGGGTGTGTGAGATGTGGGTAGATTCTAAGCCCGTTCTTGAAGCCAACGGAATCAAACCCAAGATTTTGATTCTTGAAGAGCAAGTCGTAGAATTGCCAATTCCTGCTTATATTTCGCGGGGGGAGACAACCTGTTGCCTGGTTTCCGAGATCAATCAGTTTGTTGATCCTCTTGACCAACAACTACAGGCAATACGGGGGTTAATCGCTGCAAATGTATCGAGAGGATAGATTAAGGCAACAAAACACCTGGAGATAGGGTAAAAATACAAAGTTATCCAATTCTCCAGGTTTCTTTTTGTACAATTAGGTGTTGCAAATTATACCCCGATCGTGGTAATAATAGTAATAGATAAAGAAAATGGCAAAGAATTTAAGAATTAGAGACTTTGTTCTTTTAGGATTAGCGATCGCTGGTGATACTTTTAGTGAATTTACTCAATCGCCTTCAATAAAACTTGGAAAAATCAAAGGTACTCTTCCTCCTAATTATGGTGTTACCAATTTCACCTCGGCAGTTTCTAAAATGCTCAAAACCGGTCAGATTGAAAAAATTATTAAAAAAGGTGAACCATATTTAAGATTGACTAATAATGGCAAAAAAATTTTAATCAGGGATTTCCCGTTGTTTAAATTGAGAAATCAGAAATGGAATGGTAAATGGAGGTTGGTATTTTATGATATTCCGGAAAAAATGAGAACGAAAAGGGAGTATTTACAGACAAAATTAAAAGAATTGGGTTTTGGCATGATTCAGGAAAGCGTTTATTTAAGTCCTTTTGATCTGGCGGAAGATTTAGAAGAATTTATTATCAGTCAAGGATTGCAGGATTATGTTTTTATTCACGTTGGAAAACAAATCATAGCAGGTGAAATAAAATCGTTGGTTGAAAAGCTTTGGAAAATCGAGAGCTTGGACAAGAGATACGAAGAAATTTTACTAAAGATTAAATCCAGGAAGGAACAAAACGAGATTTTCAAAGAATACGAAGAAATTTTAAAAGACGATCCCTGTTTACCTCTGGATTTGTTACCGAATAACTGGGTAGGGGAAAGAGTGAGGAAAGAAATGGGGTTACTTTTTAAACCACGATCGGGGTAAAATTAGTAATATTGTCTTTTTAAAAAATTAATTGGTATAATTATTATTAATGCGTTATTCACAACTTTTTGGTAAAACTTTAAGGCAAGTTCCTAAAGAAGCGGAAGCAATTTCTCACCAATTACTAACCCGCGGCGGATTTATTGATAGGCAACTTACCGCCGGAGTTTATTCACTTCTTCCTCTCGGCTGGCGGGTCTATAAGAAAATTGAAAATATTATTCGGGAGGAAATGAATGCTATTGGCGGTCAAGAATTATTTTTGCCGGCGTTACAACCAAAAGAACTTTGGCTGCGTTCTAATCGCTGGGACAATATGGATCCGCCTTTGTTTAAGTTTAAAGACCGACACGAAAAGGAATTAACAATTGCGCCTACCCACGAAGAAGTGATTACCGATTTGGCCAGTCGGATGATTAATTCCTATCGCGATTTGCCATTGGCAATTTACCAAATTCAAAATAAATTTCGTAATGAAATGCGGGTTAATGGCGGGCTATTGCGAGTTCGGGAATTTATGATGAAGGATTTGTACTCTTTCCACAGTTCGGTTGAAGATCTTGATCAATATTATCTGGAAGTGATTGACGCTTACAAAAATATTTTCAGCCGTTGCGGATTTCATGCCAAAATTGTCGAGTCCAGTTCGGGAACAATCGGGGGAGATCAATCAAACGAATTTCAAATGATTTGCGAAACCGGCGAGGATACGATCGTTTGCTGCAAAACCTGCGATTGGGCGGCCAATGTGGAAAAAAGCAATCCGGAGCGGTGTCCGAAATGCGGTTCGGATATCGAAAGAGTTCATTCAATTGAAAACGGTCACGCCTTTAAATTGGGAACAAAATATGCGGAAAGTATGGGCGCATTTTTTACCGACGAATCAGGACACAGAAAACCTTTAATAATGGGTTGTTACGGAATCGGTTTGGGACGATTAATGGCGACGGTGGTCGAAGAATATCACGACGAAAAAGGAATTCTTTGGCCTCAAAATATTGCTCCGTATTTAGTTGATTTGGTTGATTTGGGTTTGAAAGAACGCGGGGGAGAAATCTACAATACTTTAACTCGTTTTGGCGCTGAAGTATTATGGGATGATCGGGATGTCACTGCCGGTAATAAATTTGCCGATGCTGATTTAATCGGTTTACCAATCAGATTGGTAGTTTCGGAAAAATCCGGAGACTTGGTCGAAATAAAAAGACGCGATGAACAACAAACAGAACTCCTTGATATTGAACAAATAGTTACCCGCCTGCAAGCGATGAAATGAAAAAGAAAAAGATTGTGGTTATCGGCGGCGGATCCGGAACTTACCAGGTCCTTCTGGGTTTAAAAAAATTTCCTTTAGATCTAACGGCGGTGGTCACGATGTCCGATTCCGGCGGGTCTTCGGGACGATTAAGGAAAGATTTGGGAATTCTGCCTCCGGGTGATGTCCGGCGGGCGCTTTTGGCTTTGTCTAACCTTCATATTAAGAAAAACACTTTAAAAAAACTTTTTGATTTTCGTTTTAATAACGGCGAATTGGCCGGTCATTCCATTGGTAATTTATTACTGGCCGCTTTAACGCAAATTACCGGCCGGCCGGATTTAGCCATTTCCGAAGCCCAAAAAATCTTGGAAGTTTCCGGGCAAGTTTTGCCGGTGACGGTTGACAACACGGATTTGGTTGCCCGATTAGAGGACGGAACCATTATTAGGGGCGAACACGATATTGACGTTCGGGAGATCAAGCCGGATATTCCGATTGCCGAAGTTTATCTTTCACCAAATGCAAAAGTTTTTCCCGGGGCGCAAAAGGCAATCTGCCAAGCAGACTTAATTGTTTTAGGTCCGGGGGATTTATACACTTCAATCATTCCCAATTTATTGGTAACGGGTGTTAGCGAAGCAATTAACAAGTCAAAATCAAAACTGGTTTATGTGTGTAATTTAATGACTAAGCACGGAGAGACAGATAATTTTACCACTACTGATTTTGTCCGCGAAATCAAAAAATATTTAAAATTAGACAAAAAAATTCTGGATTATTTGGTTGTCAATGAGCAAATAAAATTGCCGGTGTCGGTTTCTTCCTGGTATAAAAAATATCATTCGGTACCGGTTAAAATCGAGCCGGATAATTTGGAAGGAACAAAATTAATTAAAGGTTCTTTTGTCCAGCCGGGAAAATTAATCAGACATGACCCGGCCAAGTTAGCCAAGACGATTATGAAAATAATAAAAGATGAACAGTTAATCAGCAAAACAGGGAAAGTATATCGGAGAATGGAAGATCAGTAAACAGGAAACTAATCTCTAATCTCTGTTCTCTTATCCAGATTATACTGATTTGCTGATATTCTATTCTATGGTAAAACTAATTGTTACCCATATAAATCCTGATCTAGATGCCTTATCCAGTATTTGGTTGATTAAGCGTTTTTTTCCGACCTGGGAAAAGGCTGATATGCAATTTGTTCCGGCGGGAAAAACTTTTCGGGGTGCACCTCCGGATGACGATCAAGAAATTATTCATGTTGATACCGGTTTTGGTAAATACGACCATCACCAAACCGCTAAATTTACCTGCGCGGCGGAATTGGTTTACAAGGAAGTAAAAAAAAGACAAAAATTATCGGAAGACAACCAAAAAGCTTTGGAAAGATTTATCAAAGTTAATGTGGAATTGGATTCTGGTCGGGATATTAGTTGGGAAGATGCTCAAAATGATCGATACGAATTTATGGTAAGTAATTTTATGGCTAGCATTAAGTTTTCCCAAGAAAAAAAAGATGAAGAAAAAGTCAATTATTTTTTACCGATTATTGATGCTATTTTTCAAACAATAAAAAATAAAATTAAGGCAGAAAACGAAATTAAAAAAGGAAAAGAATTTGAAACTCTCTGGGGAAAGGGGATTGGAATGGAAACCGGTTTGGATGATGTTTTAACAGTTGGAGAGAAAATGGGCTATTCTTTGGTTGTCAAAAAAAATCCCAAGGATGGTCATGTCAGAATTTTTGGGCGTTGGGACAAAAAAATAGATTTAACCAAAGCTTTTGGAAAATTTCAGAAAAAAGATCCCATGGCCTCTTGGTATCTTCACCCAAGTAAGTGTTTGCTTTTAAACGGTTCCCGTTCAGATCCGGACATGGTTCCCACAAAACTTTCTTTGGAAGAAATTATTAAAATTGTGGGAAAGAAAAAACCGTCCTAACGGTGGTTTGTTAGAACGGTTTAGTAGATCAATCAAAACATCTTGAATTAAGATCATTGGTTGAACCGGTAATTCTCTGGAGCATCGGCGGATAGAACTGCTGACCAACCGAAAAGGCCAGAGCTCGGAGCTGAAATTCCAGAGTGGTTGCCCAGTCCTGCTCGTCATGATCAAGGGTGAACAGTTCTGTGCTGATGGCATCTATCTTTCTGGCAACATTGCACAGATAGCGCCTTTTGTTTTCGGTTAATACGCGGGCATAATTCCGAATGTCCGCAGTAGCTCTTACAATTGAATCCCAGTTGTTAGGATCCATCTGGATAACAACATCCTCTTCAATGACTTTGAATCGGAATTCAATCAAACCAACGGCCGGGATTTGGTTCGGGGCTGCAATCGCTGCCCTCAACAGACTCGGATTTACGTTCATCTCCTGCCTCCTTTTGTTGATAAGTTAATCTTGCAACCGAATTCCTTGATTCTGGGTGATATTATAAGCCTCTGAACTTCCAAAAGCAAACCAAAATTTGTATGATATAATATGTCTATGGAAAACTGTGTTTTTTGTAAAATTATTGCGGGAGAGATGCCGGCAAAATTTGTTTATCAGGATGATTTGATAGTTGCTTTTCCAGATATCAAACCTTCGGCGCCGGTGCACATTTTAATTGTTCCCAAGAAACATACGGAATCTTTGAAAACCACCAGTGAGGAAGATCAGGTTTTGCTGGGAAAAATGTTGTTAATCGCCGGAAAGATTGCTAAAGACCTGGGAATTTCTGAATCCGGATTCAAAGTTGTAATCAATAATGGACCGGACGCCGGACAATTAGTAAAACATTTGCATTTTCATTTACTTGGCGGATGGGCCAAGAACGAAGGGCGGGTGACTATTTAATTTATGGCAACCATTGTTAAGAAAAAACCAGGTCAAACCGACGATCAGTTAATTGCCCAATTTAAGAAAAAAGTTCTCTATGAAGAAATTATCGAAGAAGTGAGGGAAAGAGAATTCTATACCAAACCTTCCCGAAAAAGATATGAACGGGAAAGGGCGAATAAAAACAGAAAACCCTCTAGGTACTATTGATGGGTTAGGTTATTGGGTTAGGGTGAGGCAGTTGGTATGGTCATAAGGTAAGGTTAATAGGAATTTTCCACCTTACCATAACCATTTCCCAAACTAATTGCTTAACCCTTACCTTGGCCAGAATAAATACAATATGCTACAAGAGCAACTCAAAACTGATCTAATAATTGCTATGAAAGCGAAAGACCCGGAAAGAGTTTCGACTTTACGGTTTTTGCTTTCGGCGATAAATAATAAACAGATTGAATTACAGCGGGATTTAACGGATGAGGATGTGGTAGGGGTAATTGGTCACCAAATTAAAGAAAGGAAAGAATCAATTGAAGCGTTTACCGCCGGTAACCGTCAGGACTTGGTTGATAAAGAAAAACACGAAATGGAAATTTTGTCCGGCTATATGCCGGAACAGATGCCGGAAAGGGAACTGGAACAAGTTGTCAACCAAGTAATTAAAGAAACAGGAGCATCAAGCCCAGCTGATTTTGGAAAAGTAATGGGAATGGTGATGGCAAGAGTTAAGGGAAAAGCGGATGGGAATAAAGTAGGAGGAATTGTTAAGAAACAACTAAAGTCATTCTGAGCCAGCAGGCGAAGAATCTAGCGAAGCGTGCGGCCTGCGGCCTAGATCCTTCACTTTATTCAGGATGACATTTTTCTTATTGACAACTCTACATGATAAGCGTTTTAATATCTTCAGAGTCCCGATACCGGATTGATCGCCAGAAAATTAAAAAAGGTATTGAGGATTTCCTCGGGCAGGTAGGAATGAATGAAGTTGAAGTCAGTGTGGCAGTGGTCGGCGGCCGGAAAATCCGGTCTCTGAATAAAACCTACCGTCAGCTTGACGAGTCAACCGATGTTCTTTCCTTTCCTCAAGAAGGTTCCCGAGACCCGGATGGAATTTTAAGATTGGGTGATATTCTGGTTTGTTATCCGCAAGCAATTGAACAGGCGGTTGAGGAAGATAAAATGGTGGATGAGAAGATTAATGAATTAGTGGAGCATGGATTAAGACATTTGTTGGGAATTCACCACCCTGAATAATTTGAAATCCCTGTCATCCTGAGCAAAGCGAAGGATCTTCTCAAGAAGATTCCTCGACTGCGTCTCGGAATGACTATTTTAAAAACATGTCAGATTTTACTGCCAAATACCGGCCACAAACAAATTCCGAATTGGATTTAACTTTTGCCCGCGAGCAGATCTCGAAGATCTTTTCTTCGGGAAAGGTTCCCCATGCTTTGTTATTTTCTGGCCCTCGTGGTATTGGCAAGACATCGGCGGCTCGGATTGTGGCGAAAACAGTGAATTGCCTGGAACCGACAAAAGAAGGGGAACCCTGCAATAAATGCGATCAGTGTGTTTCGATTACCAACGGAAGTAACCTTGATATATTGGAAATTGACGCGGCCTCAAACAGGGGAATTGACGACATCCGCGATTTGAAAGAAAAGATTAAACTCGCCCCGACCAGAGCGAAATATAAAGTTTACATAATTGATGAGGTTCACATGTTAACGACTGAAGCCTTTAATGCCTTGTTAAAAACTTTGGAGGAACCGCCGGAACACGCTATTTTTATTTTATGCACGACGGCGCCGGAAAAATTACCGGAAACGATTACCTCCCGTTGTCTGCAAATAAATTTCAAAAGAGCCAGCGAAAAAGAAATTATTGAAAAATTGGAGAAAATTTCCAAGGAGGAAAAAATTGAAATCGAAAAAGAAGCTTTGGCTAAAATCGCAAAAGCAGTCAACGGCAGTTTCCGCGACGCGACGAAGATTTTGGAGCAGCTTTCTTTTGCCAAAGAGAAAATTACGGTCGATTTCGTGGCGGAAATTTTAGGTCAGATAACCGGTTTGGGACCGGAAAAATTATTAGTTTTATTGGTGGATAAAGATACGGTTGACGGAATTAAAGAAATTGACCGGATTGTCGAAAGCGGGGGTAATCTGCGTGTTTATACTGAACAGCTTTTGGAATTATTGCGATTGGGAATGTTGGCAAAACTTGGTGTCACAGATATCACTGAGATACAACAGATTACACTGAGTATTGAAGATTATAAAAGACTAATTGAGATTTTTGCTAAAGCCGGTTTGGAGTTGAAAGACGCAGTTATACCACAACTTCCATTAGAGATGGCGGTTGTTGAGTGGTGTGTAGAAGGACAAGAGAAGCGAGATGTTGGAAGCAAGAAGCGGGAAGAAGAGGACGAGAATCAGAAAAAAAAGGAACCAGAATCTCGCATCTCACCTCTCGCATCTCACCTCTCAACCGTATCATCATCCTCCAGTATTTCCTTAGAATCGATTCAAAACAAATGGCCGGAGGTGCTGAAAGGGGTTAAGCCGAAAAATCACTCGGTTGAGGCGTTGCTGCGGGCGACCAGACCCTTGGAAGTCAAAAATAATTTTTTGATTCTGGAGGTTTTTTACAAATTTCATAAGGATAAATTGGAAAGCGAAAAATGCCGGCAGATTTTGGAAGATACAATCAATGAAGTTTACGGAGAACCAATTCAAATCAGATGTGTTTTGGGAGAACGGAAACCTGCTAACACTGAATCACTGAAGGAAACTGAAACACTGAAAGATGCCGAAACACAGAATGATGATATTATTAAATCGGCCGAAGAAATTTTTAGTGTTTCGGTAGAGTAAGGAGGTGATTTAATTGTTTGATAAATTTAAACAAATTTCGGAATTAAAAAGAATGCGCGATCAGGCCATGCGGATGCAAAAAGAGTTGGCATTGGAGGAAATTATTCATGAAGAAAACGGGATTAAAGTCGTGATGTCAGGCGATCAAAAAGTCCGCCAAATAATTATTGGCAGTCAAAATGACGAACGGATTGTCAAAGCGGTTAATAAAGCAATAGAAAAATCCCAGCAAGTGGCGGCTAAAAAAATCCAAAGTATGGGAGGATTAGGGGGATTGGGAGGAATGCTGGGGAATTAGAAAGAAGAACAGAAAATCTCGCATCTCGTTTCCCGCATCACGCACCCCTTGTTCATATGGGTAAAATTGATATAGCAGTTATCGGTGGTTCCGGATTTTACAATTTATTGAATAAGCCAGAATTAATTAAGGTGGAAACCCCCTATGGTCCGCCTTCGGCCAAACTAGCGGTTGGCAAGGTTGGTGAGAGAAAAGTCGTTTTTCTACCGCGGCATGGTTACGATCATGAGTTACCGCCAAGCCAGATTCCTTACAAAGCCAATTTATGGGCTTTTAAATCTTTAGGCGTGGAAAGAATAATTGCGATTACTGCTTGCGGTTCACTTCAGACCAAAATGAAAAGAGGAGATTTTGTAGTTGTTGACCAATTCGTGGACCGCACGCGCCATCGCGATGATACATTTTTCCAAGGTCCCCTGACAACTCATATTTCCAGCGCTTATCCGTATTGTGAACAACTTTCAAAAATTGCTTACCAGACAGGAAGAAAACTCAATATCGGAATCCATCAAAATGGGACCTTAGTAATAATTGAAGGCCCCAGATTTTCTACCAAAGCGGAGAGTGAATGGTTTACCAAAATGGGTTGGGATATTATCAACATGACCGGTTATCCGGAAGTCACGCTGGCTAAAGAATTGGAACTTTGTTACTGCGCGATTGCTTTAGTAACTGATTATGATGTGGGAATCGTTACCAAAGAAAAAATTAAACCGGTTTCTATGGGTGAAATTACGAAAGTTTTTAAAGAAAATAATCAAAAAGCGCAGAAATTGGTTTTGGAAATGATTAGGAAAATACCAGATGAAAGAAGTTGCGAATGTGGAAAAGTGTTGGAAGGAGCGAGAATATAAACAATTGTTACATTGTTATATTGCTAGATTGCTAGAATGAAGACGACTGAAAACATTATAGCAATTTAACATTATAGCATTCTAACAATGGAAAAAATCAATCTCAAAAATAAGATCGCCGATATTCCTAATTTCCCCAAAAAGGGGATTGTGTTTCGGGATATAACTCCTTTGCTGCTGGATTCTGTTTATTTTAATGAAACAATAGAAAGAATGAAGTGGGAAGTGAGAAGTTTGAAAATAGAAGCGATTCTTGGGATAGAATCCAGAGGGTTTATATTCGGAGCAACATTAGCGCGTGAATTGGGAGTCGGTTTCGTGCCGGTAAGAAAAATCAATAAACTGCTTCCCAGAAAAACCGTGGAACAAACTTATGATTTGGAATACGGGAAAGATGGCGTAAAAATTCACGCGGATTCGGTTCAACCTGGTCAGCGGGTTTTGATTGTGGAAAGGTCACTGCTTTTCTATTCCTCAACGAACTTTGCTATCTTCATCCCAGAAAGGCATTAAAAGGATATAAAGTCATATCTCTTGTAAAATATAGAAAATAAAAGCGGCCGTTTCTTGATTTTGTAATGCAATCAAGGCGTACCGCTTTATTGGTGGATCATTAAGCCGACTCGAAATTGACGAATCGGATTCTGAAAGGGAATTGGTCACCCCAGAGTTGTCTGAGTTCATTCAGGAGATTTTTCCTTAATGTCTTATCATTAAATTCCCCGTCGTGATAGATCACAATCATTCCTTGTCTTCCGGGGGTGAAGTTTCCAACTCGAACTGTTTCTACTCGAACGGGAATGACTTGAACTACGATTTCATGCCTCCCTACACATAGTTGGATTGTTGCCAGTAATTCGTTGCACAACCTTACTTGTTTCAGAGGATCAATTTGGGAAAGTTGGACGTTAGCCAGAATCATTCGATTCCTCCTTTTTGGAACTTATGGTAACGAGCGAATTACGGTAGGAGAATATTACCAGAATTGAATAGGAAAATCAATTATTATAAGGTATTGCATATTTATATGCTGGAGCGTTAGAATATGTAATATATGGGGAAGAAATTAAGAATTAGAGATAAATTACTTCTTGGAGCGGCAATGTCCGGTGATCTGTTTTTTGAATTTGTACAACCTATGTCGGTTCAGTTGGGGAAAATGAGAGGAGCACTGCCTCCTAATTATAAACTTACTAATTTTACGGTTTCGGTTTCCAGAATGTTGACAACCGGATATTTAGAGAAAGTGATAAAAAACGGGGAACCGTATTTAAGATTAACAGGAAGAGGGCAAAAAGCATTGGTAAGAGATTATCCAATGTTTAGTTTTAAAAACAAAAGGTGGGATGAAAAATGGAGAATTGTATTTTATGATATTCCTGATACCAAGAAGGGTATTAGAGATAGTTTAAAATCAAAACTAAAAGAATTGGGATTGGGGATGATTCAGGAAAGTATTTATATTACGCCATATGATATTGCGCAAGATTTAAAAGAGTTTATCGAGGCACAAAAGCTTGAAAAATATGTGTTTGTAGGTGAAATTAATAACCTATTGATAGGGGATCAAGAAGCTCTTGCGGAACAAATTTGGAAGGTGAAAGAAATAAACAATAAATATTATGATTTAATGGACAAAATAAATACTAAACAGTCAAAGAGCGAAATCCTTTCAGACTATGAAGTAATTTTAAAAGAAGATCCTTGCTTGCCAAAAGAACTGCTTCCAAGCAATTGGTTAGGGGATAATGTTTACAAAGAAGTAAAACAGTTATTAACGAGAGATTAATTATTGCATATTTATATGCTGGAGCGTGAGATTATGTAATATTGAAGAATAAAAACGAGGTGGTGGTTTCTCGAATTGGTATTGCAATCGAGGCCGTTCCGCCTTTCTAAATCATTCTTGTTTGCTGCGGCGCCTGGCTCGAAGGAGGTCACAAATCTTGAAGTACTCGTGAAAGGTCCAAATCAACACACATGTGGGTTTGTTTCGTCGGTGCGGTAACCACAAAATGAATAGAACATGATAGAAAAGGTTTAAGCAGATTGAGAATCCAGATTCTCCAGATCATGGGAAGTTCTTTCTCTGTTTCCAAAATGACTAACGACCCATCGCCCCAGGAAGAAATGAAACTTACCTTCTTCCCGAGAGCTTCAAGGTATCGGTCGAGCTTGGGTGAAGTAACCCCTACACCTTAATCGTATTGATCATCTTTCCTCCTTATGGATCGAATGGAGCTAGACCTAGAAAAAGCAGAAGAATACTCACCAAAAGGAGAGTCACGCCTGGGCTAGAGATCATTTCTCCTTTATTGTCAAACCAAATTCTCCACAATCCTAGTTTTTCCACAAACAACAGGCGATAGAGAGCGATTACCCAAAAGATAGCCGCACCAACCAGATATGGTGTGGAACTATCCCAAAATTCCCAATTCATACTTCCTCCTTGTATGTTAAGGTACTAAGGTTCTGGAGCAGTTTTATTGCAGGCATCCAGATTTTATCACAATTTGGTATAATTTATTAATGAATCTTCCTAGGCCAATCAGAAAATTGATTGAATCTTTTGAAAAATTACCGGGGATTGGGCCGAAAAGCGCAGCCAGGCTGACTTTCTACCTGCTTCATGTGCCTCAAGAGCAACTGGATGAATTTGCCAATTCATTGACCGGGTTAAAAAAGAATACGGTTTTATGTTCCACCTGTTTTAATGTTTCCGAAGCTGATCCTTGTCCAATATGTTCTGATTCTTCCCGTGATCAAAGTATTATTTGTGTGGTGGAACAACCCCTGGATGTTTTGGCTATCGAGAAAACAGGTCGGTATAAAGGGTTATATCATGTGTTACATGGCGTTATTTCCCCGCTGGATAATATTGGCCCTGATGAATTATATATAAAACAGTTGTTGGATCGACTGACAAGGTCTAACCTTGTCAACGAAGTGATCCTGGCAATGAACCCAAATATGGAAGGGGAAGCGACCTCGATGTACCTTGCCAAAAAGGTAAAAGGGCACTTACAGGGTAAACAAGAAGGCGAGAGAGCAGGAGGGATAAAAATTACTAGGTTGGGACAGGGGTTGCCGATAGGAGGGGATTTGGAGTATGCTGATGAAGTGACACTTACTCGCGCTTTAGAGGGAAGGCGAGAGTATTAATAATTTAAAAGTCAAAAGGCAAAATGTAAAAGTGTGGTCAGCACTTCGTGCTGGAATTGATAATTTTTACTTTTGACTTGTAATTTTGAATTTCAACGATGCCTAATCCATTACCACAAGCATTTCTAAATCAAATCAAACAAACCGCTCAAGATTCGGTTGAAACGGTTAAGCAAACCGTAGATAGCGGTATGGAACAAATTGGTTTACAAACTCGTCCGCTTTCGCAGGCAAAATTACTTTTTCCTGATCAATATGGTCAACCAACCGACGGTCTTCCTCAAAAAGAGAAAAACGACTTTAAACGGATGGTTGAAATTGGTCAGTTGCAAAAAAAGTTGAATGCTGAAATTGCTAATGCGCAACAACAGAGAACAAAAGAATTACAACAAAGAAGAGAACCCCCAAAACAGACGCCGCAAATAAAGGAAATGACGCCGACGATTGAAACCAGCGCGCCGCAAAAGGGAAAGCCTGGAGCCAATAATAGGAAAGTTGAAGCAGCTAAAAAACAGTCACAGCCGGAAACGTCGGGACAAAGACAATCAGGTTAAGTCAAAAATCAAAAGTTAAAAATTAAAATTTCAAGTTAAAATCCAAAAGTTTAGAACTCAATTTTGACTTTTGAATTGTATTTTTGAATTTTGCCTTTTGCATTTTGAATTTATGCTTAAACTATACAATACTTTATCGCATAAACTGGAAGAATTTAAACCAATAAATCCTGATCAAATAGGTGTCTATTCTTGCGGCCCGACAGTTTATTGGAACCAGCATATTGGCAATATGTATGCTTTTGTTCAATGGGACGCGATGGTTCGGTTTCTGCGTTTTCTTGGTTGGAATGTTAAATGGGTAATGAATATTACGGATGTTGGTCATATGACTTCCGACGAAGATTCCGGTGAGGATAAAATGGAAAAAGGGGCCAAAAGAGAAGGAATGACTCCTTGGGAAATCGCCGATAAATATTTAGGTCAATTTAAAGAGAGCATTGATTTATTGAACATTAAGCCAGATTTGTTGCCGAGAGCTACAGAACATATACAAGAGCAAATTGATTTGATTAAGAAAATAGAGGATCGAGGTTTTGCTTATAAAACAAAAACCGGATTGGTTTTCAATACGGCTAAATTTCCGGGTTACGCGGATTTTGCGCGATTAGATCTTTCAAAACAAGAAGCCGGTTCTCGGGTTGAAGTTGATCCGGAAAAGAAAAACCCCTGGGATTTTCTTCTTTGGGTAACAAATCAGCCTAATCATATTATGCTTTGGGATTCACCGTGGGGAAAAGGTTTTCCGGGTTGGCACATTGAATGCACGGCAATGTCAACGAAATATTTAGGAGAAACTTTTGACATTCATACCGGCGGCAAAGAGCATATTCCGGTTCACCATACTAATGAAGTGGCCCAAGGATTCGGCGCGTTTGGTCATCAAACCGCTAATTTCTGGCTTCATAATGAGTGGTTGTCAATAAAGGGAGAAAAAGCAAGCAAGAGTTCGGGAAATTTTTATTTGGTAACTGACTTAGTGGAAAAAGGATATGATCCGTTAGCTTTTCGCTATTTGGTTTTAACTTCGCAATATCATTCCGGATTGGATTTTTCATTCGAGGCGTTAACCGGCGCGCAAACCACATTATTCCGTTTGCGGGATCTGGTCGTTGGATGGAAACAGACCAAAGATGAAACCGGTTTTTCCCGGGAAACAATCGATAAGACGCAAGATTACCGCCAGAAATTTATTGACGCGGTGAGCAACGATTTGAACTTTCCGGCCGGATTGGCCGTGGTTTGGGAAATGGCCAAATCGAATATCAATAGCGAAGACAAGCTGGATTTAATACTGGAATTTGATAAAGTTATGGGATTAAGACTGGCAGAAGCAGGAAGCGAGAAGCGGGAAACATCGTCGGAAGTTGAGGAACTGGCGCAGAAAAGGGAAGTATTGAGAAAGCAAAAAAAATGGGAAACGGCGGATGAGGTACGGAAAGAGATTGAAAAGCTGGGTTACACGATAGAAGATAAAGCTGACGGATACGTTTTAAAACATTGTCATTCCGAGCTTGTTTACACTGAGCGAAGCGAATGTGATTCAGAATCTATATAGATTCCCGCTTTCCCTTACAGGGTAAACGCGGGAATGACAGAGAAATCAAATTTATATATGCCTGACCGTCTACTTAAATTACTCCCTCAAATTTTAATTACAATAATTATTGTCAATGTTGTCTTTTTGGATTTTTATTTAGGCGCCATAAGAAAGACAGAAACACCGGCGGAATCTTTGGTTCCGGTTGTTCAACCGACAGCGATACCGATTCAAGCAACCGAGAATTGTTCTTCCTGCCAGGCAATTGTTGAAAAAGAAGTTGCCAAACAAATTTCTTTGATTCCCAGTCCTACTTTGACTAAAACCCCAACGCCAACTTTAACTTTCGTAAATAGTCCAAAGGTTTTTTATATTCCTTTAGTTAACACCGGCTCGACTGTTTTAACCGAGTGGACTGATATTCCAGGGTCTGATTTTTATTTTAATTTGACTGATTATTCCGGCGCAAAAAGCGTTCAATGGGAAGCTTCTCTAAAGTCGGTAAACAGTCCGGCACGGGCAATGGTGAGATTGTATGATGTAACCAATAAGAGAGGAGTAGATTATAGTGAATTACAAACGCAATCCATTACATATGCTTTGCTTCAATCTTCAGCAATCACCATTTGGAGGGGAAATAATCTATATCGAGTCCAATTAAAAGCGGATAACGGTACCCAGGCGGATTTGGGAGCGGGAAGATTAAAGATAATATATTGATTTTTTTCTCTTGACAAATTATTATAATTGTATTATTTTGGTAATATGAATAGAACAGTTTTGCAGATACCGGTTTCAAAAAATTTAAGAATAAAAGCCGAGGAAGCGGCATTAGCTTATGGTTTTTCTTCTTTACAGGAAGTTCTTAGGGTTTTTATGAATCGGTTGGCAAATAAATCGGTTGAGGTTTCTTTCCAGCCGATTATCAATCTTTCTACTGCGTCAGCCGCCAGACTAGAGAAGATGGACAAGGACTTTGAGGATAATAAAAATATTTTTATTGCCAAGGATTTAGATGATTTGAAAAGAAAACTTGCTAAATGAGAATCGTTTATCATAAGCTATTTGAAAAGCACTTCAAAGAGAGGATTGCTTCGAATAAAAAGTTACGGGAGAAATTTTTTCAATGCTTGGATCTATTAATCGAAAATCCCCAAGATGAAATTTTAAGATGCCATCAACTTAGAGGATGAAACATTGTTTTTGTATGACATTGGTTCCCATGCCCAGGTATATTAACTCTTGTTATCTCTTGCTTCTTTTTGTATAATATTGCCATGAGGAAATATGAATTGACCGTGATTTTGCCTGCTGATCTAGAAAAGGAAGATAACGAAAAACTACTGGGGAAAATAAAAAAAGCCATCGAAGACGGCAAGGGAAAAATTGAAAAAGCCGACGATTGGGGAAAGAAAGATTTTGCCTACGAAATTAAGAAATTAAAAGAAGGTAATTATTATTATTGGGAATTTTCGGTTGAACCTTCGCAATTATTCGATATTGATCGTAAAATAAAAGCAGAAGAAAAAATACTAAGATATCTTTTAGTTAAAGTCTAAGAAAACAATCTAAGCAAATATATGTCAACCAGATCGTTAAATAAAGTTCAATTAATCGGGAACATGACTCGGGATCCGGAATTGCGGTATACGCCCCAAGGAACAGCTGTCTGTACTTTTGGATTAGCCACCAATCGGTCTTGGATAACCGATAACGGTGAGAAAAAAGAAGAAACCGAATTTCACAAGATTGTCGTTTGGAATAAACTGGCCGAACTTTGTTCTCAATTGCTTTTTAAAGGCCGGAGGATTTATGTTGAAGGGCGATTGCAAACCCGATCGTGGACCGGTCAAGACGGAGTTGCTCATCAAACAACGGAAATTGTTATTTCTGATATGCTGATTCTGGATAATAAGCGGGCCGAAGGAGTTGGGGGAGCGGGGGCGGTTGTACCAGAAGCCGAAGAGGTTGTTGAACCTGTGGTAGCAGAATCGGTTGAGAAGCGAGAGGCGGGAAGCGAGAAAAAGACGGAAAAGGCCAAAAAAGAGGAAAAGCCCGAAAAATCGGAAGAACAACCTAAGGAAACAGAAGAAGGCGAAACTGTCAAAAAAGAAGACATTCCTTTTTGAGATATATGATAAGACGAAAAACCATCAGACGTTTAAAATCAACCGAAAAATGTTATTTTTGCGTGGATAAATCTCTGCCTGATTATAAAAAGCCGGAAATTCTTGGTAAATTTATCAGCGATCGGGGAAAAATCCACAGCCGGAATCGGACCGGAATTTGTGCAAAGCATCAGAGAAAACTGGCGACCCAAATGAAACGAGCCCGCCACCTGGCATTTCTTCCGTTTATCACGCAAGTGCAATGAATTCAAATTTTCAGCCTGCCAACTTTAAGTTGAAAATTCCCATTTTTACGGGTGATAATATTTTAGTCAAGGTTGGGGAAAAAGTTAAACCCGAGCAACTTCTTTTTTCCGGTGACAGACAGGGTCCTTTGGTCGAAATCAACTTAGATGATAAAACATTAACCAGCCCTTTGGGTTCTAAAGTGGTTAAAGACCAGGTGATTGTCAAAACAAAATCGTTTTTAGGTGGAGGAAAAGAAATGAAAAGCCCATCCGACGGATTTCTGGAATCATTAACCGAAAGCGGAATATTAAAAATCAGAACCAAGGGTGAGCAGGAAAATTACCGTTGTCCGGCCGAAGGAAAAATTGAAGAAATCAGTGAGGCGATTTTAATTGAATTCAAAGGTGTTAAGTTGGAAGCAGCTGACGGCTGGGGAAAGGGCAATTGGGGAATTTTGAAATTTCAAAAAGATATTTCGGTTGATGATCAGGGAGCAATTTTGGCGGTTCGGGAAAAACCGGATTTGGTTTTTTGTAATAAGGCTGAAGCCATTGAAGCCGGCGGTTTAATTTGTGGTAAAATAGCCGAAGGGCAAGGGAAAGATTTATCCTGTTTGATAATGGGTAGTGAAGAAGGCATAATTCCGGCAGAAATTTGGGAAGAATTGAAAAAATTTGAAGGCCAAAATGTCTATCTTGGCGGGAAAGAAAAAATTTTGTTTATTCCAAAATGAAAATTAAAATGTCCTTATCACAAATTAAGAAATTCATCATTTATTTAGCGGTTGTGGTTTTGGCAATTGGTTTTGGATATCGGTTGGGTCAATCCAAGGTTACGGTTTCGCTTAATTCCGGAAAATCTCTAATTAAAATTGATAGCAATCTTCCGGCGGATAAATCCAACATTGATTTTTCTTTATTTTGGCAGGTTTGGGATCGTTTGGAAGCAAATTATTTGCGGAAGGAAGGTCTAGACCCGCAAAAAATGATTTATGGAGCAATTTCCGGCATGGCTTCCGCTTTAGGTGATCCATATACGGTTTTCTTGCCCCCGACAGAACAAAACTTATCAAAAGCCGATCTTGCCGGCACTTTTGACGGCGTGGGGATTGAACTTGGTTATAAAGAGAGCAAGCTTGCGGTTGTTTCACCGCTTAAAGATTCGCCGGCGGAAAAAGCCGGCGTTAAGTCCGGTGATTTTATTGCTTGGATTAAAGATAGTCAGAAAAAAATTGATAAAACGACCCAAGGAATGACTTTGCCGGAGGCGGTTGAAATTATTCGGGGGGTTTCAGGATCTGAAGTAATTTTAACTTTGGTCCGGGATCAAGTCGAGAAACCTTTGGAAGTGACTTTAAAAAGAGCGCCGATTGTGGTTAAAAGCATTGAGTTAAGTTTTGATGATGATAAACAAATTGCCAAAATTAAGCTAATGCGTTTCGGCGAGCAAACCAATCGGGGGTGGGATTCAGAGGTGACGGCCATCTTAGGTCATAGTCCGCAAGTTAAGGGCATTGTTTTGGATTTAAGAAACAATCCGGGAGGATTTCTCCAGGGAGCAATTTATATTGCCAGCGAATTTATTGCTGATGGACCGGTGGTAAAGCAGGAAAATGCCGGTAATCGGGGAACTGATGTCTATAACGTTGATCGGAAAGGATTATTGACCAAAATACCCTTGGTGGTTCTTATAAATGAAGGCTCTGCTTCTGCCTCGGAGATTTTATCAGGGGCCTTAAGAGAAAGGGTTAAAGCAAAATTAGTTGGTCAAAAATCGTTCGGCAAGGGAACGGTTCAGGAAGCGGAAGAATTTCCCGGCGGTTCTGGTTTACACATTACCATTGCCCGTTGGCTGCTGCCAAGCGGTAAATCAATTGACAAAGAAGGGATTACTCCGGATTATTTAGTGGCGATGGACGATAAGGACTCAACGAAAGATCCGCAAATGGATAAAGCCATCGAATTATTAAGGTAATTCTCAGAATTAAGTAATAAATTTTAATCATTGTCATCATAACAAACTAATTATGAACAGGTTTAAAAGATTATTAACTATTTCAGCCTTGGTGATTGTTCTGGTTGTAGCGATTTTAGGCGGGGCAATTTCTGATCGGATTTTCGGTTATCGGGTTTTGGATCGGATTTTTCCGCGATCGAATTCCAGCAACTTATCTCAATTGCCATTTAGTCAAAAGGTTGTTAATGAAGAATCAGTGGTGATCGATGTGGTTGATAGAGTTTCTCCCAGCGTAGTTACCATTAATTTGAGTACAACTCAAACTACACCCGATCTCTCGCAATTTTTTGGTTTACCTTTTTCTTTTGGCTTTCCGCAAAATACTCAACCGCAGAATGTCACCCAAGACATTGCTACAGGATTTATTGTTTCAAAAGACGGTTTGATTGTTACCAATAAGCATGTGGTTTCGGATACGAGTGGAAAATATAAGGTCATTACTAAAGATAATAAATCCTATGATGTTCAAAAAATTTACCGCGATCCGGCCAATGACACCGCGATTTTAAAAATAAACCCTTCGATAAGCTCAGGGCAAGCGCTTATACCAGTGGAAATGGGGGATTCGTCAAAGTTGAAAGTTGGCCAGTTTGTAATTGCCATTGGAACAGCCTTGGGTGAGTTTCGCAATACGGTGACAACTGGAGTAGTTTCTGGTATTGGTCGTTCCATTACCGCCGGATCTCCTTATCAAGGAACAGCCGAACAACTTGACAATGTAATTCAGACCGATGCGGCGATCAACCCAGGCAATTCCGGTGGTCCTTTGATTAACTCTTCCGGCCAGGTGATTGGTGTTAATGCCGCGGTTTCCCAAGGCAGCCAAAATATTGGCTTTGCGCTCCCAATTAATTTAATAAAAGACTCGCTCAATAATTTTAATAAAACTGGTCAATTCTCCCGACCTTTCTTGGGAATTCGTTACCAAATGATCAGTAAGGAAGTAGCGATAATGAATGAGGTTCCGGAGGGGTCTTATGTGATTGAAATTGTTTCCGGCTCACCTTCAGAAAAAGCCGGTTTAAAAAGAGGGGATATTATTACCAAAATGGATGGTCAGAAATTATCCGATACGGTAAGCATTGCTGATTTAATTAGCAAAAAGAAAGTTGGGGATACCGTAGAACTAAATATTTGGCGCAATAATCAGAACCAAACCGTTAAGGTTATTTTGGAAGAAGTAAGTCAATAATAACTTCCCAATCTTCAAGAAACTTTCTTACCAAAATTTAGGATATCCATAAAATTGTCATTGTTATTTAAATGTGATATGGTATTTGTATGGAAGACGAAAAAATAAGTGAACTGGCGGAAAAATTAAAAATCACTTTGGAGGAAGAGCAGAAAAAAGATTTTATAGATAAAACAAAAGAAATTCTAAAATATCCTAAAGTTAAACTGGTTTTGGCCTTATTGGGTGTTGGTAGTGTCGTAGTGTTGGCCGTAGTTGCTCCCGGCGTTGGGTTGGCATTCAAAGGTGCTAGCAAAATTCTTGAGGACCAAAGCGATAAAGAATGGAAAAAATATAATCAGGGATTATTGCGTCGAACTCTTGATCGGCTTAATAAAAGAAAAATGGTGGAATATGATCAGCAAGGGGACAAGGTGATTGTTAAATTAACCGAAGCGGGAAAGAAAATGATTCTTAAATATTCCCTTGATAATCTTGAGATTAAACGGCCGAAAATTTGGGATAAGCAATGGCGTTTGATTATTTATGATGTCCCTTATGGCAAAAGAAGGTGGGCTGATATTTTTGGGCGATGGCTGAAAAATCTAGGGATGTATCGGATACAGAAAAGTGTTTTTCTTTACCCGTTTCCGTGTGATAATGAAGTTCAATTTCTAAGGGAATATTTAGGAATAGGGAAGCATGTTTGGTTAATGAAAGTAACCAAGATGGAAAACGAATCGGTTCTTAAAGAATATTTTGGTCTGTAAATTACGACAGAATTTAGGATATCCACGAAATTGGTAATGTAATAATTACAAAATATAAAAAAATAAAAACGGTTGGAAAAAAATTCTCTCTTAAATTTTTAAATCACTAGAAGGGAGTAGTGATTTTGTAAAGTTTTTCTCATCCTTGGCCGCTTGTGGTTCAATTCCTTTAGTTTCTCAACGATGATCTCAAGAGTCATTGTTTGTTCGGCGAGAAGTACTGGGTAGCCGGTTTCCAGAATTTCACCAGAGACGACAACTGCCCTTACTTGATTGGCAACATCCTGATTTGCACACATCAAGTGGATAAACTCTTTGGTGCTTTGCTCCAGGGGTTTGGAATAGAGGAAGTCCATTCAAAGATGGCAACTGAGCCATCGGTTAAAAGGAACCCCCTTGCTTCGCAATCATATGGATTTCGGTTAGGTGAAAAGACAAAGATCGCAATTTTTACTAAATGAAACTATACCATACGATAAGGCTAATTTCAAATTTACAATGAAGAAGATTGAAGAAGGGATAGAATCGGTTGAAGGTTACCCTCAATAATTTTATCCAAATTATGCCAAGATTTATTAAGACGGTGATCAGTTACCCGGTTTTGTGCATAATTATACGTGCGAATTTTTTCAGCTCTCATGCCCCTGCCAATAGGCGAGCGGTAGCCGGCTTGGGTAGTTTCTTTTTCCAATTCCGATTTTTCCCAAAGTTTGGATCTTAAAATGGCCATCGCCAATTCGCGGTTTCGTTCTTGAAACCTTTCCTGCTGGGCCTGAACAACAATGCCGCTTGGAATATGGCGCAGTCGAACAGCCGTTGAAACCTTCTGGACATTGTGACCACCGTGAGAAGAAGCGCGGTAAAATTCCCAAGCAATGTCCGCCGGGTTAATTTGAATCTCCTGTTCGCTGATTTCCGGCAGGACCGCAACGGTTGCTGTTGAGGTATGAATTCGGCCATAGCGTTCGGTTTGAGGAACCCGTTGGACACGATGAACACCCGATTCATGCTGCAACAACACAAAAGCGTTGGTTCCCTGGATTTTTATTACTCCGTCATCAATATCAAAAACTTTCCATCCTTGGGAATTGGCATATCTGGTATACATGCGCAGAAGATCATCTGCCCAGATTTTGGCTTCATCACCGCCGGTTCCGGGTCTGGCTTCAATGATGGCAACATCGGTTTTCACTGTTTCTTTTCAAACAAACCTCGAAGATTTTGTGGTCTTTCTTTTTCTTTTGCTTCTTCTTCCAAGCGGCGCAATCTTCTTTTTTCAACTTTTTTGACGATTTTGGTGGTTGAGGCCTTGCTTTGTCTGGCTTGAAATTTTTCTACCATGCCGGCCGTATCAATTAATTTCATTTCCCCGGTAAAGAACGGATGGCACTTTGAACAGACATCAACATGAATTTCCGGCTTGGTTGAACCGACGGTAAAAGTATTCCCGCAAATGCAGGTAATTTTAGCATCAGGATACCATTTGGGATGGATATCTTTTTTCATTTGAAGATAATTTTACAACATTGAGAGTTCTTTTACAAGCTCGTCTGAGGGTATAGTTTTTTGAGTTCTTGATTTTAAGTCTTTTAGGGTTACTTGATTGGATTGAATTTCATCAGGACCAAGAATAATCGCATACGGAATATTTTTCTGATCTGCGTATTTAAGTTGCTTATCTAATTTGGTTTCAGGGATAAGATAAACTTCAGTATTAATAGAATTTTGGCGCAGTTGATTTGCTATTTCCAGGGATTTATCAAACAAATTAGCAGAAAAAACAGTGACTAAGATTTTTGTAACAGAATCAAAATTGGGTAGTAAATTAAGTTCTTCAAGGGCTTCTAGTGTTCGGTCAAATCCGAAAGCAATTCCTGTAGCGGGAATATCTTTACCGGTAATTCTTTTGAACATACCATCATATCTTTCGCCTCCACCAACTGAGCCGGCAAAAGTATTGGTTGAATAACCGGAAATTGTCATTTCCCAAATAGGTCCTTCTGAATAGGACAATGACCGGCAAAGTGTTGGTTCGAATCGATAATAAGATTCATCAAGTCCGGCATTTTTTAGGTAATCAAAAATAATCTTTATTTTTTCATCCGGTTTAAGATTTTCTACCTTGTTTAAATATTCCAAAGCCATTTTTTTAGAAATTCCTTTCTTTTGCATAACCTCAATTACACCATCTTTTCCAATTTTTTTAAGCTGGTCAATGGCCGCGATTGCAGGATAGGGGATTCCCGCCAGTAAATCTCGATTATTTATAATTGCCACGGGTTGTTTGAAACCTAACGATTTGTACAAATCAATACTGACGGCAATACATTCGGCATCGGCAATCGGTGATTTAATTCCATAAATGTCAATATCGGCTTGGGTAAATTCTCGATAGCGACCTTTTTGGGGTTTTTCTGCTCGGAAAGTTGATTGAATTTGATAACGGCGAAAAGGAAAAGTAATTTCGTCTGCGTATTGGCCAACAACACGGCAAGATGGAACGGTTTGGTCATAGCGTAAAGCCACTTTTCGTCCGCCCGGATCTTCGAATTTGAAAAATAATTTTTCATCTTCGCCAATTTCCCCCTCAAAAAGTTCTAAAGATTCAACCGTAGGACTTTCCAAAGGTTCATACCCCCATTTTTCAAATACTTTGACCATTTGGTCTTCTAACCACTGTCTTTTCTGAGCCTCCTCGGGTAAAAAATCCCGGAAGCCTTTTAATGGTTGTAGTTTGGTATCCATATTTGTAATCATATCATTCATGTTATTGGTTAACAACCGAGAGCAACTACTTTTGCCGAAACTCTTATTTTATTTTGCTTATTTTCCACATAAATTGATTCACCCGTTGGTTGGATAATTTTATTGATACCCAAAATAATATTTGTAGCGATACTTGCTGATCCGCAAGCAGTCTCTTTGAACAAAGAATTAGTTTGTTTTACATACACATAGGGTTCAATCCTGTTTTCATCTGTTAATACAATTCCAAAAGCCGGAAGTCTATACTCGTTTGTAAGTTCCAACAAACTCCTTCTAGTAATTCTAATTTTTTCCTTAGTAACTAAAAAACCTATTCCGGACAATAAAACAAAACCATTACAAAACCGATTTGTTCGACCGATCCTAAGTAGTTTTTTACTAAATTCTTTCTTTGACTTAACGGACAATTCCACACTAAAAGAGTAGAGTTACCCCCAGCGATTAAAAATTTTTAAGCCTGAGTTTGTTTATCATAGTTTTTTAATGATATTTGCATTATTTTGGGTGGCTGACGGGAATTGAACCCGCAACATCCAGTTCCACAAACTGGCGCTCTGCCATTGAGCTACAACCACCACGTAAAATTTCTTCGAAAATTAACGTGGTTAGTCGCGTTTAAATCTTAAAGACTTATTACACGACACCATCCTTGACAACATCCTCCGCATCTTAGCACTCAGCTTTTCAGTATTATTCATACACGCTTCGTGTTGCGATTGCTGGAGGATTGGATCTTCATGCGACAAACTTTTCGTTATTAACTCCAGTTTGTCTGGAAGATCACAAAAAAACCTCTCGTTCTTTGCATTTGTCGACAATGACAAAAACAAGGAACGAGAGGCCTTCGACTTACCCGCCCATCCTTATTCCCTGTACCGTTACTGGTACGGGGCTCTCAGGTCGGCTCTACTTTGCGGTGACACCGACTGTTGGATTTTACGGTTCAACTTCCGTCGAGTATTTGGCTCGCTGCCCGTGGATCGTGACTCCACTTAACGCTTTCTAAATATTAAACTTGTATTATTATACAAGAAATAATTTTAATGTCAAATTTACATATTTGACAAACGGCCGCTAAGGAAGTATTGTAAAAATATGGGTAGGAATAGAACGACGAAAGAGAAAGTTGAGGAGTTTTCCAAAGGAGTTTTGGAAACGTCGATGGATATGAGTTTGTTTATTGTTGGTTTGGGAATTCAAAGCTATAGTATTAGTTCTGGAAGAACCGATTTTTTCAAGGCGCTGGAAAATTCTGGAGATTTTGTTAAATCTGTTAAGAAAAATTATTTACGAAGGGGAGTTTATTCTGCCACTCAAAAAAAGTATTTAGAGAAAAACGAAAATGGTTGGCAGTTAACAAATGAAGGACAAATAAGATTAGACGAGATATTGCCTAAATATCATCGCAAACGACTTTGGGATGGAAAAATATATCTTATTACTTATGATGTTCCTGAAAGTAAACGAAAAGATAGAGATTTATTAAGAGGTTATCTTAAAAGAATTGGTTGCGGTATGTTTCAGGCTTCTGTTTGGTTAACTCCTTACGATCCAGCAGAACAACTCACCCGTTTTATAAAAGATTTTCGAATTTCAGGTTTTATCGCTGTATCAAATATTGGGCGCGATGGAAATGTTGGTCGTATGTCTGTAAAGGATTTAGTCCAGAGTGTATATTGTTTGGATCGTCTAAATGAAAGATACCGATATTTTTTAATCGAAAGCCAGAAACAAAGAATGACGCTGATTGAAACAAATTTCCATTTCCTCTCAATTCTTAAAGATGACCCGCAACTTCCTTTTTCTTTATTACCTGATGGTTGGTTAGGGGATAAAGCTTTTAATGTTTACAATACTTTAATAGCGGCCGCATAAAAAGTATCGTAATTTTGATTATCGGGTATATAGCGGTTGTAAAAGGTTCCAAAGACTATCTTGTGTACTTATGAGCAGACAAATAAGGATTACTGTAAACATTTTGTTGCCGTGGCGATAATATGAGACAAACAAAGACATTTTTCCCTTCCGTCTTCGGATGAAATTAAGAATTTATGTTGAGTGTGTTGAAAGAGATTTGACATCACTAACTTGTTGTTAGGATTATTTTCCAGGATTTCTTTACAACGGCTATCATTCCTGGTGTGTACGAACGTAAATGATCTTAAAAATTATTCCGTTGGAGTTGGGGTAGCCTTGGGGGATTTTGTCGGAGTTGGTGTTGAATTTGATAAACCCGGGATAATATGAATCCTGGTAGCTGTTAATATTCCGTTATCGGTTTTTTGAATTCCGATCGCCGTAACCCAATCATTTACACCAATTTTGTCAAAAGTAATTGGGGTTATTTTTCCATTGACCATTTGGGTAATAATCGTTGACGTTCCCACCTGAATTTTGATTGCCAGATTTGGGTTGGGTTTGGTAATGGTTACAATCTTAGTGCCTTTCTCGATTTTGGTTATCGGTCCGGAAAGGGCATTTCTGGTCAGTGACGGTTTGGGGGCAGTTGCCAAAACAATAATTCTTTTTCCGTCGAGGTTGCCGTTTTCCTGCCAAAGCCCTAAAGCAATTAGATAGTTGCCAATTTCCAAATCGTTAATTTTAACCGCTTTTTTATTCGTCGTTAGAAAAGCTGTTGAGGAATCGGTTTTAATTCTTTTTTCTCCATCAGTTGAATCAAGAATCAAAGTTGCGTTTGTTATATTTTTTAAAGTTCCCCAAAAAGCTTTTTGCTGGCTTTCGGTTGCCAGATTATTAATTCTTTCCTGAACCTTTTGCTTAATATTTTCCGCCGGGGTCGAAGTAGGGGTTAGGGGAGGAGTAGACGTTACCGCCAGAACTGGCGTCACGAAGAAACTTAAAAACACAAAACCTAAAATAATTTTGCATTTTGCATTTTGCATTTTGATTTTCGTATTAGATTCCTTCCTTTGAATAAACCAGGCCAATTTTTTTTGTCACTTGATTACCATTTTGGCTATAAACCGTGACGGAAATATCGTTGACTCCGGAAATCAAGCTGACTTCATCGTCAAAATTCCCGGCAGAATCGCTTTGAATAATATCTTCTCCATTTTCCCAAATGAGCACTACCGGGAGGTTGGGCAAAGTATTGCCGGAAACAACAATCTGATTAGTATTACTGATGCTTTGATTTTCCGGTTTAATAATCGTTAAAAAGAAAGGTGATAAGGTTGGCGTTGGGCTGACATTCACTAGCGGTTGAGATTTACTATTGATCTTTGGATTTTTTCCTTTCTGGAGATTCAGGGCATTGTTGGCGGTCCAAACACCACCCGTGATGACTAACCCTAAAATAAAACTGCCAAGGATTACCACCAAGAGTTCTTTTTTCATCGGTTTGACTATAGCTAAAAATAGTTGTCTTGTCAAGGAAAACGTTTTTTGATATGATGCCTGTATGGAAATTGTTTATTATGGTTGTTTATCTTTTCGCATAAAAGGCAAAAATGTTTCAATCGCGACCGATCTTTTGGGAAAAGTGGAAGTTGAGGATAGTGGTTCTGTTTTTCCGATTCAGCATCCGGGAGAATACGAAATTAAAGGCGCTTCGATTTTTGGATTTAGCACTTCGGAAAATAATATTTGCTACCTGTTCGAGTTGGAAGGTTTGCGGCTTTTTCATTTAGGTAATATCAAGGGAAAATTGACGGATAAGCAATTGGGGGAAATCGGTGAGGTTGATGTTCTTTTTGTTCCGGTTGGTGGAAAAGATACTTTGGTACCAAAAGAAGCGATGGAAGTGATTTCCCAAGTCGAACCAAAAATCGTAATTCCGATGAATTTTGACTCGCTGGACGAATTCTTAAAGGAAGAAGGGGATGGCGCGGAAACCTTGCCGAAATTAACGATTTCGAAATTGGATTTGCCGATCGAAACAAAAACCGTTATTTTAGAAAGAAAAAGTGGCTGAAACTCGTATTCCTCCGCATTCAGACGAGGCGGAAAAATCCGTTCTCGGCGCCTGCCTGATTGATAAAGACGCTATTATTGACGTAGCGGAGTTTTTGCGGCCGGAACATTTTTACAGTGATGCCCACGGGGATATTTTTAAAGCGATTTTGAGTTTATACGAAAACCGGTTGCCGGTGGATTTGGTGACCTTGGCAGATAAGCTTCGGAAACAAAAAGATTTAGAGAAAGTCGGCGGGGCGGCTTATCTTTCTGAACTGGCTTCAATGGTGCCGACGGCGGCCAATGTCGCGCATTACGGACAAATTATTAAAGATTCTTATATCAAGCGGATGTTAATTTCTTCGGCCGGTAAAATTTCCGAAATGGCTTTCGATGAAGGCAATGAGGCGTCTTTTATTTTAGATAAAGCCGAACAAAATATTTTCAGTTTATCCCAATCTCATTTAAAGCAGGTTTTTATCCCGATCAGCGCTGCTTTGGCCGAAAGTTTTGACCGTTTGGACGAATTATACAAAAAGGCTGGCGGATTAAGAGGGGTGCCGACCGGATTTAAAGATTTGGATAATATGCTGGCCGGATTCCAGCAGTCAAATTTAATCGTTCTGGCGGCTCGTCCGGGTATCGGGAAAACCGCCCTGGCTTTAAATATGGCCAGACATATTGCCGTTGAAGAAAAAATGACGGTGGGGATGTTTTCCTTGGAAATGAGTAAGGAAGAATTATTAGACCGTTTGTTGATTACCCAAGCCGATATTGACGCTTGGAAATTGAAGACCGGAAAACTAGATGAAGAAGACTTTACCCGGCTTTCCGATGCCATGGGAATTCTAAACGAAGCACCGTTTTTTATTGACGATACACCGGCCATTTCGGTTTTGGAAATGAGAACCAAAGCCAGAAGATTACAGGTGGAACACGATTTAAAATTAATTATTATCGATTATATGCAGTTGGTCCGCGGACGAAATTTGGAAAACCGTGTTCAGGAAGTTTCGGAAATTTCTCAAGGCTTAAAAAATTTGGCTAGAGAATTAAAAATTCCGGTCATTGCCGTTTCCCAGTTAAATCGGTCGGTTGAAGTCCGCGGGGGAGCCAGACCAAGATTAGCGGATTTGCGGGAAAGCGGCTGTCTTGTGGGGGAAACGTTAATAATGCGGGTTGATACGGGAGAACTGGTGACAATTAAGCAATTGGCAGAATCTGGAGGAAAAATTCCCGTTTTTGCCATGGATAATAATTTGAAACTGAAAGTTTGTCCAATGGTGAAAGCTTTTTCGAGCGGAAAGAAAAAGATTTATCGTTTATCTTTGCGTTCTGGCAGGGAAATAAGAGCTTCTTCTAATCATAAATTTTATACTTTGTTTGGGTGGACAAGTCTGGACAAACTTAAAATTAACGAAAGGTTAGCTGTTCCGAGAATTATTCCCTTTTTCCAAAAATTAATTAATTTTTCTGAAGATAAATTAATCCTATTGGCTCATTTTATTGGGGATGGTTGTTATTTAAAAAACCAACCTCTTCATTATACGAGTGGTAGTCTTGCCAATTTATCGGCAGTGGAAAAAGCGGCCAAGGGTGGTTTTGGATTATCCGGACGAAGAGTAAAACAAGAGAATTGGTATCATATTTACTTTTCCGGTAATCAAAAAGAGGGTCTCAAAAACCCGATTTCCCAGTGGTTCAAAGAATTGGGGATTTTTAATCAAAGGTCTTACGAAAAAGAGATCCCCAAAATAATTTTTACTCTTCCTAATTCCCAGCTTTCAATTTTTTTAAGTCATCTTTGGGCAACCGATGGAAATTTTAGCAAAGCATCGGAAGGCGGATATGCGATTTATTACGCATCTACCAGTTTTAAATTGGTTAAAGGAGTTCAACATCTTCTTTTAAGATTTGGAATTTTGTCGCAAATTCGCAAGACAAAAAAGGAAGGTTATCGGGGTGGATTTATCGTTGATATTTCAGGAAAAGTTAATCAATCAGTTTTTCTTAAAATAATTAGTGTTTATGGTCGAGAAAACGAAGGCAAAAAAGCTTTGGAAAAACTGGAAATTATTAAAGAAAATCCCAACCTTGATGTTATTCCTAAAGAGGTTTGGGAATTAATTGAAAAACAAAGAGAAAAACAGGGATTGTCAACCAGAGAGTTTCATCAGAAATTGGACTGGGCATATAGCGGGACACAAAGGCATAAAAATGGAGTTAGTAGAGAAAGATTAAACCACATATTGCAGGTGTTAGAAAACCAGACGCTTAAGAATTTGGCTAATTCAGATTTATATTGGGATGAAATTCTGAAAATAGAGGAAGAGGGCATAGAGGAAGTTTACGATGCGACGGTTGAAAGTTCCCATAACTTTTTGGCTAATGATATTATTGTTCATAATAGTATTGAGCAAGATGCCGACGTGGTGATTTTTCTTTATAAGGAAGATGAGGATAATCCGGAAAATATTACCGCGGAAATTGCCAAACACCGCAACGGTCCGACTGGTTTTCTAAAATTGAGATTTGTTCCCAACCGAATTTCTTTCTTCGGAGTGGAAACTAAAAGAAAAGAATAGTTAGGGGGTTAGGGTGAGGCAGTTGGTATGGTGAGGAGGTAAAGGTAATGGGGAAGCGGAAAGAGATTTACCCTGAGCGAATGGTGAGCGTAGTCGAACCAGAGTCGAGGGGAAAAACATGGCCACAGAAGAGCAAGAATAATTTTCTGTGGCCAAGTATGTTATTTCTTAGGTGGACAGCGTTCTGACCAGAAATCAGCCCCTGATTCATATTCATAGACAGAAAGGAATTCGAGACGGGATGGACTATTCGATGTAGGGTAAGCTACATAGATTCCTCCGGTTATTGACGGATTAACGCTGATACTTACGTGTGGTGAGCAGTCCCAATCAGGCAGATAGTTCTTTACCGATACGGATGGTTGGGATAATTGGTGGAATATCTGATTACTCCTGGTGACCAACATATAAGCCCCTATCAACATGAGTATCACGATGAGTGTCATAATTAAGGCTAAGATCTTTTTTTCCCAATCTGTCGTAGGTAGAAAACGTTTCATTTAGAACCTCCTTATAATAAAGTGAAAGAACAACGATTTTTGTGATTCTGAGAAGAAGTATACCAGAAAAGGGCGAGAAGTCAAGAAGGCCCTTCGACTACTCAGGGTAAACAAGAGAGCAGAAAGGAAGAGAATGATTTTGTGCCAAAGGGGAGACTCGAACTCCCAAGCCTTGCGGCACACGATTTTGAGTCGTGCGTGTTTACCAATTTCACCACATTGGCATTAAAACAAGTTTATCATCTTCAGCCTTGTTTTTCAAGGCAAAAATGAATATAATAAAATCCTGACGATTTCTGTTAATGAATTAAAAAACGGGGCGACATTTAAATTTGATAACCAGCCGTTTATTGTTTTGAATTATGAACACATAAAGCTTGGCCGCGGTTCGGCGTGGATTAAAGTCAAAATCCGTAATCTTTTGACCGGTTCGGTGACCGAGAAAAGCTTTATTTCCGGAAACCGGGTTGAACCAATTGAAACCTCTAGAAAGAAATACCAATACTTGTATCACGACAGCACCGGATATGTATTCATGGAACCAAAAACTTTTGAACAGATATCTTTGGTCTCGCAGGTTCTGGCTGACCAGGTCGGATATCTCAAAGATGGGGTAACCGCGGATATTCTTTTTTTGGATGACAAACCGTTAACAATTGAATTACCTCAAAAAATGGAATTTTTGGTTAAGGAAGCTGATCCTGGTGTAAAAGGCGATTCCGCCAGCAACTTTTTGAAAGACGCGGTTTTAGATAACGGCTTGAAAGTCAGGGTTCCGCTTTTTATTGAAGAAGGAGAGAAAATTATTATTAATACGAAAAACGGGGAATATGTGGAACGGGTAAAATAAAACTAATTGTTATATTGTTATATTGTTAGATTGCTATAATGTTAAGATGATAGGAGCCAGAAGCAGAGAATGACCACGACGACTTGGGTTAAAACTCCCCAGGGAAGATCCAAATTCCACTGTAATTTCTTTTGAACATGCATTAATTTGCTTAGATATTTATTTTTAATCCCAAAAAAGAAATAAGGTGATTCAAATAAATCCGGTAGAACGCCAAGAAAACATCCCAGCAAAACCACCATTGTTTTTTGAACATTCGGTAAAAAATGGGTGGCGATAATTGAGCCGACAATCAGGGAAATAAATGTATCTACCAAAATAAATCTTCTTGTACCCGATCGTAAATGGTTTTCGGTTTCCATTTCCTGGGTGATCTGCGGATTCCAATGGGGAAGTAGATCGGCCGCGAAATGGGACAAAAAAGCTAAAGGTAAAGCTAACCAGGGAGATCCAATTTTGGCGGCGATGGTGGCGCCGACGATCGTGTGAGGTAATAAAAGCATATAGTTAAAAAGTATATTATGATATACTAAACATGTCAATGCTGCCTTATATTTTAGAAATCGATTCTCTAAAAATATCGACCTTTGGTTTTTTTGCCGCTTTAGCCTTTTTTGCGGCTTCGTTTTTGCTTTGGAAACAGCTTCGGGACGATTATTCGGAAGAAGATATTTTGACTTTTACGATTGATCTTTTCTTAGCAGGAATAATTGGCGCCCGATTACTATTTGTTTTGGAAAATATTTCCTATTTTGGAATAAATTTTATTCATTGGTTTCTTTGGGGAAAATACCCCGGATTTACTCTTCCGGGAGCGATTTTAGGCGCGGCCGCTTTTTGTTATTATTGGGCAAAGAAAAAAAATTGGGATTTATGGTTGACGGCGGATAAAATGGTAATCGTTTTTTTTCTGGTTCAGGCAATTGGGGGAATCGGATTGGTTTTATCAACCGGTAATCATTTTGATTTAGTTCGCCTTATAATTAGTTTTGTCTTTCTGCCGATCAGTGTTCTCCTTGCTAAAAATTATCGAAAATTTCTCTGGTATAAAAGCGGCAAGGTTGGTTTTGTTGCCGGATCCAGTTTTGGTTTCTATTTCCTGCTTTTAGGACTACTTGAATTTCTTAAAACAAATAGTATATACTTAGATCGAATCCTATACTTTCTTTTTTCCTTGATTTGTTTTTATTTGATTTATAAACGGTCGGAGAGAAACTGGAAGGAGGACTTAACTAATGCTAAAACAAAATTTATTTCCCGCTAATATTTTAAAGCCAATTGCTCGCTTTCTTCATTTGGAAGAAAAAAAGTTGGAGGAAAGAAAGAAAACTTTTGAAAAAGAAGATCCATTTTCCAATTCCGATCGGGTATCGGATAACGCGGCGATTGATACGGATGCGGCCGAGCAGTTTGATCACTCCCGCATGGAGGCGATGAAAAAGGAAATTGATCGGAAATTGATTGGAATTAAAAAGGCATTAGCAATGATTAAAATTGGTAAGTATGGGATTTGTGAATCCTGTGGAAAGATGATTGACACCGATCGGTTGATGATTAAGCCGGAAGCGACGTTGTGCGTTAAGTGCGAAAAAGAGAAAGAGAAATAAAACCATTGTTATTTCGAGCGAAGCGAGAAACAAGCTTTGCTTATATTGCTAAAACCGCCAGGAGCGGTTTTTTGATACAATAAATATATGGAGCCAAAGATTATTTTTGAAGATGATTATCTGCTTGTTTTGGACAAACCTTCTGGTTGGGTAGTTAATGATGCGGAAACTACTAAAGGGCAAAAAACTGTACAGGACTGGCTTCGCCAGAATTTTCAATTTTCAATTTTCAGTTTTCAAGAAATGCGGAATGGAATTGTGCATCGTTTAGATAAGGAAACTTCTGGAATATTGCTGGTTGCCAAAACACCGGAAGCATTTGTGGAACTCCAACGCCAATTCAAGGAAAGAATTGTCAAAAAAACCTATTTTGCTTTGGTGCATGGGAAGGTTGAACCGGCTGAAGGGGAAATCAACGCGCCGGTAGGCAGAACTTCTTGGAATCGCGAGCGGTTTGGTATTACCTTGGAAGGAAAAGAAGCCAAGACAAAGTATAAAGTTCTATCCCGCTTCACGCGTCTTGTTTACCCTGTAAGGGCTTCTTGTTTCTCTTTAGTTGAGCTTTATCCCGAGTCAGGAAGAACACATCAGATACGGGTTCATATGCAATACCGCGGTTATCCGCTGGTCGGCGATGAATTTTATGCCGGAAAAAAAACCGCGGCCGAAGACCGGAAATGGTGCCCGAGAGTTTTTCTCCATGCCGCCAAGATTTCTTTCTTGAATCCAAAAACTGGTAAACCAGTTGAATTTAAATCGTCATTACCAGAGGAATTGGAAAACGTCTTGTCGTCATTCCGAGTGAAATCCTTACAGGGTAAACGAGGAATCTAACGAAGTCAAGTCAGACTTGGCGAAGCGTTGCCACTAGATCCTTCGCTACGCCCAGGATGACATTACTCTGATTGACTGCTTGCTTGATCTGGTTTAGTATAGTATTTAATGCCCGATACGGTTCTTGCTTTTAATCTTCTGGCGATTTTGATATTAGCCTTAATCGGCGGCTTGATTGCCAAAAAAATCCGCCAACCGCTAATTTTAGGTTATGTTCTTTCCGGAATTCTGTTGGGCGGATTAATTATTCGGACGGCTCAAGGTCAGCAGGCGATTGGCAGCTTGGCGGAAATCGGCGTTGCCCTATTAATGTTTTCCATTGGGGTTGAATTCTCTTTTTCCCGCTTAAGCAAAGTTAGAAACATTGCCTTTTGGGGTGCCTTAATTCAAATTTTACTGACAATTTTGTTTGGTGTGGTGGTTTTTCCAAAATTTGGTTTTGATTTTTATACCTCATTATTTTTAGGGTCTTGTTTTTCCCTTTCCTCAACGGCGATCGTGACCAAAATTCTGGCCGAAAAGGGCGAGTTGGATACCTTACCCGGGGAAATTATGATTGGTTGGTTGTTAGTTCAAGATTTAGCGGTTTTGCCAATGGTTTTAATATTACCCCAGATTTTCGCTCTGGGAAGTCTTGGTTTGAGTAATATTCTTTTGACAATTGGAAAAATTATTTTTTTGTTGGGTTTATGTTTAGTTTTAGGCCGGGCTTTAATTCCTCGATTGATGGACAAGGTAGCGGCGGTTAATTCAAGAGAAATTCTTATTTTGACGGTTGTCACTTTATGCCTACTTTCCGCTTTCGGGACTTCCGTTTTGGGTTTGTCTTTCGCTCTGGGAGCGTTTTTGGCCGGTATATTAATTTCCGAATCGGCCCAAAATCACGCGGTTTTTTCCGAAATTCGGCCATTGCGGGATGTTTTTTCGATTGTCTTTTTTGTTTCTTTGGGCCTGATGCTGACCCCGTCGTTTTTTCTGGCCAATTTACGATTGATTTTGGGACTGGCTTTAATGATAATCTCGGTGAAGTTTGTTATTTGTTTGATCGTCTCTCTCTTTTTAGGCTATCACTTTAAAGTTTCCTTTCTGGTGGCCGCCGGATTGGTCCAAATCGGAGAATTTTCCTTTGTTTTGGGCCGGCTCGGGTTGGGGCAAAATTTAATTTCAACGGAAACCTATTCACTGATAATTTCCGTGGCCTTAGTTACCATTACCCTCACGCCGTTTATTTTTAATTGGGCGCCGAAAATTTACAGATATTTAATCAAATCCCGCTTCCGGCCTTATCTTTTGAAAAACGATTGCGGGAGTTTAGGAGACCAGCTTCAATTGGAAAACCATATTGTCATTTGCGGCTACGGCCGGGTAGGGGGTTGGCTGGGAAGAGCCTTGATGCTTTGCCAAATTCCTTTTGTGGTGGTTGATTATAATCACGAAGTCGTAAAAGATTTGAGAAATAAAGGTGTACCGGTTGTTTATGGCGATCCGGTGGATATCGAAGTTTTGAATTATGCTCGGGTCGATCGGGCAAGAGTGGTTGTCATTGCAATCCCGGATCAACATACTCAAGAGATGGTGGTGGTGAATGCTCTTGGGTTAAACCCGAAAATTAAAATCGTTTGCCGGACCCACCATCAGGAAAATCGGAATCGGCTTAAGGCTTTGGGAGTGCAAACCATTATTCAACCGGAATTTGAGGCTTCTTTGTCGATTATTCATCGGATTGTTCAGGATATGGGATATACCAGCGAGGAAGTTTCCGGCAAAATTAAACGGATCAGGTTGGAATATTCTTCCGAATGAAAAAGAATTATCGGTTTTTGTTTTGGATTATTATTGCGCTTATCTTGGTGCCCTTGGGTTTGAAAATATTTTATTCGTTTTCCCGCAGCGTGTGGGATGGTAAACAAAGAATTAATTTCGTAATCGAAAATTCGCGAATAAACCTTGTTTCCTATTCACCAACCAATCAAGAATTGACATTGATTACTCTTCCGGACGAACTTTTATTAAATGTGCCTCGGGGTTATGGTGAATTTACCGCCAGAGCTTTGCCAAAGTTGGTGAGTCAGGAAAAAAGGCCGGAATTATTAAAAGAAACAATTCAAGAAAATTTTGCCGTTCCGGTTGACGGCTGGATAAATGTTAGTAATTTTGGAAAAGAAAATAATCCCAGAAATCGTGTCACCGATGCTTTTATAGCGGCGCTGAAATTAAACGGATTGACAAATCTATCAGATTGGGACCTGATTAGGTTTTGGTGGGCAGCTCGGGCGGTCAGAAGCAGTAATATTCAATCGATCGACCTTTCGGATTACCGATGTTTGGTGGAAGGAAAACTTCCGGATGGCACGCCGATTTTTAAATTGAATCAGGAAATGCTTGACTCGGTGATTCAAAAATATTTTCCGGATGATTCCCTGCGCGCCTCTAACTTAACCGTTCAGATTTTAAACGGAACTGATCATTCCGGTTTGGGTCAATCGGCCTCAAGAATTCTTACCAATATGGGAATAAAGATTATTGATGTTGGCAATATGGGGAACGGAATTGAGAAGTGCGAAGTGAGAGGCGGGGAGGAATTAAAGAATTCTTATATCGTCAAAAAAATATCGGGAATATTTAATTGCGACTGGTTGGAGTTAACCGAAAAAGGCCGGTCGGATATTATCGTTGTTATTGGTGAAAATTATTGGAGAAAATTAAATATCAAATAACTATTCTTCCAAATTATGGTCCAGCGGTTCTTCTTCAGGCGTTTCATCATTTTTGTCGTCATCGGTTTTTTCATCACTGCCTTCAGCATCGGCCATTTCCGGTCGGGTTTCGTGTACCAGGTCAGGTGGGACGAAAGCGGAATAAGCAATTTCCTGGGGAGGAAACGAGGATAAATTGACGAATTTTTTTGAGCGAAAAATTTCCCGAATGAAAATTTTTATTTCTCCGGGTTCGATTGATTTGATATTCACTTCGTATTTGTTTCCACCCTTTAAGAAAGAAATCAACCTTAAGGATAAGTCGTCGGCCAATTTGCCCAAATAAACGCCTTTTTTGGTGGTGGCAACAATCGTTCTTTTTTTGGGGACAATTTCAATTTCATCGCCGATTGAAAGAGAAAGAACAATTTCTTTTTCGGCGATTTCAACCAAAGAAGTAGTTTTCGTTTTCCCGGGATCTTCCAAAAAGAGATTGGGATTTAAAGGCGCTTTGGATTCGCATTTGGAGAATTTTTTTGTGGCGATCGTCAATAAGTTTTTTTGAGCAATTTGATTATAAGGATCTAGTTTCAGAACCTTGTTGAAATATTTTTTGGCGGTTTCGGCCTTGCCCAATTCCAGGTAAGCATGACCGAGGCGATTCAAAGCCTCAATATTTTCCGGATTGGCTTTAACGATTTGTTCGTTACATTTAACCGCTTCTTTCCAATCCTGAACTAAAGCGGCGGTGATGGCTTGTTGCGTTAGGTCGTCAGTCATATTAATTAAGCTAGTTAATTTTATAAGGGTTGTCAAGCCCGAATTTCGGTAATTATCCCTTGACATCATGTAATATGAAAGATAAATTTAGCCTCGGTGGTTTTCTTAAGAAATATAGAAATGATGAGGTTTGTTTAGAGTATCTTGTTAAGATTAAACATCCTTCCGGAATCTTTTGTAAGAAGTGTCAAAAAATAACAAATTTTACTAAGGTTAAAGACAGACCGGTTTATCAATGTTCCTGCGGGTATCAAATATCTCCTCTTTCTGGAACTATCTTTGAAAAGACAACCACTCCTCTTCAGTATTGGTTCTATGCCATATTTATTATGAGTGTAACAAGGTCGGGGGTATCAGCTAAACAATTACAAAGAGAATTAGGAGTAACATATAAAACTGCGTGGAGAATCTTTAAAATGAAATACCAAAGGAAGTAGTCATGGGGATGATAAAAAGATCGAATACCGGGAAGGGTGGAGAAAAAGCATACCTTAAACATATTCCCAATACAGGCAAATGGTTTCTTCTTCAGCAAATTAAAGATCATATAGACCCTAAGGCCAGAGTTATCACTGATGAATATTACGGATATACCCAACTTAAAAGATACGGATACAATCAATGGAGTATATAGAGTTGTTTCTAAAAAGTATTTACAGGCATATATTGATAAGTATAGTTGGAGATACAATAACAGAATGTTTAAAGACAGAATGTTTGAAAGGTTACTTGGTGAAATCGTAAATGTTAAAGCTTTTCCAGTAAGAATTATTTAATTTACATGTTCTTATATTTATATAAGAATGAAGAATCTGTATTTTTATCATAATTGGCTTCAAAAACATTAATTTTTTGTACCCACACGTAGGTACTATTTGCTTCTTAACTTTTTGTTTGATACACTTAAATTTGAGACATATGGAAGAAGAGAATATTAATCAAGAACAATTAGTAGTGAATCAGGTTAGGGATCAAGGGAATCAAACAATTTCTTTAAAAAAAAGAGGATATCTTTTCCTGATTGTTAGTCTAATATTAGTTTCGTTTCTTATTGGTGGTGCATATTATTTAGGAATGAATAATACCAAACAAACGCCAACTTCATTTTCTTCCTTTAATCAAAGTACCCCACAACCCACAGTTAATCAGTTACCACAAGGGTCAAAAATATTAATTCAGGAAGGAAATGGACCATCGGGCAATTCAACATTTTCTATACTTGATTTGGAAACAAAACAAAAAAGCCTAATTATACCTTCGGATTTATCCCCTAATAATCAGCAAGAACCAAGTTTTGTAATTTCTCCCGATAAAAGATACGTAGGAGTAATGACAAGTACAAGTACGTCAAAAACTCAAGAATCTGATCTATATATTTTCTCATTAATCGATCATAGTTCTAAAAAATTGGCAAGCAATTTAAATCCTCCACCTTTTGATATTGTCTTTACCAATGGCATGACTGTATATTCTGGTCTTACCTGGTCACCAGATAGCCATAAAATTGTATTTTTATCTGGGGTAACGAGAAAACCAGAGTTGTGGATGGTTGATATTGATGGAAATAATTTAAAACGGATAACGAATGATGGTACATTTAAAGTTAATTTACAGTGGTCACCGGATGGTACAAAAATTTTATATAGATCTCTCGCAAACAACAATTTAACCGGAACGGTTTATCTATATGATGTTAACACTGGAAATAATACCCAACTGAATGTGAGTTCTAATAGTTTTCTTCAAAAGCTGTTGAAAGATGATAATGATTATCGAATACCTTATATATGGATAGATTCTGACACTTTATTGATTACTGTTCCTTCCTTTTCTGTTAATCAAAAAGCAGATCTTCAAGGATTATGGCTTTTAACAGTTTCAACTGTTCAGACCAAAAGGATAGTTTCGAAACCATTATCCCCGAATGATCAGTTGTATATTAGTCCTGATAAAAAACAAGTAGTTTTTGTTAGAAACGAAGAAAAAACCGGAGCGATAGGTATGACATATAACAGTTGGTTGTCCAATTTAGACGGGACAGGACTTACCGATTTAGGAGTAAGAATAAATTCTGTGAGTTGGTCGCCAGACAGTAACTCTTTTGTTTATGCTACTACCCCAAATAATAACATGATAGGTTTGTGGATTTACAATATTGCTACAAAAAACACAAATAAAATTTTGGGGTTAGATGGCATGAAGAGTACATATCTGTCTAATATTACTTGGTCACCTGACTCAAAGAGATTATTGCTCCAAGAGATTGTGGTGACAGGAGAAGGTTCTAATGGACCAAGTATATCTCAAGAAGAAAATGACAAGCAAGGAGTTTGGTTAGTAAATAACGATGGAACGAATCTACAAAAGATTACAGATTTCGGAAATACCTTAATAACTCCCTTACTTTGGTATTGAAGTTTCAAAATAATTAATCAGCTATTTATTGAGACTTATTTCTTCTTATCAAATGGTTTATGTTTTGTACTTTCCTTTATTAGCTTATTAAAATCACTTCTTTCTATTTCTTTTGTTTCGATGATTTTGTGTAATTTATTGTCCTTAGGATTATTTTTATGTCTTTGTAGAATTCCTTTTAATGTGAGTGGTTTCAGTTTGATCATATTGTTATTATATCAAATTTAACTTTCTTAAATCTTTCCCCTCCTTATATATAAGGATATAGAAGTAAGACTTTTTGCTCATTTAGCTTCATTTTTGGTCCAAAACAGTACAAACACGCTTGTACTAAATATCTGGTTATTTTACATGACGTTTAGGGATACGTGTCCGAATTTCTGTGTAGCAGAAACGCGGGCGTAGACCCCGTAGACACGCCCTTGCGATGCGTGGATGTAAACCACGGGAGCAAGAAAGTATTCTACTGGGGTCAAGGGGTATTAGTTTTCTGGTTGGTTGGTTTACTGGTTATCTGGTTATTTTTTCTACCAGAATGCCAGACAACCAGCCAACTAGATAACTAAGTAATTTTCTGGTAAAATAATAGATTATGTCGGGACATTCAAAATGGGCAACCATTCATCGCGATAAAGAAATCACCGATGCCAAAAAAGGTCAAGCTTGGACGCGGATTACCAACGCGATTATTGTCGCGGTTAGGGAATCCGGCGGCATGACCGATCCGGAAAAGAATTTTAAATTAAGATTAGCCATGGACAAGGGCCATGAAGTAAATATGCCCAAAGATAATATTGATCGGGCAATTGCTCGTGGAAGTGGAGAAGTGGGAAGTGAGAAGTGGGAAGAAGTTACGTACGAGGGTTATGGTCCCGGTGGAGTAGCGATTATGATAGAGACAACCACGGATAATAAAAACCGGACGGCTCAAGAAGTTAAAAATATTTTTGAACGGGGCGGGGGATCATTGGCCAGCCGCGGGGCGGTAGCTTTTCAATTTGCTTCCAAAGGGTATATCGTTTTGGAAAAACCGGCTAATTCCGAAGAAGCGATTTTAAAAATTATGGATTTAGGGGTGGAGGATGTGGAGGAAGAGGATGACGCGATTGAAATTTATACTCAACCGGAAGATCTGCAAAAAATTAAAGCCGGTTTGCTGGAAGCTGGTTATCAAGTGAAAAGCTATGAATTGGCTTTAAAACCAACGGTTGTGGTTCCCATAAGCGATCAAGCTACGTCTGCTAAAATTTTGACCCTGATGGAAAACTTAGAGAGCCAAAGTGACGTTCAAAAAGTCTACGCCAATTTTGATATCATCGGTTAGATCCTCATGTCCAAAAGACAAAAATTTATTTTAACTTCGGCGATTCTTTCTTTGGGAATGTTTTTTGTTCAGGAAATTGACATTAATTTCCGTTATCTGGTTATTTTTATCCTTTCGGGATTGGGGATTGGGTTGACTTTCTGGTCTTTAGCTGAAGCTTTATCTGGCATTAGTTGGTTGACAACCGTGATTTTGCCAACACTTTTTACCGCCGGCGTCGGTTATTTTTATTTTTTGCTTCCACAAAATTTACTAGCAAGAATTGTTATTTCAATTCTTTACGCGGTCGGTATTTATGCCCTTCTTTTGACAGAAAATATTTTTTCAGTGGCGGCGATTAGAACCATTCAGCTTTTCCGGGCAGCTCAAGCAGTTGGCTTTATTTTGACTCTTTTTACTTTCTTTTTAATCACCGATACTATTTTTTCTTTAGGACTTAATTTTTATGATAATTTTTTCCTGGTATTTCTATTTAGTTTCCCGCTATTTATCCAAGGGTTGTGGAGCATCAATTTAGAAAATCATTTATCAAAGAAAATCATTGTTTATGGTTTATTTCTGGCTCTGGCTGTGGCCCAAATAGCCGTGGTTCTATCTTTTTGGCCTTTAACGATTACCATCAGGGCAGTGGGAGTGACGACTTTGGCATACGTGCTTTTGGGGTTAATTCAAGCGGAGTTTCAAGAGAGGCTTTTTAAGCAAACAATTTGGGAGTATTCCGGGATTGGATTAATAATTTTAGTTATTTTAATTTTTACAACTTCCTGGGGCGGATAGCCGTAATTTATAAGAAGAAAAAGGGGAGAGAGGTGAAGAGAATTAAGCCCATAATTAACCTATAATAAGTAGAGCATTTTCACAGAATTATAGGATATTTTTCACGAAACAGCAATTTTATTCTTTGAGTGCTAATTATTTACTGATACACATTGATATAGTAGCTGTGAACGAATGTGGATAACTGGGAGAGAGGGTTCAGCGACTATTATCTTTCATTAACAATCCGTAAATATTATTCATATTCAGTCCTCGGACGATTATTTTCTTTATTATCCTCTCTCATGAAGATCGAGTAAACTATTATGTCGCACAATAATACTTTTGCGACGTAATTAAGAAAACAAAGGGAAGTGGTTCTTAAGTCTTTTATTGTTCTGACATTAATAATATTTTGTTCGTTGA
Source organism: Candidatus Shapirobacteria bacterium CG_4_10_14_0_8_um_filter_39_15 (assembly GCA_002784465.1). Taxonomy (GTDB): domain Bacteria; phylum Patescibacteriota; class Microgenomatia; order UM-FILTER-39-15; family UM-FILTER-39-15; genus UM-FILTER-39-15. The sequence continues at coordinate 73,014 of PFLE01000004.1, forward strand.
GAAAATATAATCTTGGACTTTTGTCTTATCATTGTTCTCTTTTCTTCTTATAATGGCCAAAAATGCTCTTCGAAGAAAACCCGAAACGTAAGAAATTTATTTCATAAATTTCAACGTTTTTAATAATTGGTTTTCGAGGCTTTATATAGGGGCATTAACTATACTGGTTAGGTCAGAAAAAGCCGTCCTGGGGCATTGTACGAGGTCATTATATTTGTTAGAATACTTGCTGTGCCAAATAAGAGTTTACTGATTGGAGTCGATATAGACGGAACGTTGGTTCTGTCGATTGATAAAAAGAAAGTATGGTTTAAAAATTAAGACAACGGATTTAACTTCTTACTGGTTGGAGAAAACTCCTAAATTAAAAAAGATACCCGGTATTAAAGAATTTGTTTGGGATATTTTCAAGAAACCCTTTATTTATCAAACTGCTAGGCCAATAAAAAGTTTACTTTATTACCGCTCGGCCCAAGGACACTTTATGCATAATAACAAAGGAATGGTTTAAACTAAATGATTTAGGGTGGGTATGCAAACGAATTGTTTTCAGTGACTCTTTTACGACTGACCGCAGGATTTTTAAATCCCAAGTCGCTCGGCAACTCAAACTTCAAATTAATTCACCTTGGAACAAGAAGGTCAGCTTTAAAGAAAAAGTGTTTCGTGTTGATAATTGGGAACAGATAGACAGAATAGTCGAAAATACTGCTTTAAAACAAGTAAAATAAAGATCTTGCATAACGTCGCACAATGTTGTAGGGTAATGGTATGCCGGAACAGAATTTAAATAAATTAATTGAACAATATTTAGAATATTTAGAGGTGGAAAAGAATTGCTCCCTTTTGACAATCCGCGATTACCGCCATTATTTGACTCGTTTTTCCCAATGGCTCTCCCCTACTTCACTGTCCCCGTCTGTGAAAAAAATTGATCTTGAAACAGTGAAAAAATACCGTTTGTATCTTGCTCATTTGAGCCGCGGACAAGGTCTAACCCTGTCAAGGCAGACCCAAGCCTATCACGTTATCGCTCTACGGTCCTTTCTGCGATGGCTGATCAAGAACGATTATGAGGCTCTATCTCCTGACAAAATAGATTTACCGAAAATGGAGAGCCGGAGTTTGAAATTTTTAGACGCCGATCAGTTAACACGTTTACTAAATCAGCCAAGTGTTGGGAATATTAGAGGCTTAAGAGACAAGACGATTTTGGAAACTTTATTTTCCACCGGTTTGCGGGTTTCCGAGTTGGTTGGATTGAACCGCGAAACGATTAATCTGGAACGCCGAGAGTTTGGCGTTATCGGCAAGGGCCGGAAGGCCCGGGTTGTCTTTTTGTCGGAATCGGCCGCCGATTGGTTGGGTCGTTATTTAAAAGAAAGGCTGGATTCCTGGAAACCTTTATTCATCAGATACCCTAAAAAAGTTGATCCGGCAGTTGACGGAGAAAAAATGCGTCTGTCCGTCCGCTCAATTCAGAGGATCGTGGAAAAATATGTTAAAAAAGCCAAACTGCCGATGAAGGCGACACCCCATTCGCTGCGTCATAGCTTTGCAACTGACCTATTAATAGCCGGAGCGGATATCAGATCGGTTCAGGAGATGTTAGGACATAAAAATATCAGTACGACTCAAATCTATACTCATGTGACCAATAAACAATTAAGAGAAGTTCACGAAATGTTTCATGGAAAGGGAAAATAGGTAGCTGGCAAACTGGTTGTCTGGTCCACTGGTTTACCAGAATACTAGACAACTAGAAAACTAGCAAATCAACAGAAAGTCACAGGGTTTCGTAGGAGAGAGTGATGGAGATTTTAATTTCTTGTTCTCCTGGAGCAACCTTAGTTTCTTCTTGATCGGTAGCCTTACCGGTCGTAGCCGCGTTAAGATATAAAGGACGAATACTCGGAGTCGTTGCTTCCTGAACATCAATTAATTTTCCCAATTTCAAACCGCTAACGTTAGCCAGATCTTGAGCCTTTTGTTTAGCTTGTTTAACCGCTTCTTCCCTGGCCTGTTTTTGAAGTTCTTTTAATTTGTCATCATTGACAGAGAATTGCAGATTGCCTACTAAATTTGCGCCATCGGCAGTAGCAATATCAATTACCTCATTTATTTTATCAAAATCAGTAACCTTGACTTCTAAATTAGTATTAATTTGGTAACCAGTGATTCCGCCTTTGCCCGAACTCCAGTCATAAGTTGGGTTTAAATTATAATTTATAGTTTTAATATTTTTATCCGGTATTCCCAATTTTTTTAGATCTTCCTGAATTTTTTTAATGGTTAGGTTGGCTTCAGTCTGGGCTTCTTTAACCGTTGGTTTGGAAATGGTAATTCCCAGATTAATCGTGGCCGTATCGGGAACGGCGGTGACACTCCCCTCTCCGGAAACGCTAAAAACATTGGTTTTATTGGTAATAATGGAATTGACAGAAAGAGGTAAGGGGCCAAAAAATTTGAGCAAAGCAAGGATTGCAAGTGAAATCAACAGGATTTGTCCGCAGCGTTTCATTAATTAAGAATAGTAAAATTTCTCGTAAGTGTCAATGATCAGACATTCCGGGAATGAACTAGGTTCGCATTCCGGTAATTTCTATTTTATTCAAATGTCTGGTGCTTAATTTGATCTAAGGTTTTTTGGTAATCTGCTTGATCGTAAACAAAATCTTTATAATCCTCGGGTTTTTTGAATTGGTTCAATACGATTTCTTTTTGACAACGAGAAACAGGAGAATTATTAATATATTCGGGAAACGAGGAATAAGGGTATTTCTCCAACGCAACAAAATCTTTAACCAAGAAAGAAGAATATGGATTTAAATGAATGTATCTTGAAACATGAAGAAGCTGCTGATCAGACGTAATTCTGGTAGCTTGGAATCTTCCCTCAAAGAGCCCCCCTTTTCGTTCAGTTTTAATATTAAAATAATGGGAATAACTATCAGATATTTTCCTTGAGAATTTTTCAATTCCATTTTCCATTAATTGTCTCAATAATAAATGAAAATGTGTTGGCATCAAACAATATGCGATGATTTCAATCAAATGTTTTTTATTTTTAGCAAATTCTTTAAGTATTTGGTTTCTTATATCAATGGTGAGGCTTAAAAACTTGGAATATCTGACGGGTATTTCGGAATTTTGGTAAAACAGCATTAATTCGATAAATTTTTGATAGTCATATTGTGTTTTAAAAATAGGGATGGATCCGGTTCCTCGATTTAGAACATGGAAGATTTCATTTGTAGCAAGGGGAATTATTCTGGCAGGCATATATAAATAAAATATAGAGAACTTTTACCGGAATGTCAAGCTAATCCATTCCCGGAATGTCCGAAGAAAAAAAGATGACAAGGGAGATAGAGTTGGGATGGGCTTGTCATCTGGAAATCTGGTCAGTCGGTACCGTCGGGTTGGGGGATATTGGAAAGCATAAATTGATATTCCAAGGCCAAGGCCACGGCAACAAGATCGGTCTTACTAACTTTAATAGTTAGGGTATGATTTTCCAGTTCAACCGGAAAACGAACAAAATATCCGATTGTGTCCGTTGTAAAGCTGGAAATATCTATCATGGTACCTTTTCGCTCAAGTTCGGTTGTGATAGATTGAAAAGGCCAGAAACACTGTAAACTCGGATCTCCGTGGCAACTCAGGAAAGTTCTAAGATAGCTACCCGGAATATCTACACTCAATTGTTCCTGAACTTTTGGATGAAGAACCTCGATACGAACAACTTTCTTTTCCTCATCCCACCAAAGGGTCAAATCTCCTTCTCCGACCAAAAACGGGATAACCATTTTCAAGTGACGATGGTTATTATCGCCTGCCATGGAATTCCTCCTATCTCCCTTGTTTAGTTAAACTACTTCACTGCAATTTCCAGTGATTGGAGGAATTGTATACCTTTATGGATTCTGAATCAAGTTCAGAATGACTGTTAAAGGAAAGTTAGAGGAAATTAAAGGAGGTTATTCTTCAGTTTCTTCTTCTTTTTCCAAACAGGTCACGCCGGCAACGGTGTCGGTGGAGTCGGAAAAGCGCATCAGGATTACGCCTTGAGTTGCCCTTCCTAATTGGGGAATATTCTTTAATGGAAGTTTGATAACTTGGGCCGATCGGCTGGTCATAATCACCTGCTCAATATTTTCGTCAACCATTCTTGCGCAGGAAATCTTGCCGGTTTTTGGCGTCACTTCGGCCACTTTGACTCCCATTCCCCCTCTTTTTTGAAGCGGAAACTCTGACAAATCCGTTCTTTTTCCTATCCCCTTTTCCATAATCACCAGAATATCTTTAAAGAATTTTCTTCTTTTGTCAGTTGGAACCGTGAATTGGGAAGGAAAAACTTCCATCCCCACAACATAATCATCCGGTTTTAGCAAAACACCGCGAACGCCCATCGTGTCTCTAGCGGTCGACCTGATATCATTCTCGGAAAATTTGATTGATTTGCCTTCGTGAGAAATCAAAAGCACTTGATCATCGCCTGACGTCACGTGCGCCCAGCAAAGCGAATCGTTTGGTACCAGTTTAATAGCAATTAAACCGGACAGTCGGATATTTTTATAATTTTCAAGAGAGGTTTTTTTAACCGTGCCTTTATTAGTTACCAGAAGGAGGAATTTTTGTTTTTCTCTTTCTTCGTTGCTGGTAGTGAGAATTGACTGGATTTGCTCGCCGGTTTCAATATTAATCAAGTTAATAATCGCTTGGCCTTTGGCTTGTCTGCTTGCTTCGGGCAGATCCCAAACGCGGAGTTGAAAAACCCGGCCTTTGTCGGTGAAAAACAAAATATTATCGTGAGTATTGGCAGATAATATCTTGTCAATTTCGTCTTCTTCCTTGGTTGTCATTCCCATCACGCCTTTGCCGCCTCGGCGCTGGGAGCGGAAAGTATTTCTGGCAACTCGTTTGATATAGCCTGTTTGAGTAATAGTAATCAGTGTTTCTTCTTTCGGGATAAGATCTTCTTCGGAAAATTCACCCAGTTTTTGGGGATAAACACGGGTTTTGCGCTCGTCATGATATTTTTCTTTTAAATGGATCAGTTCAGTTTTGACAACCTCCAGTATTTTACCAGGATCGGCCAACAGATCTTCCAAATAAGCAATCGTTTCCTGAATCATTTTATATTCGTCTTCGATTTTTTGCCGTTCCAAATGGGCCAGCTTGCGAAGCTGCATATCCAAAATGGCCACTGCCTGAATTTCGGACAAATCGAATCTAACCATCAAATTCTTTTTGGCTTCTTCGGCATCTTCCGATTCTCTGATTGTTTTAATAACGGCGTCCAAATGATCCAGGGCGATAATTAAACCTTCCAGAATATGGGCCCTGGCTCTGGCTTCTTTTAATTCATACTCACTTCTTTTGGTGACAATTTCATGGCGGTGGCGGAGAAAATAAGTCAAAATTTGCTTTAAATTGAGAGTTTGGGGCGTACCGTCAACCAAAGCGACAAAATTGGCCGGAAAAACGGTTTGGAGATTGGTTAATTTGTAAAGATTATTTAAAACCGCCTTTGGTCTGGCATCTCTTTTTAATTCCACCACCACTCTAATCCCGTGCCGGTCGGATTCGTCGCGCAAATCGGAAATACCGTCCAGTTTTTTGTCCTTAACCAATTCGGCAATTCTTTTAACCATATCAGCTTTATTAACCTGGAAAGGAATTTCGGTGATAATGACTTGAAATTTTCCTGCTTTGGTTTCTTCAATTTCGGCTTTGCCTCGAATAACGATTCGTCCTCGTCCGGTAGCGTAAACTTCTTTAATCGCTTCGGCGTCAAAAATTTCCCCGCCGGTTGGGAAATCGGGTCCTTTAAGATATTTCAATAATTCTTCAACCGTAATTTCGCTGTCAAACCGGAAAGGATGCTGGGGATCAGAAGCAACCGGTTTTTCAATCATTGCGCAGACGGCATCAACGACTTCGCTTAAATTATGAGTCGGAATTTTTGTCGCCATCCCAACGGCAATCCCGTCAGAACCCATTAATAAAAGATTAGGCAGTTTTGCCGGAAGGTAGACCGGTTCTTTTAAAGTCGCATCGAAATTATCAATAAAAGGAACGGTTTCTTTTTCAATATCAATCAATAATTCGGAGGCAATCGCCGATAACCGAGCTTCGGTATAACGCATCGCCGCGGGCATATCGCCATCAACCGAACCAAAATTTCCTTGGCCGTCAATAAGCAGGTAGCGCATAGAGAAATCCTGGGCCAGACGGACTAAAGTATCGTAAACCGACATGTCACCGTGCGGATGATATTTGCCCAAAACTTCTCCGACGATTTTGGCGCTTTTTGAATAATGAGCCGTGTGCGTCAATCCCATTTGATCCATGGCATATAAAATTCGGCGGTGAACCGGTTTAAGACCATCGCGAACGTCCGGTAAAGCTCGAGCCACAATGACACTCATTGCATAGTCCAAAAAGGACTTTTTCATTTCCGTACTTATTTCTGCAGGTATAATTTTTCCAAAATCCATATTAGTTAGGGGCTAGAGGCTAGTGAAACAAAACTACTAGCCGCTAACCGCTATCCGCTCGCCGCTATATGTCCAAAGTTGCCGCAGTCGCGTGTGACTGAATAAATCTTTTTCTTGGCGGGACATCATCGGACATCAGCATGGTAAATGTTTCGTCGGCTAAGGCCGCATCGTCAATGGTAATCTGTTTTAGAGTTCGATTGGCTGGATTCATCGTGGTTTCCCAAAGCTGTTCCGGATTCATTTCTCCTAAACCTTTATAACGTTGAATAGTGGCCTTATCCCCGCCGTGTTCTTTTAAAATTCTTTCTTTATCTTCATCTGTGTAGGCATAAAAGACCCCTTTGCCATATTGAATTTTATAAAGAGGAGGTAAGGCTACATATAAATATCCTTTTTCAATCACTTCTTTCATATGCCGATAAAAAAAGGTTAAGAGCAGTGTTTCGATATGTTCGCCGTCAACGTCGGCGTCGGTCATGGTAATAATGCGATGGTAGCGCATTTTTTCCGGATTCCAGGTCTCCCCGATCCCCGTCCCCATGGCGATAATCAAATTTTTCAGCTCTTCAAATTCGATAATTTTATCCAGTTGGGCCCTTTCCGTGTTCAGAATTTTGCCGCCTAAGGGTAAAATTGCCTGAAATTTCCGGTCTCTTCCCTGTTTGGCTGATCCGCCGGCAGACGGACCTTCAACAATATAAAGTTCGCATAGGGCAGGATCTCGCTCTTGACAATCAGCCAGCATTCCCGGTAAGGTCATTCCTTCCAAAGCCCCTTTTCTAATGACCGCGTTTTTGGCTGCCCGCGCCGCCAGTCTCGCCCGCGCCGCCAGCATAATTTTTTCCACAATCCGGCGGGCGTCGGAAGGATTTTCCTCAAAATAGGTATTAAGCCCTTCTTTTATAGAGGTTGCCACCCAGCCTTGAATTTCCGGATTATTCAACTTGGCTTTGGTTTGGGATTCAAAAAGAACCTCATCCTGGGACATTTTCAGAAAAATTACGGCCGTTAGGCCTTCTTTGGTATCTTCTCCGGTTAACAGTTCATCATTTTCCTTGATGGCACCGATTTTTTGGGCATAATCATTAATCGCCCTGGTCAGCGCTGTTCTGAATCCGGTGACATGGGTACCGCCGTCAACGGTGTTAATGACATTAACAAAAGAAAGAAGATTTTCGGAAAAACTGTCATTATACTGGATCGAAACTTCCAGTTCGCGAGTCTCATCCTTTTTGAGAAGGTAAATCGGATCATTAAGAACTTTTTTGTGACGGTTAAGGTGACTGACGAGGGATTTAATTCCGCCCTCAAAATAAAAATGGGCTTCTTCGTTGCTTTTTTCGTCTTTGAAATGAAAATATAAACCGGCAATTAAATAAGCTCGTTCTCGTAAAGACTGCTTAACCGTTTCGACATCCAATTCCGCGTCTTTCCAAATTTGTTTGTCGGGCAAAAAGGTCGTGTAGGTTCCCCTATCAGCGGTCTTGCCGGTGATTTTGACATCGGCAAAAGGAACGCCCCGTTTATATTCTTGAGTCCAGATATTGCCGTCAAGGTGAACATCAACCCGCATATATTCCGAAAGGGCATTGACAACGGAAGCGCCGACGCCGTGAAGACCGCCGGAAACTTTATAGGCTTTAGAATCGAATTTACCGCCGGCATGGAGTTTGGTCATGGCTAATTCCAGGGCGGATACTTTATATTGAGGATGAATGTCAACCGGAATTCCCCGGCCGTCATCATGGATTTCCACGCTGCGGTCGTTTTTCAAAGTGACCCAGATATTTTTGGCAAAGCCGGCTAAAGCCTCATCAACCGAGTTATCCACAATTTCAAAAACCAAATGGTGAAGACCTTTGGCGTCGGTTGAGCCAATAAACATCCCTGGTCTTTTCCTAACCGGTTCTAATCCTTCAAGGACTTGGATATTTTCGGCGGTGTAATCTGAAGCTGGTGGGTTATTTTTGGGCATAAAAATCTCTGTTTAACAGAACTTATATATTATATAGAAGGAGTGAGCGGAGTTCAAGAAGTAAATACCAATTGCTATATTGTTAGATTGTTATTTTGATCCGTCGGCTGGCGGAGAAAAACAAGGTTCTAGCCAAAGGCTAGGTTCTTATATTGCTAGATTGTGGATAGGAAAAGAAGCGAGAGTAATAAAATAACGAACACGAAAATTACAATACTTTATATGCGGCCGTTGATGAGATATCGTAATAAAGGACATAAATTGGAATAGATTGAAACAGGTAGAAATTGGAAGTGAGAAATGGGAAGCTGGATGTAGAAGTGAGACATGAGATCCTTCACTGCGTTCAGGATGGCTCGTAGAAAAAAAGAACCCGTGGCTTGGAGTGATTGGGGGTGACGATGTTGTTAACCATTGTCCCAATCGCGGAGTTCCAAAACCACGGGTCATTGTGAGAGAATTCAATTACCTGTGCGCAACAGGTAATTGCGAGGAAGCTCTCACGCCTGGTGTTCCTCCTGGTATTCCAAAAAACAAACATTTAATTTTTTTAACTGAATCCAGTGAACCATCGGGTACTCTATCAACCCTAGCGTCGGCGTGGATTCTGCCTCAAGACAACACCGGCCTCAAGGACTTTGATAGATCGGCAAACCGGTTACTGCATCTGAAAGTGCAGCTTGGGAATGAACTCCACCGAACCGGTTTGCCTATGCTGTCGATACCAGTCCCAGATTAGATGCGCGCATAGGTAGCTGCAAAAAAGCAGTACCCGACCAGGGCCGATCAGATCTTGCGACGCGGCCACGCGTACCATCACCAGGATAGGGATCGGTTCAGCCGAACGAACTCTCTGGAAAACTTCACCGCTCCAGAGCAGAGGGCCATTGATTGCCCCGCGGTTAAGGGCGGCGGCGCCGGTGGGTCAGGGCACATTGAGGTTTTCCGAGCTGATAAGAACCGTCATATTTTCACCCCTCCTAAGGGTGTTACGCGCAATGTGCGCGATAAGCTGCCAAGCCTCCGGGGCTGGCAGGTAGAACACAGAGAAGAAAGAGACTGGAACCGTATAAAAAGTCTAGAAAAACGCTTCGTCGCGTCAAACGCGACTTCGCTAGATCCTTCCCGAGCTGAGCTCGGTCAGGATGACCCAAGATCACTTCTTATATGGTTCCACCTCTTCCTTTCGGCTGAAAATTATTTATATAGATTCCCGCTTTCCCTTACAGGGTAAACGCGGGAATGACATTGATGACATTTAAAGTACAATTTAAAATCCCTTATACAGGGAATTATGAAAATATAATAACATATTAAAAATAGTTTGTCAAGAGCTATGAGTTATTCTGAGCCAAAGGCGAAAAATCTAGCAAAGCGCTGACGCTAGATCCTTCACTTCGTTCAGGATGACTTTATTGGATAAGACAACAGTAAATTATCCAAAGCCAGTTTGGGATTGACATTGGCGGAAAGATATTTTAGGGTTTTGGTAATTAATTTTAGAGTAGATAGAAGTTGGAAGTTGGAAGTGGGAAGCTGGATACCAGAAGTTGGAAGTGAGACGTTGTTGATCAGGATTTCGCGCCAGAGAACAAGTTGGATTTGACAGAAACGGATGGCTTGCTTTTTGTCCTTATTAATCCCCCACTCGTCCGCCAGTAATAAACGTTGAGCCGGTTTGACTGATAAAAGTTGGTTCAGTCTTCCTGTCTCGAGCTCTATCTCTTGCTGGCCCAATTTGATTTCTGGTTCCGCCGGCAGCTGGATAGTTTGGCAACGCGAGAGTATTGTTGGTAAAAGTAAATTGGCATTTGGTGCGTGCAAAAAGAAAATGGTTTCTCCGGGCGGCTCTTCTAAAGTTTTCAATAAGGCCGTCTGTGCCTCAAAAGTCATCAACTCGGCTTGAATAATGGCAATTTTTGGTGGCTGGCCATATGGTTTAAGAGAAAGAGACTTTTCTAATTCCCGAATTTGGGAGATTCCGATAGATTCTGGATCGGATAATATATAAGAATCCGGATCAGAGGCAGGAAGCCCTTCGGTTTCGCTCAGGGTAAACGGGATGCTGGAAGCGAGATTTCGCGATTTATTATAAAGTTCTAAAACCTTACTCCAACGGGAATCTTGATCTCCGCCTAAAATAAGATAAGCGCTCATATTGACATTCTACCTCAAAATCTGTCACAATGAAAACAAATGGACCTGCCTGATCAAAAAACAGTTGCCGATCTTCTTCTGGAAAAGGGTTTACTTCCCGCGCAAACGGTGGCGGATTTAAAATTGGAATTTCTTAATACGGGTACACCGGTTGAGGAATTAATTGAAGAAAAGCATTTAGTCCCGGAAAAAGAATTGGCCCAGGCCAAAGCCGAATTTTATAATATCCCCTTTATCGCGATTGATGAGGTCGCGTCTTCACCGATGGTCATGGGTTTTGTTCCCAAATCAGTGGCCGAAGCGAGTGTTTTAATCCCCTTTGCTTATAGCGCCAAAACCAATGAATTGTCGGTCGCCATGGCTAATCCTTTGGATTTAGAAGCGGTTGATTTTATTGAGAAAAAAAGCCGAACGCGAGTCAGACCGTATTTGGCGGTTAAAGAGGAAATTCAAAAAGCAATTACGGAAAAATACGGGGTTGGTTTAACCACGGAAGTGGCGGAAGCATTGCGCGAAGTGACGCCGGAAATCGGACAGAAAAGCGAATCAATCGATATCCGGCGGTTAGGTGAAGTTATCAGGGAAGCCCCGATTGCCAAAATTGTTTCTACTTTGCTGGAATTTGCCATGAAATCCCGGGCGTCGGATATTCACCTTGAACCGCAGGCGGACAAAACCCGGGTTCGTTACCGGATTGACGGGATACTTCACGAGAAACTGGTTTTGGAAAGAAAATATCACGATGCTTTAGTCTCCCGGATTAAAATTCTGGCGGGAATGAAAATTGATGAAAAACGGGTGCCTCAAGACGGCCGGTTTAATTTCCGGATTGACGGCGAAGAAGTGGATTTGCGGGTTTCTTCTTTACCCACGGTTCACGGCGAAAAAATTGTCATGAGGCTTTTGAAAAAATCCGGCGGCGTGCCGACGCTGCAGGAATTAGGCTTGCGCGGTAAAGCCTTAAATAATATGGAAGAAGCGATTTTAAAACCCCACGGAATAATTATCGTTTGCGGTCCAACCGGTTCAGGGAAAACAACGACGCTTTACGCAGTTTTGTCAAAAATCAATACCCTGCGCGTGAATATTGTTACTTTGGAAGATCCGGTTGAATACCAGATTGCCGGGGTTAATCAGGTTCAAGTTAATCCCCAGGCCGGTTTGACTTTTGCTTCGGGATTAAGATCTTTTTTGCGTCAGGATCCGAACGTAATTCTGGTGGGAGAAATTCGGGATAACGAAACGGCGGATTTAGCCATTCAGGCCTCTTTAACGGGTCATTTGGTTTTTTCTACTTTGCATACCAATTCGGCGTCGGGGGCTTTGCCCCGGCTTTTGGATATGCAGGCCGAGCCATTTTTACTCGCTTCCTCCATTACCTGTCTGGTGGCCCAAAGAATTTGCCGGAAAGCTTGTGCCAGTTGTAAGGAAGAATACGAACCAGCGCCAGAGATAAAAGAAGATATTAAAAAAGTTTTAGGCAATTTATTAGCGCCAGAAAAACAAAATAATTTGAAATTATACCGAAGCAAAGGCTGCGTAGAATGCAACAATACCGGTTATTTAGGCCGAATCGGAGTTTTTGAGGTTTTGCCGGTGACGGAAAAGATCGGCCGGCTGATTTTGGAACGGTCAGCGGTAATTGATATTGAAAAACAAGCGGTAGAGGAAGGAATGATTACCATGAAACAGGATGGCTACTTGAAAGCCGTAGAAGGAACGACTACTATTGAAGAAGTATTAAGAGTAGCACAAGACTAAATTTAAAATTCAAAAGGCAAAATGCAAAAGTTCAATTCAAAATTCAAAATTTTCAGAAACTTTTGACTTTTAACTTTTGATTTTTGAATTATTGAAAATATGGACATTCGTGAATTATTACAAATTGCGGTTGAAAATAAAGCTTCCGATCTTCATCTTTTAGAAGGAGCCTGTCCAACACTAAGAGTTGACGGCGTTTTGATTCCTTTAATCGAAAAAGGAAGGCTGACCAACGAAATGATCGAAACGATGGTCTGGCAGATTGTTAATCCGGAGCAAAAAGAAATAATCTTAACTAATTTAGAATTGGATTTTTCTTTTGAGTTTGAAAAGAAAGTCCGTTTCCGGGTTAATGCCTACCGCCAGCACGGGTCAATGGCCGCTTCTTTAAGGCTGATTCCCTATCAAATCAAAGGAATTGATGAATTGGGTTTGCCCAAAATCTGCCATTCGTTTGCGCAGTTGAAGCAGGGATTTATTTTAGTGACCGGACCAACCGGTCAGGGAAAATCAACGACGATTGCTGCCGTATTAAATGAAATTAACCAGAAAAGAGCCGAGCATATTGTGACGGTGGAAGATCCGATAGAATTTGTCATGCCTTCGGGAAAATCTTTAGTCTCCCAAAGGGAGATTCATCAGGATACGCATTCCTGGGACATTTCTTTAAGAAGCGTTTTAAGGGAAGATCCGAATGTCGTTTTGGTGGGAGAAATGCGCGATTATGAAACCATTTCTTCGGCCTTAACGATTGCCGAAACCGGTCATTTGGTTTTTTCGACGCTGCACACCAATTCGGCGGCGCAAACGATTGATCGGATTGTGGATGTTTTTCCGGAAAATTCCAAATCACAGATAAGAACTCAATTATCCTCAACTTTGGAAGCGGTTTTTTCGCAAAGATTGTTGCCCGGGATTTCCGGCGGGCGGGTTTTGGCCTGTGAAATTATGGTGGCCACGCCGGCAATTAAAACCGCGATCCGGGAAGGAAAAACCCATTTGATTGATAATATTATTCAAACCTCGAGAGAATTGGGTATGGTGCCCCTGGAAACCAATCTTGCGATGTTGGTAAAAGAAGGAAGGATTTCTTTGGAAGTGGCACAGGAGTACGCGCTGCAACCTGAAACTTTAATGAGGCAAATTTACAGCAAATGATCAGGTTTTCGTATAAAGCGAAAGACGCTAAAGGTGAAACCGTTAAGGGAGTGATCGAAGCTCAAGATGAAAAAGCGGCGGTGGCGACCTTGCGCGGAAAAGGCTCAACTGTTTTTTCCCTGACTCCGGTCAGTAAAAACTCCCTGGCGTTAATTACCGATAAATTTTTCAATCGCGTATCGGGTAATGATATCACCAATTTTACCCGACAGCTTTCGACCATGGTGACGGCGGGATTGACTTTGGACAACGCCTTGATCATTTTTAAAAATCAATGTTCTTCGGCTTTTTATCCCATTATCGATGACATCTTGCTTAATGTTCAAGGCGGGTCCAGTCTGGCGGAGGCGCTGGCGAAACATCCTGATCAGTTTTCCCGGGTTTATGTATCTTTAGTAAAAGCGGGAGAAACCGCAGGCGTTTTGGATCAAATTTTATCTCGTTTAGCGGATAATTTAGAAAAACAAAGAGAATTGGCCGGTAAAGTCAAAGGGGCCATGATTTATCCGGTAATCATTATTGTTGGTATGATTGGAGTCGGGATATTAATGATGGTTTTGGTGATTCCAAAGCTGCTGGTAATGTATAAAGATTTTAATGCGGAATTGCCCTTGCCGACAAAGATATTAATGTGGGTTTCTTCGAGCATGACGACCCTTTGGCTGCCGGGTTTGGTTGCCCTTGTAATTGGTTTTTACGCCTTCACGGCATTTAAAAAAACGGCCGCCGGAAAAAGAAAAATTGACCAATTCATTTTAGGTTTACCTTTGTTTGGTAATATAATGAAAAAGTTTATTTTAACCGAGATAGCCCGAACCTTAGGTTTGTTATCCAGCGCCGGAGTTTCGATTGTCGAATCAATCAATATTGTGGCGGAATCAACCGGCAACGCGGTTTATGAAGAGATTTTAAAAGAAGGAGCAAAACAAGTTGAAAGAGGTTTGCCTTTATCCGGAACGCTAGGCGCTTATGAAGAATTTCCGCCGATTGTGATTCAGATGATCTCTGTCGGCGAGGAGACCGGAAAATTGGACGAGATTTTGACGAAATTATCAAAATATTTCGAGATGGAATCGGACGAAACGGTCAAGGGCTTGACAACCGCGATTGAGCCCCTTATCATGATTGTATTAGGTGTCGGGGTGGCTTTTTTAATGATGGCAATCATTCTGCCGATGTACAGTTTGACATCACAATTTTAATAAAATGAAAACTGCCCATTTTCAAAATTATAAGTCTTCTTTGCATACTTCTATTATTTTTAATTCGAAAGGAGGTGAAAAAATGAAAAAATTAATTTCTGGTTTTACATTGATTGAACTTCTGATCGTGATTGCTGTTTTGGGAGTTTTATCGTCCGGGGTGTTTGTTGCCATTGACCCTCTTGATAAACTTAACGCGGCTAACGATTCTAAAGTTCAGAATGACTTAGGTCAAATTGGTCAGGCCATGGAAGCGTATGCGGTTTCTAATACAGGAGTTTATCCTGCGAGATTGGATATTTTGGTAACAAGCGGTGATTTAAAAACAACGCCAACTGCGCCAAAAGGATACAGCACTTATACCTTAGGGACCGGCGGAACTAGCCAGACAGCCTGTGGTCAGTTGAAATCAAAAAAATATGTCAACGCAACACCGTCTACTCCGACTTGGGTATGGTGTTCAAGCAGCGGAAAGGCTGGACCAACTGCGAATTGCACAGCTTGTCCATAATTCCGGTTGATTTAACCTCGTCGGACCTGGCGGTGGAAAGAATAGGTCTCTGTCAGGTCCGGCGAAGGAAGAAGACAAACAAGAAAGGAGATGATTTTGTAATAAAATGATTAATAAAAAGGGCTTTACCCTTGATAAAGTTCAGCGATTAAATTCGGGCTTCACCTTAATTGAGCTTTTAATTGTGATTGCCATATTGGGCGTATTAGCGTCAGGAGTTTTTATTGCCATAAATCCGTTACAAAAATTACAGCAAGCAAGAAATGCCCAGCGGAAAATGGATCTTGGATCATTAGCGAATGCTCTTGAGGCATATGCCATAAGTCATAATGGTCAATACCCCACTACAAACTTGGCTTGGTGCGGTCCTGTT
This sequence comes from Candidatus Shapirobacteria bacterium CG_4_10_14_0_8_um_filter_39_15, assembly GCA_002784465.1. Lineage (GTDB taxonomy): Bacteria > Patescibacteriota > Microgenomatia > UM-FILTER-39-15 > UM-FILTER-39-15 > UM-FILTER-39-15. The sequence goes on from PFLE01000004.1 coordinate 88,657, forward strand.
GGATCGTATTATGATTGCGGTCAAGATTGGATACCCGGTCTAGTTATCAGTGGAGAATTGAAAACCCTTCCAAAAGATCCAAAAACGGGGCAATCTTTTTTGCCGTGTAATAATTCCAGACAGGTAGGCTATCTTTATCGTTCAAACGGGACTGATTATAAACTTTTAGATCATTGCGGCCCTGAATGTAGCGATTGCACCCTTGGGGGAGATACTTACAAAACAACCGATCCGTTTTACGATCCAACCCGTCCTACTTGGGCATGGCAACATTCCAGTTCTGGGGGCGCGGGTTGGTAGGCGTCGTTCGCTTGTTGGGAAAATGGTATACTTAGGGAAAGATGATCGGGGAAATCGGGGTAATCGGGGAAATCGGGGTTTTCGTTTTAGGCCTGTGTATAGGATCGTTTTTAAATGTATTAATTTACCGTCTCCCCCGTTCCCTAACTTTGGGCGGACGGTCATTTTGCCCCAAGTGTAAAAAACAAATTGCCTGGTATGACAATATTCCCCTGGTTTCTTTTATTTTATTAAGGGGGAAATGCCGAAAGTGTCAATTCCCCATCAGTCTAAAATATCCGGTAGTAGAATTGTTAACGGGGGTTCTATTTATAGGGGTTATCGGGGGAATCAGGGTTATCGGGGCAATCGGGGTTTTAGGATACTTCGCAATCGTGAGCGCGATGATTGCGATCCTTTTTATAGATCTAGAACATCAGATTATCCCTGATGAATTGATTGCAATTGGGGTCTTTGGGGCCTTGGGGGTCTTTCTCCCTTCTCACCTCTCACTTCTAACTTCTAATTTATTATCCGCCGCAGGCGCAAGTCTGTTCTTTTTATTTCTTCATTTAATAACCAAAGGTAAAGGCATGGGTCTTGGGGACGTAAAACTGGTTTTTTTAATGGGTTTGGTTTTAGGATTTCCCAAAATTATTGGATCTTTGTATTTAGCTTTCTTGACAGGAGCAATTGTTGGTGTAATACTAATTTTAACGAAGAAGAAAAGATTTGGTGAACATTTGCCTTTCGGTCCCTTTTTAGTAGGCAGTTTTTTAACTTTTTTATTTTGGGGTGACCGAATAATTCAATGGCTGACTTATCATTTTTTCTAAACAAGCGGCACGATGGTTTTACCAGAATGGAAATTCTGGTAGTGATTATAATCTTAGGTCTTTTGGCTATAGTACCAATTCTTAATTTTCGTAATGCAGAAGCTAGCCGTCGTGATACCCGCAGAAAATCGGATTTAAGACAGATTTATACGGCGATGGAAGCCTATTTTGCCCAAAACGGTAAATATCCAATGGCTTCAAAAGACGGAAGAATTTTAGGTTGTACTTGCGGGGTATCAAATCCGGAACCTTGTCATTGGCGGGATAGTACCGGCGGACCGAGAGAATTTTGCGATATAAATAACATTGTGTATTTGAAAGAAGTATTTGGCGACCCAACCGGTATAACTGAATTTTGCTATCTTTCTGATGGAAATCGGTACCAACTTTATGCTAAACTGGAATTACCGGATGATTTTGAAGCCTTTCCGAATATGCAAACAAAAGAATGCAACAAAATTCAATATAATTTTGGGGTGTCCAGTCCGAATACAGCACCCCTAGACAAATAATGAAAAATACTTGCCCAAAATATAAATCAGGGTTCACTCTAATGGAATTGTTAGTTACAATTGCGGTGATTGGGGTTCTTTCCAGTTTTGTGATTGTTGCCTCAACTGGCCAGATCGCCAAAGCCCGCGATGTCCAAAGACAATCAGATCTTAACCAATATCGGATTGCGTTGGAAAATTATGCTACTAAGAATGGAGGGTATCCGGTGAAAACTACTAACGGTGGTCCAGCCTGGATTTTTCTTTGTCAGTTTAAGCTACAAACTCCAATATCATATATGACTTCTTGTCCACAAGATCCGATTTATTCGAGCGATAATACATATTGGTATGCTTATCAAACAGAAAATTCACCAAGTTTAGCCTCAAATTATTTATTAAGCGCCCATTTAGAGAAGGGCGGTTATTGGTATGTTTGTTCTAATGGAAAAGCTGGACCAATTGCAACTTATCCCGTGACCGCTGATTGTGGTTTTTGATATGAAAAAGAAATTATTATTTGGTTACACTTTAGTGGAACTTTTGGTCGTAATTGCCATTATTGGAATTTTAATGAGTTTTGCTTTAGTTAGTATAAAAGGGACTGCCAGGACTGCCAGAGACGGCCGGCGAAAAACCGATTTGGAATTAATCAGAAGCGGTTTAGCAGGATATTATGATATTCACAGGAGCTATCCAAACAATTTGGATGCTTTGGTTTCTGGTTCTGAAAAATTCATCGTTGCTGTTCCACTCGATCCTCTTCCTTCGCAAACATACATTTATACTAAAACCTCAAATTCAACTTATGATTTATGTGCGGCTTTGGAAAATGGCACCGGCGGAGCGGGAAGCGGATCAAAATGCTGGGGAACAGTTGGCAGCTGTGATGATCAATGTTCCGCCGCTTCGACGAATTCCGTGAATGTTTATACAACTTGTACGCCAAGTACCTGTGGCGGCAGCGGTTGCTGGGGAATTGGGGAAAGTTGTGATGCGGGTTGTACTGCATCTTCTGTTGCCTTAAATACAGTTTACCCTAATTGTAATTCTTCACTGTGTGCGGGGGAGAATTGTTGGGTTGTGAATGGTAAATGTGATTCAGGATGCAATGTCGCCTCGGTAAATTTGGCTATTGTTTATACAGACTGTGCATCTCAATCCTGCGCTGTAAATAAATGGAAAGTCCC
>PFLE01000004.1:91854-141683 GCA_002784465.1 Candidatus Shapirobacteria bacterium CG_4_10_14_0_8_um_filter_39_15
TAACGCGCTTGGAACTGCTTGCGGCGCTTCTGGTTGCTCTTCTGGAGTTTACTATGATGATGCTAATCGGTGTTCGTGGTATTCTACTATTTATTCCTATTCTGTAGGCGGATCACCAGTTCAGGCGTATCTGGGCAGGGGAAGTTGTAATGCAAACGGAACCGGCTCTTGTTATAAATTAACCGGCGGCTCAACTGGTTATACCGATAGTACTGGTTGCGGCGCTTCCGATTGTGGTGGGGAAACTTATTATTCAGGCGCCACCGCTTGTTCTTGGATTCCTTTCTCAACAAAATTATATACTGCTTCCGGATCAACAACAAAAACGGTCGGTTCGGGAACTTGTACTAGCGATGGCACCGGAAACTGTTACAAATTAACCGGTGGTTCCAGTTATTACACCGGCAATGGGGTCTGTGGCAGCGGTGGCTGCGGTTCGGGGACTTATTACACCGGTTCCACCACCTGTCAATATTACGCCGGAGCGGCCTGCAATTATCATGTTAAAAATCCTTAAAATGAAAAAAATATTTGGTTATACATTAATTGAGCTCTTGGTTGTTATTTCAATCATCGGCATTCTAATGAGTTTTGCTTTAGTGGCTTTTCAAGGAACCAGAAAATCAGCCAGGGACGCTCGGAGAAAAGCCGATTTAGAACAAATCCGGGCAGCTTTAGAATTATGTTACAGTACTTCGGGTAGTTATCCGGGATCAATAACGACCGGCAGTCCCATTACCTGCGGTGCACCTCCTGCTACTTATTTACAGGCAGTTCCTGCCGATCCTTTGGGCGCCGATTATCTTTACACCGGGGCAGCCAACAGTTATACTCTTTGCGCTAATTTGGAAGGCGGAGCTGAAAATTCAGGCTGTCCGGGATCCTGTACCGGTATCTATAATTATAAAGTTTGCAATCCATAATATATGAATAAATCTGCTCTTCATCCACTTTGTGGTTTCACTATTATAAGAACCTTGATTGCCATCAAGAACCTTGATATAGTTCAGCCCTTATCTTCCGGCTTCACGATAATTGAATTATTAGTGGTCATGGTGATAACTTCTTTATTGTTTGGTGTTGGTATAACTAATTTTAATGAATACAATCGAAGGCAAACTGTTGCACAAGCAGCCGAAACGATTAAGAATAATCTTCGTTTAGCCCAAAGCAAAGCCCAATCGGGAGAAAAGGATTGTAGTGTTGGAGTCTGTGATGGTGATGGTAATGGAAAATGTTTGACTACAAGCAAAACTCTTAATGGTTGGAATGTTGATTTACCAAGCAAAACGGTTTATGGAGTTTGCCAAGATAAAACATTTGGCTCTAGTTCTTTTAGTCTACCGGCCGGAATAACTTTAACCGCAGCACCAGCAACCACGGTAATTTTTTTTCCTTTATCCTCCGCTGCGACGGCAACAACAATTTGCGTAAGTAAATATACCTATTTTTATAAATTATCAGTAACAGCTTTAGGAGAAATAAAAGATGGAGGTTTTGTTGCCAACATTACCGATTGCCAGAATTAAACAATCAGGTCAAAGTTTAATTGAATTGGTCGCCGCTTTGACGATTATTATGATCGTGCTTCTTGCTTTAGCCGGCGCCGGTCTAATGTCGATAAGAAACTCCGATTTAGCTAAAAATAAAGCCCTGGCAACTAAATATGCCCAGGAAGGGATGGAAAAAGTGAGAGCTTACCGCGACCAAAACGGCTGGACGGTTTTTTCCGGGGCCTGCGATACCCTTGGAACATCTCTTGCCTTGCCTGCCTTACCAGCGCCCTTGACTCGGGCGATTACCTGCGACGACACAATAGCAACTAAATTAAAAGTTATTGTTACCGTTTCCTGGATTGATACCAAAAATATTTCTCATAATTCCCAACTGGTTACTTATTTTACAAACCAATCCTCATGGTAAAAAATAATCACAATCAAAATGCGGGTTTTACTTTATTTGAAGTCATTATGGTAATCTTTTTATTTTCTTTAATCAGCGTGATCGGTACCAGTTTATTTTTTTCCATTATGAAAACCACCAGCAAGGCGGAAGCGGAAAAGGAAGTCAAGCAAAACGGAGATTACGCGATGTCAGTAATGCAAACCATGATCAGAAACGCCAAGCAGGTTACCCCCTGTGAAACCGGCGCCTCTTCTTTAACGATTGTCAATCAAAAAGGATCTACAAATACAATTGAGTGTTTTTATGAAGACGGGGTCGCGAAAATTTCTTCGGATAGTGGGACTTTAAGCAATGCTTTAACCGGCAGCAACGTAACAGTGGGAACTCCCGGAGGAACTTCTTGTACGGGTAGTTCTGGCAGTACTTTAGTTTTTAATTGCCAGGATACCAGTCCACAAACAGTGGACATTGCTTTCACTTTAACAAAATCAGGCATTGGAACCAAAGTCGAAGAACAAGCCAGTGTTTTTTTCCAAACGTCAGTGACTTTGAGAAATTATTGAAACAGTTAAGTAAAACGGTAGGCCAGATAATCAGGTTAAGTAAATCTGAGAACAGAATATCGGTAACACTACTGATTCCTGATCTCGGATCTCTTTTCCCGATATTCTGATCAACTGATATTCTTGAAAGATATATGTCGAATATGTTACATTGATAATAGTAAATCTGCCAATGATATACCCTAAAAAAAATCAGTCAGGACAAGCGCTTCTTATTGTGCTTCTTATTATGGCGGTTTCTTTGACAATCGGCCTGTCGGTTATTTCCAGTTCGGTGACAGATATCAGTTTGTCGGGAAAAAGCGATGACTCGGCCCGAGCATTTTCGGCGGCGGAAGCCGGTATTGAGGAAGGATTGGTGACGGGAAATAGCACCGGCGTCTTACCTATTGGTGAAACCGGCGCAACCTACCAAACCGCCACGGTTAATTTGGGTGCCGGCCAAACTGCTTTTGCGTTTCCGGGAGAATACCGAATTGATCAGATACAAACGTTTTGGTTGGCCAGTTATAACAGTACTAATGGAACATATACTAAAGTTTATGATCGGACAAAACTGCGGGTGGTTTGGGGTAATCCTAACGGCACTGACAATCCAGCTTTGGAAGCGACCATTTATTATAAAGATGGTTCGGATTATAAAGTTGGCCGATTTGCTTTAGATCCAAATCCCGCTGCAACAGACTATTTTTGCCAGCCAAACTCAACTAATTGTCCGGCAACCGTTAGCAATTTTTCCACCGGTGGGGAAACGGTTGACGGTAAGGATTTTAAATACGGAGCGACTCTCGATTTGAGTGGTTTTAGAAATGGAGGAACCAAATATTTGCTCTTTGCGCGTTTAAGAGTGCTTTATTCAGCCAGTGCCCAGGTTTTGGGAGCCGTGGCGGTCAGCGGGACGGGAACCAGCAATTTTCCTAGCCAAGGAATCAAGATCAGCGCGGTCGGTCAATCAGGTTCGGCAACCAGAAAAGTAGAAGTGAAACGCTTATTACCGGCTCCCCCATCGTTTCTAGATTATACGGTTTATTCGGAAGGAGGTTTGGTTCACCAGTGAACGTTTTTGGTTTAGATATTGGTTTAAATACGATTAAAATTTGCCAAGTTTTTCGTCAGGGAAATAAAATTAAGCCTTTGTCGGCAGGAATGTTTACTGCAGGAATAGTTGCTTCTCCCTTACCTGGGTTATTATCCGAAGCCGAAACGGATTTGATTTCCTTGGCCGGGATCATTAAAAAATTACATTCCGATACTAAAGTTTCCACAAAAAAGGGCGTTTTAGGAATACCAGAAGCGCAAATATTTTCTCGAGTAATTGAGATGCCAAAAATGAAAGAGGAAGAATTGGCCGAGGCGCTTCCCTGGGAAGCCGAACAAATGATTCCTTTACCGTTGACAGAGGTGAATCTTGATTGGCAGGTGTTAGGCGAAGTCGCCGGAGAAGGCGGAATACCGAAAATAAAAGTTTTTCTGATCGCGGCACCGATCATCGTGATTCAGAAATATCAAAAAGTGATGGAGTTGGCCGGTTTGGAATTAGCGGCAATCGAAACTAATTTATTGGCTTCCAGCCGCGCCTTACTTCCGCCCAATTGCGCCCCAACAATGATTGTTGACATGGGTTCTTCTTCAACCGAAATTGGGATTGTTGATAAAGGTATGCTGGTTTTTACCCGATCGATTCCGACGGCAGGTGAAGCGTTAACCAGAGCGATTTCTACCTCGCTGTCAATGGAGATTGCTCAAGCGGAACAATATAAAATCGCTTACGGACTTGAGGATAGCCCGTTGGAAGGAAAAATCAGAAAAGTTTTGTTGCCGGTAATGGAAGTAATTGCCGGAGAAATTAAAAAAGTTCACTTATATTGGAATGATAACGAAAAGGAACCGATAAAAAATGTGGTTCTGTCCGGCGGAACCGCTAATTTACCCGGCACGACCGCGTTGCTGACACAGGCCCTGGGAATTGAAGTTCAAATAGGCAATCCTTTGGCAGCATTGGAAATGGATGAAAAACTTCGGGCCGGATTGGTTAATAAATCCGGATTATTAACTGTCGCCGTCGGGCTTTCGGAAAAGGAGGTATAGGATGACCAATCGAGGAATTAATCTTCTGGTTCGAAAACAGCTGGATACCAATCAAAATGCGGTCTTGGAAAAATATAAAAAGGGCTTGGTTTCGGCCGCTGTTTTTTACATCTGTTTAGTGGGAATCGTTTTTACCGCCTATTTAATTTTGGTATTTCAGGAAAATAAAGTAAAAGGAGATATTGCTAAGGCAGAAACAACAATTAAAAGCTTTAAAAAAACCGAAACGGTTCAAACCGCTCTTAAAAATAGGGTGAATACGATCAACGTATTATTGAAAGGGCAAAATGATTCCAGTTCCTCCCTTGGAAAAATTCAAAAACTTTTTCCCGAAGGGACGGTAATTAATAAAATCAGTTTTGTTTCCGATGGAATGAATTTTGAGATTTCCGTACCGACTTTTGAGCAATTATCGGTGGTTTTTCAATCCGTAAAAGAGAACAAAGCCGATTTTGAGCAATTAATCGTCGGACCGGTGACACGGGAGCCAAGCGGTAGCTATACGATTACTTTTGATGGCAAACTAGCCGCTAAATAATGAAAAACTTAAAAGAATTAGTTCTAAAAAGTAAACAGTTGACAACCTTTCTAATTGGTTTGATCGTTATCTTATTTAGTTATAAATTAGTTTTACCAAAATTAACGACGGCTTTGGAAATTTATCGGCAAATCGGGGTCGAAAGAACCCGTTTAGCGATTCTTAAAACAAAAACGATCGATTTACAAAATCTGAACGAAAAAGAACTTCAGGATAATAACAACCTGGCGTTAAAAGCAGTTCCCCCGCAGAAAAATGTCATTAATGTCATTTCCTCCTTAGATAATTTGGCCAATCAAAACGGGGTTTTAATTGACAATCTGACGATTTCTTCCGGTGGAAAAGAATCAACCGTCTCGACTCAAGGATTAAATCATTATGAATTTTCTTTACAAGTGATTGCCGGGATAGATCAAATTAACACCCTTATGGATAAAATTAAAACGTCATTGCCCATTTTGACGGTTAAAGGATTAACGGTTGATAATATCCAGCAGCAAACCGATTTAAATATCCAAACCTATTATCTGAATTTTCCGCAAACTATCGGCGCGGTCGATACCCCGGTTCAAAAATTAACCAAGGACGAGGAGGATAGTCTTAAAAAACTTGCTTCGTACACGGCGATTTCCGAATTAAATATCGGTAGTGAAACCGGCGGCGGAAAAATCAACCCGTTCAGCCAGTAGCTATTCCTGAAGAATCAGTTGAATTCTTTTATTTTCTTTTACGGCGCGAGCGAACATCAGTGACCGCAGCGAGCGAATAATTTTTCCACCTTTACCGATTAATTTTCCCATGTCAGCTGAATCGGCTTTCACCGTAAATATCACCATACCGTTATCTTCACTTTCGGTAATTTCTACCTTTTTAGGATTGTCAACCAGGGAATTGATTAAATATTCAAGTAAATCTTTCATTTGGTTTTTTCAACGAGTTTTTTTAATGTTTCCGAAGGAAGAGCGCCTTTAGAAATCCATTCTTGATAAAGTTTTTTATTAATAGAAAATTCCGGATTTTCTTTTTTGGGGGCATAAAAACCTAAATAATCTTTTGCTTGGCCGTCTTTTTCACTAATAATAATTCGGTAAACTTTTTGTCCGTGCCGGCCTGATTTAGAAAGATGAATTCTTAGTCCCATAATTTGTTTATTATACCTGATTTATTTAATTAGCTCAAGAGCCGCTTGAGCGGCGTTTTCTTCCGCTTCCTGTTTGGATCGGCCTTCGGCTTGAGCAACTTTCTTTTTGTCAAGAAAAACACCGACGGTAAAAATTTTAGCATGATCCGGACCAACCTCCTGTATTACTTTATAATTAGGGGTGACCTTTTCTTTTTCCTGAACAATTTCCTGGAATAAACTTTTGGCATCTTTCAGATTATTACCAAGAATTACCGGAATCTTGGGTAAAAAATGTTTCTTAACAAACTTATCCGCCGCTTCAAATCCCTGATCCAAATAAACCGCGCCGATAATCGCTTCCAAACAATTGGCCAATAAAGTTTGGTTATCCCTTCCCCCGCCTTCATCCTCACCTCGGCTTAAAAGTAGAAACTTTCCCAATTCCAATTCTTTGGCAATTTCCGAAAGCGTTTTCGTACAGACAATTTTGGCCCTTAAAGCCGTCAAGTCCCCTTCCGGCAGATCGGGATAATCTTCATAAATTTTTCGAGAAATTAATAATTCCAAGACCGCATCACCTAAATATTCAAGCCGTTCGTTTGATTGAAGTTTTTTGTCCTGATGCTCATTAAGATATGAACGGTGAGTTAAGGCGCGGAACAGAAGATCGGAATGGTCAAAGGCGTAAAATAATTTTTTTTCTAATTCTTTGTTATCCATATTACAATAAAGGGTCGGAAACCAAAGTGATTAAATCTTCAACTGTTCTGATTTCTTCAAAACTATCTTGGTGAAGTTTGATTTGTAATTCCTGTTCCAGTATCATGACGATTTCGGGAATATCTATCCGCTGGATATTCAAATCCCGGACTAAATCCGCTTCGGGAGCGATCTCTTCTTTGTTCATGCCCGCATGATTGGCAATAATTTCAATAATTTTTTCTCTTAATTTTTCGTCCATTTTTTTAAAGTTGTTCCTAAAACGCCATTGACAAAAGAAGGCGATGATTCCGCTCCGAATTCTTTGGCCAATTCTACTGCTTCATCAATAATCACTTTTAGGGGTTCGCTTTTAACAATTGTTAATTCATAAATAGCCAAGCGCAAAACCGCCAAATCCAATCGGTTTATTTGTTCAATCGGCCATTCCGGGGCGCAATCGGTAATAACTTTATCAATCGTGGCAAAATTTTTAATTACGTTGCGCGCTATCTCCGAGTCAACAGCGACTTTATCGGAAAAGCCCCAGGCAAATAAGCATCGGATCGCATTTCTTCGTCTCTGATGTCTGGGATCAAAAGGTGTTTTCACTTTTTAAGAACCGGTTTGTCATTATAATAGCCGCATTTTGGACACACCTGATGCGCCGGTTTTAAAGCACCGCAATTGGAGCACGCCGATAAATTCGGCAACCCGATTTTTTGGGAAGCCCGTCTTTTGCCCGACCGCCTAGTTGAATGTCTGCGTTTTGGTAAAGGGGTCATGGGGTATATTTTAACTTTTTTAATTGGTGGTTGCAAGACGGAAAATGTTTTTTTCAATGCAGAAATGGTGCTATCGCAACGATAGTCAGTTTTGGAGAAATCATGCGAGGTCGTGTCCGGAATTATGATTCAGGCTCCGGGGTTTATATGCGCAAATCGATTGTCAATATGGTACTACCAAATGGAAAAGCCTTCACTGTAAACCCCGATAACTTGCGAGCGATAAACCCTGAGGAATTTATTCGTCGTTGGAACGAATATAACGTCTGGGTTCAATCTTTGCCTGAAGGTGAAGGAGTTTTCGAGAGAAGCAAGCGAAATTATTTACGCGATTTGCCGGATACACCTTTTTGGGAGGGAGATGTTGTTAAGCAACTTCCAATAGAGGGGAATGAGAGAACCTGGGTGGTTTGCGGCATTGATTGGTGGAATGAACCTTACTATAGTTTAGCGGAAACCATAGAAGACTTTTCTGGTCGTCGTTCTTACGCTAATGACTTGGTTTTAGTTTCCAAGGGAATGGTATTTTCTTCCCTAAGAGAAAAAGCAATTTTGTTTCAATTGATGGGGAGAGCAAGGTTGGTTCGCAATCCGAGCAGAAATGATAAGATGTTGTATCGATGGACCAGACAGGAAATAAAAGATTCAATCAAAAAGGGTTTGATCCATGGATTTACGAGGGAAAGCGGTTTGTTGGGAGAATTGGAAGATCAGAATGGAGTTTGGCAGTGAGATATATTGATGAGGAAGTTGGTAAAGAGGTTGCAGCCGCGACGCTAGTCGGACTCCAACTACTTATTTTATTTCAATTACGAGGGTGTCAAGCCATACCACCTGGAGGGTGGACTAGCTTGGCACCTGGCTAATTTGGTTCGACTTTGGGCTTAGATGAACGCTGAAGTTTTTCGGCAAGCAAGGGATACTGATTTAATTTACCAATTAGTGATTCTGCCGCCTGGCGGGTTTCTTGAATTAATTCCAGGTCGGAATAGCTGGCGATTTTTAAATCGGGAAATCCGTGTTGAGTTATTCCATAAACTTCTCCCGGCCCGCGCATCCGTAAATCCATTTCCGCCAATTCCATTCCAAGATGACTTGTTTCCATCATTTTCAGGCGCTGGACGGCCTTTCCTTCGGTTAAATCGCTGAAAAGCAGACAATAAGATTCCTTCATTCCCCGACCGACTCTACCGCGCAGCTGATGGAGCTGGGCTAACCCGAATCTGTCAGCGGCCTCGATTAACATTATCGTTGCCCGGGGAATATCAATCCCAACTTCCACCACCGGGGTGGAAACCAGAATATCCAAATCCCCTTTCCGAAATTCTTCAATCGTTTGATCTTTTTCTTTTGATTTCATTCGGCCGTGCAAAAGACCTAATCTTAAATCCGGAAAAACCTGATTTTTTAATTTTTCAAATTCGACGGTCACCGCCTTAACTGTTTTCAAGGATTCTGACTCCTCTATCAAAGGACAGATAACAAAAGCCGTTTCATCGGTATCTTTAACGTGTTTTTTAATCCAATTGTAAGCATCCTGGCGTTTGGTTGGCGGGACAACCCAGGTTTTAACTTTTAACCGGCCAATCGGCATTTCGTCAATCACCGATAAATCCAAATCTCCATATAAGGTTAAGGCAATGGTTCTGGGAATTGGAGTCGCGGTCATGGTCAAAACATGAGGCGTCTGACCTTTGTTAACCAGTTGGCTTCTTTGTTCAACGCCAAAGCGGTGCTGTTCATCGATGATAACCAGACCTAGATTGTTAAAAATATTTTTGTTGTAAAGAAGAGCATGGGTACCGACAACGATATCAGATTGTTTTATTGCTATATTGCTATATTGTTTTTTGGAGCTGGTCGTAAGATTAATTGTCAGCCCAAACGGAGTTAACAATTGTTTTAATGTTTGATAATGCTGATTGGCTAATATTTCCGTTGGGGCCATAATGGCGGATTGAAAACCATTGAGATGAGCAACATACATGGCGATTGCGGCAACCACCGTTTTTCCTGACCCAACATCTCCTTGAAGCAGACGGTTCATCGGTTGGGATTTCGTCAGATCAGCCAGAATTTCTTTGACACAGCGTTTTTGGGCATTGGTTAATTCAAAAGGCAGCGATTCGGTAAATTGAGAAATTTTTGACTGATCAATTGAAAAGGGTTTTGATAGTTTTTCTTTTTGCCAGTCATTTTTTCTTTTTAAACCTTTCAACTGAATCATTAAAAGTTCATCAAAAGCCAGCCTTTTTCTGGCCAAATCAATTTGATTTTGATTTTCAGGAAAGTGAATATAAATGAGTGCTTGAGACAAGGGAATCAATTGCTGCTGATCCAATAAATCTATCGGTAAGTAATCGATTAAGGTTGGTAAAAAATCTTTCAGTAATGGTGCAATTCTGGATCTTAACCATTTAGAACTAACACCATAGGTTTCGGGATAAATAGGAACTAATCTGCCGGTGTGAATGGGTACTTTGTTGTTTGCTTGCACTGTAAGTGTTGTATGTTGTATATTTTCGTATTCGGGAGAGATCATGACAATCTGATGGCCGAAGAACTCGATTTTACCGGAAAAATTATAGCTTTCCCCTATCTTGAATGTTTTAACTAAATATATTTGATTGAACCAGATGATTTGAATTTGTCCCGAATCATCAGCCACAATTGCTTTTTGAATTTTTTTGCCGTTTTTAGTATATTCGTTAACTATTGAAATGAGTTGTCCTTTGATGGTAACGATTTCCCCTGGTTGGACCTTAGCAATTGGAGAAATCAACGAAAAATCATCGTAGCGGAAAGGAAAATGAAAAATTAAATCTTCAATCGTTTCGATTCCCAACTTAGTCAATCTTCGGGCGTAAGTTTGGCCAACCATAAAAAGTTGGGAAACCGGGGTTTCAAGATTCATAAATTATTGGAAGAGAGTCATCAGGGCCGGTAAGAACGAAGTTAGAATTAACGCCAGGGAAGAGATAAAAATAATAATTGTCCAAAGTTTTTTCTGTCTTTTTGAAAGATTCATTTTATTTTGATTTTAACAAATTTTCTTTTGCCAACCTTAATAATACTACCATTTTTAAGAGATATTGGAGACTGGATATTCGATATTGGAGAGTTATTAATATCAACTGCACCTTGTTCGATCAATCTTTTGGCCTCGGATCTTGAAGTGACCAGCTGGGAGTCAACCAATAAGTCAATAATGTTCACTGGTTGGCTGGCTTGCCCTGAGTCTTGTCGAAGGGTTATTTGGTATTCTGGCAGATTGTCAGACGGAATTTCTTTTTCTTGAAAAACTCTTTCAAATTCATGCTGGGCTTTTTGAGCGGCATCTAATGAATAAAGTTGCTTAATTATTTCTGCAGCGAGTTTTTTCTTTTGATTCATGGGGGAAATATTCTCGGGTGATACATCCGTTAAAAGTTCATACCCCAAATTAATCATTTCATCCGGCCAGGACATAATTTTTCCGTAAATATCGTTTGGTTTGTCAACTAAAGAAATAAAATTATCACCAGTTTTACTCATTTTTTCTTTTCCTGGTTCAGCCAAAAGTTTCGTTGTTAAAACAAATTTTTCTTTTCCTTTCATCTTTTTCATCAGGTCACGGCCAGTTAACATGTTAAAAGTTTGATCTGAACCCCCCACTTCTAGATCAACGTCCATCGCGACTGAGTCATATCCTTGCATTAAGGGATAAAGAAATTCACTTAAGAAAAGATCTTTACCCTCTTTTATTCTTTTTTGAAACATGTCTCTTTCGATGACTTGAGCATAAGTTAATAATGATGCTATATTGGCGACTTCTGAATAGCTTAATTTATCAAGCCATTCGCTGTTATATTTTATTTCTGCGGGATTTCCCCCTTCAAACCTAAGAATTTTTGAAGCCTGTTCTTTGTAGTTTTTAGCATTCTCCAAAACTTGTTCCCTGGTTAATGGTTTTCTGGTTTCACTTTTTCCGGATGGATCACCGATCATACCGGTAAAATCTCCAATGAGCATAATTACCCCATGGCCTAAATCCTGGAATTGGCGTAATTTACGGAGGACAACCATATGTCCTAGATGGAGAGTGTTTCCAGTGGGATCAATTCCATTGTAGAGCCTGATTTTCTTTCCCGAGCGCAAGACTTTCTCCAATTCTTGTTTGCTCGGATAAACGTTCGCTACTCCCCTACTTAAAACTTCATCAATTTTATCCATAAACATATTTTATATAATATTTCTTTAGGTAGCAAATTCAATCCCACCTGGAGGGTGGTATAGCTTGGCACCTGATAGTTTATTCCATTATTAAATGCTTTATTTTTTCCAATTCTTTGGCGTAGGCTATTTGATCATAAACGAAATTTCGATATTTATTTACAGAAGAAAACAAGCTTAATACTGGTTGTGTATTGCAAATATTAGTTTTTGATAAATTTAAGTATTCGGGAAATGAGGACCATGGATAGTTTTCTAATTCCTCCGGTTTTATTAAAGACGAGGAAACAGGATTAAGATGAATATAGCGAGAAAGATGAACCAATTGTTCGTCAGATTCAACATAGACACTCTTGAATAATCCTTGAAAAATTGGGCCAACCCGATCCTCCTTTGTATTATAATATTTCGTATAACTGTTTTCGAAATTTGAAATAAATCTTGCTATTCCCCCTTCTTGTTTTTGTTCCAAGATAAAATGAAAGTGATTGGGCATAATCCCATATGCAAGAATATCTACTAATTTATTTATATTAGTATTGAATTTTTTGAGATAATTTAATTGGACATCTTGATTAAGAACCAAGAACTTAGAAAGCTTTGTTGGTAAATCAGAAAACCGATAGAATTGTAAAGCCAATACTGCCCTTGAGTATTCTCGTAAATTATTGAAAATAGGTTTCTTTTCTATACTACGATTATATATATGATAATAATAATTATTTCGGAATACGATTTTTCTAAAGGTAGTCATTTAATTAATTATATTAATCAAACCAGAAAAAATACCAGGTGTCAAGCTATACCACCTGGAGGGTGGGCGAAATATTAGATATTTATAAGAAAGATTGATATAATTTATCTATGTTTTGGAAAAGATTTTGGAAAAACAAAAGAAGAGAGATTAACTTCGCAAGATCCACCAGACCAAAAATTTCCCGGACCCAAAGATTGGCCAAACTGGCACCCTGGTTTTTTGGCTGTTTACTGCTCGGAACGATTGTCTCCGCTCTTGTTTTTGCTCTTTACGCTAGAGAATTACCCTCACCCGATAAGGTTGTCCGCCGTGAAGGTTTTGCCACTCAAATTATGGACCGGAAGGGAAAATTACTTTATGAAGTTTTTGAAAATCAGCGGCGGAATCCGGTTGATCTGAACCAAATTCCCACTTATCTTCGTCAGGCAACGGTCGCAATTGAGGATAAAGATTTTTATAAACATTCCGGTTTTGATCCTAAAGGATGGCTGCGTATTCCTTATTATTTTATTACCACACATCAGCTTTCCGGCGGTTCAACCTTAACCCAGCAATTGGTTAAGAATGTTTTGCTCACCTCGGAAAAAACCATTAACCGAAAAATTAAAGAATTTATTTTGGCTTTGGAAATCGAAAGAAAATATTCCAAAGACCAGATTTTACAGATGTATCTGAACGAAGCTCCTTATGGCGGCACGGCTTGGGGCGTTCAGGCAGCGGCCCAAGTTTATTTTAATAAAGATGTCAGCGAATTGAATTTGGCAGAAAGTGCGTTTATGGCTGGTTTAACCCAGAGACCATCTTACTATTCACCGTATAGCAGTGCTGGTGATAAAGCTTATATATGGCGGACAAAAGCAGTTTTAAGAAGAATGCGGGAAGATGGGTATATTACCAAAGATTTGGAAGTGGAGGCAGGGAAACAGGTTGATAATATGCAATTCACTTCGGAAGGAACTAATTTTAAAGCTCCCCATTTTGTGATGTATGTTAAACAATTATTGATTGACAAATACGGGGAAAATATGGTTGAACAAGGCGGATTAAAAGTGACAACTTCTTTGGATTTGGATTTACAGAATGAAGCTCAAAAAATCGTCAGCGAGGAAATTACCAAAACCGAGAGTTTGCATATTACCAACGGCGCGGCGATGGTTTTAAACACCAAAACCGGAGAAATTCTGGTAATGGTGGGTTCAAAAGATTACAGCGCTTCCAATTATGACGGCAAAGTTAATGTAACATTATCCAAACGCCAGCCTGGTTCCGCCATTAAGCCGGCAACTTATGTCACCGCTTTTAAAAAAGGTTATACCCCCTCAACTTTATTAATGGATGTTAAAACCAGTTTTCCTGGCGGCGATAAACCCGAATACGTTCCGGTTAATTACGACGGTAAGGATCATGGGCCAATTCAAGTCCGTTACGCCTTGGGTAATTCTTTTAATATTCCGGCGGTAAAAATGCTGGCGAGGGTTGGTCTAAAAGACATGCTCCAAACCGCCTGGGATATGGGTTTTACTACTTTAGAACCGACCACGGATAATATGTCAAAATTTGGTTTATCAATGACCTTGGGGGGTGGTGAAGTTCGGTTGATTGATATGGTTTCGGCTTATAGCGCTTTTGCCAACGGTGGAAATAAAATTGATCCAGTGGCAATTTTGAAGGTTGCCGATAACAGTAATAATGTTTTGTATGAATATAAACAAACGATCGGAAAACAAGTTATTAGTCCTCAACAGGCTTATTTAATTTCCAATATTCTTTCAGATAACAGCGCCAGAACGGTGACTTTTGGCGATCACTCCTCAATTTATATTTCCGATCGGCCGGTGGCAGTGAAAACGGGAACGACGAACGATAAAAGAGATAATTGGACGGTTGGCTGGACGCCATCGATAATTGCGGGTGTTTGGGTTGGTAATAATGATAATTCCCAGATGAAACAGCTGGTTTCCGGGATTTCCGGAGCGGCGCCGATCTGGCGGAGAATCATTTTAAAAGCATTGGAGAATAAACCAAAAGAAGATTTTGTGGTTCCGGAAAATATTGTTACGGCTGAAGTCGATTTGGTTTCCGGTTACCGGGCGCATGATAATTTTCCATCCCGAATTGAATCTTTTATTAAAGGTACCGAGCCGGTGGGTGACGATCCGGTTCATGTTCTGCTTAAGACTTGTAAATCATCCGGAAAATTGGCCACTCCGGTGGATATCAGCCGGGGCGATTACGATCAAAAAGAATATTTTATTTTAAAGGAAGACGATCCGACCGCTGGACCGAATGATCCGAATCAATGGCAAAAAGGAATAAATGACTGGTTGTTAACCCAGCCCGATACCCGTTATCATCCGCCAACCGATTATTGCGACACCAATAATCAAACAGACTTGAAATTTACTGATCCAGGCGACCATGCTCAAGTAAGCCAAAGTTTTCGGGTTGGATTAAGCGTTGTTTCTGCCAATGAAATTAGTTTAATCGAATTATTGGTAGATGGTTCATCAAGGGCAATGATTAACGGAAAACCTTATGAATTTAATTTAACCTTACCTGATGGGTCTCATACTTTAAGAGCGAGAGTCCGCGACAGCAAAGGAAACGTAACGGAAAGTGAAATCAAAATCGGGGTCAATGTTGCTTGGGATTGGCAGCCGACCCCTACTCCAACCCTGACATTGACTCCTACTCCTTAAGTTTTATGCCCAATTTGATTTTTAAATGATTGATAATTTCTTCTCTAACTTTTTTAACATCTTTATCAGTTAGGGTTTTCTTAGGATTTTGATAAGTAATTCTAAAAGTCTTTGAATTTTCATAAGAATCAATTAGTTTAATTGATTGAATGATTTTATTTGTTGATTCAATTAATTGAATTATTTTTTGAAACTTAATATTTTGAGGAATGGTAAAAGACAAATCTTCAATAATGGGAGGATATTTTGGCCAGAGATAAACCTTCGGTTGAACAATCCCGTTAATAATTTTGTCTAAATCAACTTCTAAGTAATAAATATAATCTTCAGTTAGTTTAAATGATTGAACTGGAAAATCAGTTCCCAAAAGAGTTTCTAAAAAACCCTTAAAATCCTTAAATTCAGAATTTGTTTTTTTCCAAAAGGCAATTCCTAATTTTCTTTTTTCAAAATATCTTCCAGCGCGACGAAAATAAATTTTTCCAATTTCAAAAAATCTTGTTTCCTCTACTCTTTCGGATATTGATCGGTGAGTGAATTCCAGCAGGTTAGGATAAAGACTCATTCTCATTGTTTCGATTTCCGGGGATGGTGGATTAGTAATTAAAACTGGTCGGCCAACTTCCGATTCCTCGATAAGACAATTCCATTTTTGATAAAAAGGTTTCACAAAAGCCGAACTAATAATTTCATCAAATCCCAAACCGATCAATTTATTTTTAAGATTTAATTCCTGATTTACAAAATTTGGCGTAATCACTGAAGGAATTTCCAGTGATAAAATTTTCGGCGGGATATTCTCGTACCCGTATATTCTTAGAACTTCTTCCACCAAATCTTCTTCCTGCACAACATCAGTTCTGTAAGTCGGGCAGATAATGGATAATTCATCTCCCGAATTTTTCTTGATTCGAAAATTTAATCGATTAAGAATTTCAAGAACCGATTTCTTCTCAATTTCAACACCACCGATGACTTTAATCCGTGCCAAATCAAAAGCGATCGTTCGTTCTTTAACAGGATTTGGATAATAGTCAAAAATTTCCGGCTCGATCTCTCCCCAATCGTTTTCCTTTATGATTTGCAGGAAGCGATAGAAAGCAATACTGACATTATTGAGGTCAAGTTCTTTTTCGTGTCTTAATCCCGCGTCGGTATTCAGATTGTGACGGCGAATTGTCCGGCGAATATTAACCCGATCATAATTGGCGGCTTCAAACAAAACATTTTTGGTATTGTTTTGTATTGAAAAATCTTTTGCCCCTATCGCGCCAGTCAAACCCATTGGTTTTTTGTTAACAAAGATAAGATCTTCTTCGGTTAATTTTATTAAAGTTCCTTCAAAAGTGGTAAAAGATTCACCTTTTTTTGCCAGCCGAAGGTCCATTTTTTTGCCTACCAGATCCAAATCAAAAGCATGCATTGGTTCACCAGTTTCAATCATCACAAAGTTAGTCGTATCAACAATATTATTAATTGGCGGAATACCGTATTGCTCTAGTTTAACTTTCATCCATTCCGGAGAAGGTTTGATTTTAACATTATGAATTATGGTGGCCATAAATCTTTTCACTAAGGGAGTTTTAATTTCAATTTTGCATTCCGGCAAAGATTCCACTTTTCGCAGCGGTGGATGGATGGAAAATGTTTTAACTGGCGTATCAAAAAGAGCCGATACTTCTCTGGCAATTCCGTAAATTGAATAACAGTCGGCCCGGTTACCGCGGAGTTCCAAATCGATAATGGTGTTTTCTTTTTGATGTTCAACTTTGTCTAAAAGATGGCCAGCCATGGTTAATTTATCGGTCAATAAAGATAAATCTTTTGGCAGTTCAACGTAATCTTTAAGCCAAACAAGAGGAACTCTCATATTATTTGGTAAGAAATATCGCCGTTATATAAAGAACGAATATCATTAATTTCAAACCGATCCATAACCAAGCGATCCAAACCCATTCCAAAAGCAAAACCGGTAATTTCTTTGGGATTATGACCGCAGTTTTTTAAAATATTAGGATGAATCATTCCGCAGCCAAGCATTTCCAGCCAACCGCGGCCTTTACAAACTGAACAGCCTTTTCCTTTGCAGAATGGACAATCCAAATCCAATCCCCCGCCCGGTTCGACTTCCGGGTAATATTTACAGCGGAATCTGACTTTCCTTTCTTGCCCAAAAAATTCTTTGACAAAATATAATAATGTTCCTTTTAAATCGGCCATGGTTAAACCTTTTTGTAAAGCCACCCCTTGAAATTGATAAAACATCGCGTTATTGCTGGCATTGACATTTTCATAACGATAACATTTTCCTGCCGCCACAATTCTAAAAGGCGGTTTACAGGTTGATAAAATTCTGGATTCAATCGAGGAAGTATGAGTTCTTAAAACAATTTCCGGATCTTCAATATATAAAGCATCCTGCAGACTTCTGGCCGGATGATCTTTAGGAAGATTTAATTTTTCAAAATTAAACTCATCGTTTTCAATTTCCCGATCCTCCATAAAAGAAAACCCCAGATGCTTGAAAATCTCAAACATTTCATTAATAACAATCGAGGTGGGATGAAGATGACCAATTTTAATTGGGGTTCCAGGTTCAGTCAGATCAACGATTTTTTCCTGACCAGATATTGGATATTGGATATTGGATACTCGATTCTGGAGAACGTCTTCAATCGCTTTTTTGGCATCATTTAGGACTTTACCAAATTCACTTTTTTGTTCCGGATTCAAATTAGGAATTTGCTTGGTCAATTCAGATACCCGGCCGCTTCTTCCTAAATAGGCAATCCGCAAATTTTCCAATTCGTCTTTAGATTTTGCCTGAAGAATGCTGGAAATCGCCTGGTTTTTTAAATTTTGAATAAGATTTATGTCCATGAAGATATTTTAGCACAAAAATGAAGGGGAGTATCGTTATATTGTAATGTAACTAAAAAGAAGATCCGTTGATCAGATTATCAGGAAAAGTAGAACTAGAGATCTGATTATCAGAAAACAAATAACCAATCTCTGGTCCCTGTTTTCTTAACCTGATTACACAGATTTACTGGTAATCTTGATTTTATTCACAATTTCCTGGAAAGTTTTGGGATCGGAGACGACGAGATCAGCTAAAATCTTTCTATCCAATTCAATTTTGGCTTTTTTCAAGCCGTTAATAAATCGGCTGTATGACAAATTTGTTCCGGATAATGCCCCGTTAATTCTGGTAATCCAGAGTTGGCGGAAATCTCTTTTCCGGTTTTTCCGGCCGGCAAAAGCGTATTGTCCGGCATGAAGAACCGCTTCCGAGGCTTTTTTATAAAGCCTGTTTCGGGACATTCTGTAGCCTTTGGTTTGGCTTAAAATTTTATGATGTCTTAACTTTCTGGTTGGTCCGGTTTTTATTCTCATAGATTTAGCGCTTGGCCAGTAATTGCTTAATTTTTTTATTTATACTGGATTTAAGTTGCGCCGGAACTTGATAACGCCTCAATTGAGATTTATTCTTTTTTGACCGTAAATGGCGGCTAAAAGAAGAACGATGTAATACCTTCCCGTTTTTGGTTATTCTAAACCGGCGGGATATCGATTTTCTGGTTTTCTGTTTCGTTTCTTTCATTTTCAATTTTTTTAATTGGTGTTACGGTAGCGATTAAGTTTGGTCCCATCCATTTTGGATCGCTTTCGAATTCGCACTGGCCAGCGAGAGCAATTTTGACCTTTCTAATTATTTCATAGCCAAAATCTTTTTTTGTCAATTGCCGTCCGACAAATTTAACCACCACTCTGACCTTATTCCCTTCGTCTAAAAATCTCAAAACTCTTTTAATTCTAACTTCGAAATCCGCTTGAGCGATAAACGGGGTAAATCTGACTTCTTTAATATCCCCGCCATGGCTTTTCTTGCTTTTTCTGGCGCGCTTTTCTTCCAGATAAACAAATTTTTTGTAATCAATAATTTTGGCTACCGGCGGTTTGGCCGTGGAAGCAATTTCCACTAAATCCAATCCCGATTCTTTTGCTTTGGCAAAGGCCTCCGGTAGTGTTAAAATACCGATCTGTTTACCATCATCACCGATAACTCTTAATTTTGGCGATTTGATTAACTGATTGATTCGGTAAAACTTTTTCTCCACGAGCTATAATATGATATCAGACTTGGCTTTTATTTACAATCTCGGATTTTATTTTGGAAAGAAATTTGTCAAATTCCATTGCCCCCAGGTCTTTTTGGCCTCGAGTTCTTACAGAGACGGTGTTGTTACTCACTTCCCTATCGCCAACTATCAACATGTACGGAATTTTTTCCAATTCTGCGTCTCTGATTTTTACCTGCATGGTTCCTGCTTCAGGGGCAATTTCCACTCTAATATCTTGACCTTTCAACTTAGCGACAATCTGATTTGCATAATCATAATGCCGGGAGGCAATCGGAATTATTTGAACTTGAACCGGTGCGAGCCAAACGGGGAAAGCTCCGGCATAATGTTCGATCAAGATTCCAAAAAACCGCTCGAGTGATCCATAAATAGTCCGATGAATCATCACTGCCTGCTCCTCTAGCCCTTGATTATTAATGAAAGTAACGTTGAATCCACGACCCAATTTTTTCAGATATTTATCCAGTTTTTCCCTTGTTTGAAATTTATCTTTAAAAGTCTTTAATTTCCAGAACGAGTCTACCTCTTTGTCTGTCGTCTCCGTTCGAGAGGGTAAATTGAAATCAACCTGAATAGTTCCTAATTGCCATTCCCGGCCGATTGAGTCCTTTATTTTAGAATCAATTTTCGGGCCATAAAAGACTCCTTGCCCTTCGTCAATCTTGTAATCAATTTTTTCTTCTTCCAGCGCCTTTTTAAGGGAATCCTCGGCAGTTTTCCACATCTCATTGGTTCCTAGATATTTTTCAGGACGAGTGGCTAAATATGCCTGAAAATCTTTAAATCCATAGATTTTATAAATGTGTTTTGTTAGGCGGAGAACACCCCTAACTTCTTCGACGATTTGATCGGGTCGGCAGAAAATATGGGTATCGTCTTGGGTAAATCCTCGTACTCGGGTCATTCCATGAAGGGTCCCTGCCCTTTCGTATCTATATACGGTGCCCAATTCTGCCATTCTGATAGGAAGTTCTTTATAGCTTCTGGGTCTTGATTTATAGATCTGAATATGGTTAGGACAGTTCATCGGTTTAAGCTGTTCTTCGGTAGAATAATCAGAGGCACTTCCTCCTTCGATATACTGATGAAGCATTACCGGAAACATATAGTCAATATATTTCAAGTAATGCCGTGACAAAACGAACATATCCATACTGGCAATATGTGGTGTAAAGACGAATTTATAACCGTTTTTTTGGTGTTCGTCACGCCAAAATTGTTCAGCCACGATCCTGGAAATGGCAAGCTTTGGGTGCCAAAGTACTAGACCCGGACCGGTTAAGGGGCTGAAGGAAAAAAGGTCCAATTCAGCGCCTAGTTTTCGGTGATCTCTTTTCTGGGTTTCAGCAATGAGAGCCAAATAATTATCCAACTCTTTTTTTGACGGGAAAGCCGTACCGTAAATTCTGGTAAGCATTTTATTTTTTTCGCTTCCGTGCCAATAAGCACCCGCAACCGACAATAGCTTGAAAGCCTTGATTTCACCGGTAGATTTTGCATGAGGACCGCTACAGATATCCAAATCACTATCCCCCATTTTATAAGTAGAAATTTTTTCTCCTCTTTTTTCAATATCCTGTATCCATTCTAATTTATAGGGATTATCTTTAAATAATTCCCTGGCTTTTGCCGGAGTAATATTTTCCTGAATCATCGGCAGATCGGCATCAATCAGTTTTTGCATTTCTTTTTCGATCTTAGGAAAATCTTCCCCACTGATCTTATCCTGCAAATCAAAATCAAAGTAGAAGCCATCAGAGGTTGCCGGACCCATCGCTTTTTTTAATTGCGGATACAGATTTTGCATCGCCGCGTGAAGAACGTGTTCGGCGGTATGACGCAATGCCCAAAGCTTTTGTTCTTCAGGCGTCATTTTTTCTAATTTATCTTCAAGTTTTTGTGACATATATTTATCTGAAATCATTATATTATAATTTTATGTAAATTGAAAATTTATTAATAGAAGATGTATCAAGTAGTCAGGTGGTTACGATTCCAGTTTTCTGTTCGATAACGGTAATTCGATCCTCATGGTCGGAGATTCTGTGGCTACCCATTGATTGCTCTTCTCTAATGGTTTGCAGTTCACCCATAACTTGATCCATTTTCGAGTAAAAATCATCTTTTGTGGGAAGAAAACTTAATTTTTCATTGAGTTTTGTTTCCAGTTTTTCGTCAAGTTTCTGGTCAAGAAGATTTTCTATTTCATTGAGATCTCGTTGTGTTAACATATTTTTAATAATCGCAGAAATTTTTTTTGTTGTCAATAACTTAAATATTTGCTAAAATTAAAGCAGAGTTAGTTAGAATCGCTGGTTGACAAAATAAGTAAGTGGTGTTAGTATAAAAATACTAAATCGCCCTGTGAGGTCGCAAGACATTTGCAAAGATGTATCATTTTGATTGATGGAAGTAATTTCTATTTTAAGCTTAAAGACTTGGAGTTACACAATCTTCTCTCCTTCGATTTCAGTAAATTTATTAAGTTGCTTGAAAAACAAGATAAACTTGTAAGTGCCTGTTATTATGTAGGTCGTATTAGGCAAGATGGATCAAATAAGACAGAGAAACTGTTTGATTCGCAACAAAAACTAAGCAGTTGATATACTAATCGCCGTTTACGAAAATTTAGCCGACAGAATCATTCTTGTTTCTTCTGATACCGATTTGGCACCGGCAATCAAAAAAGCGAGGGAAAAAGGCAAAATGGTGGAATATATAGGCTTTTCTCACAAACCAAGTGTTGCTATGGTTAGTTTTTGTACAGAATCACGTTTACTTACGAAAGAAGACATATTACAGTTTATAATACCAAAGCATTGAAATTATAAGATAATTTGTTAGACTATAGAGATATTGGACTCGTAGCTCTCCGTATAACGCTTTGTGTTTACGGAGTAAACAGTTGGCTTGCACTGAAAAATCGTAGAAACAATTTTTTAGTGCTAGACTTGCCCGACTTGATTGGACGATTAGCTCAGTTGGCTAGAGCGTCACATTGACATTGTGAAGGTCACAGGTTCGAGTCCTGTATCGTCCACCGTATTATAATTAGTTCAATCAGGAGGGGCGTTTCATTGACATTGAAAAGGTCCCTCGTTCAAGTCGGGGCGAGTCCACTAATAATATGTCTGAATTTCAGGAAACCCCACAACCCGCGGAACATAAAATTGACTTAAAAGGAGGTCGATGTTATGGTCCTTTCCAGTACCATGGAGAACCGGTAGATATTATGATGGCTGACCAACGTTTTTAAATAATTAAGGCAGATCCTAAAACTTTTAATCCCGATTTCCCTCAAACAGGATATAAGGGTCTTTGGGATTCGCAAGAAGTTAGCTTTGGCCGTTATTATCCTTATAGATTTGAATATAGTTCTTCAGTTTCAAGAGAACATCTAAAAATAAAAGTCGAGAACGACCAAATCACAATTACCGACCTGAATTCGTCAAACGGATCAACAGTAACTGTAAGAGAAAACAACTCGGTACAGAGACAGGATACTAGAGCGGTATATGCGGAAAGGACGAGGGATTCCGAACCCGAAGATATTTTTGAAAGGGCGGGAAAAAAATGAATATTTTGTGGATGGAAAAGTCGCCTATCTTCCCTCCAGAGGGAAAGCTGTATTTATAGGAGATACTCACGGAGATTCTTTATCAACAGAAGCGATTGTTAAATAAACAAGATTTATAGAGGAAATGGATCGGGGGAATGGAGATTATGCTGACAGGGGTACTAATGATGTAAGGAATTTAGAAATGGTTTTAGACCTAAAGGTTCGATATCCTCAAAACGTTGTTTTAATGAGAGGAAACCATGAAGAATATGTCTCTTTGTTTAACAAACTACCAGTTGTTCTTGTAACAGGTAATGGGTTAGTTGCGGTTCATGGTGGTATACCTACGGAAGAAGTCGTTAATCTCCAGTTCTCAAGTTCAAGAGTTTGGAGCGAGCGATCGAAGTGACAGATTCTCTATTTTTGGTCAAAAACCATTTGAAAGATTTATGTCAAGAATTGGGGCATCGGTTATGGTCAGAAGTCATGAGCGTGTAGCAGATGGTTATGAATTATTATTCAATGATAAATTATTAACCGTATTTTCTAATGGTGGAAGAAGCGCGGAAAGCGGTTATCAAGGAAAAGTAAGCCCAAAATATTGCGTGGCTTCATTAACCGAAGAAATATCCATGTTCGATAGAGCAAAAAACATAAAGGATCTTTAACCAGCTTGGGTTGACATGTAGCGGTCGGCGGAGAGAAGGTATTTGGAGCCGGATTTTTTAACCTGTCCCCAATAATGCGATTTTTTCTTGCCGCGGGCAAGATGCATTGACAACCAATTGGATGAGTGTTCAACTTGTTTGGTTAATAATTTAACAAAAGAAATCAGTTTTTCAAAGAATGTTAGATGATAAGTTCCCGTTTCAATAATGGTTGTTTGAATTGCCGCCACCTGAACTTCTTGATTAAGATGAACAACCGAAACGGAAAGCTTTTTTAATTCTTCCTGAAGCTTGGTGACTTGGGTTGCAGTTTCTTTTTTAGAATTTGAGAAAATTAAAAGTTCCTGTTTCCTGATTGCTTCCGACCGGATATACTTTCGTTCAAATTCCTGTTTTTCAGTCAGGCTGTCCCGCAAAATTTCCAGAGAAATATCGTTTTTTGAATATTTGTTCATTAATGCCCAGTATTATACTAGAGATGGGAGATAAATTCAAGGGCCTTGCGCCGGAGAAGAATATTCCGAAGATATAATTTTTGTTCCGGCTTGGAAAAATCATCTTTTGTTTTTTGGTCACCAAGGGCATTGATGAAATCTTCCACTTCTTTTTCCGAAATTTCAAGTTTTTCTGTTTTAGACACTTCATTTAAAGCCAATTGAATGGTTAAATCTTTGATAATTTTTTCCCGGTATTCTGTTCTAATTTGATCGCCGGTTTTACCAATTGAACCAAGATATTGTTCAACCGTCATCCCTAAAGAATTGGTTTGATTAATTAAACCGGCCAGCGAATGATTAATTTCGTCTTCAAGAATTATTTCCGGAATATTAACTTTTACGGTTTCTATTAATGCATCAATTGCTTTTTGAGTTCGTTCCTCTTCAGTAATCGGAGGGGCATTGGTGATGATTTTTGAAGCCGCCAGAACGCCCTTAATTTTTTCTTTATAATCCCCCAATTCAACTTGCGGACTTTCGCAGGTAGTAATCCTAATTTCCCAATCTTCGTCTTCTTTGGCTTTGAGTAATTCTACTTTTGGATTGATAATCGGGGTAATTTTGTGTTCCTGGACGGCTTCTAAGTAGGCCTTGGGAACAATTTTTTCAATTACCAATTCATAAATTTTTGACTTATCGGTTTTTTCTTCAACGGTTGAGCGCGGCGCTTTGCCTTTTCTAAATCCGGGAATTTCGGCTTGTTCTACCAAAGAAACCATCACCTCTTCATAGGTTTTTTTGATTTCCTCTTTTGGAATAGTAATAGTAAACTGAACCGTTCCGTCTTCCTGTTTAGCTAAAATGCTTTTAGTCATATGAGGTTATCCTTTATGTTGAGTGAGGCGGTTTTGTGGACGAAAACCCCGATTTTTGGAAATAATCGTTCTTTCCTTGAAAAATTCCGGAGTTCGAAATCCAACTACCGGTTGGGTTTTATTTTTTTGAAAAGATTTAGGCACAAAATTATTCTATCATAAGCTTAGCTTTTTTTACAGAGGTGGTTAAGCCGTGACCGGGGTAGATAATCGTTGAATCCGGTAATTTAAACAATTTAGTCAGAGATTTTTGAAAATCGATTGGCGAAGAATAGCTTAAGTCGGTTCGGCCAAATCCGTCCGCAAAAATCATATCGCCACTAAAAAGTATCCCTGGAGTAGATAAACTAATTCCTCCGGGCGTGTGTCCGGGAGTTTCGATAACTTTTAAAGTTTGCTTTCCAAAAATAATTTTATTCCCCTGCTGTAAATTGTTATCTGGAAATGGAGTCGGATCAGCGGATAAACCGGTAAAGCGTTTGGTTGTTTGGGAAGTTCTCTTGAGTAAGAAATTATCTTTGGAATTCATAAGAAAAGGTGCGTTGAAAGCCAACTTTAATTCAAGTAAACCGAGAACATGATCAAAATGACCATGGGTAGCAACAATAAATTTGACAACAAGCTTCTCATCAAGAATTTTGCGGATAATATAATCGGCTTCGTCGGCCGGGTCAATCGCAATCGCCTCTTTGGTTTCTTCATCCCAAACAAGATAGCAATTAGTCAGTAATTGTCCCAGAACTAAAGTTTTAATATTCATTTTTCCTTATGTGTCTAGCTATATCACACCGGGGGTGTGCAAAACCGGGGGTGTGCGAATGGCGAAAATGACAACTTATTTATAGTATTTTTTTCCTTTTAATTTGTCTGGCAAAAGACTTTCTTTAGTATAAGAATCGTAGCCTTTACCGTAATTCAAATCTTTCATTAGTTTCGTTGGCGCATTTCTGATTACCAGAGGAATCGGCAAATTACCAAATTGTTTGACGTCTGCCAAAGCGGCCATGTAAGCGTTGTAAGCGGAGCGGTTTTTGGGTGATTTACACAAGTAAACCACTCCTACGGCAAGATTTTCCCGGCATTCGGGAAAGCCGATGGTTTCGCAGGCGCGGAATACTTCGTTGGCAACGACCAATGCGGTCGGTTGAGCCATGCCGATATCCTCGGAAGAAAAAACTACCATCCGGCGGGCAATAAATAAAGGATCTTCGCCAGCTTCAACCATTCGTGCTAAATAATATAAGGCGGCATCGACATTGCTGGCGCGCATACTTTTAATAAAAGCACTGATCGTGTTGTAGTGCTCTTCACCAAGCAGGTCATAATAGAGAGATTCCCGCTGAAGCGCATTCTGGATTACTTTTAGGTCAATTTGTTTCTTGGCGGGTAATAGTCGATCAGCTATTTCCAGAATATTCAGGACATTTCTAGAATCTCCGTTGGCCGAATTGAGCAAAAAGTCTTTAGCATCTTTTGAAATCGTTTTTTTGAGTTCTTTTAGTCCTCGATCACAAATTATATCCAATTCTTCTTTTTCGAGTTGATTCAAGACGAATACGCGGCATCTGGATAGTAACGGACCGATGACCTCGAAAGACGGGTTCTCGGTGGTGGCGCCAATTAAAGTGATTGTTCCGTCTTCAACCGAAGGCAGAAAAGCATCCTGTTGGGCCTTATTAAAACGATGAATTTCATCGACAAATAAAATGGTTCGACTAGTTTTCTGGTTGTCTGGTTGTCTGGTAGACGTAGAGCGAAGAGACAGTTGTTCACTTTTATTGATTCTTTCGCGGGCTTCTTTAATAATTTTTCGTACTTGATCTAAACCGGTAGTTACTGCAGAAAGACTGACAAAGTGAGAGTTAGTTTCGGTAGCAATAATTCGTGCCAAAGAGGTCTTCCCTACTCCGGGCGGGCCCCAGAGGATCATTGATACCAGTTGATCCGATTGAATAAGTTTTCTTAAGATTCCGTTCTGGCCGACTAAATGTTTTTGGCCGACAAATTCATCGAGATTTTTGGGTCTAACCCGTTCTGCAAGAGGGATATATGAATCCATGATTAATTATTGAAATTGATATTCAGATTAAGCGAAGGCATGGTCAAATCCGATTCGTTTAGATCAACGGAATTTAACTTTTTTTCAGTATTGCCAACCCGATCAATAATTGCCTGGAATTGATCACTGGCAATCGTGGGGGTTATTTTCGTCTCAATAATGGCGGGAGTCGGATTTGGATTATTTGTGGTGGAACTTGTTGTCGGACTGGTCATTTTAGCTTGAATAACCAGCAGAACGAACAGAACCAAAACCAGCAACGGTAATCCCAGGATAATGGTTTTTCCCAAATGTTTTTTAAACATTTTTTACTCTATTAATTATTTCTTTCAGATCGGTAATTGTTTCTTTTAAGTATTGATTGGCGTCCACAAAAATTTGTTGGGAATTATTTAAAATTTTAAGCATTTCATCCGGAGTGCTTTGAGTAAGCATGGTAGATACCGTTTGCTGGCCTAAGTTGTATTTCTCCTCCGCTAAAGATTCTTTGCCTTTGGCTTCAATCAACCAACGCTCTAAAGTGGAAACATCTTTGCCCGATTCCTTTAATTGATTAATATAATTTTCAAGACTGGTAATTTCCGATTTCACTTCATTTATTTCAATGCTGATTCTTCCTGACCAAAGGGCGCCCTTGGTTTGATAGGTCAAATAAACAGCGGTTGGATAATTTTTTTCAAATTTTTGGGAAACATTCATTAAGTCATCGATCGTGGAAACCGGAGAAATATCACTTTTGTTTTGTTGAAGAGAAGCAATCTCCCCGTCAATCTGAGGATAAAGAAGATTCTTCTGATAATCGGTGACGCTTTGGTCTTCGTTTAGTTTCATTCTGGCCGCGGTTAAAAAAGTTCTTAAAGTGTCGGTTCTGGCGGTCAGCATTGTTTTTGTTTGGTCAATGGCTTTTGTTTGGGCGGTTAGAGTGTTATAGGTTTGGTACTCGCTTTTAGCTGACTGATAATTAAGATAAGCGCTCCGGTATTGACCGAAATTGTACAAGTAATCCTGATAAGCCCTGGCGTAGGTAAAGTCTTGGGCTTTTATAAGGGTAAAAGAGTGAAAGAGCAAGAGAGCAAGAGGGATTATAAATAAAAACCGTTTCATATATTCAGTTTAGAGGATGATTAAAGGATTGTAAAGGAAAATAAACTATTCATATCTTAAGGCGGTGATGGGATTTAGACGGGAAGCGCGAATGGCGGGGGCAACGCCGAAAACGATACCGACAGAAGCAGAAACAAAAAAAGCCAGAAGAACTGACCAAACAGTGACTTCACTTGGGAAAAAACGGCTTTTGGTGTAGCCATGGTGTTCATTATCCCGATTCCCCCGACCAAAAGTGAAATGGCGGCAATACCTCCCAGAGCCAAAGTCAAAACGCCTAAAATATTATTGATGGTTGAAAGCATTTGGGCTTGATTCGAATTTTCTTTCCGCCAGGGTAATTTCTTTGCCGATTGGTTCCTGCGCGCCGAATAATTTTTCGGCCAATGACGGCCCGATGACCGCGACTCTTTTGGCCGAATCAAGATCGGCCGCAGATAAAAACCGGCCCTTTTCCATCCCCAGTTTGCGGACGCGGATGTAATTTTCAGTTGACCCGATAATCGTAATGCCAACCTCTTTTTTTTGGTAAACGGCCACTTCCGCCGATTCGAAAACCGGCGCCACCGCCGTAATTGGCGGACCAATTTTTTCAAGATCTCTAACATGATCCAGGGTTAATTTTGATCCTTGAATATTTGGCGCACCGGAAAAACCGTCTTCGCCGCCGAACGATCCCGGCATAACGCCGATAATTACGCCCAGCATGGTTTAAGTTGCATTTTTCCGCAACTTCCAGATCGTGAGTAACAATCACTATCGTTTTCCCTTCCTTATTAAATTCTTTGAGGATTTTGATAATTTCTTCGCCGGTTTTGGTATTTTTTACCGTCGCTAAAACAAATTTTTGTTTACTGCCGAATAGAAAGCGGGAAGCAATAACCACCAGAACAACCACTAAAAAACAGCCAAGAGAAATTTTTTACTTTTAATCATTTTTAGTGCTTATACAATAATTTCCTCCTTTTTAATTCTCACAAAATGAATCCATTCTTCGGCCACATTAAAGAATGCCTTGAATGGTGCTTCAATTATAAAGTCAAAAATAAAAATAAGAAAGTTTATCTGTGACAATTCTCCGGAAAGCCATTGGCCAACTCTTAAGATCGGCAGAAAAATAAAATCGCCTATCGGGGTAAGAGCAGATTCCTTTTCCATAATAACATAATCTTTCGTGTCCAGACGAACACGGTAACTGAAAAAAGAAACCACGCACAAAAAGAAAAGAAAAATTCCCTTGCTGACGATACTGAAGCCAAGGCGGTTTAAAAAGGCAATGATTAATCCAAAAATCAGAATAAAAGTTAGAGAGTAAACAATCGTAAAAGCGGTTGAACTTGGCTTGCTGACTTTAATTTGAATGTTATGGTTGGTGGGAATTTCCTCATATAAATAATTTTTTATCCGGTCAATAACCCTTTGAGTATTTTGGTTATCGGGAAGGCCAATGTTCGCTGTCGCGACAAACATTAAGGCCGGTGGGAAAATAGTATTAATGGTAATCGCCAGTAAATTTGTTTTCCGTACCAGTAAATCAAAAGGAACTTCAATCAAAATTGCAAGAACCATTTTGGTCAGAAAAATATAAATAATGCTCCGGGTGGCGGCGCGGCGGAGTTTTGTTTGGGTTTCCAAATAGCGTTTACTTAAAAGCGCTTCGGCTTTTTTCTGTAATAAATCAGGATCGGTTAAAATCACCGGAAAATTGACCGGATCTTCTTCGACCAAATCTCTGATAACCAAAAACGGCGCGCATTCTCTTTTGATAAATCTTTTTAAGCGGTCTTTGGCCGGATGATTCAATTCTTTTTCAATTTCCTGATAGGTTTTTTCAAAATCTTTGGCAATTTTTACCGCTTCTTCAGGCCCTTGATCAATCCAGTCGGGATATTTTGACTGAAACAGCTGGAAGCGAATTACCGGTTCGTCGCTTTGGGCATAAGCGCGGTGAACGGCAATATAAACTTGAATATTTTTACTTTTCTGATCCCGTTCGTTCTCCAAAGTAATCTCGTTTTTAAGACTTTGATAGACAAAATTTATTAGGGCTTCCCGATTGGGCGCGGGGGCTAATTTTTTCTCAATCTCACAGGAAGCAATACCGGTAAGCCAATTGGCATAATCGCTGTTTTTGGTAAGTTTGCAAACTTCGGTTTTTAGAGCGATATATTTATCAATCGTTTCTTGGATTTCATCAATTTTGAGAATTGGGATATGGCCGTTTTCCAGATATCTGGCCCAAAGAAGTTCTTTAATTAAAGCCTCGGCAATACCAGAGCCGGTAGATTTAATAATCAGCCTGCGTCTAAGGATCCGTTCGATCGCTGCCCGGCGGATTAAGTGCTCGGCCCGAAATTCGACCGCGTTTCTGGCGGCTTCATACAACACGGCGGCGGCGGAAACGGTACGGCTAACCGTTACCCCTTGATCAGAGGGATTTTTAAGTTGAGCAGAAGCCTGAAAATTATCCAGTAATGTTTGAGATTGTTTATTTAACATCTAAAAGTGGGCTGGAGAGGACTTGAACCTCTAAGGTATTGCTACCGCAGGTTCCTAAAACCTGTCTGTCTACCAATTTCAGCACCAGCCCATATAAGTAAAACAGTAAATCAGAATATCAGGGAAAGTTGAACAGTGAACAGATTATCCGATCTCTGTTATCTTCACCCGATATAACTGATCCTCTGATTATCTCAAATTATATCATCATTAAAGTGTAGGAACTAGATTCGAGGCTTGTTCGATTTCGGTGGTAAAATGAGTCACGGCTCCTACCCAGATGACAGAAGGCGGGGCGTAAATTCGGGCAATTTGGGGAATTTTTTTAGCGCCGCGGTCATAATATTTGGTCTTTAAGACTTCAGCGACGTGCCAGATTGAATCCGGCCAGGATTTAAATTGATAATCTCCCCCATTCCAGCCATAAGCATTGTAAGAATTATAAGGAATATATTTTCCAAAAGTTGACTCGATGCCAGTTATTGATGGGATCAAACGCCAATCAATTTCATAATAATCGGCGGCTTTAATAAATTCCTTGGCATAAGGTTCTAAGGGAGAATTATATTTGTTCAAAAAGTTTTCCAAAGCAACAACCCTTTGATCTGTAATCAGAGATTGATTAATGAACATGGCGGATTCCACTTGGGCAAAAGCGGTTTTAGGAATGATAACGATTAAAAAAACTGCCAATAAAGCAATAATCAATATTCTCATATAGAGTATAAGCTTCGCTATAAAAAATCCTGACGTATGGTCTGTCGACCAAACCTCAGGATCTGGGAAGCATTATAACAGAATAACTATGGGATGTCAAGCCTTGGTGTGATAAAATGAAATTATGAATTTTGAACTGAAATCAGATTATAAACCAGCCGGAGACCAGCAGCAGGCGATTGATAAATTGACAGCCGGAATTACTGCTGGTCTGCCTCATCAAGTATTATTAGGTGTTACGGGAAGCGGAAAAACCTACACGATTGCCAATGTCATTCAAAATATTCAGAAACCCGTTTTGGTAATTTCTCATAATAAGACCTTAGCAGCTCAACTTTATCAAGAATTTAAAGAATTTTTTCCCAATAACGGCGTGGGATTTTTTATTTCTTATTATGACTATTACCAGCCGGAAGCCTATATTCCCCAAACCGATACTTATATTGCAAAGGAAACGGAAATTAACGAAGAGATTGATAAACTGCGTTTGCAAGCGACCAGTCTTTTGTTTTCCAGAAAAGACGTGATTATTGTCGCTTCTGTTTCCTGTATTTATAATCTGGGATCCCCGTTGGAATACGGGAAATATGTGATCGAACTGAAAAAAGGTCAGACCATTGATCGCGAGCAGTTTTTGTATAAATTAATTTCTTTGCATTATACAAGGGCAAAATTTGAGTTGGACAGGGGAAGCTTCCGAATCAGAGGTGAGGAAATAGAATTGATCCCCGCGTATGAGGACGTTATTCTTAAAATCACGATCGAAGACGGTAAAATTAAAAATCTAAAAACAAGACCGTTGATTGCTGGTAATGAAAGAGAATTGGAAGGTTACTTAAAAATATACCCGGCAAAACACTTTTTAACCGATCCCAAGGTGTTTAATGAGTCGGAGAGGCAAATAAAACAGGATCTTGATATTCGTTTGAAAGAATTAAAAAAACAACGGAAAGAACTGGAGGCGCATCGGCTTGAACAGCGGGTAAAATATGATTTGGAAATGATTAAAGAAATCGGTTATGTCAATGGAATTGAAAATTATGCGCGCTATTTTGACGGCCGAATGCCGGGAGATCCGCCCTGGAGTTTAATGGATTATTTTCAGCATCTTTTTGGAGACGATTATTTGGTCGTGATTGACGAATCACATATGGCAATTCCCCAAATTCGCGGAATGCACCAAGGTGATTTAAGCCGGAAAAAAATGCTTATAAATTTTGGTTTTAGGCTTCCCTCGGCTTTAGACAATCGGCCTTTGAAATTTACGGAATATTTAAAAAGAGCGCCGCAAACAATATACGTATCAGCTACGCCCGACACATGGGAATTGGAATTGGCTGATACGAGTGCAAAGAAAATACAACAAACAACAAAGAAAGAATTATACGGTGTTGTTGAACAGCTGATCAGACCAACGGGGTTAGTTGATCCGGAGGTGATTATTAAGCCGGCGGAAAAACAGATTGAAGATCTGGTGGAAGAAATTAAGAAAAGAAAAGAAAAGGGCGAAAGAGTGTTGGTGACGACTCTAACCAAAAAAACTGCCGAAGAATTGGCTTGGTGGCTGGAACAAGTTGAAAATACCAAGACTCCCCTGCTCGTTCATTATTTACACTCCGATGTTGGTACTTTGGAAAGAACAGATATTTTACGCGATCTGCGTTTGGGGAAATACGATGTCATTGTTGGTGTAAATTTATTAAGAGAAGGTTTAGATTTGCCTGAAGTTTCTTTGGTAGCAATTTTGGACGCGGACAAACAAGGATTTTTGCGGTCAAAAACTTCTTTAATTCAAACAATGGGAAGAGCTTCTCGAAATGTTGCCGGTCAAGTGATCCTTTATGCTGATCAGGAATCTTTGGCAATGAAGCAGGCGGTGGAAGAAGTGGGAAGAAGACGGAAAATCCAACTGGAATACAATTCAAAACATGGAATTATCCCAAAAACAATAGAGAAGCCGATCAGAGAAGGATTCGTAAACAGAAGCGAGAAGCGGGATGCGAGAAGCGGGAAAGTTTGGGAAACAGATTTTGAGTCATTGACACCAGGGGAAAAGAAAAAGATGATTCCTTTATTGAGAAGAGAAATGCGGGAAGCCGCTGGATTGTTGGATTTTGAGAAGGCAGCCATAATTAGAGACATGATTGAGGTTGTTTCAAAAAGATAAAGGGAAGGTGCCAAGCTAGACCACCCTCCAGGTGGTCTAGATAGGACACCTGAAAAAATAAAAAAGAGCCAGGCTCTAATGAATATTAGAAACCTGGCTTTGATTAGTTACTTAAATGCATCACTGCAGAGGATTTGTGGTCAATGGACTCGAATGGTGGTGTCCATGGTACCAAAGGAGCATGTTTATAACAGAGCCAACCTCCTTCATTAAACAAATAGCCATTATCCGGTTTCGTCCAATCAACTCGGCCTGTATTTGTATCTACCAATGGCATCCGGCTTTTCTTTCCGCACTCTGTGCATCGGAACTTCTTGCCTAGCGTTTTCCGTTTGGATTCGAAAGGAAATTGCCAATAGGCAAAAAGCGTAAGAGTTGTAGATGGGATAAACAAGATGTACTCGTAAGTCCATTTCATTTCTTCTGGAAAATCCTTGGCAACAACTAATCCGTAGAAACATACGACGGTGATTAGTTCCCAGAGAACGATCAAATAGGTGATAACCCTTGTTTTTTCTCTCGTGTGGTCAAGGAAGTTATATACGAGACAATCTTTAATTCCCCACTTTTTTGGTTTGTCCGAAAGCCATCGCAGAAATATTATAGCCAGCGCTCCGAAAATGCCGATTACGACAAAAACCGTCCCTTTTATCATGGCTACTAACACTATCAGGAACATTGCAAAAGGAATGAATAGTAATCCAACCCAGGCGACAAGCGCCAGCGACAAAAGCTTCCAAACCTCGTCCGATGACTTATCCATTTCCCCTCCTTTTGTAGATTCTCGTTATCTAGCCCGAATTGTTAATGTACTTCTGATATGAATGGACTACTTATAGTATAAGGCGTATGTCAAAAAGAGAAGGTGCCAAGCTAGACCACCTGGAGGGTGGTCTACGCCCGCCTTGACTCGGCGATGCAGGTTGACACGTGGAAAATGAATATAAGATTTGCTCTTGAAAAATTGTAAATTGTAATAAGAAGATCCTTCCCTGAAAACTGCTGTTTTGAGGGTAAACGCTACGCTCAGGATGACACTTAGAATTGGACGAAGTAGCGGATGCTGGCGGATTTTCGAATATTATCCAACCAAGGTTGGAAAGCAGCGCTTAATTTTTGCTGATACAAAGTTGTCTTGATGCTTGCTTGTTTTTCTTCAAGTTTTGTTCCTTTGGGATAAGTGCTGGAATTGGTATTAAAATAATCGCTGATTTCTTTATCGGTGATTTGAATATTTTTACCAACCATTTTTTCGACCAAAAGTTGAATTTTGATTTGATCCTGCAATTGAGCGCGAGTTTGCCCTTGCTGGGCTAGTAAATCATCCAATTTTTGACCTTGGGCGCTAACTTGGTCTTCAATTTGCTTTAATTTGGTATCAATTTCTGCTTGTGTCGCCGTTACTTTTTGTTTCGAAGCTTCATTAAAAATTAAGATTTCCGAAATTTTGTTTTCCAAAACCTGCTTGCCGCCTTGTTTTTCCAGCTCCCGATCTAAAGTAAAACGGCCAATCGGTTGATTATTAACTAAAGCGACTACAAACCAACTTTTTAGAAAGAAAGTGGCAACCAGAATTACTGCAATAATAAATATAGAAACTAGAACTTTCTTTTTGGCAACAAGTAATTTTTTAATATTCAATTTCTTTTCGGGTGGGTTTTCCGTCTTTTCTGTGGCCATATGTATAAAGTCTATCAGAAATTAAAAGTGTGTCAAGAGCAAAAATGTGTTATTATTGAGCAGACACGGGAAGCCGTGGAGATTTGCGATTGCTGGATTACACTAAATGTCATTCCGAGTGTAACCCTTACAGGGTTGAACGAGGAATCTAGCGAAGGGATGTACCAGACGGTACGTCCCGAAGCGTATGCGGCTTTCAGCCTAGATCCTTCACTTTGTTCAGGATGACACGAATAATGAACGACTTTATAAAAATTAGAGGTGCTCGCGAACATAATCTTAAGAACATTGATGTTAATATTCCTAAGAATAAATTTGTGGTGTTTACGGGTGTTTCCGGATCGGGTAAATCCAGTTTGGCCATGGATACTTTATATGCGGAAGGACAAAGACGTTATGTGGAAAGTCTTTCTTCATACGCTCGCCAGTTTTTAGGGATGCTTCCCCATCCCGATGTTGATTCAATTGAAGGACTATCACCGGCAATCGCAATTGATCAACATGGTTTGTCTCATAATCCCCGATCAACGGTTGGAACCGTAACCGAAATTTATGATTATTTCCGGGTACTTTTTGCCAGAATCGGCCATCCCCATTGCCCTAATTGCGGCCGGGAAATCGCCAGGCAAACCAGCGAGCAGATAAGCCGGCAGATTATTGGTTTGGCACAAGAAGAATTAAAAAAGAGAGAAATAAAATATCCCCGGTTCATGATTCTTTCTCCGGTAGTGCGTGACAAAAGAGGTGAGTACAGCAAATTATTGGACAATTTAAAACATAAAGGCTTTGAAAAAGTGAGAATTGACGGCCGGTTTTTCTTTTTGTATGAAGACCTGACTTTGATTAAGACTAACCGCCACAATATTGATGTGGTGATTGATCAATTCGCTTTTGAGAAAAAGCTGACAGGAAATACGGCTTTTGGCCAAAGGGTTAAAGACGACGTGGAAATTGCCAAGGAATTATCCGACGGATTAGTAATTTCTACTCAAATATTAGATTCTAGTTTTGCCATTCCGGACTATCCGCAAAAGACCAAAGACACAGTATTTTCTTCTCGTTTTGCCTGTCCAATCTGTAACATCTCACTTCCAGAAATCGAACCGAGAATATTTTCATTTAACTCTCCGTTTGGTGCCTGTCCGGAATGTAATGGATTGGGCGTTAAATTGCGGGTTGATCCCCGGAAAGTTTCCCAATGGCGCTTGTCAGAACTGGAGAATCGTTATTACACGACAACTTCCGATGAAATCCGAGAAGAAATCGAGAAACTAATGATTAAGGAAACCTGCCAAGTCTGCAACGGTCAAAGGCTGAAAAAGGAATCCCTGAACGTTACGATTAAAAATCAAAATATTGCCCAGATTTCCAGCTGGTCTTTAGAAAAACTTAGGGATTGGGTTGCCGACTTGGAATCGGTGTTAATTTCTACTAAAGACAAAGAGATTGCCCAGCCGATTTTGTATCAAATATCAAGCAGGATCTCTTTTTTAATTTCCGTAGGCGTGAATTATTTGACGTTGGATCGTGCGGCCGCCACTTTGTCTGCTGGTGAAGGACAAAGAATCAGATTGGCTTCGCAACTTGGAAGCGGATTAACCGGCGTTTTATATGTTCTGGATGAACCAACAGTTGGTTTGCATCCGCGGGATACGCATAAATTAATTGATACCTTAAAAAAATTAAGGGATTTGGGAAATACATTAGTGGTTGTTGAACATGATCCGAAAATAATTGAAAGCGCGGATTGGGTGATGGATTTCGGGCCGGAAGGCGGGAAAAAAGGCGGCCATCTAATTGCCGAAGGAACACCAGCGGAAATAGAAAAAAATCCAAATTCAATTACCGGAAAATATTTGTCTGGCGAAGAAACAATTCCATTATTAAATTTCAAGTACCCCTTCGACATTGGCTGGATCAAAATTGAAGGTTGCTCCGCCCATAATCTTAAAAATATTAATGTAAAATTTCCGCTTGGACAATTAACAACAATTACCGGCGTTTCCGGTTCAGGTAAATCGTCACTGATGACCGATAC
The DNA here is from genome assembly GCA_002784465.1 of Candidatus Shapirobacteria bacterium CG_4_10_14_0_8_um_filter_39_15. GTDB lineage: Bacteria > Patescibacteriota > Microgenomatia > UM-FILTER-39-15 > UM-FILTER-39-15 > UM-FILTER-39-15. The sequence goes on from PFLE01000004.1 coordinate 129,172, forward strand.
GTTATATCCGGCTTTGAAAAAGGCAGTTGAACCGGATTCAAGAGAAACACCGGGGAAATTTACCAAGTTGTCAGGTAACGAAAATATTTCTCAAGTTTATTTAGTTGATCAATCGCCGATTGGTCGGACATCAAGAAGTAATCCGGCGACATATACCGGGGTTTTTACGGAAATCAGGGCGATATTTGCCCAAACGACCGAAGCCCGGCTGAAAGGCTTAACCGAAACGCATTTTTCTTTTAATACCGAGGGCGGCCGGTGCGAAGCCTGTCAAGGGCAGGGGCAGATTCGGGTCGAAATGCAATTTTTGCCTGATGTTTGGGTAGAATGCGAAGAATGCCATGGAAAAAGATTTAAGACCGAAGTTCTTGAGGTTCAATATAAAGAAAAGAACATTGCCGAAATATTGAAACTAACCATAAGCGAAGCTTTAATTTTCTTTGGGGCGATACCTGCTATTAGCCGAAAATTGGATGTTCTTAAGCAAATCGGCTTAAATTATTTAGAATTAGGTCAATCATCCCCGACTCTTTCCGGAGGCGAATCGCAAAGACTTAAATTAGCCAGAGAGTTGGTAAAGAAAGGAGAAGGTAAATCGGTTTATTTACTCGATGAACCGACAACCGGTTTACATTACGCGGATTTGAAAAATCTGCTTTATGTTTTACGGGCTTTGGTTGATCGCGGGGATACGGTCATTTTGATCGAGCATAATTTGGAAATAATTAAGCAATCGGACTGGCTTATAGATCTTGGACCGGAGGGTGGCGATGCTGGAGGATATGTTGTTGGAGAGGGAACCGTTGGGCAGATTAAGAACAACAAGAAATCCTGGACCGGGAAATACTTATAGCTAATAGTATTTCGCTTTGTCTCTCAATGCTCACGCTTTCGAGAGTCGCGAAACTTAAAATATCGCATTGCTGAAGCAATCGATATCCCTTACCTTGCTTTATTGCTCAATGCTAACGCTTTCGCAAGTCGCAAGGGGCGTGATTAAAAATCATATGATAAACAAAGATAATCTATCTAAAATACCCAACAAACCCGGTACTTACTTGTTTAAGAATTCTAACAAGGAAGTAATATACGTTGGTAAGGCGCTAAACTTAAGAAATCGGGTAAAAAGTTACTTCATTGGTAAGTCCAAAGAAAATAGAACAGACAATTTACTCGAAAACATTGAAAAGATTGATTATCAGATAGTAAACACAGAAATGGAAGCCTTGCTTTTGGAAGCCAGATTAATTAAACAGTACCATCCAAAATTCAATAAGCTTTTAAAAGATGATACTCGGTATTTGTATGTTGGCATTACTAAAGAGGAATATCCAAGAATAAAATTAATCCGCCAGCCGGAACACGAAGAAAATTTATTGGATTGGTATGGCCCATTCCCCTCCTCATACAGTCTGAAAGAAATTTTAAGATTTTTACGCCGGATATTTCCCTACTGCACTGATCCCCGCTGCAGTCCGAAAAAGCCCTGCTTTTATTATCGAATCAAGATGTGTCCCGGCGTGGGGATTGTTCCGTCATCTGAATACAAGAAAAATATTACTAAGATAAGAATGTTTTTAAAAGGCGAAGTAAGAAGTCTATTAAAAAAACTGGAAAAGCAAATGATTCTGGAATCAGCAAATTTAAAATTTGAACAAGCAGGAGAAACTAAAAAGAAAATCCAAATGATTAATAATCTTTTGGGAAAATATCAAAGAACAGACGAAGAAAGTAAATTTGGAAAACAATTAGCCGGCCTAAAAGAAATTTTAATCAAATATCAGGGGTTTGACCCGTTTATTATTAAAAGAATCGAAGGGTATGATGTTTCAAATTTAGGAAAAGGGATTGTTGTCGGATCAATGGTGGCTTTTATTAATGGCGAACCGGATAATTCTTTATACCGGCAATTCAGAATTGATAAATTTGGCGGCGATACCGAAGGAATTTACGAAATTTTGAAAAGAAGATTAAAACATCAGGAATGGATCTATCCGCAATTAATTTTGGTTGACGGAGGGAAAGGACAGGTATCAGCGGCGGTTAAAGCGGTAAAAGATCTAGGGATGTTGGGGAAGGTGGGGGTATTGGGGTTAGCAAAGGAATACGAAACCATTATAATTCCAAGATTCGGACAAGATTCAATTAAGGGATGGAAGGAAATAAGCCTGACTGCGAATTCCTTGCCACTACAATTGCTACAACATATTAGGGACGAGGCACATAGATTTGCACAACGTTACTACAAGAAAATTTATAAGAAAAATTTATTAAAATAGATTCCGGGTCAAGCCCGGAATGACAGAGAAGAAAAGAAGATCCTTCACTGCGCTTAGGATGACTATTTGGTTTTTTGACAAAGTAAAAATATAGAAGGACCAAAATTCACTTTGGCGAGGGGTTTTTGGAGAAGATTTTCAAAAAATAACAGTAGTTTTTCTGGAACAAGTTTTTTTATCAGTGGATAACGGAAATTGGAAACGGAGAGCCTGTCAATAACAACGAAACCTGATTCTTTTAATAATTCTTCAATTCTTTTGGGATGATGATTGACAAAAATAATTTTCCCTTCTGTTTTTGATTTTTCCGAACGAACATCAATCGGTTCTAAACTTTTATCAACCCCTCTTAATCTAGCTAGTAAATGAATTTTATTGGCATATTCAAGAATAAAAGATCCTTGGGGTTTTAAGACTCTATAAACCTCTTTAAAGGTTGGTAAAGGATCGGGAAGATGATGAGCCACACGGATCATTAGAGCAACTTCAAATTGGTCTTTGGGAAGCGAGTCGCTATTGGTTTTTAGAAAAGTCAGGGAATTCGGGGACTTCAGGGTAATCAGGGATTTTCTTGCTTCAGAAAGAAGGGATTCGGAGGGATCGACGATAAAACATTTCCGGAACTCCGGAATATATAGATTTGCCAATCTGCCATATCCACCGCCAATATCAATAATCGAATCACGGGAATGAATTTGTTTTAAAAATTTATTGATAGCGAGACGTTCGGATTGATCCTCATAATTACGATTCTTCCAAAACAATTTGTAGTTGCAGGAATCGTAGGGTACAGATGGCATACGTAAATTATATCAAAGATGAAGACGATTGTTAGATTGCTAATAAGATCCTTCGTTACACTCAGGATGACGCGAAATAATTATCGAAGTTCTTCAAGATATTGATTAACGCATTTGGCCCATGGACCGCCTTTATCAATTGACGGAGGAACATACTTGGGCATAATTTGATCCGGAGTAACCAGGCCAATATCATAATAATCTTCTTTCAAAGTTTTCGCTACATATTCAATCGCGCCTTCCCAAGAAGTAAATCTTGATCCGCCATTCCCAAAACCCCAGCAATTGTAAGAGCCATAAGGAATTTTTTTACAGACATTCGATTCGCATTGAGCAATCGCCACAATCAAACCATAATCAAGACCATATTGCTGGGATATTTTAAAAATATAATCAGAGTAAGGAGTCAAAGGAGAATTATATTTGTCCAGATAATTTTTGATCAAAACCGGACGGGCATCGGCTGGACTAATTAATGAATCAATCGTGCCCACAGGCGGCGGAAGCGGACTAAAATATTCAAGACTTGTTGTTGAAGCTGAAAGCACGGAAACGACCTTAGGGCTAATAAGAACTTGAGCGGGAGCTGTTTTAAACGACGACAAAAAAACAATAACCGCGGCAGATAAAGTCAACGGGGTTAAAGAAAAGAAAAAGATTAAAGGGAAAACTTTTTTCATTAAATTTGTTAATCTAATAATTCCAAACAAAGGAATAATTGTCAAGTTTTTCGCACGATCTGGTAGAATAAAAGGATGAGAAATAAAATACTTTTAGGATTTTTGGGGTCCTTGGGGTTGTTGGGGATTTTAATTATGCATAAAGACCAGGAAGAAAATTCTCTCATTATTAATAATAATAAAATCGAAGTCGAAATCGCGGACAATCTGGTTAGCCGCGCGCGCGGCTTGTCTGGCCGTAATAAACTAGAAAATAATCAGGGAATGCTGTTTATCTATGAAAAGCCAGGGATTTATACTTTTTGGATGAATTTAATGAAATTTAATTTGGATTTTGTTTATATTAACGGTAACCACGTGGTTGATTTTATCGAAGATGTTCCTTATCCAAAAACGGGCGAACTGCCAAAAATTGTTAATGCAAAAACGGAATTTGATAAAGTATTGGAGGTTAATTCGGGAATGATTAGGAGAATCGGGATAAAGATTGGTGATTTGGTAACGATTAAAACAGAATGAGCAAGAGTTTCTTTGTTTATAATTTTGGCTGCCGGGTGAATATGGCAGAAACATTGGAAATTCGAAGTGAGATGTTGGAAGCTGGATATGAAGAATCAGAGGACCAGCCCGACATTATACTTATTAACTCCTGCGCAGTGACCCAAAAGGCGGAAAAGGAAGTTCTTCAATTTATTAGAAGCAAAAGAAAAGAATTTCCCAAAGCAAAAATAATTGTAACGGGATGCGCTGCGGTGAAATGGGAAGGGAGAAAAGTACCAATCAACATCGAAAAAATTGGGAAAAAGAAAATCGACTCAGGAAAAAATATTTATGAAGAATCTGGGAGGACTTTAATTAAAATACAGGATGGATGCGATCAATTTTGCAGTTATTGTATAGTCCCTTATTTAAGAGGAAAGCCTAAGTCTAAGAAGATAAAGGAGATTATCAGGGAAATCAGGAATTTTGAGGTAATCAGGGAAATCATATTAACAGCGATAAATACCGATTTGTTTGGAAGCGATAACGGAGAAAATCTTACTGATTTGATAAAAAAGATTTTGGATGAAACAGAAATAGAAAGATTGAGTTTTGGGTCAATTAATCAAAATTCAATAAACGATGACTTGGTAAAAGTTTTTCAGTCACCCAGAATAGTGAAGTATTTCCATATCCCGATTCAGTCGGGTAGTGATAAAATTCTCGAATTAATGAACAGGAACTACAAAGTAGAGGAAATTAGAGGAAAACTAGAGGAAGTTAAAAAACTTGACCCGTTGACATTTATAGGGACAGATATTATTGTTGGATTTCCGGGAGAAACGGAAGAGAATTTCCAGGAGACTTATAAATTTTTAGAGCAATCCTCTATTTCCAGGTTTCATATTTTTAGATTTTCAAAAAGAGAAGGGACACTCGGTTGGAATTTGGAAAACAAGTTAGGAGCAGTTCCTGAATCGGTCAAAAAGTCTAGGTCTAAAGAACTGGAAGATTTGGGGAAAAGAAAATATCAAATATTTTTAGAGAAACACATTGGAAAAACATTTAAGGCTTTATTTCTGGTCAAGAAAGAAGGAAAATACCAAGAGGTTTTATTAGAAAACAATGTTCCTGCCTGGATTGAAACACAGAAGGATTTTAAGGGACAAATAATAGAAGTATCCATAGAAAATCTTAGAAATCGTCGACTTTTTGGTCAGGTGCCAAGCTAATCCACCCTCCAGGTGGGATTATAAAATGATTGAGTTTAAGATAATTAAAAAATCTAAAAAAAGTAAAGCTCGGATTGGAATTTTGACAACACCGCATGGTGAAGTGGAAACGCCAGCTTTTGTTCCGGTGGCCACGCAGGGCGTGGTAAAAACCTTAACCAGTGAAGAAGCCAAGATGGCTGGTTGTCAACTTTTGATTGCTAATACTTTTCATCTTCATTCTAAGCCTGGTGAAAAAATTATTGCTGAATCGGGTGGATTGCATCAGTTTATGAATTGGGATAGGCCGTTAATGACTGACTCAACCGGATTTCAGGTCTTTAGTTTGGGTTTCGGATCGGATTTGAAAGTCGGGAAATTGTTAAAATATTTTCCCGGAGAAAATGATCAAAAAATTATTATTGGTCAGCAACCTAATAAAGTTAAAATTACTCATAACGGCGTGTTTTTTAAATCTCTAGTTTCGGGAGATAATATTTTTATCGGTCCGAAAGAATCAATGAATATTCAGGAAAAGCTAGGCGCGGATATTATCTTTGCTTTTGATGAATGTACGGCTCCTTTTGTAACTTATGAATACGCAAAGGTTGCTTTATCGAGAACTCATCGATGGATTAAAGTTTGTCTAGAGGAAAAAGATAAAAATCAGGCATTATTCGGTATTGTTCAAGGATCACGTTTTAAAGATTTGAGAGAAGAAAGCGCTAAATATATTGCGGGTTGTGAGGGAGTTGAGGGATTTGGGATCGGCGGAGATTTGGGAAACAGCAAGGAACAGATGATGGAAATTATTAGTTGGACTATTCCCAATCTTTCGGAGAATAAGCCAAGACATCTTTTAGGAATTGGTTATTTGGAAGATATGGAAAAAGTAATTGAGGCCGGAATCGATTTATTTGATTGTACTGTCCCCACTCATTATGCCCGCAGGGGGTTTGCGTTTACAAAAGAAGGACGATTGGATTTAAGCAAAACTAAATATTTGACTGATCGAAATTCGTTAGATTCGAATTGCCAATGCGAAACCTGCAAGAATTATAAAAGGAATTATCTTTCCCATTTAGTGCGCGCGGATGAATGGACGGGATCTCATTTACTGACAATCCACAATTTGTATTATTTTAATAAATATGTTACAAATTTAAGAGAGAGAATTAAAAACGAAGAAATCTAATATGAATCAAGATAATTTAGTTCATTCTTTACCGGCTGGAAAAAATCCTCCTTTTGAAGTGAATTGTTTAGTGGAAATTCCCAAAGGAGGAACCAATAAATATGAATATGATCCGGAACTTAATATTTTTCGGCTTGATCGTGTTTTATATGAAGCGGTTTTTTATCCTACCGAATATGGCCTTATGCCTCAAACTTTAAACGCGTCAGACGGTGATCCGCTGGACTTGATGGTTTTATCGACCTATCCAACCTTTCCCGGTTGTTTAGTTTCCTGTAGGCCGATCGGTTTATTGAGATTGTCTGATTCCGGTGAAATGGATGATAAAATTATTACCGTGATGGCTGACGACCCGAGATTTTCGGGTGTTCATGACATGGTTGATTTGCCAATTCACGAAAAAAAAGAAATTAAAAATTTCTGGGAAAATTATGCCGAGCTTCAACCGGATAAAAAAATAAGAATTGAGGGCTGGAGCGGAAAAGAAAAAGCGCACGAAATCATTAAACAGGCAATCGAAGACTTCTCCAAACAAAAAGAAGAATAACCTCGAACACTCCAAATTTGGTATAATAATAAATAAGCGCCTGTAGCTTAATGGATAGAGCATCACGCTTCGAACGTGCAGGTTGGGTGTTCGACTCACCCCAGGCGCGCACAAGGTCCTGTAGCTCAATGGTAGAGCATCCGGCTCTTAACCGGGTGGTTGGAGGTTCGAGCCCTCCCAGGATCACAAATACCGGTGTGTCAAGCTAAGACACACTCGGAGTGTACGAGGCTAAATAAGGCTGAAATATTATCGAAGAAAGTTATACCAGAAATTGGTGATTCTATTGACTAAACGGTTGAAAAAGGTTTGGCTGGTGTTGGTTAACTTCCAGGCTTCAAAGACAGTAACTCTATATTCCGGAAGGCCTTGCCAGGATAATAAATATTCTCCTGCGGTTGAAGGAGTAGAAAATTTAAAATCAAAGGAATATTTTTCGTCTGGTTTAATAATTACTTTATCAGGGAGAATCAGGGATGTTGGGGATATCGGGGAAGGGAGAGATAACAAGCGAAATAATTTTTCTCCCCAAATCGACTGACCGGTATTTTTTAAGGTAATTTTACCGATAAAAGTATTATTGGCGGGAATGAAGGAAGGAAAGGAAATACTGACAATTTCTATTTTTTTAATTTGTTCCGGCTGACCGGCAACCTTTAACAACTGCTTAATTGTTTCATATTGAGGGTAAGGATTTCCTTGAGAATCAAACCAAGAAAAATTGTTAAACGGTTTCTCGGGATAATTGAGAATAAAAGGCGTCACTGCCGCAACCCGCTTGTCTGGTAGCCAAACATTCGTGAATGCCTGTTCCAGATAACCAGAAGTAATCAATTTCGAATTTCCGGAACGCGGCCATCCTGTTTCCGTAATGAACACGGGCAAATCTTTTTTTAAGCCAAAATTATTTTTCAAAACCAAAAGTTCCCATTCATAACCTTTGACGCTCGCCTTGCCCGTTTCCCAAGGCTTGCCAGTATAACCATGATTCGGGTAAGAATGAGAAGCCCAGCCATCCAATTTATTAAAAATTCCCGGAACTTCAAAATTCATTTGTTGGAGAAATTTGTATTCTTCCATCGTTGAATTGGAATTTGGCGCGGCTTGATCGAATCCGGCATTAAGAATAAAAAAATCAGCATTTTTATTTTTAAAAATGGCAATTGCTTGATCTAAAATATGAGAATATTCTTTTGGCTTTGTTTGATTTCCCCATTCTTTTGTCTGGTTTGGTTCGTTGAAAATAATCACGTAGCGGTTTTTTATCGGCCAATTAAGAGAGTCTAAGAAGTCAGTCCAAGAAGTTAAGGAATCGATGGTGGGAATTTTCCAAGTCTCCCCTATCGGCTCGGCCGCGATTCTAACTAAAGGAATTAAGTGTTTTTCCCGGCATTGGTCAAAGAAATTCTGCCACTTATCATGATCATAGTCGTTTTCCTGAATAACAATGGTGACATATCCCCAATCACCGTCATTGGAATTAACCAATTCAGCCGCCTTATCAATATCACCTAAATGAGAAATGTGAATTCCAAATTTGTTGTTCTCGGAAGCAAAAACTGGCGTTTTGAGGCATAAAAATGCTAGAATAAAGATCAGTAAAAGTATCACGCGTTTCATATCGGGATTATATCAAACTAACAGCGATGGACGAAATTTCAGATCGAATCGAACAAATTAAAGAGGAAATGAGAACCACGCCGTATCACAAAGGGACGGAACATCATATTGGCCGGCTAAGAGCCAGATTAGCGGTTTTACAGGACCAATTGGTGGAAAGACAAAGTGGGGGCGGCGGGGGTGGTAAGGGATTTGAGGTAAAGCATTTTGGCGACGCCACCGTTGTTCTTGTTGGATTTCCTTCTGTCGGCAAGTCCACTTTGCTTAATGTCTTGACTTCGGCTCATTCAAAAATTGCTCCATATCCTTTTTCAACTTTAACCGTTATTCCGGGAATGATGGATTATTTGGGTGCGCAAATCCAGATTTTGGATGTTCCGGGATTAATTTCCGGAGCCGCTTCCGGTAAAGGTCATGGTAAACAAGTATTGGCGGTGGCCAGAAACGCGGATTTAATTGTTTTACTGGTAGAAACCAATCACCTTGAGCAGATTGCGCTGATGGAAAAGGAACTGGAACAAGCGGGCGTAAGAATTAACAAAACCAAACCTAACATTTTTATTAAGGAAACCGAAAAAGGCGGAATTAAACTAAACTTATCAACTTCTCATTTAAGTTTGTCCAGAATGGAAATTGAAGGAATCGCGCAGGAATTTAGAATAACCAATGCGGAAATAACTTTTGAACAGGATATCACAATTGATAATCTGATTGATGCTTTTATGGCCAACCGTGTTTATATTCCGGCAATCACGGTGGTTAATAAAATAGATCAAATTAGTTTGGGGGAGATGGGGGTTTTGGGAGAGTTGGGGGTGATAAGGGTAAGCGCGGAAAAAAAGATCGGGCTTGAGGAACTTAGGGAAAAGATATGGAAAAAATTAGGATTAATAAGAGTATATTTAAAAACAAAAGATGAAGAACCGGATTTAAGCGATCCGTTAATTATTAAGGAGGGACAGTCGGTAGAAGAGACGGCCAGAAAAATTCATGGGAATTTGGCTTTAACGATTAAAGAAGCGAAAGTTTGGGGTAAATCGGTAAAATTTCAGGCCCAAACTGTAAGCCCGGGACATATTCTTCAAGATGAAGATATTTTAATGCTGGTCAACCGCGAAACCAATACTCCTAATTCTTGATTATTTAACTGTTCAAAAGATTTTTCCAAAAGAGACTCGGGTAATTGCAGATTATCTAATTTTACGACATTCTTAACTTTTGTTCCCCGATGGCTTGACAAAAATAATTCTTTAAACAAATATGAGTCTTGATGAGCGGAAATCTCTTTCCTGGATTTGGGACTAAATTCAATTATAAAGGCGGGTGTTGGCGGTTGAGGAAAAAAATTATCTTTGGATAATTCTTTCAAAACACGCCAATTGTAAAAAGTATTAACAAGCAAGGTTAATTTTCCAAAATTTGGATTTTGATAATCGGCTTCAATCTTGGAGTAAAATCTGGCCCCAAGAGTAAAAACCGCCTTTTTAATCGGCCAATTAAATATTTTCATAAATAAAGGTTCGATAATGTGATATGGAAGGCTTCCAATTAGGTATTTTGAGTTGCTTAAGTTACTTAAGTTTAAGGTAAGAAAATCGGCAAAAATAACCTTCAAATTTCGGTTTTTTTGTTCCATTTTTCTAAGATCACCGAAACGATCTTTATCAATTTCAACCGCAGTTAATTGTTTAGCATTTTTAGCCAGTAATTCAGTTAACCGGCCATCACCGGCACCGATTTCGGCAACAATTTGATTCTTGGGAACTTGTTTAGCAAGAAATTCAAGGGTTTCCTTATTGACTAAAAAATGCTGACCCAAATATGTTTTATGAATTATTTCCATATATGAATTTTACACCATCAGGGAAATCTGGGATATCAGGGATATTGAGGTATAATATAAAGAATGTCAGGATTTATATGTCAAAATTGCGAGAAGAAAGTATCGACTGATAATTTTATTGGGACTGCTTTTCGGAATCATTGCCCCTTTTGTTTATGGTCAAAACATTTGGGACAAGGCAAAACGATTGACAAGGTTAGACCTTGTCAATCAATGATGGAACCGATTGGACTGACTTTTAAGCAGGAAGGGTTTGATAAATTTACTAAAGAAGCAAAACAAGGTGAGATTATGATTGTTAATCAGTGCTTGGGCTGCGGAGCCGTAACGATCAATCGAATTGCGGCGGATGATGATCCGAAAGCAATATTAAAATTATTGAGAAGATCCTTCGCTCCGCTCAGGATGACTCCTGATATAAAAGTTTTAGATGAGAAAGACGAAAAAGAGGTTAAAAGACAATTATTTGGTATAATATAAAGACTATGGTGGTGTTAGCTCAATGGCTAGAGCGCGTCCCTGTGGAGGATGAGGTTGCGGGTTCGAATCCCGTACGCCACCCCGGATCATAAATAAAGTTCTTTAACTATTAGGCATTAAGGGAAAAGGGAGGGAAATAAATGAACGTACTGCTGGTTGCAGTCGTATTGGTTGCCCAATTGTTCGGATTACTGTCAAACAGTTCATTGGAGGAAAAGAAAAGCCCACTCATTGACGGGATTGTGTCCCCAAACTGCCTTCCTTCTGGGCAGGTCGATGTGATAGCGGTAATTTGGAACACCAGACCAGCCCGGGGCTCAAGGTTTCAAATTAATGTATATGCGTATAAAGGGAATATTGGGGTTGGAGTGGCGGTTAACAGTAAAAGAGTTTGGCGTTCAGTGCAACCTCTAACTGCATCTCTAACCATAAACCCTAAAGACAAAGTGACATTTTTCTGGACAGTTACTGTTACTCGTGGGTCAATCTTCCAAGAAACCAAGTATTTTGCGCAATCTGGTCAGTTTTCTTGTTTTGGTTTTGGTTGATTATTTGTTTCATACAAACGGGGCGGGTTCACCTAGGTTCGATTCAAATACCCAGCCCCGTTTGTTTTTTCCTCCTGCTTATTTTTTGGCCCCGTAGCTCTGGATAAGCTGATTTCTTCGAAATTATCTTGTTCCATTTCGCTACGTGGGCTCGTTGACACTCGCCCCCGTAGCTCAATGGATAGAGCATCTCGGTTCTAACGAGGTGGTTGGAGGTTCGAGTCCTCCTGGGGGCACCATTTGGGAAATCGCGAAATCGTTGGGTGCGGCGTTCGCAACGCCGCCGCCCGTTGCGAGCGCCCTAAAGGCAAAATTCAAACTCGCCGAGAGCCGCCGATTCATTAAAAAGAAGTTCGAGCCGACTTTTTTTGCCATGATTGATAAATCATGGCAATTATTTTTTGCGCGCGCGATTTTTTGCGCCTGTAAGGCGCAATTTACGAATTCTCTCATGGGTTCGAGCCAAACAGTTCCATTTTTAGAAATTTGCGATTTTTTCTCTTCAAATTTTAGTTTTTCGTCAAACATTTCATTTTTCTTTTGTTTGTATATTTCCGGTTCAATAACTTGGTCGAGATAACCATCAAGAAGCCGATTGAGTTTTATTTCTGATTCTTGAATTTGTTTGTTCACTTGTTTTTCTTCAACCTCAGCGGTTAGTTTGTCTTTTTCTTCAGCTTGGGAAATCCATTTTTCAAAATATGGTTCCCAACCCTCGTGCAAGCCGCAATCACTGACAATTTTTCTTAATTGTGTTTCTGCATCAGATTCCGAAACATATTTTTGATTACAAGGTTTTAGTTTTTTCGTACAGCGGTAATAAATAAAG
>PFLE01000013.1 GCA_002784465.1 Candidatus Shapirobacteria bacterium CG_4_10_14_0_8_um_filter_39_15
TAGAAAAGCTCTGCTTATCAGAGAATTTAGATTATACATTTCTGAAGAATTTGTTTGAAAATAATTTACCAAATGATACAAAAATTTATCAGATTTATCACACCTTAATTATTGTTGATCAAAAAAGAGAAACTGGTTCATTCATGAAAAAAATTTAGGTTCGTAAGGTAAAGCAATAGGAATTATTTGACACAAAGTCTTGCTATAGCAACATTTTGTGTTAAGTTTTGTAATGCTAAAGAAAAGGAATGGGTAATTTGATAAAATAGCTTATGGAACTTGAAGATAGGAATATTTTTGGACCCGTAACGAATATCTTAACTGAACAACAGAAATTAAGAAACCTAACTTTACAAAAGGAGGGATCGAACGGAAATCTTCAAAAAAGCAGCGTGTTTCTTCCTCTTTTTGATTTTGCCTATTTCTTTTCCCTTTATGAAATTGCCGGTCGTCATATTGAACAGCTCAAATTTGTGAGTACCAATAATGACCCAAAAAGTATTGAATATGCAAAGAAAATTTATACAATAGATAATTTAGAGTTTTCTACCTTGGATGGTTTGGACCAACAGAAGTTTACAAGACAGTTTGATTTAATATTATTTATCGAAGTTTTGAGCATTTTAATCAAAAAAATGAAGCCCGCCTTCTTAATGAATCTTTAAATTCTTTTTGTTATTATTCTTCATTTATTATCAGAATTTGGTTTGAAGTTTCATTATCAGATATTGACCACGACTTATTAGATTTGAGTTATATTAAGGGAACAGGAGAAATTAACAGAAACGCCTCGGCTTACATCGTTATTTTATGTTCGCAAGGCCAGACCTTACGAGGTTAGAATCTTATTCAAACTTCTGGGCGTATTGCGAGGAAATCCAGCCTTCTTTGTTAGTATCATAAGAAATTTGATACCAACCGGTCTGTTGATCCAATAAAGAATATTGTTCTCCGGGATTAACTCTGGCGGCTTCAGAAGCGGTCAGTGACGGTTCCATCCGAACTCTTAACCAACCGGTTGGCGTATCCAAAATTTTAACATACGGCTTGGGTAATGGAGTTGGCGTTGTTTTTCCTGTTGGCGTTGGGCTTGCCCGCAGCGTTGTCGAAGGGGTCGGAGTTGCTTTCCCAATTTTTCCCGAAGTCGGGGTTGGGGTTAACGGTCCGGATGGTTCTGGGGTTGGGGTTAATTGCCCTTCGGCCGCCGAAGCCAGCTTAACATTGATCATGGTTTTGAAACCGCCAAAAAACTTAGTCGTAATCGTGCGGTCTTTAAAATCCGGAGCCGAAACGACGATTTCATGCTGGCCGGTGGAAAGATTTTCAATTAGAACCGGAGTAAAACCCTTGGTTTCGCCATCAACCTTAACCACGCTGGAATCCGGCTGAGAAACGACGGTTAAGGAAGAAGATTTTTTATTAGTACTCGGTTCCAGGGTAATAATCTCGCCGGTTGACTGATCAAGATCGGCTCCAAATTCATAACTAACGACGGCGACGGTACCGTTATTTAATTTGACTTTTGCTTCCCATTGAATTGTTGATAAAACCAGCTTTACGGTTTTTTCTCCGCTGGTAAGTTTCGCTTCTTCGTAAGGGGTTTTTCCGACTTCTTTGTTATCAAGATAAACGCTCGCTTGAGGAATTGAATTAACTTGAAGACCGGCATTCGCCTGTTTCAAAAGCGGCGACTTAAAGATAATGATTGCCAGGACAATGACGAGCATAATCACCAGCACCGGTAAAATAAATTTTTTCATTCTCGGAATACAACTATAGCACAATTAACTTTTCCTTTCCAGAGCAAAATATGGTAAAATGACACCGCAATGTCATCCTTGCGAAAGCTGTAATTTAAAATGCTTTTTGGCACGGTGGTGAAGTAGTTTAACACCTTGGTCTGCAAAACCAATATGCGCGGGTGCAAGTCCCGCCCGTGCCTCAAATTAATACTTGATCTTCGGGTTTCTTTCGGATAAACTTTAATTGTGAGATTTGCCCACTTAGATCCTAGGGGTGGTCATAATAGAATCAAGTTTAATTCAGAATTTTTTAAAATATGGTCTTCGAGCATGGCATACGTTCTTGGTTTTATATTCGCGGATGGCGCAATTCAGGACGTCCAAAAATCTTCCAGGACGTGTTACTTAACCTTATCCAGTAACGACAGAACAATTTTAGAACAGATTAGAAAGATATTAGGATCAGAACATAAAATATATATAAGAAAACCACATTTCACCACTTTTCCTAATGGTAAATATTTATCAAAAGAGCATTTTATCTTACGAATTAGAAGCAAATTACTTTATAATGATTTATTAAAATTTGGGTTAACCCCAAAAAAATCTTTAACAATAAAATTCCCTAAAATTCCGCCAGAATATTTATCATATTTCATAAGAGGATATTTTGATGATGACGGATGTTTACATTTAAAAAAACACCTTTATCCTTTGGTAGTTTTTACTTCAGGAAGTTCTAAGTTCTTAAAAGGTCTTAGCCTTAATTTGCAGAAAGCTGGAGTTGTTCCAATCAAAAAAATTACAATTAATGATTACGGATCGTCGGCATATTTTCAGCTTCGTTATGGCACACAGAATAGTTATAATATCCTTAAATATATGTATAGCAATCTTGAAGAGTCGCCATTTTTAGAAAGAAAATACTTCATATATAGAAAATATCTTGAAATTCCTCACCGGGCACTAAAATCGAACACTTGCTTTTATTCAAGCAAATAAATTAGAATGTAAAAAATGAGTGATTTGCCTAAAGTCTGGCTTGCCCACAGTTATACCCTCAATAAAAATTTTCTTCCTGATTTTAAACAGGAAGAATTTGAAAGGAAACTTGAAAAAGTCAAGATTTTTTCAGCTTACATCGATAAACATGTAGATTTTATTCTGGAAAAAATCGTTCATTATACCGGTCTCGCTTGGCAGAGCAAAGAAATCCCTGTTTATATATTATTCGACCACGAAAAAAGAAGCATTGCTTTTCCTTTAATTATTGCCTGGAAAGGTTATCCGGAAGATCGCCTGTTGGTTCTAACCCATGAACTAATCCATATAATTTTACGCGATAGCCAGGATAATATATTTAAGCAAAACAACCCAATGACGCCGCTTAACAACAAAGAATCCGAAGCTGTTATCTGGTTAATTGTGAAACAAGTTTTTACCGATCTTGACCAAGCCAGAAAAACAAAATTTACGGACGAATATGATAGATTCAGTCAGTTTGATGAAGCTCAAAAGGAATTTTTTAAGTTAGTTAACGATTTTTCAGCCAAGTGGGATATAAAACAAAAACCTTTAAAAGAGTGGCTCCAAACACTTTGAGTTCGCAGATTCAACACAAAATTTGACTTTCAGACCTAAATTTGATAGGATATTTACATCCTGCAATACTTATGGCAGGTTATTTTTTTCTGCTCCCTATGTTAAACCTCGTTATACATTTCCCTTCCCATCGCTTAACTTTAAAAGTTACTAAGCGGAGAGTTTTACGTGGCGAAAAAACTTTGATTAGCGAGCTAAAAGAAATTAGCGATATTCGCCGGGGGTCAAGAATCAGCCGTTTCTTCCGGGTTCTAATGGAGCAAAAAAGAGTGAAAACCCTTGTTGGCGGCAATTTAACTATGCTGGCCATAGTCGCAACCGCAATCAATCCCCAAAATGCGGTTCTTTCGGCAATTCAGCCAACTGAACCACAAGTTCTTTCCGCTAAAGGAATTGAACTAACAACCCAAGCTTCGGTTCGGATGCCTTTAAACAAAACCATTATTACTCAATATTTCAGCGTTTTTCATCCGGGGATAGATCTTGACGGGGTAACCGGTGATTCGGTTTATCCAATTATGAAAGGAGCAGTTGAGTCAGTTCTTTATGAAAAATTTGATTATGGTAACCATATTATTATTAATCATGGTTCGGGAATTAAATCCCTTTATGCTCATTTGTCAAAAATTGAAGTAGCAATTGGCGAAGAAGTAACCACTGACAAAGAAATTGGCAAGGTTGGCGCGACTGGTCGAGTTTTTGGCGATCATTTGCATTTGGAAATTAGAGAAGATGGCCGGGCGATTAATCCCCTAACAGTTTTACCAATCAAATAAAAAGTCGTAAAATAACCCTGTGATTAAGAAAAAGTGGTCAGATGAAGTGACCAAACACAGCATTGCTTTGGATTTGGAAGAAGGGGTTTTTACTTGGGATAATCCCCAAAAAATTGCCGCATCCTTAAAACAATCGGCAGACAATTCAGAAAGAAGAAAAGGCACTCCTTTTCAATCAGCCATGAGCATGCTCAATTTCTATATCAATCGCGCTGGTAAAAAACTACCTGAAGAACGTAAAAAAATCTTGGAACAAGCAAAAATTGAATTAAGAAAGTTATATGGAACATTTACCTCCGAACCTATGTAAGACCAAATTCTTCTTCTTTTTCTTCTTAATAATAATCTTCGGGTTTTATTTTCTTTATTTCTTTCAAAAGATCTAAAACTTTTAATTTTTCTGCCCAACTCACTAAATATTTTTTATCTAAATTCTTCTGCTGAATTTGGTAAACAAAAGCGGCATCAACTAAATGCTTTTCTATCTTCCCCATTTGATACCATCGTAATTTCTGTAAAATAGTATCTTCGGCGCTCACCATCCACATTAACTGTCCCAAAATTTTAACCTGTTTTCTTCTCTTAAATCTGGAGCGATCAAATTCTTCGTCTTTTAATAACCAAATATCAATTTTGAGAAGTGTTGGCAAATGAATAATATTAAAAACACTTTTTATCTTGATTGCTTCTCTAATATCCTCTTCCTGAACAGAAAAATCTTCGGGTAATTCTTTTAAAGCTTCCAAAACTCTCCACGTGTCTTGATTATATAATTCCACGACAAAATCAATATCGTGCGACGCTCGCGGACGACCATAAAAAATCGCGCTCCAGGCACCGGTGATCATATAAGGAATCTTGGCTTTATTAAAAAATGAAGTAATTTCTATAAATAGTTCTGCTTGATCCGCTTCCATTTTTATGCTCCAGTTGCTGCTATTCCGGCACGTCTTACCATCCGAACTAATTTTGACAAACTTATTCCCAATCTAACTTTTTTATCTCCCGACATTCTGGAATATTTTTTTAAAAGGAGCTTATCTAATCTTTTCATCACTATTTATATTCTACCAAATTGAAGATCTTAAACCTCGATCAGTTTAAAACCATTTTTTTGATAAATTTTGTCAAAACTGAAAATTGTCTCTGTTCTATATTTTTTTAAAATCGCCATATTGAGACAATCGACCAAGCTCACGTTCTTTGAAGATTGGTTTTTAAAAATCTGATAAGCTAGGTTTTCAATTTCTTCAGTTACTTTGATGACGGGGAACTTACCTGCCATCAATTTTTCCAGAAAATCTACCGCTTTTTGATGGCTGATTCGGTAACTTAACAAGGTAACCGTTTCCGCCAAAACAAATTTGGAAATGGTAAAATTAAATCCTTGCCGGTTCAACTTTTCACTAATCTTTAGGGCTTTGGGGAAATGAGCATCGTCTTGGCTGTTAAGAGCGAAAAGGGCATCGGTGTCCACTAAAACAATTTTTGTCATTTTTTAGAGTAAAGATATTTATCGTGTTCGGTGGAAATATTTTCGGGTAAGCCCTTAACCGCTCCGTGGGCAATTTCTAAAAGGAGACTACCGGAAGTTCCTTTCTTTTCTTGAGAGGTTATTCCCTCGGCCACAAACTTCCGAATCAATTCCGCCATAGACACATTGGCTTTTTGAGCCATCATTACCAAATCTTGATGAAACTCCTCTGGGAGATAAATTTGGGTTCTGATCATACTAATGTATATGTATACATCAAATAACGGGGATTGTCAAGAACCAAAAATCCGCCTTTTAGCGGACTAATTTTTTATCTTTTATCTTGTTAATATTCTCCCATTCCCCCGCCCATTCCTCCTGGCATACCGCCGCCAGCGGGTGTTTCTTTCTCTCGACTTGGGAGATCGCAAATCAAAGATTCTGTCGTCAAGCACATGATCCCAATAGAAACCGCATTTTGCAAACCGGTTCTGGTTACCTTTAATGGATCAACGATGCCGGCAGCAACCATCGAGCCAAATTCATTGGTTAAAGCATTGTAACCAAAATCTATTTCCTTAGCGTCTTCAACTTTTCTTAAAACATACCCATCGTCTGCCCCCGCATTCTTAGCAATCCAGCGCAAGGGCTGTTCCAAGGCTTGGTAAAGAATTTCAATCCCTACCTGTTCTTCTTTATTAGCCCCCTTTAATTCAGTTAAAACTTTTCTGGCTTGAATTAAAGCCACTCCGCCGCCGGGAACTATTCCTTCTTCGATCGCGGCTTTAGTCGCCCCAACCGCATCCTTAACTCGCTCTTTCTTTTCGTTCAGTTCCACTTCGGTCGCTGCCCCCACATTAATTTGCGCCACCCCGCCTCCTAATTTAGCCAATCTCTCTTGCAATTTTTCTTTATCAAAATCACTTTTTTCCGCTTCAATTTGTCTTTTAATTTGCGCGATTCTTGCTTTTAAAACTTGAGGGCTGCCTTTTCCACCAATTATCCGACAGGTGTCTTTATCCGACCAAACTTTATCCGCCCGGCCAAGATCTTCGATTTTAATTGACTCAAACTTTCGACCGGTATCCTCTGAAATCACTGTTCCGCCTGTAAGCATCGCAATATCTTCAAGCATTTCTTTTCTCCGGTCACCAAATCCCGGAGCTTTAACCGCCAATAGATTAATCACGCCGCGAAGTTTATTCACCACCAAGGTAGCAAGAGCTTCCCCTTCCATATCGTCGGCAATCACCACCAAGTCTTTTGAGGTTTTGACAAAATTTTCTAAAAAAGGAAGAAATTCTGCTAATGAAGAAATCTTTTTATCGGTAATCAAAATGTAAGGATTTTCAATTTCCGCTTCCATTTTTTCCGGATTGGTCACAAAATAAGCCGAAACATATCCGTGATCAAATTCCATTCCTTCTTTGTATTCAATATCCAAAGTCAAACCCTTACCCTCTTCAACGGTAACCACACCATCCCGGCCGACTTTATCTAGAGCCTCGGCAATTTTTTGGCCGATAACCGGATCGGCCGCGGAAATGGTCGCCACTTGGGAAATGTCTTGACTTCCCTTAACCGGCTTGGCAATTTTTTTCAAAGCTTCAGTAACCGCTTCTGTTCCTTTTTCTAAGCCCTTTTTCAAAATCATCGGGTTAGAACCGGCGGTAATATTTTTTAATCCAGCGGAAATAATCGCGTAAGCTAAAACCGTTGCCGTTGTGGTTCCATCGCCGGCCACATCGTTGGTTTTCGAAGCTGCCTCTTTAACTAAAGACGCACCCATATTTTCAAAAGGATCTTCCAATTCAACTTCTTTCGCGACCGTTACCCCATCGTGAACGACATTGGGCGCTCCCCATTTTCGATCCAAGGCAACATTGCGGCCCCTTGGCCCTAAAGTTGTTGCCACTGCCCGAGTAAGTTTTTCCGCCCCGATTAGGAGTTTTTTTCTGGCTTCGTCTGAATAAAGAATTTGTTTTGCCATTTTCTTAGGCGGTTTCCACCGCGAGTATATCTTCAAATTTCACAAATAAATATTCTTTTCCTTCAATTTTAACTTCATTGCCGCCCCATTGTTTATAAATAACCGTGTCGCCTTTTGCGCACGGAGCTTCTTTTTTACAGCTGTCTTTGCAATCACAAGTTTCAGCTGAACCAACCGCTAAAACTTTACCCCTTTGGGGTTTTTCTTCATGAGATTCGGGAAGAACAATTCCCGAAGCGGTTTTTCTTTCCGCCTCAACTGGTTCAATAAGTAGATATCCAGCTGTGGGTTTAAAATTTAATTTTGTCATTTTTAAGAATCGCGTTTGACGCGATTGGCAATCAATCTATCAGATTGCTATTTTATCGGCTCTTTGCACTCATGTCAAGAGCTAGTTTGGATTTATCTAGGAAGGAGACGAATTTCAAGACGAGAATCAAGTGCTTCGGCCAATTTTTTAAGAAAGTTTAAGGAAGGATTTGCGTTTCCAGATTCTAAACGAGAAATTGCTGATTGTTTGGTTCCCATTTTCTTAGCCAATTGATTTTGGGTGACTCCATTTTTAATTCTTGCCTCAATTATTTTTCTGGTGATAAGAAATTCCGGTTGAAGTAATTGATAAGCACGAATAAACCCGGGATCTTTCATTAACTCCTTTTTGTGTTCCTCCCAGGTATAAAACTTTTTTCTGTTTATCTTTGAATCAGTTCTCATGGTTATTAATATAACAGATATGATATAATCTGTCAAGAAGTATTTAGTAATTTCCTTCGCGAATCGGCTAATTCAATTTCTTGTCTAGGGACTTTTTGTGTTTTCTTTTTAAAGGCATGAAGTAAAATTATGTCTTTATCAACTACTGTATATAAAACCCTGATTTGTTCTTTCCCTGTTATCCTCAATTCGTATAAATTACTCTGAATCTTTTTGGTATATTTTTCTATTAAAAACGGACCGTATTCGCTAAGAAAATCAACCATGCCCGCGTATTTCCCCTGAATCATTGAATTCTGTACATCAATAAACTCTTTAACAAATTTTTCTCCTCTCGCGCTTTGAAAATATAAGATATTCCACTTTCCCACAATTTTATTGTAACAAATTATTCTATTTGAAGATTAATTTTGGTTCCCAAAGCTTGGGCAATTCGTTTCAGTAAGGATAAAGAAGGATTCTCATTCATCGTTTCCAATCGGGAAATTACCGCCTGGGTCGTTTTGACTTTTTTAGCTAAATCTCTTTGAGACATTTTTTTAGCCAGTCTTTTTTCTATTAATTGGCAGGCTAATTTATATTCCAATTCAGAATCTTTCCAAACTTTTCTAAATTCAGGATCTTTGAGACTTTCTTTTAAATGGTCTTCAAATGTATAATATAATTTGTTCCTCATAATATCTTTTAAGATATCATATCTTCGGGGTTCTGTCAAGATAATCTTTATATCTCTTTAAGGCTAAGCTTAATTCCTTTTCCGGTGTTTTTTGGGATTTTTTAACAAATCCATGAAGGACTAAAATTGCTTCTTTATGGGGAATAAAATAAACAATCCTAATATTATCCCCTCCTAAAATTCTTAATTCCCAAAGCGGCGTTCCTGATAACTTCTTTATGTGTGGCATTATCGAAGACAATCCATACTTTTGAAATGTCATAAAGACCCTAAAAGCTTTTGACTTTTGTATCTTGGAAATTGATTCGAGGAAATCTTTTACAGGATTGTTTCCGTTAGAAGAAATATAATAAATTATTTCGCACTTGTTCATTAAAACTATTGTAGCAAATTTGACTTATTCTCTAACACAAATACCTGCTATAGCAACGATTTGCGATAACCGAAAAAAATTAACCCAAGCTTCTTAATAACTTGATGAAATCTTCTTTGTCTAAATCTATCAATCGTGCATCTCTTCCTAATTCTGTATTAGTCATTTCTTTACCAAACCAATCCGGCGGAACAAAATTTCTGACGTCTTCTTCATTTTTAAACTCAACCTCAACTCTAACCAACCCTTCATCGTCTCCGTGATATATTTTTATTGATAATTCAGGATTTTCAGAAGTGGTGTAATTATCTCTAAAAAGTCCCCTGTCGCAATTTAATTTAAATTTCTCAAATTGTTCTTCTGGGATTTGTCTTTTTATTCCGTTTCTTAATAAACCATTCACTATTTCCTTTCTCTCATGTTCACAATAATCTCCAATTCTTGTAATTCTTATTTCCGCCCTTTCACCTCGAGAAAGGTAATATTTTTCGGAACTACTACACTGGAATTTCGTTAGATCAGGCGGCTTTTTAACTAAAAATTTTCTTTCAATTTCAATATTTTCTTCGGGCATACGAATTAATTTATTTTTTAACCGGCTGGAGGAGCGGCTTGGAAGTTTGTTGTTGGGGATTTTGAATGGATTGTGAGTTTTGAGGGGGTCGATTTTGAAATTGATTTTGATTTACCCTGGGCGTGGCCGAAGGGTTCTGAACAGAATTAAAAGGCGCAGGATTAGGCCTGGGTGGATTTGGGATGAAATTCCGGTGAACCGGATTGGGTCTATTTTGATTAGGAACGAATTTTGGCGGTGCTGGATTTTGCCTAAACGGCTGAGGTGAGACAGGATTGACTGACGCAATTGGAGCAATAATCACTGGTACTTCCTCTACCGGCTTGGTGAATTTTTCCCGGGACAGCCGAACAACTTTTTCCCGGTTTTGGTTTTTAGAATTTGGCAAAGGCAGGGTAAAAGCATAAAACGGCCGGGAGGTTAGATTGTCAATGGAAATTTTATTAATAATTTGATAGTTTCCAAGGGAAACCATTTCTGCTTCTGAATAAACTTCTCCGAACTCCCGTGACAAAATACTGGCATCTTCTGCCCCAACAATAAAACTCATAAGAGAACCGACATTCCCAAAAATCGCATCCCGAATTTCTTCCGGAACCTGGGCAATATACTGGTTAGCTAAAGTTAAATTAAGACGATATTTTCTCGCCTCGGAAAGAATTTTAACAAATGAGGTGTTAGCAAAATTCTGAAATTCGTCAACATAAAAATAAAAATCTTTTCTTTGCTCTTCGGGGATATTAACCCGATTCATCGCCGCCAGTTGGATTTTGGAAATAAACATCGCCCCTAATAAAGTTGAATTGTCTTCTCCCAGCCGACCCGAGGATAAGTTCAAAATCAGAATTTTCCCCGAGTTCATTACTTCTTCAACATCAATCGTTGATTTTGGATGACCGATAATTCCCCGAATCATCGGCGAAGCCACAAACTGACCAACCTTATTCAAAATTGAGGAGATTGATTCACTCATCATTTTCTCAGACATAGTATCGTATTCTTCGTGCCAGAAACTTAACAAAACCGGGTCGTTGCATTTTTCCAGAACCTTTGCCCTAAAATTTTTATCGGTTAGAATCCGCGGAACATCAACCAATGTCGTATCTTCCTTGTGTAAAAGGGTTAATAAGGAATTCCTCAAAATATATTCCAGCCGCGGCCCCCAAGAGTAAGAATAAAGTTTGTAAAAAATCGCCACAATCCCTGACGCTACCAATTCCCGTAATTCCGGATTTTTCACTTCCAAAAAATTTAAATGGAACGGGTGGGCAATATCTGACGGGTCAAGATAGCAAACATCATTTATTCGATTAGAAGGAACATAATCTAAAATATTGGCCGAAAGATCACCGTGAGGATCAATCACGCCTATTCCCTCTCCGTTTCTCATATCGTTAATCGCCATATTGGCAATTAAGGTAGATTTTCCGGTTCCGCTTTTCCCGATAATATAAACATGTTTTGCCCGATCTCTTTTTTTAATTCCATAAACCACCATTTTATTTTTATATTCGGTTTTGGCAAAAAAATTAATCAGTTTTTTCTCTTCATCAGTAGTAACACTAAAAGAAGTTGGTAGATTATCCGGCGGTTCTCCGACTAAGCGCGTTCCCCAAGCAATATTTCTAATCCCCGCTAAAGTTAATGAAGGCAGATGAAAAATTGTCGCCAATTCCGCAATATTTAAAACTTGACGGCCCGGAAAATAAGCTGCCCGGCGGGTAAGAATCGCCTTAAGGAATTTTTTATCCTGTAAAAATGAAGGGCGGCTTAAGGACAAAGCATTTCCTTCACCTAAAGAAAGGCTGCCGAAAGAACCGGCCAAGTTTTTTAGTTGCGACTGGCTTTTGGATTTATAAGGAGAACAAACCAATAATCTAATCGCGCAGTTAAATCCCTGTTGATTTATTTTTAGCTCAATAATTTTAGCGTGAGGGTGGGCCACCACTCGTCCATCCGGAGAAAGAATTCCTTTGCGGACAACGCTGGCACCGATTTGCTGCCAACCGCTGCCGGCCGGCAAGATAACAATTTGCATCAGCATTTTTTCTTCCTTTTCTGCCATGGCCATCGTTCCCAAAACTGCGGACAAAGGATCAGTTTCTTTAAAATCGGTATATGTTTTAAGCGGATAATAAAAAGGTGCCGTCAGTTTCAATTGTCCATAAGATTGGGAAAAGTCTTTAGTAAGCCAGCCGGGTAGATAATCCGAGACGACGGTCAAAGTAGCTTTAGGATATTGGGCCGATAATTGGCTCTCAAAGTAGGTCCGATATTCCAGCGGAACCACGGCATAAAAATGAATTACCTGCTCATAAGTAGCAATTTCAAAAACAATCGGCTGAC
Source organism: Candidatus Shapirobacteria bacterium CG_4_10_14_0_8_um_filter_39_15 (assembly GCA_002784465.1). GTDB lineage: Bacteria > Patescibacteriota > Microgenomatia > UM-FILTER-39-15 > UM-FILTER-39-15 > UM-FILTER-39-15. The sequence goes on from PFLE01000013.1 coordinate 12,268, forward strand.
CTTTTCCCAAAAGACGATCTAAAAAAGAAAGTCTGATGTTAGAAAGAGAGGCAAAGACACCCGCCATCGTTTCCGGTGTGTGTTCCGTATCCCTTGGCAATCTCAATTCCAAAATTACATTTTTCTCAATTTTCTCCATCATAATAATTTTAGCAGATTATTGTATTTCTTCATAATTTCCATTTCAAGATTATGGGGGTGAAATTTAATTATGTTTTCATTTACAATTTCTGTTGTCCTGTGTTTGCGCATATATAACAACTGCGTCTTTCTCGCTAAAATTTCTAAAAAATCAAGGAAAAAATTCTTAGGCATTAGGTAAATATTTTTTCACCCAGAAATTCGCGGTCATAAATTTATGATAAGTATTTTCTCTTTCAAAAATTGGTCTCATTTGGCAAATCTCGTGAGCAATAAATAAATTCTGGTCTTTAATAACCAAGTTATCATTAGAAATAAACAGATTCGGACAAATCATGTTGGCAATTTTATTGGGCCGCCGATACAATCCCCGAAGACAAAGAAGCACCACAACTAATCCCCTGGTTAACCAAAGACGATTCTTTGAAGTAATAAAGAATAAATCAATATCGTCTTTTTCGTCTGAATTTTTTACCGCCAGCGAACCGGTAATGCCTATCAGCTTGATCCATTTAATATGTTTCAAGATTTGTACTGCACGGTTAGCAATTGCTAATTTCTTCCTCGACCAAACTTCCCGATCTTTTCTAATCTTGATGTTTCTTTCTTTTCCCGATAAACAATAATAATTGTTAAGCAACCGAATCTTTTTATCTTTTAACAGACCTTCCAGATCCATATTCCATTTTCTTTTTCCATCTTCTACCTTCCAACCTCCACCTCGGCTCGACCGCCGAGTCGAGACGGGTCCACCTTCCAACACCAACCACCGCCAGATTTCTTCTTTTTTCAGAGGGTAGGCAAATAAATCAGCATAAAGCAAAGTTCGAAGAATAGCATTTTTCATTCCCGATCATCTTACCACAGAAGCGGAAACGCCGTACTGGCTTAAGACTTGAGATACTCCTTGGCTGGTTGTTTCCAAAGCCTGTTTGGCGCCGGATTTGCCGAAATTGACCGCGTTGACGGCATCTTCAAAATATTTGATAATCTTGTCGTTTATCCCATTGTCGTGGGTATCCGAAGAAAGATATCCGGACTTGGCGGCCTGCGCCTGCTGAACAAAAGCACCAACGTAATTTGAATCTTTAAGCGAATCCCCTAATTCACGGCGGGAATACGGCTCGCCGAAAAGCCGAAGATCGGATTCGGTTTTATAAAGCTTTTGCATTGTTTCTTTGTTGGAAAGGTATTTGACGAATTTCCAGGCGGCTTCCTGACTCGGACTTTTTTTGGAAACCCCTTCCACCCAATAGCTGGCCCAGGTAACATTGGTGTCGGCCAGCTGCGGAATCGGCAAGATTTTAAAATTTAGGTTTGGATTAGCCTGCTTAATCGTAAATGCTTCCCAGGAAGGACCGAAATAAATTGCCAACTTGCCTAAGATAAACTGTTGGGTAGATGACGACAAGGTTTCATCCCAAACCAAATCCGATTGGGAAAACAAAGTAAAATAAGTAAGCGCGTCTTCGGCCAACTGACCGATCGGTTTATTAAGATCCGCGCCGTTTTGAAGCATCATCGCCGCCAGAATATCCGACCAGTGATCAATATTTTCCGTTCGGCCCAAGGCCGCCCCGGCAATTTGGATCTGCCCCCGGCTTCTTTGGGCCGGCGTTGTTAATTCACTGGCGGTTTTGCGCAATTCATCCCAAGTGGTTGGCGGCGTTTTTCCGGCCGTCGTAAAAAGATCTTCATTAATATACATTCCTAAGCCATCAATTTCTAAAGGTATGCCGACATAATTATTGCCAATTTTTAAATCTCGGGCAGCAACCGGATAAAAAGTTGATTCAAAAGTGGCATTGTCCATCACGCTGACCGGCACCGGCGACAGTTCGTTTTTGAACATCGGCACCCAGGTGTTGTGATACCGAAAAATATCCGGACCTTTATTTTGAGCAAAAGCGGAGGATAACCGCTCGCGGTATTCGGTTGGCGAATTATAAACGTAATTAATTTTAATATCCGGATTTGCTTTTTCAAAATCGGCAATCACTCCGGCCATTGCTCCATACGGTTCCCAAAGACCCCAATAGGTTAAAGTTGATTTACCAACTTTAGAAGCATTGGGAAGTAGAATTTTTGAAACCGCCACTAAAACAACGGCTAAAACAATTAAAATCAAAACGATTGGTAAAAATCTTTTAATAACGGAGGGTTTTTCTTCAAAAGGTAAAACCGCGGGCGCTTCCGGACCGGCCGGGGAAAAAGTTTCTACCGGCGGCGTTTCTACAACAGGCGGTGTTTCTGTCACTGGTAAAGGATTAGACGGTAAGGGTAGTTCCGTATCCATACAACTATATTAACATAAAGTAGGTAATCAGTTAATCAGGATATCGGGAAAAGAGAGTAGAGATCAGTTGTCAGAAATCTCCCGATATTCTGTTCTCTGTTTTACTTAACCCGATACTCTGGTCTACTGATTTACTTCTATTTTCAGATTTATCTTTTTGGCCGTATAATACTCCTATGAAGATTTTAGCTATTGAATCCTCTTGTGATGAGACCGCTGCGGCGATTGTTGAAGATGGAACGAAAATTTTATCCAACGTTGTCGCCTCTTCGGTCGAAATGCACGCCAAAACCGGTGGCATTATTCCCGAGGTAGCGGCAAGAGAACAGGTTAAATGCATTATTCCCGTAATACAAGAGGCTCTCAACAGGACAGATTTCAGTAAATCAGTAAAACAGTACAACAGTGAAACGGTAATCGGTAAAACGGTAAAAAAAGTTACTGAAATTACTGATTACTGTTCTACTGATTCACCGCTTAACCGTTTTACTGACATAGACGCCATAGCGGTAACCGTTGGTCCCGGATTGGTTGGTTCATTGCTTGTTGGTATTGAAACCGCTAAAACGCTTGCCTATCTTTGGCAAAAACCAATTGTACCGATAAATCATTTGGTTGGACACATCTACGCGAATTGGCTTAACACCAGTAAACCAGTAGAACAGTTAAACCGTACAACAGCAGTCGGTAAGACAGTAAAAAAAGTTACTGAAATTACTGATTACTGTTCTACTGATTTACCGTTTCACTGTTTTACCGAACCGAATTTTCCAGCGATAGCCCTCGTTGTTAGTGGCGGACATACTGATTTAGTTTTAATGAAAAACCATGGAAAAATTGAGTGGCTTGGCGGAACCAGAGACGATGCGGGCGGAGAATGTTTCGATAAATCGGCACGTTTACTGGATTTACCTTACCCTGGAGGTCCTTCTATCTCTGCCGCAGCTCAACAATATAGCAATATAACAATAAAACAATCGGCCATTCGACTCCCTCGCCCCTTAATGGATGAAGATAACTTTGACTTTAGTTTTTCGGGATTAAAGACAGCGGTCCTCCGTGAGGTTCAAGACCTAAAAAACAATCAGCAATATAACAATATAACAGTAGAACAATTATCTTATGAACTCCAAGAAGCTATTACCGATGTTTTGGTTACTAAAACCATTCGTGCTGCCGAAAAATATAAGGTTAAATCCATTCTTCTCGCCGGCGGCGTCTCCGCGAACCAAAGATTACGAGAAAAAATGCATTTAAAATTTAAAAATTTAAAATTTAAAATTGAGTTTTGGTGTCCCCCGCCAAAACTTTGCACCGACAACGCCGCCTATATCGCTTCCTGCGCTTATTTCAACTATAAACCAGTCCCCTGGCAGGATATTAAAGTTAATCCGGGATTAACAATTTCCGACAAAATCTAGCCTCGCAAGGCCTGACCTTACGAGCTTAAACCTCATACACTATATCATCACAAAGTGATGCTATAGCAAGACTTTGTGTCAAACAATTTAACAAAAAAAACAATTTAACAATTTTCTCCTCTCTTTGTGCTAAAATAAGGCATGATAGAAAATAAAAAATCCTTGGAAAAACCTGTTTATGCCTTTATTGATAGCCAAAATCTCAATCTTGGGGTTAGAAGTCAAGGTTGGAAACTTGATTGGCGGAAATTTAGACAATATTTACGGAATAAATATAATGTTGCAAACGCCTTTGCTTTTATTGGATATAAAGCAGGAAACGAAAAACTCTATCTTCAATTGCAGGAAATGGGTTACCTTGTAATTTTAAAACCAACTCTAGAACTTCCTGATGGATCAGTAAAAGGAAATGTTGATGCAGAACTAGTCCTGCATACCATGGTTCAGTTTAAGAACTTTAATAAAGCAATTATCGTTTCTGGAGACGGAGATTTTCATTGTTTGGTTGAGTATCTAGATCAACATGAAAAGATTTTTCATCTATTTGCTCCAAATAAACATTACTCATCGATTTACTTAGAAGTTCCCTAGAATTAAAAGTGACCAAGATCAGCGGTCGGTCGAAACCTTAGGCTGCTTAGCTTGGTCATCGTGATGGTATAATCATACCAAATATTATTAAGTAAGTCAATTAGACGTATGGATAAAAATTATGACCCAAAATTAGTTGAAGATAAAATTTACCAAATGTGGGAAGATGGCGGGTATTTTAAACCAAAAATTGATAAGACCAAAAAACCTTTTACCATCACCCTTCCCCCGCCAAATGTCACCGGTAGTCTTCACGCCGGCCACGCAATGTATGTGATTGAAGATATTATGGTTCGCTACCACCGAATGCTTGGTGATCCAACCTTATGGCTGCCGGGTTTTGATCATGCCTCGATTGCGGTCGAATATCTAGTTACCAAACGACTAGCCAAAGAAGGCAAGAACAAAAATGAAGTTGGTAGAGAAAAATTTATTAAAAGAGCCCTCGGCTTTACCAATGAATCAAGAAGTTATATCCGCAACCAATTAAAAAAACTGGGCTTTTCTTTAGATTGGTCAAAAGAAGCTTATACCATGGACGAATCTTACGCCAGCGCAGTCAAGGAAGCTTTTAAAAGACTTTATGACAAAAATTTAATCTACAAAGGTGAAAGAATTATTAATTGGTGTCCTAAATGTCAAACCGCCATTTCTGATTTGGAAAACGAACACCAAGAAGAAACCGGAAAACTTTATTATGTTAAATACGGTCCAATTACCATTGCCACCACTCGGCCGGAAACCATGTTTGCGGATGTAGCGATCGCGGTTAATCCTAAAAATAATAATTACCAAAAATTTGTTGGTACTTTAGTCCCCCTTCCCCTAACTAACAGAAAAATCCCCGTTATCGAAGACGATGCGGTTGACCTGAATTTCGGAACCGGGGCTTTAAAAATTACTCCGGCTCATGATGAGTTGGATTTTGAAATTGGCAATCGTCATAAGCTTGAAAAATTATCAGTAATAAATAAGTATGGAAAATTAACCGAAATTGCAGGTAAATACGCCAACCTAAAAGTATTCGAGGCAAGAGAAGCAGTTGTAAATGATTTGCAGAACCAGAGCTTTTTGGAAAAGATTGAGGAATACAAACATTCTGTCGGCCATTGTCAAAGATGCCATACCATCACTGAACCGATTATTTCTGAGCAATGGTTTGTTAAAACCGAAACTTTAGCTAAAAGAGCAATTAAGGCGGTAAAAGACGGTGAAATCAAAATCATTCCCAAATCGTTTGAAAAAATCTATTTTAATTGGCTAAACAATATTCGGGATTGGTGCATTTCTAGGCAACTTTGGTGGGGACACAAAATTCCACTCGAAGGAGAAAACGATATTCTTGATACTTGGTTTTCTTCCGGACTTTGGCCGATCGCGGTTTTTGGTTGGCCAAACAAAACTTCTGAACTTAGTTATTTCTACCCTACCTCTGTCCGGGAAACAGGTTACGATATTTTATTTTTCTGGGTTTGCCGAGAAATTATGTTATGTTTGGAAATGACTAATCAAGTTCCCTTTCGAACCGTATATCTTCACGGTCTTATCCGGGATGAAAAAAATAAAAAATTTAGTAAAACTGCCGGCATTGGTTTTGATCCTTTAGAAATGATTGAAAAATACGGGGCTGACGCTTTAAGAATGGCTCTGGTTTTTGGCACGACCGCCGGCAAAGATCTGCATATCAATGAAGATAAAATCCGGGCGATGCGGAACTTTACAAACAAGATCTGGAACGCGGCGAGATTCACCTTGGCGCCTGAAATCAGCGTAGATCAGCGTACAAATCAGCGATCATCTGCGATTCATCCCGATGATCAATGGATCCTTTCGGAATTAGACAAAACAACAAAAACAGTTACCCAGCATGTCGAGAAATATCAATTTGGACAAGCCGCAGAAGATTTGTACGAATTTTTCTGGCATTCATTTTGCGATAAATATATTGAAATGACCAAAACCAGAAGAGAAGAGGCTCAACCGGCTTTGTTGTTTGTTCTAATTACCAGTCTCAAACTTCTCCACCCTTTTATGCCTTTTGTTACTGAAGAAATTTGGCAAAAAATGCCTCAACATGAAGACAAACCACTAATTATTGCCCAATGGCCAAAATAAATAAACCAAGACTATTTGTTTTTCTGTTTTTATTGATTATCGCGTTTACCAGTCTTTATTCTCTTTTTCTTCCTAAAACCAGGGCTGAATTAGCCAAACAGCAATTAATTAATAATCCCAATGACATTCCTGCCCATCTGGTTTTAGCCGAAGAATTCTTGAATAACAACCAGCTCGAGGAAACACAAAAGGAATTGGTCGTCGTTGATAATCTAAACAAACAGCTAGCCCAAACCGAACAGAAATCCAATGTTCTTGGAATCTCTTCAGTCGTCAATGGTCTTTGGACAAAGTGGCAGGAGGCAAATAAGACCGAACTAGAAAAGCTGGTTTTAAAATGGCGAGGAATTGTCGCCGATAACCTAAATTATCGCGACGGCTATCTGCGTTTGGCAATTTATTATTTCCGTCTGGGTGATGATCAAAAAGCCAAAGAAAATCTAAATATCGCATTAAAGCTTGATCCCAATTTTGAGCCGGCAAAAAATCTTCAAAAATTCATTCCGTAGAAAAAAGTCTAATCGTGGAAAGCATTAATTCAAATTGGCCCAAAAGCTGCGAATTGGCTGGCGTTAAAGAAATTTGGAATAAAGTATTTCCTTTGCGTAACAAATAATAAAAATTATTATTAACCATCAACTTGGCCGCCTCGTTTCCCTGAATTGTCAGTGCCTCAAATTTTACCGGATTGTAGATTTTTGTTTCCGAATCATATTGACCAAATTGTCGATTAATATATTGAGACAAGGGCAAATTTTGGAAGCCGCTCACTTGCTGACTGACTACCAAAGTCACACAACTTTTCTCAACCAAAGGATTAATCGGAAAACCGTTCTCGTCAATACAATTGCTGGTTTGGAAATTGGCCAAAATTTTTATGCCGCTGCCTTGTTTTTTTTCAGAATAGAACCAGGTTGGCGGATATTTCAAAGAATAATCTAAGTCGCTTAAGGTTTTCCAACCGGCCGTCGGATTTTGTGCCGGCCTTCTGATTGCTTTAACTCCCAACAATAAAATAACAATCGTAACAATTGTAACAAGGAATGTCGCAGTTATTTTCTTCATCAAAACGAAATTATTCTTTTGGTGTTTCACTCGGAGCGGCCTCTTCGGTCGGTGTTTCTCCAGACGGAGCGGCTTCACCTTCGGCCGGAACTTCTGCCGCCGGAGGGGGCGTCACCACTTCTTCTTTTTGCAAAGCAACAATTTTTACTACCACTTCGGCCGGATCAGCCAAAATCTTAATGATTTTAGTATCAACTTTAATTTCTCCAACCGTAATTTGATTATCAACCTCGACCAGACCAGAAATATCAACCGTTAATTTTTCCGGCAAATCGGCAGGCAGGGCCTCGACTTCCAATTCCGATAAAGGTTGAAGTAAAACCCCTAAGTTTTGCCTGATGGCTGGCGATTCACCAATTAGTTCTACCGGAACTTTCGCGGTTGTTTTTTCCGTTAAGGAAACCTCGTGGAAATCAATGTGAAGAATTTCTCCGGTTACCGGATGGATTTGAACATGGTGAATCAAAACCGGGTGAACCTTCTCCCCAATTTCAACATCAAGTAAAGTTGTCTCCCCGACCTGATCCCAAACTTTTTTAAACTCGTCATTTTTTACCTGAAGAGGTTCCGACTTAATTTTCTTGCCATATAAATTAGCAGGGATTTTCCCCTCATTGCGGATTTTTTTAACCTTACGACCTAAGATTTCTCTTTTTTCGGCTTTAATGGCGATTCTTTTCATTTAATTAAAGAAATTTCCAACTGACGATCCTCGGATAAAGAAGTATTATATACTACCGACCCCTTCTCGGTCAAGATAGGGAAATTTGACCAAGAAACTGCCGAAGAAACCGGATAGGAAATCGATAACTTATAAGGGTCGCTGCTAAAACCTGATTGTTTTTGAATATATGCTAAATATTGTCCGGAAATAAATTTTTGGCTCTCCGGCAATTGGTAGACAATTTCCAAGCTTTGTTTTCTACCCACGGGGACCGTCAAAACCAATCCAAATATTTTTTTACCAAGATCACTCGATTGCTCAACTTGACATTCTTGATTAGCAATCTGGCAGCCAATCAAGGAACTGTCCGAATTAACCAAAATCCGCAGATAGGCTTTGTAATCGCCGGCAGGAAAAACATTGCTCGGACTTTTGTTTTCGTAATCCAAACGCAAAGTTTCTTTTATTCCCCCATCCTCTTGAATCTGAACCGAACGGGAAATCGACCGAACCAGAAAATAGTTGGCTTTGTTCACACCAACATTGGCCTCATTAACCATCAGATAATCGGACAAACAAGATCCAGATTTTTGACAAACAGCGTTTTCGATTATTCCGTCCCAATGATTTTTCTCAAGAAAGGCGGCTATTTTAGAATCGTTGGAACTAATTAAAATATCTCTTTGGTTAAGCGATTCCATCATTGCTTGAAAAATTTTTATTTTCGTTTTCGCATCGGCGGATTTAATTTTGTCCATTAAAACCTGGGCCACTTGCCCTAAAAAATCTTCCTTTTGCTTTGATCCCGGGAAAAATCCGGCTTCAATATAATATTCGGCGGTTTGAAAAAAATTGTCGGCATTGATTGTTTCCCGATAATCAGGCAATTTCAATTCCCCAAACACCTTAATTAATTTTTGGGCGGCGTTTAAATTAATTCCAATAACCGCATCGGCCTGCCGGCCGGTTTCTTTTTCCAGGAACCACTTGGCGCGGATCGCGTTCTGGCCAAAATCTGGGCTCCAATTCGAATCGCGCAAATACCAACCGTCAACACCCAAGAGTTCCTTCAGTCTTACCGGCGGCTCAACATGACCCTTTAGCTGGCCATCAGCATCATAAACATCGCCAACGCCAAAATGAAAAAGCTTTCCCGATTCGAAAGAAGCTAGTCCATAAGAACCGATAAATCCTCCGCCCGGCCGAAGCTCCATATTGTTTTGAAAAAGAAAAAGATAAACTATCCCTTGATCAGCACCTAACAATTTCGGGGAAACAACCAAGAAATCGCGGTAAATTAATAAAAATTTTTTTATCTCGGGAATAAATTTTTTGATTTCCAGAATTTTTGGCCCAACAATTTTTTCCCGCCCGGTAAAACTATTTAATAAAGCATTCGTGACAGAGACTTTTTCAATCGCCGAATTGCACTCGACTTGCAACGAAGATAATGCTTCCTTGAAAGGTTGGTTTTCCGAGCCAATCACCGTTAAGAAAAGCAGGTTGCTTAATTTACCAACCCGGCTTAAAACCAATAAGCTGTCTGCTAAATTTTCTCCTAGAGCAATTGTCTTTTCCTGATTACCCCAAACAAATTGGCCGGCTTTGGCAATCGGACCAAGTAAGCTAATTTCTTTTTGAAAAACTAAGGTTTTATTTTCCAGATCCACAAAATCGCCTTTTCCGGCCAAGCGCTGAATTTCTTTCATTTGATAGACTAGTTGAAAGAAAATCAAGATTATAAACATCAAGGCAACAGCTAAAGAAGCAGGAATAAATAATAAAAATTTAGGAATTGTTTTTCGGGGGCGGGTTTTCTGTTCCTTTACCGCCGGCTTTCGGGAAAATTCCCTAAGAGTTTCTTTAATCCCATCTTCCAGGGTATATTCCGGACGCCAGCCTAAGGGGTTTTCGGTTTCTTGGGGTGTACTTTCGATTAAACTGGAGAAAGAATTTTGGGCCACATATTCGATTTCGATTTGCTTATCGGTTGCTAATTGCCGGTTTTTTTTCAATTCCTGACAAAAATCAACAAGCGTAATCGGATTAGCCGGTTTTAAATCAAAAATCTTGCCGGCGGTTCCCGGAACAAGAATTGACCGCAGGATGCCGCTGACCGCGTCTTTAACATAAAGCGGGTAAATTTTTCCCTCGCCTTCGGCCGGAATTTTCAGGTTTTGTCCGGACAACAATTGATCAAAACAATAACCAATCAACCCTCCGTTCATTTTCATTCTTGGTCCATAAACATCGCCAACGCGAACGACCCGCAAGTCAAGATCTTGCCGCTTTAAATGATTAAGAATTAATCTTTCGGCGAACCGTTTCGATTCGTGAAAAGAGAGGTTCTCCCATTGGCCGGCGTTGTCCCAATCGGGCAATTTAAATATTTCCAAAGACGAACAGAATAACAATTTGGCGTTGTTCTTTAAACATAAAGCGATTAAATTTTCGGTTCCGATTGAATTGCTTTGCATAATTTCCAAAGAAATATCTTTTCCGGAAAGATATTCCTCAACTGAAGTTAAATTAAAAATATAGTTGATGGCCGGAAAGTGATTTTTAATATAGAAGTCCGGGTTGTTAATATTATCCTCCAACAAAACGAAACTATTTTTTCCCTGCAGCGGTTCAATGTTTCTTTTTTCACCGGTTAAAAAATTATCGACACAAAGAACCTGACAATCTAAAGACAAAAGCGACTCGCACAAATAAGAACCAACAAATCCGGCTCCGCCGGCAACCAGCGCCGTTGTTTTTCCGGGGGACAAATTTTCTAAAGAAGAAGGCATTACTTGAATTTTAATCTGCGGGGCCGTTTAATGCAACAATTGTTCTGCTTGGTCTAAAGTTTGATTGACTAAACTATCCGCCAGAGAATTTTTTTCGCGGGGAATAAGACAATAAATTATTATTTTATTTAGTTGTTTTTCCAATTGACGCGCTTGAATAATTAAGGACCGTAAACGAATATTTTTGATTTTATATATACCTTTTAGTTGATTAACCATTAATTGTGAATCGGAAAAAAAATTTACGGTGTTAGTTTTTTCGCCGAGACTCTTTTTGTTTTTCAATAACCATTGCAGGGCCGCAATCATTGCCGAGAATTCCGCAACGTTATTGGTTGTTTGTCCCAACGGCTTTCCCGTTCCGAAAATCTTTTTTCCGTTACCCGTCATCACGACAAAACCAATTGCTGCCGGTCCGGGATTTCCTCTTGCTCCGCCATCCGTATAAATATTTATTTCGTTATCCATTCAAAATATTTTACCTTTTGTTTTGAAAATTTCAATAAGGGTTTTTGGAAATGTTATGCTAGGACGAAGGTCAAATTTTTTCGCCAAATATAAACTGGTTAAAACAAAAACCAGTCCTTCGGTCGCAATGGTATTAAAAGCCGCTGCTAAATAAGAAAAATTTGGAATCAATAAAATGTTCGCGCCTAAATTAAAAAATAACGCCATAATCGCGATTGACAAAGAAACTTTTTGTTTTCCCAAAGCGATAAGAGTATATCCGGTAAGATGATTAAAGTAGGCGATAAAAGTAGCAAAGACTAAAATCCTTAAGGCAATAACACTGTTGCTAAAATCCGGTCCGCCGATAATAGAAATTATCAAAGGCGCCAAAATAATTACGGTCAATAAAATTCCAACCGCAGCAATAAAAAGAATATCAAAAGTTTTCCGGTAAATTTCTTTAAGGATCGGGTTTTCTTTTGTATGATCAACCGAAATTTTTGCGATTACCGGAAAAAGAGCACCGGTTAGATAGGCCGCGCCTAAAATAAGATTATCGTGAACTTTATATGCCAACCCGTAAATTCCCACTGCTTCCGGTCCTTTCATTCCTTGCAGAATAATAATATCCAAGCGATTGTAAACGGAAAATAAAATGAGAAGAGCGCCGGTGGGTAAAGATTCACGTAAAATTTTCCTCGTTAAATCGGGATCTAAATGATAAGTAAAATTTGCCAATTCCCTCGCCCAGAAAAAAGAAAGGCCGATACCAACCAAATTGCTGAAAAAATAAAGCATTAAAATTGTTGATAAATTTATTAATTGTCTGGCAAAGAGAAAAACCAATAAAAGAAAAATCAAGAAGAGAATGCTAATTAAAACGTCAACCATTGCCATAAATTCAAATCTCAATTTAGTTTGGAAAACAACACTTAAAGAGGTCTTTAAAGAAATCAAAATTAAAACTAAACCGATGATTTCAATCGGGATAAACAATGGCCTGAATAATGGAAAAATAGTTGCAATTAAGGTAATAAAGACCAGGCAAACCAAGGACGAGACTAAGCGGATTACTAAAGCACCACCAAAAAGCGGGGATTGGGAGCTTTCGATTTTTGACGCTTCCCGAACAAAAATCATGCTGGTTCCCCAATCGGAAATCGTAACGAAAAACATTAAAACAGAAATAACAAAAATATAATTACCATAACCAGTGGTACCTAGAAGGCGGGTTAGAAGCGCGGTTGTAATAATCGTCGTAAAAATAACGCCGGCGCGTCCTAAAATTTGCACAATCGTATTTTTAGCAACCTTTGGAAATAAACTCATGTTTCAATTATACCTCGTCAAACGAGGTTTACTCCAAGACAGGCCGAGAACAATAGTAAAAAGGAGTTGAGTGGATTGTAAGGTCAGCCAATAGTGATCGAAAAGACCAAGGAACAAAATCACCGAGAGAGAAGCGAGAAGTGAGAAGTGGGAAGCGGGAATTCTTTTTAATGTTTGAAATAAAAGCCAAAGAAATAAAACTAAACCAACAAAACCGGTTTCGGCTAATACCAACAGAAAAATATTATGAACTGCCTGATACCAAAGAACTTGACCGCTGTCGTTCCAAAATTCCGGAAGTCTGACAATAAAATTATTTAGACCAACACCGAGAATTGGGGATTGTTGAAACATTTTTATTGCGGCGATATTTAAATCAACCCGCTGAAAAATTGCTTCGCTGCCTGATAGTTGACTAAACGCGAAAATAAAAATCAATCCAATAATCAAACTGGCCGAAAGAAAAACTTTTTTACCAATGATCCAGACAAGAATTAAAATTCCCGCCAGCCAAACAGAACGGGAGAAAGAAAGAAAAATCGCACTAACAACTAAAATAATATACAAAAAGGAAAAAGACCGATTTCTTTTCCACCAATATGGAAAAGACAAAATAAAACCGACCAAAAGAAATCCGGCCAAAGCATTGGGATGGGGAAAGGTGGCATATGGTCTTAAAACCAGTTGTCCGTTGATAATTGCTTTGGCGATTCCCGGCGTCCCGGCGTCAAAAGTTCTTTCTCCCAACCAATACATTATTCCTCCTAATGATTTCTGTTTTAAAAACTGAATAACTGCAAACAGGCTGGAATAAATTACACTAATAGAAACTGGAAGCGAGAAGCGGGAAGCTTGATAATGATTTTGGATGATATAGATACCCAGAAAAACAAATTCAATAATTTTTATTAATAAATAAAATGCCGCTCCCTGGTTTTGAGCGAACAAGCAATTGATTAGCAAGAAAACCAAGAGACATAAAAACAAGATAAGAACTTTTGAATTTTTACTTGTAATTTTGACTTTTGACTTTTGACTTTTGACTTTCTCTACCAACCAATTAATCAGAATTCCAATAATAATCAGGTCCGTTAGATAAACAGTTGGGGAGAGGTAATCAATTCTTAATCCCTGAACAAAAGAAAAAGCCGGCCAAAAATGCTTACCCAATTGAACCGGCATCAAAAGCAGAAGAAGATACCAAAAAACAGAATGAAGTTTCACTTGTTTTAACCCGCTTTATTAGGTTTTATAACCAAATGGCGATCCTTACCTTCACCTTCTGATTCGGCCGCCACATCGTTATATTCTGACAAAACCAAATGGATGACCCTTCTGTCCGAAGCCGAAAGACCTGGAAGACAAACCGATTCGCCGGAAAAACGGACTTTCTGGGCGGCATTCAAACCCATGTGGCGCAAAACTTCTTCTCGTTTTTGCCGGTAATCACCGACGTTGACAATAATCCGACCCCATTCACCCATTTCCCTGCTGGCAATAATGCTTAGCAAAAGCTGGAATGACGCTAAAGTTTCACCATGTAAACCAATAAGAACACCGGAATCTTCGGTTTCTATCTGAACCATAATTGCTTGATTTTCTTTATCTTCAGAAACATCAAGTTTGGCTTCGACTTTCAAAAGCTTAAGCATTTTGGCTGCAATCTTTTTAACAATTTTCAATTTCTTTTCCATGTTTTTATTTTGTTAATCCAAGGGGTTAAACCGCCAAGACCAGTTATAAGATATTGTTGAATCATAGTAAAGAGGGAAAATATAAACCAGTACAAAACCAAGCCGGCGGGAAAGGTAAAACCAATCAAAATCGTCATAATCGGAAAAAGATAGAGCATTTGCGATTGCATTCCGGCCATCAAATCGTCTGATTTTTCTTTTGTCTGCGCCGCTTCTTTTTCCTCTTCCTTAACAATCGGCATCATCATTTTTGAAGAAAGCAGTTGGGTCAGGGCGGCAAGGATTAGAAAAACTCCGGGTAAGGTTGGCAAACCGGCCAAATGTAAAACGTCGGGCTTGGTCAAATCAATTATTCCCAAAAACGAAGTGTTAAGATGAGCTTGGGCCGGCAACTGCAAAATCGGGTAGAGCATTTGGTTTAATTTTTCCACCGTGGCGGCCCCTTGCTGAAGTAAAACTTTAGAAAAAGCCTGATAAAGGCCAATCAAAACCACCAGCTGAACAATTTGCGGCAGGCAACCGGCCGCCGGATTAGCCCCGTTTTTCTTATAAAGTTCCATCTGGGCGGCCGCCAATCCCTGTTTATCGCTGCCGAATTTCTGTTTTAATTTATTGATTTCCGGCGCCAGTTCCATCATTTTTTTCTGCGCTTTAATTGAGGGAATTGTTAATGGCGCCATTACCAGCCTGATAACAAGCGTCAAGAGAATTATGGCAACGCCTAAATCGCCGAAAATCCGGTAAAAAACAAAAAGGCCGTTTAATAATGGTTGAACTAAATAAGTTTCCATACAATTTAGGATATCAGTTGATCAGAATATCGGGACAAGAAATCTGAGAGCAGAAAACAGAAAATTTAACTGATATTCTGATTTACTAGATTAAAGGGTCCAGCCCGCCCTTGCTCCAGGGGTGACATCTGAAAATTCTCCTTAAACCCTTCCAGCTTCCCAAAAGTATACCATATTTTTCGATTGCTTGGTATGTATATTCCGAACAAGTTGGCTGGAAGCGGCATCCGGGTAAAGAAAAATATTGATGGTAAGTCTTAAGAAATTTAAGAAGAAGGGTTTTCATTTTGAATTATTTTAGCTTGAACAAGCAATTTACCAATTTCTTGTTTTAACAACAAGGCTTCCGGCTTAACAATAATTTTTTTTGCCCAAAAAACGATTTTATTGCCGTTTTTTATTTGCGGAAGAAATTGCCGAATAATTTCCCGAAAAATTCTTCTTGTTTGATTGCGATCAACCGCTTTTTTAGATATTCGATTAGTGACGATAAAACCAAACTTCGGTGGTTGCTGGTCTTCAATAAACAAGGCTTGAAGAGTAAATAAGGAATGAGAATATTTTTGGCCCAAAAGGCGAACGTCATCAAAATCCTTTTTTGAAACCAGACGATTTTGCTTAGGAAGCATGAGGTTATAAGGTAATTCTTTTTCGGCCGGTTAGAGTCCGGCGCTTTATAATCTTCCGACCATTAACGGTTCTGTTGCGGGCTCTAAATCCGTGTTTCCTTTGTCTTTTAAGTTTCTTTGGCTGGTATGTTCTTTTTGGCATGTTTTCAGTATAGCACATAAATCCGAAATACGAAATCCGAAAATAATAGTAAATCAGTAGATCAGAAAAATCAGGTTAAGCAAAACAGAGAATAGCAAACAGTTTAGATATTTCTGATGTTCTGATCTCAGATTTCTTATCCCGATATACTGATTAACTGATAATCTACAAAATTCGATATTCGAATTTAGTCATTTTGGTTGTTGACAGATTGTGGATAACTTGTTTAATATGAGTGTGCTTCTGTTTTCTGCCCCAAAAACATGGACAATAATAATCTTTGGCAGCGAGTTTTAGAAGAACTTCGACTTTCGGTTTCCAAGCCGTATTATCAAACTCTCTTTCTACAAACAACTTTGATATCTTTAGAAAACAACGTTGCCACTGTTTCCTGTACCAATCCTTATGTTCAGGGGATGATTGAAAACCGCTATT
Organism: Candidatus Shapirobacteria bacterium CG_4_10_14_0_8_um_filter_39_15; assembly: GCA_002784465.1. Lineage (GTDB taxonomy): Bacteria > Patescibacteriota > Microgenomatia > UM-FILTER-39-15 > UM-FILTER-39-15 > UM-FILTER-39-15. The sequence continues at coordinate 28,823 of PFLE01000013.1, forward strand.
ACAGTCTTTTAAAAAGCATCTTAGACAGCCAAACCAAAAACAACAATAGCCTCGTCTTTGTTATCAAAACAATTACCAAACAAGAATCTAAGGAAATTGGGCCGCTTTTCGAAAAAGAAGCGGTTAGGAAACCGGTTTTTGATACTCATACCGGATTAAATCCAAAATACACCTTTTCCTCTTTTGTAGTCGGAAATTCCAATAATTTTGCCCATGCCGCCGCCCAAGCCATTATTCAAAATCCGGGCGGGGCTTATAATCCCTTTTTTATTTGGGGCGGGGTCGGGGTCGGGAAAACCCATTTAATGCAGGCAATCGGCCACGCAATTTTGGAAAAAAATTCTGATTTTAAAGTTCTGTATACTCCTTCGGAAAATTTTACCAACGAACTGGTTCAGGCTTTACAGGACAAAAATATTTCCGTTTTCAAGAAGAGATATCGATCGATTGATGTCTTTCTTGTTGATGACATTCAATTTATCTCCGGCAAAGAATATTCCCAGGAGGAATTCTTTCATACTTTTAATGCTTTATATATGGCCGGCAAACAAATTGTTTTGACTTCCGACCGGCCGCCGTCAGAGATAACCAAAGTCGAGGAGCGGCTTATTAGCCGGTTTATGGGCGGATTGACCGTCGACATTCAAGCGCCGGATTATGAAACCAGATTGGCAATTCTCAAAGCCAAGCGTTTAGAAAAGAACTTAACGATTGACGATGCGGTGCTTGATATTATTGCCCAAAATATTTCTTCCAACACCCGCGAGCTGGAAGGCCTTTTGTCGCAACTGGTAACCCAAGCATCTTCTTCTCATACCGAATTAAATACCGATTTTGCCAAAAGTTTTTTTGGAATTCAAAAACAAAAAACAAGTAAAATCCTCCAGCCGAAAAATGTGATTGCCGCCGTCAGCCGTCAATTTCAAATAAAAACCAGCGACTTAACCGGAGTTTCCCGCCGGGCTGAATTCGTCTTCCCCAGACAAATTATTATGTATTTACTGCGGGACGAGTTAAAGATTCCTTTGGTCAAGATCGGGGAAATGCTTGGCGGCCGCGATCATACAACGATTATTCATGGCTCGGAGAAAATTCGTCAACTTTTCAACAATGATGCGTCAATAAAACAGCAAATCATGTTGATTAAACAGACTTTATCTGAATAACTTTAAAAATTGTCCACAAAATGTTAATACTTATCAACAAAATTATCCACATTTCTAATCAGTTTTTAAACAAGAAAAAACCCGAAACTCAAAGTTCGTTATGGGATAGTGTTTCCTTTTTAACTGATCCAATCTTTCGTTTGGAGCTTAACCACACTCAATTTATGAGCAATCGGCGGTCATTATCAACTTATCAACCACTTCTACTAAGACTATAACTATTAAGAATATATGATATACTTGTAATTAATGAAACTTGTAATTCTTCAAGAAGATTTGAATAAAGCTTTAGTCACTGTTTCTCGTTCCGTTTCCAGTAAATCTTCTTTACCGATATTAGCCAATATTTTATTGGAAACAGAAGAAGGACGTCTTAAACTTTCCGCCACCAATTTAGAAGTCGGAATCAATTATTGGCTAGGTGTAAAAATTGACAATGAAGGTTCGATCACTATTCCTGCGAGGATAGTAAACGAGCTGATTGCTTCTTTACCGGCAGCAAAGATTGAGCTGGAAACCAAAGAATCAACTCTTTTTCTTTCAACCAACAATTTTAAAATCAACGTTGCCGGTTTGGATTCGGCCGAATTTCCCAAAGTACCGTTTTTTCCGAAAAATCCTTTGGCAGTTTTTGGCAAGGAAGATTTAATCAAAGGTTTAAGTCAGGTGGTGATTGCGGCGGCTCAAGACGAAGGCCGGCCGGTTTTGACGGGTGTTTTATTTACTTCTCGAATTGAAGGATTAACCATGGTGGCAACCGACGGGTACCGATTGTCTTTAAAAAAGATAAGCGCTCAAGAAATCGATAAATCTGTAGAAAAGCTGATCATCCCCGGAAAGACATTACAGGAAGTCGTGAGAATCGCCCAGGAAACCGCGGACAACAAAGGAGGGAGTATCACCATCAAACTAGGATTGACAACGGAAAAAAGCCAGGCGGTCTTTTCTTTTCCGAATATTGATTTCTCGACTCGATTAATAGAAGGCGAATTTCCTGATTATCAAAAAATAATTCCGCAATCGTCAACCACTAAAGTAATTTTCGGTAAAGAAGAATTTTTACGAGCCATCAAAACGGCCTCGATTATTGCTCGGGAGCAGGCGAATATTGTCAAGCTGGTGATTGATCCGGTTGGCAGCAGCGGCAAGATGACAATTACGGCGGAAACGGCTCAAGTAGGGGCGAACGAATCGGAAATAGAAGCCAAAACCGAAGGAGAGAAACTGGAAATCGCTTTTAATTATCGTTTTTTGCTGGATTTCTTAAACGTGGTTGAAGGAGATGAAATTATTTTTGAAGCGGGTGGACCTTTAGCCCCGGGAGTTTTCAAGCCAACCGGCGACGATTCCTTTCTTCATATTATCATGCCGGTGAGAATTCAGGGTTGATCTTCCGTCGCCGGGAGAATAAGAATTGCTTGTATTGATTCTCCCGTCTGGTAAAAGAGATTTCCCCTAAAGACAAAAAACGGTCGATATTCTTGCTGATTTTTTACTCCGATAAAATATGCAAGTGAAACATCGTCAACCGTAATGCTTTTAATAATATTCATCAGCGGTGGTGAGAATTGTTCGCCCTGGGAATTTATGGTTATGAAAAATTCTCCTTGCCCCTGCTCCAATTCTTCAATTACTTTATCGGAAGTTTTGAGGGGAATATCTGTTTTTTTTGTTTCATCAGGTTCAAAAAGATAAGAAACTAAATTAATTAGTTGTCCGGAAGTATTAATCTGGGCTTCTGTTATATTTTCCTGAATACTTAAACTTTTTAAAGGATATCCATTTATTTGCTGTTCAAAAGCAACTTTCCAAATTTGGGCGGAAGAGGAGTCGGCGACGGGCAACAATTCAAGACCAAAGGCAGAATAACCTTTAATTGTTGGTATCGAATCCTGGTCAACCAAACCCCATAAAGTCAATTTTTCTTGGACAAGTGCTTCAGCGTCTTGGTAAGCGATTTTTTTATTAGCCAAAGAATATTTTCCGGAAAAAACAATTTGGTTGATAGTGGAAATAAAATTAACCCGGCCTAAATATTTAGCCAATAAAGCTTTTTCGGCGGCGATTGATTTGATGGAAATTGGGAAAACGGAAAGAGTTTTTGGAAATTGCGCAAAATTATTTTGGTTGAGATTGATTGTCAAGTATTCTCCGCCGATCATCAGACCGAACTCTGAAATTGGTTTGTAGATCTTTGAGGGCTGGCTAGAAGTTGGTTTAGGTTGTTTGATTGGGGCAACGGGAGCAATTGGTTTGGCAAAAAATTTAATAAGCAAAAGAGCAACCGCAATAATTGCTAAAAAAATAATAAACCAGCGTTTTTTTAAGAATTTTTTAAGATTTTTCATGAATTTACGGTGCTGGATTTGTCGGACAGCCATTGGCAACATCTTTAAAAGTACAGGAATTGTCGCAATTTGATAAATAATCACAAGGTGCGGGGGTATGCTCGCCCTGGCTAAAACAACCAAGTTCGATACTGCCGCAATCGCTAAAGCCCAAATGCAAATGACAACCAGTTGAGTGACCGGTGGTGCCCATAAAACCAATAATTGCTCCCTTACTGACATGCTTACCTAATTCAGTGGCAATACTTTTAAGGTGTCCATAAAGAGAAAAAAGACCCCCACCATGGTCAATAATAATATAATTTCCATAAGCGCCAAGTTCTAGCTGGTTTTCACTGTAAAATATTTTGTAAATCGTGCCGTCTGCTACGGCATGAATGAGGATATTTACATTACTATTGGTACAATTCGTTGGTCCCGGGATATCAATTCCGGTATGACAATTACATTCGGTTGGGCTAAAAGGATCGTTATGATTGCCAAAAGGGGAAGAACAGGTATGGGAATTGTCAACCGGCCAATAAAAAGGTAAGGGGGATGGAGGGGCAATGGTTGGAAATTGGGCCGGGCAGCTGGACGAAGAGCCAGTCCAGGGAAATTGCATTCCGCCGCCGTTGGTGGGTAAAATAAAAGCACCCGAGGCAATCATTATAATTATAAAAGCCAAAAAGCCAATTGAGCCGGCGCCGACGGCCACCCCGGCGGCAATCGGAGCGCCCGCAACAGAACCGGTGGTAATGGCAGAAATTAGCGAGGCGGCGCCTGAAGCCATTCCTGAAGCGGCCCCGCCCAGAGAAACTCCTAACCCCGGAGCCATTGCGGCCAAAGACCCGGCGCCCAAGGCCAAAAGACCTCCGCCCAAGAGAGCCGGTCCGCCCATGACCAGCGTTCCCAATCCGCCCAACATCATTCCTCCGGCAACTAAAGCTCCAGCAAGCTTTGGCCCCAGGTCTTTAAATTTCTTTTTGATAAAAGAAATAGCATCGGGGATAAAACCAACGACAAAACCAATAGCCGTTCCAACTCCTGGGGCAACAGCAGTACCGACCGCTGCCGCACCAGCCGCAGTAGCAATCTTGCTAGCAACTTGTACTCCTAATTTTTTAGCCACTGCCGCGCTGATACCTTTGCCCAGCTTGCTTTTACTTAAGGCGGAAATAACCCGGCCGAAAGATTTTTGATAGATTGCTGTTTGAATTGAACCGAAGGAAGCGAATCTTCCGCCGGAAAGAAAAGTAACAAACCTTGTTTCTAAAGAAATTCGGAAAACAGCAATTCTGGGAGTTAAGAGTTGCGGAAGATAAATTCCCAATTCCTTGTCAAAAATTCTCGCCTTTTTCGTAAGTTGAGACAAGGAGTGATAGTGTTTCAATATTGTAACGACCGGTTTATCTCTGCCGTTTTCCTGCTGAACTTTTAATAATCGTTGGCCTTTTTCTTCTAATTTAACAATCGTTGGGTGAGTTTTTGGCATTCCCGCGCTCACTAAGACTTTGGCGCTTTCTAAATAGCGTTCACCAAATCTTCCCTCGGCAATATCTTGCCATTCCGGAGTTTTGTTTTTGGTATTGATGATTGCGCCGGCAGCGGGAGTGGAGATAATGTGTTCCACTGTTGCCTTGAATCTTGCCATCGGGGAAACTCTTAACGGTTCTGTTCCGAGTTTAGTAAAGATTTCTTCAGGGAGAGGTTTCTCGATTCTTTCCAGCGCACTTATAATTTGGAGTTTTTGGGCGGTTTGTTCGACTTTTCCAACCAAGGTTTTGGTTTCGGCTGGTGTTAAACCTACTCCTTCATTTTCCATCGCTTGTTTGACGGCTTGGATGGCCGGGTCTTGTTCCCAACCTTTGGGTGAAAGAATTTGGGCGGTTAATACCTCGGTAGTTTTCTGACCTACTTTTTTAACAGTTTCTTTTGGAAGACCTTTTAATTTTGGTTCATCGCCAAAAACCATGGCCACGGTTTCTTCAAATTTTGCTTGTAAGGTTGGCAAGTCTTGAGGCATTTCCGGTTTGGCAACAACTTCTTGAATGTTTGGCAAAGTTTCAAAATATTTCTGAACCGTTTGGGCCGGAGATGAAGATTGGATTTGTTGAATTAAATCAGTCAATTGTTCTTTTTTCACAAAAACAACGCCGGCTTCTTGGAGGATTGTTTCAACGACACCTGACAAGGCTTGAGTTTTTTGAGGATTTGGTTCAGAATAATTACGAACAAAAGCCTCGGTAATTTTTTCCGTGGTTGGTAAAATTGTTGTTTCGGGAAGAGTTGGGTGTTGTTCAACAAGAATTTTTTGAATTTGTTCCTCTAAACCCGCTTTTATATCTGTTGGGACTTGAGTTTTAGCCGCAGCGGCTTCTTTCGCCATTTCCGCCAGAGGAATTACCACCACTGGGGCAATCAAGGTTTGAATTTGTTTGGGTTCAAGACCGGTTTGTTGCTGTAAAATCGTCTTTAGATTTTCTTGTAAAATATTTGTCTTAACTCTTTCTTCTGGGGGAATGGCAATTTGTTGAGCGATTATTTGTTCAATAAATGGATAAGCCGTAGCGGCTTGAGGAGTTTTTTCCAAAATCGAGGAAACTTTTTCTCGGATTTCTTTTGGAAGAATTGGTTCAGGAGTCACGGTTGGAACCGGGGGTTCATAAACAACCTTTTCTGGAGGTTTTGCTTGAGCGGCTCTTTTTTCAAATTCTTTTTGAGCTTGGGATGCGTTTTGTTGGGTTTGCTGAACCTTTTCTCTGGCGGCGTCCATTTCCAGGGCCGCATTTTCCAAAATTTCCAAGGGCGGAAGACGGGAATCGTTAACCTCATCGTTATAGATTTTTTGAAGCAGATTGACGATTGTCAGAAGATTGTCGTCGTCGCGAATGCCATATTCTTTCAAAATCAGCCGGGTGTTGTGCAAAAAAAGAGCTCTCGGTTTTTCCGGACTGTCGATTAAATCCTGGCCTTCGGTAAGCAGGTCATAAATGTAGGGAAGATATTCGCTTCTCATGTCGTTTTACCCAGCGCTTCTTGCTTTTGCCGCATTAATTCTTCAGGCCGGGTGGTAATTAGAAGATGTTCTTCAGGAGAAGCCAAAACACGAATGCGAACGTGATTGGCGCCGGCAAAAAATAACCCTTCACCGACGTTGGCAGCCAGTAAAAGATTTTTTTCTCCTTCGGAAAGGTAAAAGACTTTGGCAATTTGGTCAATGGCGGCCGGCGACTGCTTCATTAAAATCTGAATTGACGAGTTGGTGACAATCGCTTTTCCATAATCAGTGCTCAAAAAATCCTCCACGTCTTGGGTAATCGTGGTCAGCCCCAGCCAGTATTTCCGGGCTCTTTTGGCAATTGAGTAAATAAAATTGGCCGAATCCGGAAACTTCATCAGATACCAGGCCTCGTCAATAATCAAAATCCGGCGCTTCATATCCCGCTTAACCCGGGTCCAAATATAATCAAGAATGATAAACATCGCAATCGGTCGGAGAGCCTCCTCGAGACCTTTTAAAGAAAAAACCGTAAAAGCGTTTTTAATGTCAACGGTTGATCTTTGGTCAAAAATTCCCACAAACGAACCTTTAACGAATTTTTCAATTCGGTCAGCCAGGCCTTTGGCGTCCGTTTCTTCCATGCCGATTAAAACTTTATAAAGATCTTCCATTAACGGCGGTTCGTTTTTTTGAGTGGCTGGTTCCGGGGTAATCCCCTTCAGTTTATAAGTCAAAATTAATGCCCGATCTAAGAGCGCTTCTTCCGAGGGAGTGAGATTGCCCATAATAACTTTAAAAAGCGAATGCAGGGAAAGAATTTTTAAACCCAATTCGTTTTCGTCCTTTTCATAAACTTGCGATAAGTCAAAAGGATTTATTTTTGTTCCTGAATTAAAGGAAAACTCAATAAACTCACCGCCGATCGCCGCGGCCAAAGTCTTATATTCGGCCTCCGGATCAACGACGATGACTTCGGTACCGAACATGAGAGAACGAAGGGCTTCGAGTTTGACCAAATAACTTTTGCCTGCGCCTGACTTAGCAAATATCACCGAGTTCGCGTTCTCCATGGTAAACCGGTCAAAAATAATTAAACTTCCGTTATGAAGATTAATGCCATACATAATTCCTTCATTGGCGGTTAGTTCCGAGGAAGTAAAAGGAAAAGTGGTGGCTAAGCTAGTGGTATCCATATTTCTGGTGATCATCAGCCGGTCAACGCAAAGCGGCAAAGTGGTTTTAAAGCCGTCTTCCATTTGTAAAGTCGTATTTTTGGAAACAATCAACAAAGAACCAAGGGTCGATTGCACTTGTTTGGTAACTCGGTCCAACTCTTCCAGTGAGTCGGCCGGGATCGTAATATAAAGCCCGAATTGGAAAAAGCGCTCAATGCCTTTGACCAACTGTTCCTGCAAAGCCCGGGCATCTTCCAGTTTGGCGGCCGTGCTCGGATTAATCACCCGGCCTCCTTGGATATCTAAAGAAATTTCCGCTTCCATTTCGGCAATTTTTCGGCGCAAATCGTCTAAAACCGTTTTCCCCTCCACCGGATAAATAAACATGGAAATATTTAAAGAATGATCAAAACTGATTAAGGGCGATAGCCAATTAGCGGCCACAAACCGCGGATAGCCGGCGACAAAAAGCGTTCGGAAATAAGAGTTGTTAATTTTAATATAATTAAAGTCAACTTCAATTGCCGACGGGGCAATAATATCTTTAACCGACAGCATTCCCTCGGCCAATTTCATATCTGCCTCGGAACTTGCGGTTGTGCTTTCAGTTCCGGGTTCCGGGTCCTTAGTTTTACTAAAAGGCAATTTAAAATTCATTTTTTCTCCTGTTCAACCATGCCGGCCGCATATTCTTTACCGGTGGTTAATTTTTGCCCGCCGGCCGATTCGGGATTATAAATATCATAAAAAAGCTGAATGGCCTCCTGGGTTTTGATTTCCCTGATTTTTAACCCTAAACGGCCAAACTGGCGGACAATATGATCCCTTTTTGGTAACAAATTCATTTTGGCTTTTTCCAGAACATATTCTTTGGCATAGGGCAGATTTCTGGGTTTTTTGACCAAGGCGGTTAAGTTTTGACTGACACCCAATTCCATTGAGGAAAAAGGAATAATAATATAAAAAGTTTTATCCAAAACATTATTCTTTTTAACCGTTTCTTCGACAAACCGCCGGTATTTGCGCATTTGATCCTGTAAAAGGGAATTGGTTTGTTTTTGGATTTCCCGATCAAGTAAAGTAAGATATTGAGTGACGTCTTTTTGGCGGGAGCGGATGACCAGCTGAATCGGAAAGGTTAACGAGTTGAGCAATTCAGCATAAGCATAAATCGTTGCATCCTGCTCTCTTTCGGAAAGTAAGCCGAAATTAATGGCCGTGGTGGATAAAATCAAACAGCACGAACCATCTTTAAGGATTACAACGTTGTCAACCACGTCTTCAATGTTCAGATGGTCTTGGGTGGTGCCGCGAATTGGAATGGATAATGGGTCGGGCATAATATTTGAATAAGTAGATTATCAGTTAATCAGAATATCAGGAAAAGAAATCTGAGAGCAGAAACCAGTAAAATTAACCGATTAACTGATCTCTGTTTTACTTTACCTGATTTTCCGATCTACTGATTTACTATTATTTCGCTTTAATTTCAATCGGTTCTACAATCTCTCCTTTTAATTCTACTCTTACATTATCAAACGCGTAACCATCTTTTTCCAAAAGAATGTCATAAAAACCATTGGCCAATTGAGTCGCGGTACGGAATTGACCGATTTTATTGGTCCGTAGGGCCCGAACCGGATTGGCGCCTTGATCCAAAATTTCCAGGATGACATTTTCCAAAATCCGGCCGTTTTTATCCGTTACCATACCAGCCAAAATATTAGGAATTGTTGGCGCCGACGGCATCGGTATTTCCGAAGAATACCGGGCCGGCTGCGCTTGAATCGGTTGGCGGAAAGTCGATGGCGGCGGAATATAAGGAATATGCGGGGGAGTGTATTTGGGAATATGAACCGGTTGAATATTTGGCTGCTGAACTTCTAAAACAAACGGGCCGCTTAATTTGTGAACCTGCACATTTCCAGGATTTGGGATCTCGTTGGTAACCCGGGTAACCGGCGGAGTGGTCATTGAAAACATATTTTTAATTTGATTTACAAATTCGTCTTCTTTTTGGTCAATGGCGCTTTTTGCGACCGGCAAGGTGGCAACATATTCGATCATTTTAATTTTGTCTTGAGGAGTGACCACTTGTTGAGCCGGTTCGACTGGAAGTGGCGGCCGTTCTTCTAAAAATTCCGGTTTTTTGGGCGTTTTTTTCCAAAGATACTGGGTGGGTGAATAAATAGTTTTCAAAAAAGACATAAGCCAGGTTTCTAAAGGTCGTTCTTCAATCGGGAAAAAAGCCAGGCCAACGCCTAAGACCGCCGAAACAAAAACCAATGGCCATTTGAAATACCAGGCTAAACCGGAAGCGTAAAAAATTAACGCTACCACCAAACCGCCGGCTAATTCCAGAAATTGTTTTAAGGTCATATCACCGACCAGGCGAAATTCATAGCTTGCAATATTTTGCGGGACTGGGTGTTGCTCCATATAATTTATTTTTCAAAGCGCATAGGGTATAGTGTATAGGAGATGCGCTAAGACGTATTTTTCATTAAGGTTGTTAATATTTTAATAAGCTCTTCGTTCGTATCCTTAAATTTTTTAATTATTTGCTCGTCAAATTTATTCGTTTCTAAAATAATTTCTAGCCAATAATCAGCTTCAAAACTGGAACCGCGAGCAATTCCTAAAAATTGATGATAACTTTTCGAATAATGTCTTCCATAACCTTCAGCGATATTGGCGCCGATTGAAGAAACCGCTCTTATTAATTGTTTTATTAAGATTTCAGAAACTCGGTCCAACTTGGCATTGGCAAAATAGTTTATAACATCAATTGTTAAGGTTTTTGCCTTTTGATAGACGATTAGATTTTTATGGGAACTGGGCGGGTTTTCCATTCTTTCTATGCACTTTGTGCTATGCACTATGTTACTATCCATCGAGATTGGATTCAACTGCTTCAGACCCGATCACATTACAAACAAAATATGGCAAGTGGAAACAACTTGGTTGTTTGTGGTAAAATTAGGTTATGGTTACCCGAGAACAAAAGGAAAAAATCTTTGCTTTGGGGAAAAAATACAATCTGGATTTTATTATCCTCTATGGTTCTGTGGCTAGAAATCAGGCAGGAAAGCTTTCGGATTTAGATATTGCGGTTTATAAAAAAGGAGGGATTACTTCGGAAAAATATTTTGAACTTTACGGGAAAATGTTTGGGATTTTTGAAAGTAAAGAAGTTGATTTAAAGACACTTAACGATCAGAGTATTTTATACCGGTATTTGGTGGTTCGCGACGGAATTTTGTTATTCGGAAATGAATTGGAATATTTAAAATTTAAAACTTATATAATCCGTGATTATCAGGACAGCAAAGATCTTTTTGATTTGGCTGGATCTCTTGTTAGACGTCACCAGAAAGAATTGGAAGAAAGGTTAAATGTTAAATACTGAATTTATCTACCAAAAAATTGCTTTAATCCGCCAAGATCTGGAATTTTTGGACAAAATGGCAAATTTGAGTTTTGAGGAAGTGGCTAAGGACTTCTATAAATACAATACCGTTCAAATGTTATTAATGAAAATCATTGGTCGAGCCATTGATATTAACGAACACCTTATTGACGAATTGGCCAACGCAGAAACGAAATCGCCTGGGACTTATCGGGAAACTTTTTTACAACTGGCAGACTTGAAAATTTTACCGGCTGATTTTGCTTCTGAAATTGCCAAAAGCGCCGGATTCCGAAATGCAATTGTTCATGAATATGACAAATTAGACGATTTTATTATTTATAAAACAATCGGCGAGGCGGTAGTCCAATATACTAAATATTGCCATTATGTTTTAGATCTTATCTCCAGAAAGTCTTAATTTTTCCAACCATCTTTAACTCTCGTCTTGTAGACAGGACAAGAATATGATAAAATTGTTCCAAATGCAATTTTGAGGACTCTTTTATACGAATGGAAGGAAAGAAAATTACCCTTGGCCATAGAGCGCGATATTCATTTGGATATTTCCCGGCCGCCGGAAATTAAGAACGCCATGGTGATAACCGGTTTTCGGCGCGTAGGAAAGACCTATCTGCTTTATGAGACGATAGAAAAACTTTTAGAAACTTATCCTCGTGAACAAGTGGTTTATCTTAATTTTGAGGATGAGCGGATAATCTCGCCCGCCACCGACCTTTTGACTGATCTCCTGCCGGAAATACAAGCGGTTTATGGTCAAAAACCTAAGTATTTATTTTTAGACGAACTGCAATTGATTCCCAATTGGTCAAAATGGGTACGCCGGATTCTTGATACGGAAACAGTCCAGATATTTATTACCGGTTCCTCCTCAAAAATGAGCAGTGCGGAATTACCGACTGAACTTCGAGGTCGGGCTTGGGAAACAAAAGTCGAGCCCCTTACTTTCAAAGAATTTTTGCGCTTTAAAAAAACTGCGATTGATAAGGAAAAGTTGACTTATGTAAAAGAAGAAGCGGCCCGTTTTTGTTTTCTTTTTGAGGAATACATAACTTTTGGGGCATTGCCGGCCGTAGTCCTGACTCAATCCGAAAAAAAACAAGAGCTTTTACAGTCTTATTTTCAAACCGTGGTGCAAAGAGATATTGCCGAAAGATACAAAATAGACAACGACGTCGCCTTAAGAACCCTTTTGAAATTACTTCTTAATTCCAGTTATATCACCATATCCAAACTCACCAAGAACATAAAAAGTCTGGGGATTCCCATTGGTAAATCAACCATTGACAGCTATCTCTCGTATATTGAAACCTCATATTTCCTAAATGAACTATATATTCATAATCCGGCGGTTATAAACCAATTGCAGTATCCGCGAAAGGTTTATTTTGTGGATACTGGGTTTATGACCGCCCTGTCAACAAAGTTTTCCAAAAACATGGGACGGTTATTTGAAAATGTTGTTTATCATAAACTCGCTCAAAGCAAGGAAACAATGTATTACTATAAAGACAATAAGGGAAATGAAGTTGATTTTGCGATTTTAGGGGAGGACAAAACGACCGCTTTGTATCAGGTTTGTTTTGATTTGACAGACGAAGAAATTCTCAATCGTGAAGTTAAATCACTTTTAAAAGCGAAAGAAACGCTTAAATGCCAAAACCTTAATCTATTGTATCTTGAAAAAACAGAAACTTTTAAATTGCCTAAAGAAATTAAGCTTCTTTCCGCCCCGGAATTTTTCTTATAAACTCAGTATATTAAGTATTGTGGGTATATTTTGGATTTCATCTCAAAAAAGAATTAATTTTTCTTTACTACCAGGCGAGCTTGGTAATTAGATAAAAAGGACTTGACAAATACAAATTATCAGATATAATGGATTTAGTAAATGACAATTATCCGAGATTTAACCCTAAAGATAAATCATTACCTTCGATCGGAAGAGATTATTCTTATTATTGGAGCTAGACAATCGGGAAAAACGACGGTTCTTCATCAGTTGGAAGGATTCTTGCGTGAAGCAAAAGAGGTTTCCTTTTTTTTGAATCTAGAGGATTCAGAATATCTAACACTTTTGAACCAATCGCCAAAAAATATTTTTCAAATTTTTCCATTTGATCTAACCCAAAAAAACTTTCTTTTTGTTGACGAAATTCAATATTTGGATAATCCCTCAAACTTTTTAAAGTATTTATACGATGAATATGCGGGGAAAATTAAGATTATTGCTTCTGGTTCTTCGGCTTTTTATTTGGATAAAAAATTTAAAGAATCTTTGGCCGGGAGAAAAAGAATTTTTCAGTTATACACGCTTTCGTTTAAAGAATTTTTAAGATTTAAAGACGAAACTCCGCTGGCCGAGAAGGATTTTATCGGATTAACTCTTTCGGAAAAGGAAAAAATAAGCCTTTACTATCAAGAATATGTGGTTTATGGAGGATATCCTAAGGTTGTTTTAGCGCCAAAAGAGGAAAAAGAAAATTTATTAAGTGATTTGGCCTACTCCTATATTAAGAAAGATATTTTCGAGTCGGGAATTAGGCAAGATGAAGTATTTTACCGGCTTTTTAAAATTTTAGCCTCGCAGACCGGAAACTTGGTCAATACCGCAGAATTAGCGGCAACCTTAGGAGTTTCTAAAACCGCGATTGATAATTATCTTTACACGATGCAAAAATCTTTTCATTTAGCTTTAATCCGGCCGTTTTTCCAAAACATCCGCAAGGAATTAACCAAAATGCCCAAAGTTTATTTTTTGGATTTGGGATTAAGAAACTTTTTTTGCAGCAATTTTAACCTTTTTGAAACACGGGATGATAAAGGACCGCTTTTGGAAAATGCCGTTTTTCGGCAGCTATTGGAAAAATATCCTTTGGAAGAGATTAAGTTTTGGCGGACAACGGCGAAACAAGAGGTTGATTTTATCGCTGGCGAAAACTCCGCTTTTGAGGTTAAATCGCAGGCAAAAAATGTCAGGCGGAAAGACTATCAAACCTTTTTAGAAAATTATCCAAAAATTAAGCTTTCCCTGGCTGTTTTTCAGGAAACAGAAAAAAAATCTAGCCCATTTCCCGTATATGAGGTTTGGCAGCTGCCAATTTAGTAAATATTGCGGGTATGTTTTAGATTTCATCTCAAAAAAGAATTAATTTTTCCTCTTCCCTATTTGAATCTTGCAAAAAATGATATAATTCAAATATATGCCAGATCCAGAACGAAGACTGCCTATTCCTCCGCCCGAGGCCAGCCAGGAGCCAAGATACGTTCCTCCCGAAATGATGGGAAGTTATTATTATCCAATACAGGATAAGGATTTGGCGGTTGAGATTGTTAAGGCTAACAACGAAACCCTTCCTGAAGTAATATCGAATGCGATTTCCTATAGCGAGGGATTAATTTTAGGACGGGAAGTAGATTTAACCGATGATAATGAAGTTCTGTTTTATATGGGTTTATTCTTAACCGGCGAGGGTGCGTTAAAAGTTCCGCTATTTTCTTATGCCAATCAGGCTTTGGAAATTAGAACGAGTGGTCGAGTAAGAGAGATAAGAAGCGAGGCTAGAACAACGCGCAGACCGTTGACAGAGGAAGAAAAGAAAGAGAAAACACTTTTAATTGGGATGGAGAATTGGAACAATGCTCGTCAAACGGCTCATCAGGCTTTTTTGGAGAGAGTGATAACTTGTGCCTCCGAAGAGGCAGCTGCGGATTTGGCTTTGAATACTCCGGCTCAAAAAGCCCCGACAACACCGGACAAAACCGTTTGGCAAAATCTTTTTGGCCAACCGACGAAAGAAGGAGAAGCAACTCCTCAAAGTGAGTTTGGTAATTACGTGGATCTCACCATGAGAGGGTTGGTGGCAATAGGAATTCCTCCTAGGGGCACACCCGAGTTTGATCGCTTACACCCTGACTTTAAGAACTTCAATTTTAGAGAAGTTTTGCCGCCAGCGGATAGAAATATACTTCCATGTACGATCTATACGACGGGTTTTGATAGCGAAAGTTTTAAAGCCTTGCTTAATTATGCGTTGCATATTTCCGATGGAAGAATGGATGTTGTTTGGGAAGCGTGGAAATTATTTGAGACATGGGAAATGACAACAAATTTCGGATATATGAAAGATTTTGGGCAGAAGAAAGATACCCCTAAATATATACACGGAGATCATAAATTAGGAGGCGCCCCGATAATGAGTGCGCTTTATGCCTGGATAGATCATCTTCCGGAAAAAAGGGCTTTTGAATATGGATATTGGGCCGATGGTACTTTAAATCCGGAATCGCCTCACAAACTTTCCCATAGCGGACACCCCTTAAGTATTTCTAAAATTCCATCGCTTTGCGGAGATTTTCTTAAAGAAACGAAGGTTGATGCGCCCGGCGGAGGAAAAAAGTCACTTCGGGAAATTTGGGCAGGGGGAATGTCTTTTGCTGATCGCGAATTTCCCTGGACGCATTTAGAACAAGCAACACAAGATATGTCGCGGCTTGAGGAACAGGATTTTGGATCTTACAGCAGTTGGTTATTTAGGCGAAGAAGAGCTTTCAATATGGTTAAGGATATTAGAGAATTACCCTTCAAAGGTTTAAATGATTATGGAAAAGCAGACTTCTTTTCTTCGAGAATCAGAAACTGGAGGAATACTTTGTATTTGCCGAAAGCGGATCAATATACACCAGATCAAAATCCGATGGTTTGGTTAATGGCAGACATCATTTTTAATCATCATCCGGAAACTAACAATCATATTCCTTGGGCGCAAAAAAACCCGGATTTAGCTCTAAGAACCAGCCTTGATCCAAAAGAACGGTTTTCTTTTAATCCTATAAACGATCCCGACGCAAAAAAACTATCTGCTTGGGAATTTTTAAGAGCTGGTTATGATTCAACCTGGATAACAAAGAAAGATGCTGAGTGGATTCGGGATTATCTTAAGATTCCTACCGCGGTGGGACAAAGAGGTCTTTAGTTTCATCTTCCCGATAGAATCTTCTTGGTCGCAGCTTCTTTAGTATTCCAAGTAAGGCCTTGCCATTCTGTAGGTATTACAGGGCTTTTTCCTGTTGTTAAGTTGCGATAGCCTGCTTCAATTCCTCCGGCGGCCCCCATTCTTCCTGCAGCCATTGGAACACCCATTGCTGCTTCCCCTATTCCTAGTCTATCTCCAAACGATTTCCCAGCCAAAACATTTTTAATCATATCGGCAACATGAGGCGTCATGAGCATCAATCCTAAGGCAACAAAGATCATTAAAAAGAAAAAGCTGACTCTGGCTGGGATACTCGCTTGTACGACTTGTTGAACTTCGGCTAAGGTTGATGGTGAGGCACCGGGAATAGAAACAATTCCTATTCCTGCGAAAGCTCCTTCGAGTAATGGCATTTCATGGAGGGATTCCCTAACCAGAAAATTGGCGATCAAGAGCATTGTTAAAACGACTGGTAGAACCGCGAGGTTGCTCAAAATATTTTTAAACCAAGCACCGGTTGAGCTGGAAGCAGGAAGGGCGCCAAAAGCAAGAAGAAATGGAGCGAAAATAATTGCCAAAACAACATTTACATAAGCCTTAAGCAACGTCCACAAAAGACGAAAAAGGGCGATGATGAAAACGATAGCAAAAATGATCAAAAGAATTAATGCGCCGACGACTGCGCCGGTAGCCATTCCCGCCGGTCCTCCAAATGGAATACCGGCAACTCCTCCAACAATCATGCCAAGAATAATAAGGAAGACAGCACCGATTTCAAACGGTGCCATTGCGGATTGAATAATTAAGCTAGCATTATCAACAACAGAGGTAACCGGGGTCCCGGAGACAAAACTGAAATAATCAGGCCGAAGTTGATGAAAAACACCCAAAAGAAGATTATTAATAATCCACATAAGGTCGACTAAAAAGCCAGCGATAGCATAGGAAAAAGTGACCAGAATTAAGCCAATAATAATTTTTGGGAGGGCTGCCTCGAGGGTAATTATTGTGCGCGGATCCACTTTAAATCGAAACATGATGGCAAAACCGGTAATCACAAAAACCAAAACAAAAAGAAGGTAAGACATGTCTCGAAAAGCTTTCCAGAGAGGCAAAACCGTTTCCATACTTGTAAATCCAATGCCATTATCTTGTGCATAAGCCGGTTTAGCGATGCCGACCTTTGAACCAAGATCAGCTAAATAAGTCAATCCCGAAGCGGGAGGTGCTTGGTAAACTAAACCAATAAGAGAAGCGAGGGTTGGAACAAGTCCGCCATTATCTGTTCCCGGACTTGGGGTACCGCCGCTGGAAACAGTACTCAATTTTGGCATTCCTGCCTGATCCGCAAAAGAAAACATAATGGCTTTAATGGTTTCGCGAACAAAACTTTGCAAATTCATATCCGGGGATTCTATTGCTTGCTGATATAAAAGAGGATATGAGGCTTCGGGTGTAGAAAATGCCAGAACAGGTTTGGAAACGGCAAGAGAACCTGCAATTAAGAGAAAACCTAAGACAAATATGCGGAATTTGGTGTTCATAATGAATAAATTAAATCTAACATCATTATTTTTTATTTTCAAGACCCTAAAATTAAACTTGTTCCGAGAAAATTAACAATATTGTTAATTTGTTGGGAAGTATATTATTACCAGCGTCCCCTTGACAAAAACTTATTTTTTAGCTAAAATCTACTGGATGCCGTAAAAATTACGGCTTTTAGTAGCATTATATGATTAACAACGACTTTATTTTACAACTTTATTATCGGCCGGAAACGGTTTTCACTATTAATGAGATTGCCCAACTCTACCCTGACGTTTCTTACGAGAGTGTGCGTGACCGCCTATATTATTTTGCTAAAACCGGGAAATTGAAACGGCCTCACCAGGGGATTTATGCGAAAAACGACTACCATCCTTTTGAATTGGCCAATAAACTTTATAAACCGTCATATATCAGTTTGGAAACTGTCCTGGCAAAACAAGGCGTGGTCTTTCAGTCTTACAAAACAATTTTTGTTGTTTCCTATTTGACAAGAACAATAACCATAAACGAGACAGAAATCCAGTATCGGCAAATTAAAGGAGAAATCTTGACCAATACTGAAGGAATTGATCAGAAAGATGGTTATTTTACGGCTACCCGCGAGCGGGCGTTTTTAGACGCAATTTATATCTATAAAAATTATCATTTTGACAATTTAGGGGCAATTGATTGGAACGAAGTTGAAGCCCTTAAAAAAATCTATAAAAGCAAAATCTTTGAAAAAAGAGTTGGGGAGTATTATCAATTATCCAAGGAGGAACATGGTTAACATTGATTTGCACCGAACCATTTTTATTAATATTTTACGGGAAATTTATTCTGATCCAAGTTTAAGAAGTGTTTTGGGTTTTAAGGGCGGAACCGCGGCCTTTTTGTTTTACGGATTGCCCCGTTTTTCCGTTGACTTGGATTTTGATTTACTGGATTTGAAGCAAAAAGAAGTCGTTTTTACCCGGTTAAAAGAAATTCTACCCAATTTTGGTACTCTGACAGAGGCGATCGAAAAACGATATACTCTTTTTTTCCTTCTGAATTACCAAAAAGGAGAAAGAAATTTGAAAGTGGAAATCTCCAAAAGACCGGTTAAGGCGGATTTTACTATTAAAAATTATTTGGGTATTTCGATGTTGGTAATGGCGCCGGCTGATATGGCGGCGGGGAAGATTTCCGCCTTGTTGACTCGAAAACGATTTGCCTCTCGAGATGTTTATGATGTTTGGTTTTATTTAAAAAATAATTGGCCAATTAACGAGAAGTTGTTGCAGGAAAAAACGGGAATGTCGTTGGCTAATGCTCTAAAAAAAGCACAGGAAAAGGTAAATGGTCTTAAAAAAACAGAGTTATTGTCTGGTTTGGGTGAACTTTTGGATAATAAACAAAAAATGTGGGTGAGAGAAAAGTTAATTGAAGAAACAATTTATTACTTAAAACTATATCAATCACAAATATTAGACTTAAGACATTAGTTATAAATTTGAATATCGAATATCGAAATCCGAAACAATTTTCAAAATTCAAAATTTCAAGTTAAAATTCAAAAGTTTTTGCTTTTAAGTTTGATTACGCCAGCGGCTAACATATTAGCAATTTCCGTAACTTCATTTAGCAATCGTATAATACTTTCTTTTTTCTCTACCAAGCCGGAATCTCTTAAAAGGCATAACCAATATTTTGTTTCGTTGGCACTTCTTAAAGCAATCTCGTAAAATTTCTTGAACTCCAAGCGGGAGCTAGAAGCTCCTCCTTCAATAAGATTTGCTCCGATTGACATTGCCGCCCTTAATAATTAATCAGCAATAACCCAAGCGGCTCGTTTATTAGGAAGAGTGTCCATTAACGTAATTATAGCGAGGCTAAATTGATAACACCGTGTCTTTAAATCACTTTTAAATTTTGAATTGTAATTTTGCATTTTGAATTTTGCCTTTTGACTTTATGTAATTAAATTTTAAATTTCAAATTGGTTTATGGTTTGCAACAAACATTCACACCTCCGCAACCATCCCCGCCGGGTAGTCCAGTGCCGAGAGTGTCATTTGCAGCACAACTATCAGTGCAAGTTCCACCCAGTTGAGAACAAGAGAGGACGGGGTTAACGCTCGTTAAGCTGGCTGGAAACAGACTGTTGGTTACCCATTGTTTTGCCTGTTGGATTCCGCCCAAGTGGGGGAAATAAAACTGGCCTTCGGTCGGAGAAGTTGAACCGTCTTTGTGTCTTTGAAGGGGACAATCACCTTTGATTGGTAGGTTTCCGGAACACCAACCAACCTGATCGCTGTAAGGTGTATATTTTATTGTTGCCTGGCTTATTGCTGGTGTATCCGGAAAACCGGGATGAAAGGAAGGACGAAAAATATTAAGCACCCCCATTGATCCACTGGTCTGATTCCAAATATCATCAAGATAGGGGTGAATTAAGCTGACCCCTATATTACGGCTAACTTGCTCACTATCATTCCAGATGGTTGGTTGGCTTCCTTCTCGGCCGGTCCATTCGTAACATCGATTATCAGTATTTTGTATTTGGACACAGACCGGATCAGGCGCAACATTATTGGGATTTGCCCAATCACCGGCTTCACAAGTTACCGTATGTCCGTTTCCTCGTCCACCCAAATCAAGACAGGGGTCCATATTTATCTGATCATATTTTCCTTCTTCAAGCAGCCAAGCTTGACAAGCCCAACTGGATCCATTGCAGGCAACATATCGATTATTTTCAAATTTATCCACCGCGGTTAGTTTATATTGAATATTGCTGCAGCAAAGAGTATCGCCGGTTCCGGTAATGGCATCTTTTTTAATACAGGAATCAATTGATTTGGCTGGATCCTGGAAACAAGTTGGCGGTGGGGCCGGGGCAACACCGCAAGTCGTATCCCATTTATAAGTCCCATCGGCGTTTTGAGCCAAGGTGATACTGCAAGAAACGGATCCTCCATCCACGCAGCAGTTCGCTCGGGAACCGCCGGAAGCTTTTGTCCAATTGGCAGAAACTGTAAAAGCATCGCCAACATTCATATTTATGGTGCTGGGATGATAATTAGTTCCCCATTGAGTTTCCCATTTACCCGGACACTGGATTTCTGGACCGCCAGTGTCTGATAAAAATCCGCTGGCGCCTCCAGAATCATAGATTGATAAATTCTTTAAATGGGAAATACCGTCACAATTTTGTCCGGCCGGACAGGGAACACAAAAATAAGATTTAAAACTATGTTGTCCTGGGGCTGGAGCATCAATATCATAAAAAGTCATATTACCTGTACAGTATCTTTGGCAGGGTGGAGGAGTCGCCGCCTGAACGGATTTGGGACTAAATAAGCCAGTGAGTGGATTGTTGGTAGAGGAATTATCAGCAAGAACATTCTGGTTATTGGAAATTTGGGCCGTTGTGGTAATTGGTTCATTGTAGGGAATTAAAATACTGGAAACTATTTTACTTGATTCATATAATCTTGCCAGATGGGGAACTTTTTCAACCTGATTTTTATTGGTGGGATCTAAATTTGTAAAAGTGTCTTCGTTTTTAGCACCTAAATAAGGTTGAATCAGGCCTTCGGTATCTTCCCGGGAAACCAATGGAACCGCTTCCCAAATACGCCCCCAAGTACTTTTTTTCCAAGTCGCCCACTTTATTTCATAATCAGAGTCGTTGACCGAAGGAGGAAGATGACTGGCAATTTCCGAAAGTTTTTTATGCCCTTCGAGGTCTGAAAACGGCGGAATCGGTATAAAACCCATACTATAATAACGAACGTCTATAGGTAAGAGCTTCCCTAATGGTGATGCGTTATAAGCTCGTAAGATTAAACCAATTTTATCAATTTCCACAGCTTGATCAGCACTATTATTAAATAAACAATGATGAAACCATTCATCCTTGCTAGGTACAGGTACTCCTAATTTTTTATAAATTAAACTAATTAAATTAAATTCGTTCCAAATATCATAAGAAATCTCCATAATAAACGGAGCATCCCAACAAAGACGGGTTGGATAGTTAACCATATAATCATGAATTTTTCCTTCAAAAGGCGCTTGGGTATTAAGCGAGCGCACCGCCCTGGCGACCATTTGTTCTTTAAGGGTGTCTTGGTAGGTCATGGGTGTTAATTTTCTTAAAACCCCGGCATAATTAACATAATCCAACCAGTATTTTTCATAGTTTTTATAATATTCATTTGTTCCTTCAAAATAATCCGCCAAATATTTACTTTCACTTTCTTGGTCTTCCTTACCCACAAAAGGAATAGTAATATCTTTTGGATTAATCGTAATTGTTCCGCCCCAAGTGGTAGTGACTAAATGAGGAACAGTTAACGTTGCATCAGTACAGCTATCTGGACCCATCCATCTTTGCCAGGAAACATGATCAGTGACGGTAAAACTGGTAGCGCAGCTGCCGGAATTATTACCAATATTGCAAGCTTGACAGGCGACCGGTCGGGAATTACGGTCACCGTTTTGAGTTAGGTCGCAAACCGTTGATGGATAATTCGGAAGGGGGGGTTTAGTATCAATCGTTCCCGGAAGTGTAGTATTTGCTTTTGCGGGTGTATTACAAGGATCCCACCAATCGTTTTTCCAGCGCGGATCCATAAATCCGCCGGTATCTCTAATTGCCACCTGAATATCTCCGTGAGCCGTTCCTAATATTTCGGAAGCACCTAAAGCGGGTAGTTGAACCCGTCCGGCAGCATTAAGTTGATTATATAAAGCTAAAAGTTCCGGTCTAACGGTAAAATTTCCCATAATATGGATACCGTATCCGTTTCTAATCCCGCCGCCGGTATTATACATAATAAAAATCTCATTAGATGAAGCATAATAAACCATCACCTGTTTGCCGTTGCCGATACTAAACGGAGCAGCGGGCACAAGGATATTTCCGGTTGATGAACCGTTAGTGGAAAAACCAACAACTGAAGCATAATCACTTGGGTTTTCTTTTATAGTTTCTAAAGCATCAATCGGTAAATTGGTACCACTATCATATTGATGAATTCGGTATAAAGTGGTAACCACTGGCCGGGCATCATCCTCAACCAAACCGCACAATCTGGGAGCACTGTTTACGGGATGCGCGAAATAAAAAAGACCATAATTATGACCTTGCTCACCGATTGGAATTTGAACTAAACCTCTTAAGCTTATTCTTAGATCCAGATCGGTTTCTGCAGTACGGGCATAAATTGGGGAAGATATACCAGCAAACCAGACAACCAGTAAACTAGAAAACCCGAATAGAAGTTTCTTCATTGTTGTTACGAGCTGGGAATACTAAAGTTGAGAACATCAACACCGGTGAATTGCCAAATAAATTTCATAATCAACCAGATAATTACCAGCATCACCAGGCCAAAAATGGCATAGGTTATGGTTTGAGAAGCCGAGGCAGACGCTTTTGGATCTCCTCCGGAAGTCATATATTTAAAACCACCCATGATCAACAAGATAAATAAAAGCAAAACCCCCAGCTGGGCCGCGATATTCAAAATAATTTTAAATATGCACTCGAATCCTTGAAGAGTTGCAACGCCGCCGATTGTACATTTAGGATCTTCCCAAATAGCCATATATTTAGTTTATCAGACCATAATAAAAACACAATACCCCGAGCCAAGCTCCGGGTATTGTAATTCTTGTACAAAAATCCAACCTAAATCGTTGGAATATTTACGTTGAGAATGTGGATGTCAAAGAATTTCTCAATTAAGCTCGTAATTGCCCAAGCCGAGAAAACAATGACTAGACCGATTAAAGCGGCCGTGATTCGATTCTTCGCGCCCTCGGTTCCAGCCTTATCACCGCCGGAAACTAGCCATTGAATACCGCCGATGACCAGCATAAAGAAAAAGGCCAAAGCGGCAACTACCATAATCAATTGAACAATTGCCGAAAGCATTGAACCAATATCTAAATTAGCCATATTAACCCATTGGCCAGTGGTGGGTTTTAAATTAATTATGTCGTTTGCTTGGGCAAAGGCTGACCCGGCTAGGTTAACCATTAAGCTTGCAGTTCCTGCTAAAGATAAAATTGTTTTTTTCATTTTCTCACCTCCTTTCGAACTACTTATTTATTTTAACATAATCGCGTCAATATTTATGAGCGTTAGATCCATATTGAAAAATTTACCCACCAAGCCGATTACGGCATAAGCGCTAAAAACTAAAATTAAACCAATAAGAGCATGGGTCATTTGTTCCTTGGATGCTTCTGTTCCTGCCTTATCGCCGCCGGAAGTCATATATTGGACGCCGCCGATGACTAAAAGCACAAAACTAACAAGAGAAGCAATCACGAAAAGAAGAGTAATCATGGCCGGCAGGAATTTATTTAAGAATTCAACCCCGTTAAGAGCTTGTAAATTAGTTGATAAAGCTGGATTTGTTATTTCTGCCATTTAATTATTGTAAAGTCACTGAACTAGCACAACTTGGGTCAATAAACTTACCCGGGTTTAGAATATCTAAACCAAGGATTTTGCTTACAAGATCAATAAGAAAAATTCCGGCAATAATAATTACTAAACCAACCAGCCCGTGAGTAATTCTTTTTTGGGCATTTTCTGTAGCCATTTTGTCCCCGCCGGCGGATAACCAGGCAAGCGCTCCGCCGAACAATAAAAAGACAAAATATAATCCGGCGATAATCGTTAATAGTCCCACAATCGTTGACATTGCCATGTTCAATTTATCGATTGCTCCACAAGGATGCTTACCCCCCAAATTCATTGAAACAATATCACCAAGCTTACCTAATCCTTGTAACCAGCCCACGCTCGGACCCCAGTCGTCTATTGGTGTTTTATTTTGTGCTAGTAAAGTTAAAATTATCATAAATTTGGGTTTGGTGTATAAATTTGCGGAAAAAGGATTGCCCCGGCATCTTGAAACAAAAGCCAACCGAAAATTGCTGCCAAAACAAACGATCCGGCTACTAAGAATAACCCAATTAGGGATTGGGTTAATTTTCCAACCGCCTTTTCCACTTGTTTGGAGTCGCCTCCAGCAGACATAAATTGGTAACCAGCCATAATGACATTAATAAAAGCATAAAGCCCGGCAATAACAATAACAAGCTTAATGCCGTTGTTTAAAAAAGAAACAAGACCTGGAGCGATGCCCTTACTTCCGGATAGATTTGAATAAACATCAACTCCTGGTGGAGGGTTAATTTTACCTAACGGACTGGTTGGTATCGCCATATTGTTACAAAATCTTAAAGCCAGTAATTGCTTCTACTATCTGGATTATCCAATAACTGGTAAAAATAATCAAGAACCCGATTAAGGCTGAAGTTACCGCCGAAGCCCCCTGACCGGTTTTTCTTGGGTCGCTTTCCTGGCCGCCGGCAATCACCGCCAACCCCCCGCCGATTAATAAAAAGAAAAGCAAAATTCCCGCCAAAATATAAATGTTGGGTAAAAGAACGGAAACTAGAGAACCCAAACTGTCAAAAAGAGCAGGAGCATAAGTGTTTTTGTCAATGGTAACAGCGGCATAAGCATGATTCACAAGATAAGAATATAACAATTAGAGAAGGGGTGTCAAATGGGTAAGGGTTAAGGTGAAGCAGTTAGTTAAGGCCATGGTTATGGTTAAGTGGAATACTCCCCCAGACTTTACCTCCCGACCAAACCAATTGCCTTACCCTTACCTCTACCTCCTAACATTCCGGCTTGTCAGATAAAGTATAATCAAGCTAGACATGGAAGTTGATTTTAAACAAGTATTATCAGCTAAAAAAGATTTAGTCTGGTCGGAAATTGAAAAATATTTGAAAAGTCTGGGGAAATATCCCGATTACTGTTCAATCCCTCCAAAATATCAAGACTTGGCGGATTTTAACCAAAAAATCATCAGCGACTATCCCCAAAGAAAAGGTAAATATTTACGGCCAACCTTAGTTTTATTAACTGCTTCAGCGATGAGTTTTCCCGAGCAGAAAGCAATTCGAACCGCCGCGGCGATGCAGGTTTCCGAAGACTGGATTTTAAATCATGACGATTTGGAAGACGATTCTCTGGAAAGACGGGGACAGCCCTGTTTGCACCGGTTATACGGCAAGGAATTGGCCATTAATGCCGGAGACGGTTTGCAAACTTTAATGTGGAAAATATTAATTGATAACCAATCACCGGAAATTATGGATGAGTTTTACCGGATTTTAAACCGTACAATTTTAGGCCAGACTGCCGAGATTAAATGGCGCAATGACAACCGGTTTGATTTAACCGAAGAGGATGTTTTATTTATTTTGGAAAGCAAGACGGGCTACTATACCATCGGCGGGCCGATGCGCTTGGGAGCGATTCTGGCTGGAGCGAGTAAAAAACAATTGGATTTGCTTTATGAATTTGGAAAATTACTTGGCTATTGTTTTCAGATTAAGGATGATCTTTTGGATTTGACTTCTGATTTTGCCGGTTTAAAAAAACAACTGGGAAATGATATTTACGAAGGAAAAAGAACGATCATGCTGGTTGATTTGATGCGGAAGCTGGACGCGGGAAGCGGGATAAGATTGAAAAATATTTTGCGAAAGACCAGAGACCAAAAGACCAAAGACGAAGTGGCTTGGGTTTTAGAAATGATGAAAATTCACGGGAGTTTGGTTTATGGGGAAAAATTAATGAATAAATATGCCAAGCAAGCAAAAAGTTTTTTTAATAAAAATCTGGATTTTCTTTCTGAACAACCTGCGCGCGACCAACTGAAAACATGTATTGATTTTTTAACCGAAAGAACGCATTAAATGGAAATTTTACCAACCCCTCTTAGTGAAATTCAAAAATTGTCCCAAACTGTCTATATGCCAGATCAAAAACTTATTTTAGTGGATGAAAACGACCGATTTTTAGATAAATATGCCTCCAGAAAAAAATGCCATCTTGGTTTAGGTTTACACCATCGGGCTTTTACGGTCATGATTCTCAATAAAAAAGGTGAAGTACTTTTACAACATCGGAAACACCAACTTTGGGATAAGGTTTGGGATCTGACCAATAGTCACCCGCAGCGCTTAGCTGACGGTACAGACGAAACCTACGAGGAAGCGATCCAAAAGTGTTTGATTCGAGAGTGGGGAATCAGTATTCCGGTTAAAAAAATCTTCAGTTTTAATTATTATGCCAAGTTAGATGGTCAATGCGAAAATGAATTTTGTGTTTTTTTTATGGGGAAATATAATGGTCAGATTTTTCCCAATTCTGAAGTGGCTTATGGAAGCAAATGGATAGCCCTGCCGGAATTATTGGCGGATATTAAAATTAATCCTAACCAATATACTCCATGGGCGATTAAAGCACTAAAAGAATTCTCATTAGGAAATAACTTGATAATTTAATAACCCGATAAAAGATTTAAATCATCTAAAGTAGCAAAATTGCAGCCGGTACAATACCGGTCGGAAACATTATCATGCTCAAAATAACCTTTATATTGTCCACCATAGAGTTTCGTGGTAATAAAATTTGCCGTAAACTTGGCTTTATTTAAAAGCCACGAGGCCTCACGGGGATATGAGGTGCGCATACCATCGTATAAGGAAATAAGCCCACGAAGAATCAGGTGGTTACTCGATAACATTTTTACGCTTCTTGCCGCTCCCACGGCCGCTTCCTTGTACCCATAATTTACAGTATCCCACAATATATTATGAGTAGCCACCGCTTTCCTCATTTTATTTAAAATCCACGTTTGTGAGGTAGAATCAAGTTTCCAAAGCTTAGCTCCAGCCATTAACGGCATTCCCTGTTCAAAAGCAAGCGGACCTACCAATGGCTGTCCTCCATAGACCGAAATACTTTTATAATATCCTCCATAGCTATCAGAAACCCAATAAGGTTCAAGGCTTTGTTTTAGTAAATATCTTCCCAGCATCATAAAAATGTCTTTTTCAGGGTTGGAAGAGATCTCGGCTAAAGAAAAGTCATAATAGGCAACACCGCCAATGGCAATCACCGGTCCTGCTGCTGACTTTTGAGCAAGACTCGGATTGTATATTAAAGCCAATGAGGAACCAATGGCCATCGCTCGGGAATAGAGATCAACCTTTGATTTATTATTACCGGAATAATAAGTTCTTGCGGCTACGAGAGAATATTGACCGCCAACCGTCCTTCCAATTTTGTCATAATCAAATTTATTATTTATAAGATCGGAAATTACCGAATCAATTAGTGATATTTCATAGTCAATCGTCAAATTCGCCCTCCTTTTTAGTTCATCCGAATTTTTTTGAGTTGTTCCTGCTGCGCATCTATATAAAAGAGATGGGGTAAAAGCGGTTGCGTCATTAATGTTGTCCCAATCGCCCGCCCAATTTCCGGTTTCCGACCAATCTTGTTTATTGCGACATATAAAAACATGTTGAAAAATAGAATTATAAGAAGACGAGAGCCCGTAACAGAACCGGTGTCAGTTGGTGTACATAGTCTCGATAAAGCAGGAGAAATACACCCTGAACCAATTTCTCCACAATCATAAGCAGCTGGTTTAGTTGCCCCGGTCAGACCTTTGTAAATCACCAAAGTTTTTTGGGTCGCATCTAAAATGCTGGAATTTTGAGCTTGGCTAAGATAATTCAAAAGGGAAGATTGTAATTGTGCGTCATTAATCATTTTGATAGCGCTATTTATGTCTGGCGGCATGGCGGAAGCGGCCTTAGGATTTAAAATCATTCTGGATTGAGGGTTAATAAAAATAGCAATTAATCCAATAATAAGAACCGACAAAGCAAGAAAAAGAAGAGAGAATAAACTTCCCCGTTTATTAGATTTTTTACTCACAATTTAATAATAAGAATCGGGGGGGGATTATCAAGGGGTCAATTTTTAACACATTTTCCGCTCGCATCCGGATAATTTCCGTCTAATTGACAATTATATCCTGCCGGACACGCAACTCCTGCAAATCCCCCGCAGAATTTTCCTTCGGGATTTGATGGGGTTGGAGTTGATGTTACTTCTGCTTTTGAATTGAACTCCATTGTTACAAGCAACTTATTTACGGCCGATTCGACATCCTTGTAGGTACCGGCTGTTTCAATGGTAATAATATAAACAAGATCGTCTTTAAGAGAAAATATTTCGGTAGTATTCCAAAGTCCGCAAGGAGTATCCCGATATGTCAATCCTTCAACCCTCCCAATTTTACTAGAGTATCCTTTCGATTTACTGATACAGGAGTCGATTTGCGGTACAATATCTTCTAATTTACGACTGTCTGCATTTTGATATGTTATCGCCAGGGTAAAATTTACTTTATTTATCGCCGGAGAAATTATTTGAACCACTCCGGGCGTATCAACAAAAACTCCATCAACCGAAGCTATTTTATTTTCGTTTAATTTATATCCCGAAGGGTATCGAATTGAATATCGCCCATTATTATTTGAATAGAGACTCCAATTGGCAGGATTTTCTTCTGGATAAGTAAATTTAAAAGAAGCCCTTATATACTCAAACTGGGTATAAAAATCATGCGCCTTTTCGGTATCTGCCTGGATAACGGAGGTGGCAATTTCATAACAGGTCGTGTTTTTCAGATGACGAAAAATCTTGTTTTTATAATTTACTCCATTGATAGTTGAAGAATTAGAATAAGTCCGAAAGAGTTCACCACCAAAAATATTATCAATTAATGAATGATCGTTATAAAGATTTTCACACTCGGTTTTTTTGATATTTGGTTTTACGGATACAGAAATTATGGCAACCGTGTTTTCAAGTTCAATTACGGGTTTTACTCCGAGGAAAGATTGTCCCCGATCTTCAGTAGTTAAAAAGTTAGCAGGATAATTAAATTCAAATTGATATTTTTCGTTGCGATAGACTATGTTCGGAATTGGTTCCGAAGTTGGAGTCGCAAGAGGAACCGGCTCTAAATTTTTTAGTGAAACAGGATTTTTCTCTAAGAGATTTCTCATACACCAACCTATCGCATCCGCCGTTTTGGTTGTTTTCAAACAGAAATAACCCCGAGGGCATATCGTCCCCATAAAACCACCGCAAGAAATATCTGTCTTTAAACTTTTAAATCCAAAATATCCAATAATAATGAAAATAACCAGAAAGAGAATTACCAAAAGTAAAAATATTTTTGGTTTTTTGGAAGAAACGGGAACGGGTGAAACAGGAGTATTTTCAGGTTGAACAAGATTTACGGGTGGTTGAGTTGGTTGCGGATCCATAAATCCATTATTCCACCTGGAAAATTTTCTGTCAAGGGAAAAGTGATCAGAACCGTTTCTGAAAAAGAAATTCTTCTAACGATGATAACACCCTCTTGACAAAAAGAAAGTGTTACTTTATACTTCAACTGTTAGGTAACACTTTATGAAAACAAAGATAAAAGCAAAACAGAAAGCGTGGGAGTTTTACGAAGCGTGGCGACAAGTTAAGTCAAATTCACCAGCCTTAGGTTGTGAAGTAAGGGTATCGCTTTTGGGCTGGCGACACATTACAGGAGCAACGGGAGCGAAAAAACGGACATTTAAGGATATGTATTGGCGGTTAAAGCTTTTGCCTTATGCCAAGCAAATTATTGAAACTTCGACTACTGTTCAGAACATATCAGAAAGGAAAGGGAGGAAATATTACGCCTTAGAGGCAATGATAGAAATTGAACAGGATAACTCTAAAAGTATGCGGAAAGTAAGAGTCATTTTATTGGAAGATAAACAGGGTAATAAGATATTTTATTCAGTAATGGACAAAAAAAGTGGGTCGCCTCACGCTTAGGTTTTTAGACTTTAGCGTTATGGAGAGTAAAAACTCTCTCAACCCACCAAAAGAATATTAACACCAGTTGACAATTTTGTCAACCTTAAGGACAAAATGAACGATAAATTACAGGAAAAACTTAAAACCTTAACCGAGAAAAAAAAGGAACTGGATAAACAGAAACCTTTAACCGCCGAGGTTCTAAAAAATCTTGAAGGATGGTTGAAAGTTGAGTTGACCTATTCTTCTAATGCGATTGAGGGAAATACCTTAACTCGGTTAGAAACGGCAGAGGTGATTGAGAAGGGGATTTCGGCGGCCTTGACAGGCAAATCCCTGCAAGACCAACTGGAAGCCATAAACCACGCAAAAGCGGTAGAGTTTATCAAAACCCTTGCCAAAGAGGAAAAGAGTCATCAATTTATAACCGAGCAAGATATCAAAGCGATTCATAAAATTATCCTCACGGGTATTAATGACGAGTGGGCGGGCAGATACCGGGAAAGCGATATGACAGAATTTATTCAGTGGCTCGAGACACAACAAAATATCCACCCGTTTCGGGTTGCCGCTGACGCTCATTTCAAGTTCGTGTCTATTCACCCTTTTGTTGATGGTAACGGAAGAACGGCCAGACTTCTCATGAACCTTATTTTAATTATCAATGGTTATCCCATGGCCATTATTAGAAATGAAAACAGAACCGAATATCTGGATGCGGTAAATACCGGACAGACTAAAGGCAATTTGGAAATGTTTTACGCGGTTATAGAAGAAGCAGAAGAACGCTCTCTTGATGCTTACCTCAATGCCGCCCGAGGCAAACCAGTCATTCCTGTTTTAATGGGTAAAGACAAAGAGACAAAACTTCTCAAGATTGGAGAACTTGCCCAAGCCGCCAGAGAAACGAAACCGACGATCAGGTTTTGGACCAAAGAGGGATTATTGGAAATTGCCAAGCTTACAAAAGCAGGTTATGCGCTTTATGACTCTAAAATGATCGAAAGAGTCAAAGAAATTAGACGCCTGCAGAATGAGGAGAGGTTATCAATTGCAGAGATTAAAAATAGACCAAACTTCGAATGATTTTTCAAGATAAACAACCCGATAATTTAGTAACTTGACTTTATGAATTATCGGGTTAAAATATAAGTATATGATAAAACGGAAGATTTTTAAGGAACTCAAAGACCATTTAGATAAAAAAGAAATTACCCTGATTGTTGGTCCTCGTCAGGCAGGGAAAACAACTTTGATGGTGCTTTTAAAAGAACACCTGGAAGCTCAAGGTAAAAAAACAATTTTTTTCAATCTTGATATTGAAGCGGATAAACAACTCTTTGTTTCTCAAGAGCAATTATTGCACAAAATAGCCATAGAAATAGGGGAGAGTGAAGGCTATGTGTTTATTGACGAAATCCAACGCAAAGAAAACGCCGGGTTGTTTTTAAAAGGATTGTATGACATGAATCTACCATACAAGCTGATTGTTTCCGGTTCAGGCTCAGTCGAACTCAAAGAAAAGATCCATGAGTCCTTAGCCGGGAGGAAACGTGTGTTTGAACTTTCAACATTAAGTTTTATTGAGTTTGTGAATTACAAAACAGAATATAAGTATGAAATCAAGCTTCCAGAATTTTTTGCGATCGAACCAAACCAAACCCAAAGACTATTAGAGGAATATCTGAGCTATGGTGGCTATCCGCGCGTGATCCTTGAAGACACGGTTGATCGGAAGCGTCGGATTATGGCCGAACTGTATCAAAGTTATTTAGAGCGTGATATTGTCTCCTTGCTCGGAATTAAAAAGACTGAAAGTTTTACGGCCTTGGTTCAAATTATGGCCTCGCAGGTAGGTAATTTAGTGAATGTAACTGAACTTTCCAATACTTTAAATATTTCAACAGTAACCGTCAGTGATTATCTGTGGTATATGCAAAAGACCTTTTTGGTAGATAAGGTTACTCCATATTTCAGGAACATAAGAAAAGAAATAACCAAAGCTCCAGTATTTTATTTTTATGATTTAGGCATGAGAAATTATGCCCTTGGTACTTTTGGGACAACTCCCATTAGCGATAACGGCTTTCTGTTTCAAAACTTCATTTACCATTTGCTTAAAAATAAAACTCAAGACTCCTCGGCTCGGGTTCACTATTGGAGAACGACCGATAAGGCAGAAGTAGATTTTGTGATAGATAAAGTTCAGGAAGTTATTCCGATTGAAGTGAAGTATAAAAAGCTGTCAGAGACGGAGACAACAAGGTCATTTCAAAACTTCCTTTCGAAGTATCAACCCAAACTAGGGTATGTTATTCATCTGGGGAAAGAGAGCAAAGAAAGAGTAGGAAATACAGAAATTGCCTTTTTGCCTTATTCTCAATTCCTTTTTCAAGATTTATAGCATTCGTCTCCTCGAATGATTTTTCTCCCTTTTACGACTAAATAATTACCAGTATGAAGAATATTGTTGTCTTAGGTTCAACCGGTTCGGTTGGGAAACAGACATTGGAAGTGGTTGAAGCCCATCCGGAAGAATTTAAAGTTGTTGGATTAGGCTGTAATTCTAATATCGATTTGTTAAGGCAACAGGCGGACAAGTATAAACCGGATTGGTTGGCGGTTAGTGATGAAAAAAAAGGCCGTCAACTTTCCGTGAAATTGGCAAACAAAAAAATCAAAGTCTTTTTTGGTGAAGATTCCTTGTCTCGAATTGCCGTTCACCCAAAGGCAGAAATGGTGGTCGTGGCGGTGATGGGAGCGGCCGGAATAAAGCCAACCCTGATGGCGATCAGGGCAAGAAAAGACATTGCCCTGGCGACCAAAGAAGTAATGGTCGCGGCCGGTGATTTAGTTAACGAAGAAGTGAAGAAAAATAAAATTAATTTAATTCCGGTTGATTCGGAACACAGCGCCATTTTTCAGTGTTTGCATTATGACGATCGGAAGGAAGTCGGCAAAATTTATTTAACCTGTTCGGGCGGGGCATTCCGCGGTAAAAAAAGATGCGATTTGGAAAATGTTAAACCAAAAGACGCCTTAAGGCACCCGAATTGGAAAATGGGCGCCAAAATTACCATTGACTGCGCGACATTGATGAATAAAGGCTTGGAAATGATTGAAGCCCAAAAACTTTTTGGGTTGGCAATTAACCAGGTGGAAATAGTTTTGCATCCCCAAAGCGTAATTCACTCTATGGTAGAATTTGTGGATGGCAATATCATTGCCCAGCTTGGACCGGCGGATATGCGTTTTCCGATTCGTTACGCCTTGGCTTTTCCGAAAAGATTAAAAAATCATTTTACTTTTCTTAACCCTTTTACTACCCCGCAAATGAATTTTTCATCCCCTGATTGGGAAACTTTTGAATGTTTATCCTTGGCTAAAAAGGCGGCCGAAATCGGAGGGACAATGCCGGCGGTTTTAAATGCCGCGGATGAAATCGCGGTTGGTCTTTTCCTGCAAAATAAAATCAAATTTCTGGAAATTCCCAGGTTGGTTAAGAAAATAATGGAAAATCACCGGGTGATTAATCAGCCAACACTGGAAGAAGTTTTTCAGGCCGATGACTGGGCGAGAAAACAAACCAGTGGTATGATATAGGGGTGATTGACAAGATTGATCAGGCAAAATTATTAAATTTTATTAAAAGCAAGGTTGGAGATAACGACGAAGTTGAAGAAATTTATCAGGAAACTTTAATTTCGGCTTATGAATCATTGGGGCGTTTTTCAGGAAGATCGACAATTTTTACCTGGTTGGTGAGTATCGCCAGACACGAAATCGGTGATTATTATCGAAAAAGGAAAATTAAAATTTTTCTTTTTTCTCACCTTCCCTGGTTGGAAAATCTAGCGACCGAGGCCTTAGGTCCGGAGCAGGAACTATTAAAAAAAGAATTACAAACAAGAGTAATAAGGGTGATGGGGGAAATAAGGGAGGAATATCGACAAGTCCTAAAATTAAAATATTATGAAGGATTCTCGGTTTTGGAAATTGCGCAAAAATTAAATGAAAATACAAAAACAATTGAATCAAGACTTTTCCGGGCCCGGGTCTCTTTTGCTAAAACTTTCACTGCTGACCGCGGTTAAAGAAAGCTATTTGTTTTTGGCCAATCTTTACGGTTTTCTTTTTCACCCCCAAAAAACCTTAAGAAAAATTATGGCTGACCGGTCGCAATTCGGACTTTTTGCGGCCAGCGGTTTTGGCTTGATTCTGTTTTTTGCCTTCTTAGCCTTTCTTTTTTACTGGTTTTTTGTAAAATGACAATGAAAATGGAAAACATTCCGACACATGTGGCGATTATTATGGATGGCAACCGCCGTTGGGCGGCCAAAAACGGTTTAGGGGCCGTGGCGGGCCATGAGAGGGCGGCCAAAAAGGCAATTGAACCGTTGGTAGAACGAGCCGCCAAAATGGGAATTTCCTATCTTACTTTTTGGGCGTTTTCAACCGAGAACTGGAAGAGAGACAAACAAGAGGTTGAGGGTTTGTTTAGAATTTTCCGCGAGGTTTTAGGCGATAAGATTGATTGGTTAAATGAAAAAGGAGTTAAGGTTCGGTATATTGGGGATATTGAAAAATTTCCGGCTGATATTTGCGATAAAGTGAAACAAGGAATTGAAAAAACCAAAAATAATACCGCGATTACGGTTTCTTTTGCCTTAAATTACGGCGGCCGGGATGAAATTTTAAGAGCGATCAAAAAAGTCCTAGCCGCGGGTGTTACCGACGGAGAATTAACCGAGGAAAGATTTTCCCAATTTTTGGATACGGCGGGTATTCCTGATCCTGATTTAATTATCCGAACCGGCGGCCAACTCCGTTTGTCCGGCTATCTTCCCTGGCAAAGCATTTATGCCGAGCTTTATTTTACCCCGGTTTTGTTTCCGGATTTTAGTCCAGCGGAATTTGATAAGGCGATTGAGGAATATCAGCAAAGAACAAGAAGGTTTGGGGGGGGAAAGTTTAAAGACTATAAAAAGAAGTGAATCAGCACACAAGAGCACTAGTACGTCAGAACACCAGAGCGCTGGAAACTAGTACACTGGTGCACTAGATCACCAGATCACTAGTACTCTAGGATAGGATTATGAACGAAGATGCTTCTTACAAAAAACTAATAATTTGGCAAAAGGCCGATCTTTTTGCTAGAGAAATCTATAAAGTCACAGTATTTTTTCCCAAAGATGAAATATATGGTTTAACCTCCCAGATACGAAGAGCTGTTCTCTCCGTTGTTCTTAATATTATTGAAGGTTATGCAAGAAATAATAAGAAAGAATTTAAGAATTTTTTAAGGATTGCTTATGCTTCGTTGGTTGAGGTTGAATATTTGCTCGAATTTTCATCTGTTAGAGGCTACATAACGAAAGAAAAATATTTTTTTCTTAATGGTTTAAGAGACGAATGTGGAAAAATTCTTTGGAAGTTTATGCTTTCCCAAAAATAGCGATTTATTATCCTGGCGTACTAGTGTACTAGTGTTCTGGAGTACTCGTTTGTTGGTTCTGGTGTACTGGCTCACTAGTGTTCTAGTGTACTAAAACAATCCGGTACTTAACCCCAGAATTTTCTCCATAATCTGGGTAATCCAGAAGGCACAGAAAATGATCAGAAAACCGATTAAGGCACCGGTTAATTTGCCTTTGGCCGAAGCGGCCGCTTTTGGATCGCCGGCGCTAACCATCAATTGAAAACCTCCGGCAATCAGCATTAACAGTAAAATAATTCCGGCCAATCCAAAAATCCAGGGAAGTAAAAGGGAAACGATGGCGCCAATGCTGGTGAATTGTGGATTAAAATTGGGAACACTGATTCCATGAAAAGAGGTGCTATTTGGAACACAACAGAATCTAGGTCCACGGGCAACGGCCTGGCAATCCATTTTCCCATTATTGGTTTCCCCAAATGGGTTACATACAGTTTTACAAATCCCATAAATGGCAGTACAATCATTTCCGTTGACCGCAAAAATATTGTTTGGTGAAATAAAAAGGGAAAGAAAAATAAATAAAAAGATAATTTTTTTTAGCATTTTTTTACAATCCAGGTATTCCTAAAATATCCATTCCAATTAATCTTAACAAAAAGACTGAAAAAATGATTAGTAAAAGTCCGGTTAAAGCCGAGGTAATGGTTTCCTTGCCGGCCTGAATGCTTTTTGGGTCACCACCAGAAGCCATAATTTGGAAAGTGCCGAAAAGCATTAATAAAAAAGCAATTCCGCCGCCAATCCCAACAGCTAACCCTAAAATGTTAGTAATAAAATTGGTTGGGTTGAAAGTATCAATACAGCCAATGGCGGTTTTAAGGCCGGCGGGACCACTTGAAGTGGTACAACTAGAACTGTCAGGGTTGGCATCCACACAGCAAACATGATTGCCTGGAGCACAAGTTCCGACCGAATGCTCGGTGTTATCACAAGTGAACTTACAGATTCCATCACCTCCGTGACAAGTAACGACCGCGCGGGCCGTATTATAAAAAAAAGAAAAACAAAGTGTTGCAGCAATAAAAACACCAAAAAGAAAAAACTTCTTCATTAATTTTAGTTTAGCATACTCTGGTGGAATTTAACAACTAAAGAGTAAGAAGATCAGTTGAACAGAAAATCAGGTTAAGAAAACAGAGAGCAGAGAACTGTTAATTCAATATTGCCGATATTCTGATCTCCGATAATCTTTTCCTGATATACTGGTCTACTGATTTACCATTAACTGTTATAATTACACAAGATGAAACTTCGCCGCCCAATTTTTATTTTACTGGTTGTCTTGTGTACTAGTTCACTAGTGCACTGGTACACTAGTACATCAGTACGCGCCCTCTCTCCCGATTGCAGCCAGCCTGCTTCTAATATTCCGCCGGATAAATGGGAGACTTGCCGTTTGGAATACGAAAAAGAAGCAGATCTATTGGGCTCGGCCAATGCGACCAATCGGGAAGAACTGACCAGTCTGCAAAAACAGTTGACCAGTCTAAGTCAAAGAATCAAAGCCTTGGGAAATCAGATTGATTCATTGAGTAAAGATATTACCAATCGTGAAGTGGACATTGGGGTTCAGGAAAAACTTCTTTCTGCCAGAATCCGCGATTATTATATTAAAAGCCATTATTTTTCACCCCTATTGATCTTTTTTTCTTCCAAAACCGCCACCGATTTATCAAGGGAATTAAGTTTGCGCAACGCGGTGATGACTAATGACAAAAACGCGATTTTATCCCTTTCCCAAAAAGTGACCCAATTAACCAGTGACAAAACCACGGTTCAAAAAAACAAAGATTCTTTAACCGCTTTGGCCAAAAAAGTTGACGACCGGGCGACTTTTTTACAAGGGGAAGTTAAAAAAACGGAATCATATTTAGCGGCCTTAAGCGCCAAACAACAAGAGTTGATTGCCTTAAAGGCGGGCGGATTTTCGACCTCTGTCGGAGATGTCCCGCCGGCCGATGATCCGGCTTCCCGGCCCGATTATAATCCGGGTTTTTCTCCGGCATTTGCCGCTTTTTCTTTTGGCGCGCCTCACCGGAAAGGAATGAGTCAATACGGCGCTTTTGGCCGAGCTAAGCTCGGTCAATCGGTTGAAGATATTTTGCATGCTTATTACGGCGGGGGAATTGAAATTAAAAAAGATTATTCCAATGAAACGATCGTGCTTGGTAGATATAATTCTCAGGGTAAGTTAATTTGCGATCAAGGATCTGTTGATTTAGAAACGTATGCAAAACGGATTTATGAAATGCCCGGATCTTGGGGAGATAGTGGTGGCATGGAAGCACTCAAGGCCCAGGCCGTCGCAGCAAGATCGTACGGTTTAGCTGCAGTAAAAGGGAGCGGTTGTATTTGCATGACCGAAGCCTGCCAGGTTTACAAACCGGCGAACAAAGGCGGTAAATGGGACGAAGCGGTTAACGTCACCCGCGGTTGGGTATTAATGGCCAACGGCCAGCCTTTTTCGGCCTGGTATGCGTCAACGGCCGGCGGCTATACTTTTTCTTATACCGGTAATGGTTATTCAACGCCCGGTTTATGGGATACGACCGGCGGTCGAGGAGCTTGGACAGATGGCGCTTATGAAAAACTGGCCGGATCGCCCTGGTTTTATAAAGCCTGGTATCGGGTGAGAAGCGGCGATGTTTGCGGCGGCCGGAATCATCCCTGGCTAACATCTTCAGACATGGCTGATATTCTGAATGCCTGGAAAGTTTTATTTCAAGGCGGCGGTGATGCCGGCCGAATTTTTCCACCTGACAATTGCGGCGGGGGCAATCCTTATTCCATAAGCGAATTGCAGACGATCGGCGGTTTTACCGGCGTTTCCGGCGTTTCCCAAGTAATTTATGGCGATAACGGCTCAACCATTTCCGTCAGCCTAGTAACCAATAAAGGAGAAGTGAAAATTACTGGTGAAGAATTCAAAAAGGCCTTTAACTTGCGGGCGCCGGGCAATATCGGTATCAAGAGCTCACTTTTTAATCTGGTTAAAAAATGATATCATTGGAATATGCCGGATGTCTATGTTGCTCCACAAGCGAAATTGCCGATAAGGGTTGACAATTTAACCCTTAATCCGATCGGATTAAATTTTGAAACCAGAGACGATACCGAGGAAGTAGTTTTGCTCCTGCGAAGACACGTTATTACAAACATTCCCTGGATCATCATTGCGATTATTATGTTATTTGCCCCGTTGGTTCTCTCTTTCTTTCCGCTTCTAAGCTTTTTACCGCTTCGTTTTCAGTTTATGGCAACAATTATCTGGTATTTATTAACCACCGCTTTTATTTTTGAAAATTTTTTAAGCTGGTATTTTAATGTATATCTGGTAACCAATGAACGGATTATTGATTATGATTTTTTCAACCTTCTATACAAAAACACCTCTGATGCGGAATTAAATAAAATCCAAGATATTAATGTCCAAATGGGAGGATTATCGCAAACCTTATTTAACTATGGTACGGTGTTAATTGAAACCGCTGGTGAAATCCCCAATTTGGAGTTTGATTTGGTTCCTAATCCGGCTTACGTTGTAAAGGTAATAAGAGAATTAGAAGATCAGATCCCACCCGGAGGAAATTTATGAATTCAAATGATTTTCTGACGATGTTTTTAAATGCTCAAATTTGGTTGGTTGTTAAATTATTTGTAATTTTGGCTTTATTAATTTATCTTATTTTTGCCATTGTGATTATTCGTCAGGTGGATTTAATGACCAAGGCGATTAATTTTTCCCTGGATGGTATTTTAAAAATCATCGCGGTAATTCATTTTGTTGGAGCAATCGTGATTTTCCTGGTGGCTTTAATTGTTCTCTAGGTTGGTTATAGACATCACGTTTCGGATTAAATGTGATGTATATATAAAATCGTATTTTATATGAAAAATTTTACTGTCCGAATATCCAAACTGGTTGGTCCGCCAACCGTTTCCTCCTGGTCGCAAATTCATGATTTTTTTCCTGACGATCTAGAAAAAAAACAAAAACGGGGAATTTTTCTGGCGGTTTTAACTTTTTCCGGGGTGGAACAAGGAATTGACGCTGTCAGTTACGGCCGGGAAATTCTGTCTCGAATTCATGAAGAATATTATGGAGAGATCGAGACCTCGGCGATGGAAAAACTGGTTACCTCGGTAAAAAAAGTTGCGGCGGAGTTTGACGGGAGCGAACATCATCTGGAAATAATTGCTGGTGCATTGGTGGAAAACGCTCTATATTTGGCAATTTCCGGTTTGGGGGAAGTTTTAGTGAAAAGGAACGGTCAATTACAGAAGATTCTGGTTGGGACTAGTGAAAAAACCGAAAGCGCCAGCGGTTTTGTTCTACCCGGGGATTTAGTGGTTTTCGGAACCGAAGCATTGGCTAAAAATTTGGCCGACGGCGTATTAAAAGCCGCCTTGGATAATGAAACACCCGAGGAAATAACCGAGGTTTTAGCACCGTTGACAATCGGCAAAGAAGAAAATGCCCAAATCGCCTGTTTGGTTTTTCGGGTTTCGGAAATACCAGAATCAGTTTCAGAACCGCCGCCGGCAAAAAAAGCGAAATTTAAAATCAGCGTTCCGAAAATTAATTTAAGGCGTTTTACGATTAAGGTTTCTTCGGAATCCACAAAAGGCCGGCGAATCGCCTTCAGCATTGCCTTGGTATTAATTGTTTTACTGCTTACCAGCGTTTTTTTTGGGATTACCAAAAGAGGCCAAACGGAAAAAACCAAAATTTACACCGACTTGTCCGTTCAAATTGACCAAAAAATCAATGACGGGCAAGCTTTAGTGACATTAAATCCGAGCAAAGCCAAAGAACTTTTTCTTTCGGCTCAACAACAGCTCGATCAATTGAAAAACCTCAAAATTAATATTCCGGAAACCCAGCAATTGACCGCTAAAGTTGAAGACGCTTTGGGATTGGTCGTTAAGGAATACAGCTTAAGCGAGGCGCCGCTTTTTTTTGATCTGGGTTTAATTAAAGATAAAGCCAGCGGCAACCAATTGTTTCTTTTGGGTAAAAAATTAGTCGTTTTTGATAAAGCCGCCAATAATATCTATACGATTGATATCGATCAGAAATCGGCTAAAATTGCCGCGGGCAAGGATTTACCGGTCAACTCCCGGTTGATTGCCGGCGATAGTAATTTTGTTTTTACCTTAGGAGACGAAGGGATTTTTAAAACCGATCTTTCGAACCAAACGACCAGTCAAATGATTAAAACCGATTCCGAATGGGGGCAAATTAAAGCGCTCGGTGATTTTGGCGGCAATCTTTATTTATTTGATCCGTTAAAAAAGAGCATTTGGCGCTATCAAAGTTTGGAAACCGGTTTTTCTACCAAACAAACCTGGTTTAAATCAACCACTCTGCCTGATTTTGCCGGCGCCGTTTCCATGGCGGTTGACGGCTCAATCTGGTTATTGGATCAAAATGGTAAAATTTATAAATTCACCGGCGGGGTCCAGGAAAGTTTTAGCTTAAAAGGCTTGGATAAGCCATTACTATTACCGGCAGTGATTTATACTGATTCAGACCAAACTAATGTCTATATTTTGGATAAAGGCAATAATCGGATCTTGGTATCCAGCAAATCAGGTGATTACCAAGGCCAATATATTTGGGAGGGATTATCGGGAATTACCGATTTTGTCGTGACGGAAACGGACAAAAAAATCTTTTTACTGCAAGAGAATAAAATTTTAACAATTGAGTTAAAGTAAAACAGTAAATCAGAAGATCTGGTAAAGCAAATCCGAGAGCAGAATATCAGTAAGGAGAGAACAGATTTCCGATCCCTGTTCTCTTGACCCGATTTTACCGATTTACTGATATTCTTATTGATTATATGGTGATTCACAACCGCAAGGCCAAATTTGAATATGAACTATTTGATCACCTTGAAGTGGGCATAGTATTGACCGGCGGAGAGGTAAAGAGCGTTTCCGAAGGTCATGTCGGTTTGGATGATGCCTACGTCAAAGTGATTGACGGAGAACTTTTTTTGGTTAATGCCCACATTCATCCTTACGAATTTGCGCAAGAGGCGGATCCAAAACGAAGCCGAAAACTTTTAATCCATAAAAAAGAACTTCTGGCTTTAGAAAATAAAATGCAGCAAAAAAATTTGGACCTGGTGCCAATAAGTTTATATTTCCATGGTCACAAGGTAAAACTGGAAATTGCCCTCGCTAAAGGAAAGAAAGAATTTGAGAAAAAAGAAAGCGTTAAAAAGAGGGATATTGAAAGAAGAATGGAAGAGGAAATAAAAGAATAATCGAAAACACTTTGCTTCTACTAAGGAAGAAACCAAACTTTGGGTGGATCAAGCGGAAGATGATTATAAAACTGCGAAAGCAATGTTCAGAACCCATCGTTGGGGATACACCTGTTTTTGTTCTCAACAAGCCTTGGAAAAGATTTTTAAGGGAGCAATAATTGAATTAGTTAACAAAAGACCACCGAGATCACACGATTTGGTGAAACTCGCCAAAGAATCGTCGCTGGAATTACTAAAATCAGATTTTGAAATATTAGACGAAATTACTCAACATTATTTTAGAGTCCGTTATCCGGATGTTTATAAAAAAATATA
This sequence comes from Candidatus Shapirobacteria bacterium CG_4_10_14_0_8_um_filter_39_15, assembly GCA_002784465.1. Taxonomy (GTDB): domain Bacteria; phylum Patescibacteriota; class Microgenomatia; order UM-FILTER-39-15; family UM-FILTER-39-15; genus UM-FILTER-39-15. The sequence continues at coordinate 71,275 of PFLE01000013.1, forward strand.
TTCAAACGAGAAAGTTGCGAAAACAACCTTTGAACAAACAGAAAAGTAATTGTTTTTGGTTCTTATGCAAAGGGAATTGCGAAAAGAGAGAGTGATATTGATTTTTTAGTTGTTTCAGAAGACTTTAAAAGAAAATCATTTGATAAAAGATACTCTTTATTGATGAAGGCGCGGCTTCATCCTGAAATGATGAAAATTGCGATTGATTCGTTTGGCATTACTCCTAAAGAATATGAGAATGCCAGTACTCTTACAACTTTAGGAGAGGCAAAAGAAACCGGCATTACTGTTTATTCTGCATAATCTTGCTTTTAGGATCCTTTTTTGATATAATATTCCTCACGGGGATGAATTGGTTTCGACAGATTTAGTTCTTTAAAAACTGCAAGCCGGCGATGATCACAAGCCGTAAAACCGATCAAAAACTAAACGGCACAAGCAATTATGCCGCCAATTACGCGTACTGCTAAACCCAGTATCTTAATTGCGCTGATGGAATCTTTTTCTGGCGAGAATTCATCGGTGTCAACAAAGCCAGAATGCTCTTTACTAGATTGATTCCCTAATAAAGAAAAGATAAAAAAATCTTTATCCTGATTTTCCTGTTGACTGGATCAGATCGGGACGAGAATTAATTATCAACCAAGCTTGTAGATGTTTTTATTAACCAAACCTGGATCCGAGTTCAATTCTCGGCATCTCCACCCTTCGCTCTTTGTTTAACAACAAAGAGCTTCGGAGTGGCACGGCCACCCTTTATTTTTCATGGAACCTTGGGATTTATAACGAAGGGTGCCCCAAACGAAGTCTTTAGACGAAGTGGGGCAATTATAATTTCTTTTGTTTAACAACAAAGAGCTTCGGAGTGGCACGGCCACCCTTTATTTTTGTGAAACGGGATAAACTGAGTGAAGGGTGTTACAATTTATTTGTGTACTACGTTTATATTCTTCAATTAAGAGATAAAACTCATTACGTTGGTTATTCCTCAAACCTTAAACAACGAATAAACGAACACATAATTGGTAACGTAAATCAAACAAAGAACCTTTTACCACTGAAATTGATCTATTATTCCGCCTTTGAACAAAAAATAAAGGCTCTTCATTTTGAAAAATATCTTAAATCTTGTTCCGGATATGCATTTAGAAACAAAAGACTCATCTGATTTTTTGATGGGAATACTTGATTTTATTTTTCCAAAGAAATGTTTAAACTGCGGGAAAACCGGAGCCTATTTTTGTTCCGAATGTTTGAATTTTACTTCTTTAGACCGGGAAAGAATTTGTCCGGTTTGCGAAAGACCGGCGATTGGGGGAGCGACTCACCCCGGTTGTTTGAAAGACCGCAGTCTCGACGGTTTTACTTCTGTTTTTAATTATAAAGGGATTATCAGAAAAGGAATTGGCAAACTAAAATATAAATTTGTTTCGGATATTGCTGGTGAATTGGTGGAATTATTTTTATCTTCTTTGGGCGAGGATGAAAATTTTACTCGATTTTGCAGACAACCAAATATTGTTTTAGTTCCGGTGCCATTACACCCCAGCCGTGAACGTTGGCGGGGTTTTAGTCAGACAAAAATGCTTGGGAATTTGATAGCCGGGAATTTAGGAATTAGTTTTCAACCTGATTTACTTATAAGAGTTAAGAATACTAAGCCTCAAGTTGGTTTAAAAGAAGACGAAAGAAAAACCAATATAAAAGATGCTTTCTCTCTGAATCCCGCATCCAGCTTCCCTGCCTCGCCGCAAGGCGGGCCACTTCTCACTTCTAACTTCTTACTTTTTGACGATGTCTGGACTTCGGGATCAACTTTAAAAGAAGCTGCCAGAACTTTGAAAAAAGCCGGAGCGGGAAAAGTTTGGGGACTGACTTTGGCAAGGTGATATTGAGGCGGGAAACTGGTATAATTGGAATACTGGAGGGTTGGCCGAGAGGTCTATGGCGATGGGTTGCTAACCCATTGAGTTGCAAGACTCGCACAGGTTCAAATCCTGTACCCTCCGCCAGGGAAGGGTGCCGGAGTGGTCTATCGGCCCGGTCTTGAAAACCGTGGAGGACGAAAGTCCTACGCGAGTTCGAATCTCGCCCCTTCCGCAGATCGTGAAGTGACAAAGTGCGCTCGCCGCGGGGGCGGGCGCGGCGAGCGCATTAAAGCCTCGCAACGGGGAAAATTCAAGGCGACGGCCGGATAAGAAGTAGTTCGAACCGACTTTTCTGGTGAAGAATAGCAATTCTTCGCCATTATTTTTTGTGCGCGCGATTTTTCTTTTTGCGTGGCAAAAAGAATTATATCATGATTGAAGATTACTGTGCGGGGTTTTCGAGAAAGAAACGCGTTATTCCCTTCTTTTGCTCGGTCATTGATATATGATTTCCTTTTGGTAAAAGGGTTCCTCCTTCTTGCTGGAGAATAATTTTACTTGGTGATAATTTTGTAATTACAGTTTTAATCAAATAACTTCCGTTATTCTCTGGTAATTCGTTTCCTGGTGTATTAAGGAATTCGCTGTATGTTTCTTTTTTAACATATGTTTTAACCGGAGTGTTAATTAGGCCTAATCCTGACTCAAATTCCAGTGGTTTCGCAAAATATCTTACTGTTTGATTATCAATTACCTCGATAGGGTTTACAAATTGTATGATAATCGCTACGTCTCTTTCTCCATAGACCGGCGGACTCATATTCGGATCAACTAATCTTTCTGATCCATCATCATACTTGACATATACAAGATTTTCTGTCTGGTTGCGATCAAAAACTTTCAATAAATAACCACCTTCTTGATTGTTAAAACTCCTAACAATATAGTAGTAAACACCGGTGTAAGGAGCAGTAAACTCAATTCTAGTATCTTTTTGATCTAACATCTGTCCTTGTTCGTCGTAAAGTTCAGACCTGATAAAACCTCCAGGATTAGTTGTTCTATCTTCCATCGCTACAGTCGTAAGTCTTTGTCCTTTAAATGCTTCAAAGGTATAAAATTTTCCATAACCGTCTTTATAAGGAGTGTCGTTTTTAGTAATTCTTTCTGGTAATGGGTCGCCCATCACTTCAATTTTCGTGTATTGATTTTTGTCTATTCCCGCAATGCTTTCCGCCGCATAAACATAATCTATTATCGTGAAACCTCGACTTAACTTTTGATCAGAACTCGAGACTGATTGTATTAAACTTTCAAACTGATTAGTAATCTGTTCGGTTGACTTTCTATACAGCGTTACAACCAATGAATTCCCTTTGTTTGTAAAAGTCGCTTGTTTAACTAGACGATTAGATTTCTGAAAATTTTCTTTTCCTTCTGTTATAACTACAGATAGGTTATTAATTTTCTTTTGTTCTGTTTTTTCTGCTGTTACGAATGGATTTTTAATCAAACGGGAAGACGAAATAGACTCTATTTCAACAAAAGAATTTTCTGCACTTACATTAGGAATAAAAAACTTTCCATAAAAATGCTGTTTTGATTGATTAGAAATTTTAGCGCTCCAGTCTGTGGGCAAGTGAAAAGAAAAACCTGTTTCTAAGGAAACATTTGGTTTGCTGGTAACTTGTTGTGCCGGTTCCTTTATAGTTGTTGGAACAGCTTCCAGTGGGATAGTTGGTTCTGTTTCCGTTGTCTGACTCGTGCCAAGTTTGGTTGAGACAGAAGTTTTATAAAAATAAAATCCAAAGCTTCCACTTACTAATAAAACCGCTAAGATCGCTACAGCCCAAATATAGTGTCGTTTAAAGTTTGTTTGTTTTGGAGTATTACTAACAACTTCGTTTTCTGCGGCTTTTGGCTCAAGCTCTATATTATTAGCAGTTTGGTTCGCTTGGTTTAGACCAATGTTGTTTTGATCACCTATATTTATCTGGTTTTTCATTTTTACCTCCAAGTAAAAGTATATCATATTTTTAGAAATCAAGTATTTAAAAAGGCTTGTTTTAGGTGTTTACTTTTGGTATATTTTTATTGGAGTCAACTTTCGCCGATTGCTATTTTTAGTGGCGTATTCGGACAACTTGAGCAATCGGGTTGACTCCACCGGATACGCCACTTGAAGTTTAATAATGTTCTTTTAAATTTTTGCATTTTCTTTAGACAAAAAATCACTGTGATTTTTTGTCTGTTCGAACCGACTTTTTACGAGGCCGAAGGCCGAGTCCTTCGACTGCACTCAGGGTAAACGCTAAAGATGGCGCGGCGAGTGGGTGGGGGCACTCGCGCGCCTGCCCGCCTTTGGCGGGCTACCTTTGAAATATAGTTCGGATATTTTCGTAAAGAGACCGCCGCGTAAGAGCGTTTTTGCCTTTAGCAAATTACGCTCAACGTTGCTGGAACGTTGAACGAAAGATTTTGTAAGGCAAAATGAACAAAAAATATCTTATCTTGACCTTTATCTTTATTATCTTGGCAGTTCTAATTGGTGACTATTTTTTCTTGAGCAAGTTTTTCAGGGAGCCGTTTTCAAAATCAAACTGCCCTTTTAAAACTTATAATGGCGCCGCTTGGACAAATAGTCATGTTGACCCCGTGGAGTTTAAGGAGATCGGGGCGGATATTGTTGAGGTGGTGGTTTGGCCACAGATTTTGGATGATGAGACAATTTTAGTTAGTTCAGAGTCTTATTCGGGCGGGTCAAAGTATTCTTTAGAGCAAATTAAAGCCGATAGCGAAAAAACAGAAGAGACCATCCGTGCCAGAATCCGCCAGCTAAAACAAAATAATTTAAAAGTTTATTTAGTGGTGTATCCCGAGTGGCTTTATATGCATGAGAAAAATTATCTGCTTAAAGATCCGGAGGCTTACGAAAAACGCACGCGGGAAATTGCCATAGAATGGGCGAAAATTGCCGAAGAAGAAAAAGTTGATATTTTCTCGCCCTTGAATGAACCATTTCTCCACATCGGTTACGAAAAAACTTTTGCTTGGTATAAGAATATTCTGCCGGAGTTGCGCCAAGTTTATCATGGTTTGCTTGCCCCGCGCGGTCTGCAGGCATATCATTTTGAGCCGGGTCTTGGTTTAATTGAACGAGCTGATACGCAGTTTGATTTTAGCGGCTGGGATTTGGTGGCCTTTGATATTTTTGGCCGCAACACCAGAAATTTTGATGAATTCAGAAAGTATTTACAGGCAGTTATTGCCAAAGCAGGAGAAATCAAAGGAAAATACGGTGCCAAAGGAATTATTTTTGGAGAAATTGGCGAACCCAATAAAACCAAGGAAAGCTTTCCCAGCCTTGATCCCGTTGAGCTGACTAAACAATCTTGGCAAGTGATTTATGAGGAAAGTTATGGTTTGGTTGACTATCTGTTCTTTTGGGATTGGACCGGCTCGCCGCAGGAAGAAAATGGTCAGTTGAAACATTATCCGGCGGGCGATAAGCTAAAAAATACTTTAAAAGATTTATTTTCCAAGCTCCAAAAATGCGTTCCTGCCCCACCAGCTTTTAAAAGCCCTAATTTTAAAATCCAGTTACCGGGCAGAATTATTTTTGCAGACGATTTTAATGACTTATCTAAGTGGCGCCAAGAACAAGGAGAGTGGCAAATTGAAAACGGTAGAGGCCTGCTTTCTTACGATCAAAACATCGCCAATGGCCAACTCAAAATCCGTTTCCGCACTACCACTGGCTCTTTGGAAATTAAACTGCGGCGCACCCCGTAAACTCCAGCCGGCTATCTAATTTCTTTACGTTCCCAACGGGCAATGATCAAAACAGCCACCAAAGATGATAAAATCACCACTTTAGCCGAAATGCAGTTTTACTTTGACACCGGCCGGCATGAGGCAGTAATTGATTTTCGGGGTAATCGGATCGTGGTTAAAGTAGATAATATTGGCGTTTTTGAAATCTTCAATGACCAATTTAAAGAAGGCATTATTTCTCTGGGAACAGACGGTTTGGTGGAAATTGATAAGGCAGAGCTTAGCGAGTAATTGTGGCGCAATTGACAAAACAGATATTTATGCTAAAATTATAGTATATTTCAATTTTAGTAATGCCAAAATTATGAAGTATATTAATCGGGAATTGGAAATACACCTTAAAAAATATCTGCCTTTGCCGGAAATTCTGGCAATTGTTGGCCCGCGCCGTAGCGGCAAAACGACCTTTCTTAACCATTTAACCTCGACCCTTTCCGACTGTATCTGTGTTAGTTTTGAAAATCAGGTGATTTTGGATCTTTTTGATCTGGAGATAGAAACCTTTGCGGCACGTTATCTTCTTCCGGCTAAATACTTAATTATTGATGAATTTCAGCATGCCAAAAAGGGCGGAAAAAATTTGAAATTTCTTTATGACACTTATCCCGGAAAAAAAATCATTATCTCCGGCTCTTCCAGCCCCGACTTGACAATTAAGGCTCTTCGCTTCTTGACAGGCCGTTGTCTGGTTTTTACTCTTTTGCCTTTTAATTTTTCCGAATTTATCTTAACAAAACCGCCCCAGCCAACCGAAAAAGAATTAAAAAATTATTTTAGGGAGTATGTTTCTTTTGGCGGTTACCCCGAAGTGGTTCTCCAAAAAGACACGGAGATCAAAAAAACTCTTCTGCAAAACGTCTACAGTCTTTTTTTCTCCCGCGAGGTAAGAGATCTGACTTTTCTATCCGACGACTACAAGCTAAAAAATTTGCTGAAGGCCTTGTCACTGGCGGCCGGAAATCTTATTGAGTATCGTGAGCTTACCCAAACCTCCGGTTTTGACTATTTAACTCTTAAAAGATATCTAAATTTTTTAGATAAAACTTTTATCGCTTTTCCTCTTTTTCCGTATTTTAGGAACCGCCGGACGGAACTGGTTAAAAACCCAAAAATTTATTTTTATGATTTAGGGCTACGTAACAGTTTAATTGATAATTTTCTTCCGTTTGATTTGCGGCCGGATAAAGGAATCCTCGTGGAAAACTTTGTGGCTACGACTTTGCACTCTTTTTATCAGGATCTTCATTTTTGGCGTACCAAAAACAAGGCCGAGGTTGATTTTGTTTTTGAAGCAGGGGGAAGACTTTTTTCCTGTGAAGCAAAAGCGGGAAAAGAAGAAAATATTCCCACCTCACTTATAAGTTTTATGGAAAAATACTCTGTGCAAAAAGCATTTGTAGTTAATGAGGAAAAAGGACAAAATAAAAAAGTTGGACAAACAGCAATTGATTTTATTCCTTACTGGCAACCGAATATCTTGCGTATATCATAATGTACTTAGGAAACTATGAAAAGTCAAAACAATAACGAAACCATTGGGGATAAGATAAAACTGTTTAGAAATAAGTAGGGATTAACACAGGACGAATTGGCAAGAAAACAGACCTTCCTTATACAACGCTGACTAAAATTGAAACAAATGTAATCACCAAGCCATCTATCCAAACGGTTATGAAAATTGCTAAGGGCTTGGAAATTAGTATTGATGACTTAATGAAATAAAAACTATTTTTCAAAAAGCAGGAGCGCGTGAAGTTTTTGGAAATCAAGAATCTGCATTGGTGTTTATAAGAGGAGTGGATTATCAGGACTTTAAAGATTATTTAACTCGTATTAATGGGGTTATTCTAGGTTTATCAAAAACTGAAAGAGGCACAACTAATACAGATATCGAATTTGGCAATTCCCGTAGTGGAGATGTTGAGTATTTACCTCCTAACCCCGAAGATAAAGAAGAACTTTTAAGAAAAGTTTTTGAGGCTGGTAAAACATTGAGAGACCCAAAAGATATTGGATTGTTAATCTATTTGTCACTACAGGATATTCACCCTTTTCTTGATGGTAACGGAAGGACGGGAAGAGCAGTTTATAATCTTTTAGCGCAGACTGATCCACCAGTAGAAGGCAGAGCTGAATTTGCGAAAAAATGTGTAAAACCGCCTCAAGATATTAACAACGAGATATACAGATTGATGATTCCTGAATTATTTGGGGAAGATTTTTTCAAAAAATACGGAAATATTAGCTCATATCTCGCGAATGGTTTTGTTGATATTCCTGATCGCAATATACCGAAACCCCTTAAATTGCAGGTTGGTAGAATTCTCGGTGAAGTAGCTAGAGCGGGTGTTGTGAACCCAATAAAATTTAGAGACTTAGTTGTTTTACGATTTCTGCAACAGAAAAGAGAATTAAGCCTCGCAACATTGCCGTATCATCCACTTCCATACGAACCCACTATTCAGTACGGAGAAGACGAAGGGAAACATATTTTTTCTGTTGATGGAAATTCATTGAAGAGCTTGAGCAAAGAGGAATTAGAAATACTTGTTACAATTCATAGAGAACTGAAGATTCAATTTATTCAGAAATTAATAGATGTTATTGCAAATCCAAGTGCATATAAAAGGGAAGGAAATCCGATTAAGGATGATTTTTTGCAAGTAAGATAAAAAAAAAGAATTTGCCGTCACTTCGACAAGCTCAGTGTAAACAAAGAAAAACTTGTGGTTCGACGGGTTTTAGACGAAATCAGTTCGAATTTTTTCGAATGCACACCGCCAGTTGACATAATTAATTACATATGTTATTATGAAAACCATATGGATAATATAAGTCTTTCTCAATTGGCGTCAATTTCCGATCTGCAAAGAGACTATGCTTCTTTGGTGGAGAAAGTAAAAAAGCTGGCTCAACCGCTTTTTCTCTTGCGCAGAAATCAACCGGAAGCGGTTTTAATTTCTGTGCCGGTTTACGAAGAATTAATAGAGAAAGGTCGTCTGTATGAGGAAAAACTTGCCCAAGAGGCGATCGTTGAGTTTGAAAAGGATCGAAAAACAGGCAAACTCTTCTTAGGAACAAAAGGAAGCGATCTTTTTAAATTTGAAAAGAAATTAGCATAAATGCCCGAAAAATACTCTTATGTTGCTTCGAGAAAGTTTGTTAAAAGCTGGTCTAAATTTGATTTCATCTTGAAAAAGGAAACGGTTAATAAGATCGATATCTTCTTAAAAAATCCCCATACACCATCCTTGAAAACTCATAAGTTAAGTGGAAAGATGGAAAATCTTTGGTCATTTTCTATAAACCACAGCGTAAGAATTCTTTTTCGTTTTTGCCAGGAAGACATTGTTGAATTTATTGACATCGGCGGACACGAAATTTACAAATAAACCTTTTTTCTTGCTTGATTCCACTAAAACTGGTATATTATTAATATGGCTGTCCAAACAAAAAGCACATTAACAGAACAAGAACCGTTAGAAGTCACGCCGGTTCGGCAAATCAAAATTTTATTTTCCTGGAAAGCGCCGTCAAGACCTTTTAAAAGACAAAGTAAAGAATTTTGGACCACTGTTGGTTCAATTGCTTTTCTTTTGGGACTGATTTTTGCCCTTTTAAGCGAATGGCTTTTAATTTTAGTGTGTGTTTCGGTGATTTTTGTTTATTATGTTTTTTCAACCGTGCCGCCGGAATTAGTTGAACACCAGATCACCAATTTTGGGATCCGTTTTGCCGGCAGGGATTATTATTGGGAACAGCTAAGCCAGTTTTGGACCACGGAAAAATGGGGGAGCATGATTATTAATGTTGGTTTGCGGTTTGGTTTTGTCCGTAGTTTTCAAATGCTGGCGACGGAAGAGGAAATGAAAACAATTAAGGAAATTTTGAAAAAATATCTTCCCGAAGAAGCGCTTCCGCCGACCTTCACGGACAAAGCCGCGACTTGGCTTTCAGAAAAAATACCATTGGAAATTTCGTAAGTATCCTATATAATTCCCCAGAATAGCCAGATTTCAAGGAACAAGATTCCTCAAAATTTGACAATACTACGGAAGCCTGCTATCCTTAATAGGATGATCTCTCGGATTTATGATAATCTAGAAAATAGGCTGAAGCCGAATCGGGCAGTTATGATCTTTGGTCCTCGCAGGGTGGGCAAAACCACTCTGCTTAATAAGTTTCTTTCCGAAACTAAACTTAAATATAAGCTTGATAACGGAGAAAATCTTTCGGTTCAGCAGATTCTTTCGTCTTCCGATTTTTCTCAAATTATTTCCTATATTGATCCTTATGAACTTTATGTAATTGATGAAGCCCACAAGGTTCCCAATATCGGTTTAGGACTAAAAATTATCGTTGATCAAATCCCTAAAATTAAAGTGGTTGCGACCGGTTCTTCTTCTTTTGAGCTTTTAGGGCAAACGGGAGAGCCATTGACCGGCAGAAAAATTTCCCTCACTCTTTTTCCGGTATCGCAGATGGAATTAAAAGAGCAGTTAAGCCCTTTTGAATTAAAACAAAAATTGCCAGAATTTTTAGTTTTTGGTGGTTATCCCGAGGTGTTAACGAATAGTCATAAGGTTGAGAAAATAGAAATCTTAGAAGAATTGGTTAATTCTTATTTATTAAAGGATATTTTAGAGCTTGAACAGGTAAAGGGTTCAAAAATTCTTTTAGATTTATTAAGACTGATTGCTTTCCAGATCGGAAGCAAAGTCTCTTTATCGGAATTGAGCAGGGAACTGGGCATTGATTTAAAAACGGTTGCCCGGTACCTTGATCTTTTTGAAAAATCCTTTATTCTATATAATTTACGCGGATTTTCAAGAAATCTTCGTTCGGAAATTAAACAACAAAGTAAATATTATTTTTACGACAACGGAATTCGCAATGCTGTTATTTCAAATTATAATGATTTGGGATTACGGGATGATATTGGAAAACTTTGGGAAAATTTTCTAGTTGTAGAAAGACTTAAAAAGCAAGCTTATGGTTCGATTTTTACCAATAATTATTTTTGGCGAACCTGGGAAGGTAAAGAAGTGGATTGGGTAGAAGAAAGAGGGGGTAAACTTTTCGGATATGAGTTTAAATGGGGGAATAAAAAGACCAAACTGTCAACGGAATGGTTAAAGACTTATTCGAACGCGAGTTTTGAAACAATTAATCAAGAAAATTATTTATCTTTTATTGTCTAATATCGTGATTGAGCGCCTGTAGTTTAATGGATAGAACATCGGGTTGCGGACCCGAAACTTAGAGGTTCGATTCCTCTCAGGCGCACTGAAAAATTTAAGCGGTTTATCTTGGGCTGCTTTATCAAAAAGGTTTGGGATATGTCAACGATCCTTAACTGATATTAAAAACGGAAAGTATTCATTTCCAGAAAATATGTCAGGTTTAATCCGCAAAGAATACGGTTTGAATTTACCTCAGGACATTGAAATTAGAAGGGATTATTGGAATGTTGTAGATGCGGGTAAATTGGGAGCGAAGAAGCGTTGCGAGCTACATGGTCCAATAATTGGAACATACGAAAGTCAGCGAAGGGGAGGATTAAATTCAATAAAAACACATAAAGAAAACAACACTGGATTTTTTCTCTTAAAAGCAATTAATATTCCGGCAAGATGTTCGAAATTAGCAGAATTAATTGGCGTTTTACTTGGGGACGGGAGCATCTCTTTACGACAAGTACGCATATATTTAAACCCAAAAAAAGATAAACCATATGCTAACTATTTAAGAAACACTATTAAGGAATTATTTGGAATAGAAGTGAGTTCAAGCGAAAGAGTGGCCGAATCAACTCTAGTATTAACAATGAATAGCACTAAATTAGTTCACTTTCTTAATAAACAAAGCCTTCCTGTTGGAGATAAAATAAAACAAGGAATACGGGTGCCGGATTGGATATGGGATCATAAGGAATGGCAAAGAGCTTGCTTGAGAGGATTATTTGATACTGATGGTTGTACTTACATAGACCTCCATAAATATAAAAATAAAATTTATGGTCACGCCTGTATTGCTTTTACCAGTGATTCAAAAAATTTGTTACAAGATATTCATAGAAGTCTGATAAACTTGGGCTATACACCAACAATTAGTATTAGGCGTAATATTTTATTAAGAAGGGAAAATGAAGTTTTCAGATTTTTTAAAGATATTAAGCCGAATAATGAAGCCCATTTTGATATAATTAGAAGATTTGTGGAGGAGTACCGAAGTGGTCGTAACGGCGCCGCCTCGAAAGCGGATGGGGATGAAAGTCCCACGGGAGTTCGAATCTCCCCTCCTCCGCCAGTTAGGAAATGTCTTTGTTGGCTCGCCCTCTGCGAGGGGCTCGCCAGCCGATTTTAAGCGCAAATTGGAATTTTTTATCTTTGCCCCGAAGGGGATGGCCAAAAGCGGGCTTCCCGAATTTTTAATTGGACTGTTTTCATTTTATTTGTTAGTATTGAGATGGAAGTAATAATCATACTTACTACAATACTATCAAAAGATTGAAACTATGACAAGTGGAAAAACAATTGGCGGAAATATCAAGAAGGCAAGAGCTAAACTTGGTTTAACTCAAGATGATTTAGCTAAGAAAGCAGATATTAAATATACAACGCTTACAAAGGTCGAAAGTGGTGTAGTTAATAAGCCAAGCGTTCAAACCATGGCGAAAATCGCCAAAGCATTAGGCGTTTTGATTGAGGATTTAATAAAATAACAATGGGGATAAATACTAAAATTACCAAAATTCCATTCCTTATTCTTTACCTAATTCTTACGGGTTTCATTTTATTTAATTGGATAAGGATAATTGTTTTCCAAGAAAATTTTGAGATCTTTCGCACCGAGCAACCCTGGGATTATTATTTGTCCAGTTTTTTCGTTAATAATTTTGGCATTACCCACCAACAATATTTTATTTTTGCTCTTCCCGTTATCTTAATCGGCTTATATATAATTCCAAAGATTGTTGGTAAATTTCTTAATCTTGATAAAAATTCCAACATCAAAGGCGACAATCATGTGGCTATTATCTTAATTCTCCTTATCGCTCCGGTTGCTTTGGGAATACACAAACTTTTGGGTCCAGGATGGAGAAACCATCTTATTCCAGGGATTATCTTGATAATTCTTTTTTCAATTTGGTCATGGATTGATGAAAAAAGATATAAAACTAGTTAAGACTATTGCCTATGAAAAAAGCGTTTAAAAACATACTCGTAATTATCCTTGCCGTTGCTATGGTAATTGTTTTTGCCTCTTTGTTTTTCCAAAAAAAGTTGCCGTTTTCTGACTTACTGACAAATGTTTCCCCCAAAATACCATCTGCAAGACCATATAAACAAATAACTGCTAAGCCAGAAGGTTGGTTTAAAACCGGCCAGGCGGCAGATTTGATTTTATACGCTGATGATTTTAATAACGCTGGTAGTGCCGCCAACTTAAACCATCCTATGAAGGTCGTCTCCGATGGGAAAAGATTAATTGTTTCTGATACCTACAACAACAGAGTTTTAATTTGGAACAGGATTCCCACTCAAAATTATATTCCCGCGGATTTAGTCATAGGCCAAAAGGATATGATCCAAAATTTCCCGGGTACTGCTCCTGACAAATTACGTTGGCCAACGGGAGTAACAACCGATGGCAGTAAACTTGCCGTAGCCGATGCTTACAATAATCGTGTATTAATCTGGACTCACTTTCCGACTGCAAACGGCCAACCAGCAGATATTGTGATTGGCCAACCGGATTTTTTTCAGAATATCGAAGCTAATATAGACAGCGTTCATATTAGTCAAGACACACGACAAAAAAAACACATCTGGTGGCCCTGGGACGTGATGATTAAAGAAGGAAAATTTTTCGTAATTTCTCTGGACGGTTCACTATTGGTTTGAAATTCAATACCTACAATTAACTACCAAAGCGCAGAGATGATTTTGGGCCAGGGTGGTTTTAGTGAAAGATTTTTTGGAGAAATGAAAAAGGAAGACCTTTATTTATATATGAAAACCCCCAGAGCGGTTGGATTTGACGGTCAAACCCTTGCCGTCGGTGATTATAATGCGCATACAATGTTTGTTTGGAATGCATTTCCTCAAAAAAGCGGGCAGAAAGCTGATTTTATTTATCAAGATAAAAATATCACCAAGGTTGCCACGGGTGTAACTATTGTTGATGGAAAAATTTTTGCTGCAATGGACAACCAAATTTATGCTTGGAATAAGTCCTTTACCAACGACAATGAACGGCCGGATTTTATATTGGGTGAGCATTCTCGTGGGAATAGAACAAGCCGTCAGGCCTTGCAAAGCCCTTATGGCTTATCAAGCGACAATCAACATTTGTTTGTGGCCGACAGCAATAACAACCGGATCTTAATTTATAACAAGATTCCCGCTAATTCTTCCGACTTACCAGATGTGGTGTTGGGACAGAAAGATTTTAGCACTAACCGCTTTGTCGCCCGTAATTCCCGCAATAATCCGCGTCCGGCAACCGACGGCAAGTCTCTAATCGTTGGCGATGATTATAACAGTTTGGTTCAGATATATAAAAATTTACCTGATGAAAACTTGGCGGACGTTGATATCTTTACAATCGAGGCAGGGAAAAATAACATCTGCGCTTATGACGGCCAACTTTACTGCACAGCAGAAGATACTATTAAACGATGGAATAGTTTGCCTGATAAGGAAAACCAAGGTTCGGATTTTATCTTAAGACAGCCCGGACTTAAAAATGCAAGCATTAGTGTTGACGAGCAATATATTTACGTTTTTAACTCTTCTGCCGCCAAAGTTCTGATTTGGCACAAAGATTCATTCAATAAAGGCAATAATCAGCCTGATTGGATACTTTCTACTGAGGCTTCAGAATCATTACTTGGACCGAGGCAGGGCAGTTCTCAAATTTCATCCGACGGCGTGCACCTGGCAGTTGCGGACAGTAATTACAGCCGCGTCTTAATTTGGGAGCTGCCGATTAGACAAAATAACCAAGGACCGACCTTGGTTTTAGGAGGTAGAAATCTTAATTCTCCTCCCAAACTTAAACTTAGTCTTCCTCAGGGCGTAGTAGTTTGGCAAAACCATCTCTTTGTGTCTGATACGGGCAGTAATCGGATATTGATTTGGAGCAAATTTCCACAAACTCAAAACGATATGCCTGATATTGTTTTAGGGCAAAAGGATTTTTATGGCAATCTTCCTTCAAATGCCCGAGATGGTTTATTCCAACCCTCCTTTATGGCTTTTGACGGGCATTTCCTATGGGTAGGTGAATTTAAGTGGTCGGATAGGCTGCTCCGTTTCAGCGTTCAACCCTAAAAATTACCAATTAAAGTTTGGGTTAAGCTATTAAAATTGGATTGTAAAAAAATTTGCCGCCAAAGAAAAACTTGAAATCGTCCTTTTCGCTCCGGTTCCCGCCTATCGGTCGGGCAGGCAAGGCGAGGCGGGCGGAAGGGGGGTTGGGGGGGGGGAATTCCGCCCGCCGAGCCCAGACGCAATTTCGGTTCGGATATTTTCAAACAGACACCGCACAAATGCGCCCCTGTAGCTTAATTGGATAGAGCACTGGCCTCCGAAGCCGGTGATGCCAGTTCGATTCTGGCCAAGGGTACAAATAATTATTCTTGACATTCGTGTTTTCTTCGGGTATATTTTGATTAATGGCAAGAGTTATTTTCAAAAAGAATAAACAGTCAAAATTTCTAGAGAAAGTAAAATTTACATCTGGTTTAAGTACCGAGAAATTAGCATCTATTTGTAACGTTTGTAATAGGACTTTTAAGGATTGGTCGAAGGGTAAATTCAATATCTCATATAAAGCTCTTCTTATTTTAGTTAAGAAAGTAAATCTTCCTTTACCTAAGGATATAAGAATTGTTGAGGATTATTGGTATGTAAAGAAAGGTGCACGAAAAGGTGCCTTAAGACGAATACAACTATACGGAGGAATAGGGACACCTGAAGGTAGAAAAAAGGGTGGAATTGTATCTCAAGTAAGAAGGAAGGAAAATCCTGAAAAATACAGACTATTAGGTTGTAATGTTCGTAAGGATTTTAAAATCAACAATTCTTCGGTTAAATTTACTGAAGCAGCAGGAATAATTCTTGGAGATGGAGCAATAACTAATAATCAAATCAGAATTACGTCAAGCGGTTTATTTGATCGAGAATATGCGATGTTTATTTGCGATCTTTTTGAAGAAGTTTTTAAAGAGAGACCCCATTGGTGGGAATATAAAGTGGATAATACAATAGAATTACTATTATCCGGAATAAATTTAGTCGAAGAATTAGAAAGATGGGGATTTGTTAGAGGAAATAAAATCGACCATCAAGTTGATTTTCCGGGGTGGATATGGAAGAAATCAGAATATCAAAAAGCATGCGTGATTGATGGACACAGACGGTGGTTGTTATTTTCATAAACATACGACAAATAGTTTTACATATAGAAATTTTGGTATGTGTTTTACCAGTTTTTCTTTACCGCTTGTTCGATCAGTATCTAAAGTGTTAAAATCCTTAGGTATAAAATTTTCTTTAGCACATAACAATACAAGGATTTGTATATACAGCATTAAGGATATAATAAAATATTTTAATATTGTAGGTTCTAGTAACCCCAAAAATCAAAGTAAATTAAACTTATATCTAAGCAAAACAAACCATAGAATTAGGAGAAGTACTCAAGTGGTTGACGAGGCACGCTTGGAAAGCGTGTAAGGCCGCAAGGTCTTCGCGAGTTCGAATCTCGCCTTCTCCGCCACGTAATAAATTCGCACAGCGAATTTAAAGGTGGCTGGGACGTTGAACGTAAAATTTTGTAAAACAAAATTAACGTTCTTACGTCCCGCCATTATGTTTTATTATGTTTATATCCTTCAAAGTGAGAAGAATAATATTTTATGAAGCCTTCTTAAATAGAATTGATGCCAAAAATCGGGAAATCTATCTAAAAAGTGGATATGGCAGAAAAACAATTAATACGTTACTAAATAGATTTTTAAATGAAAACTAAACTATTAATTACATTTCTTATTTTTTTTGCTTTTTTTATTCACGGGGTTACCCAACTAGATCCCGATTTTGGGTGGCATTTACGCATGGGGCAGGTGATTTTATCTTCCGGAATTCCCAAAACAGACCCTTTCTCCTATTCGATGCCCAGTTATCCATTTATTGATCTTTCTTGGTTGTCCGGTGTTATCTTGGCCTGGTTGTATCCTAAAATCGGCATGATTGGCTTGTCTTTCTTGGCGGCCTTGATTACGGTATTAAGTTTAATCATTACCTTAAGTATCAAATTTAAAGCCGGAAAACTAAAAAATTTTTATTTTTGGGCCGGATTATTGGTTTTAAGCTCCAGCGCGATTTTTCCATTTGAAGCCGTAAGAATTCAAGTGATTTCCTGGTTATTTCTAGCCATTGTTTTAAAAATTTTTCTTGAACAAGATTACTGGGAAAAACGCCGCTTCCTGCTTCCGGGTCTTTTTTTATTGTGGGCAAATTTACATGGCAGTTTCTTGGCTGGATTAGTCGTTTTAGGAATTGGGATTTTGGTTCGTAGTTGGCGGATAAAAAATCTGAAGATCTCCGACGCAATGATCTTAATTTCCAGTGCCTTACTAACTTTGATTAATCCGTATGGTTTAAATTTATATGGCGAGGTTGCTAGAACATTGTGGGGAAGTAATTTATCCGGGCAAATCATGGAATGGATGCCGGCCATTTTTAATTTTAATTTGCCTTTTATTGCTTTGATTCCCGTTTCAGTGCTTTCTGTTTGGCATTACCGGAAAAAATATAATTTGGAAATATTGGTTTTATTTTTTGGTTTTTTAGTAGCCGCGATCTTTAGTCAAAGGCACATTCCTCTTTGGATTATTATCTGTTTGCCTTTGCCGATGAACAGTTTTCATTATTTTGCTTTAGAAATTAACCGAATCAAATTTGGCCGGGAGAGAATGAAAAAAATGGTGATTTTTTGTTTTTTTGGTTGTCTTTTTTTATTTCTGACGACTTTCCTTTTGGTTCTTTCCTCCGGATTGACGGAAAATAATTTTTATCCGGCCGAAGCAGTGAAATATCTTAAAAATAGTTTGCCAGAAGGGCAAATTTTTTCCGAATATGGTTGGGGCGGTTATTTAATATGGAAGTTGCCGGAGAAAAAAGTCTTTATTGACGGAAGAATGTGCACTTGGCCCAACATTATGAAGGATAACGAAGCGATTTTGACCGGCAAAACAAATTATCAAACTGTTTTTCAACAATATGGAATTAAAGTTGTTCTTTGGCCAAAAGCCAGGCAGGCTGGTTTATTAGAACAATTTACCGGTAAAATTCTGCGGATTTTTAAAAAGGAGGAATCTTTTAATCTAATCAGGCAAATTGAAAAAGACGGCTGGAAAAAGGTTTACGAGGATCAAGTGGCCGCGATTTACCGCCTGCCTATTTAATACTTGACATTAAGTACATTTTTTGATATTGTACAGATACAATGAATCTGATTACTGTGAATATTACCAGTCTTAGAGAAAAGCTTTCCGATTATCTTATTTTAGTTATGTCAGGGAGGGTAGAGTTGTCTGTTAGAAACGCAAAAAACGGGAATGAAGTTGCCAGGATTGTAGGGCCGTTAACAAAAGACTTAACGAAAAGTTTGATTGACTGCAGAATCGAAGAATTAAAAAAGATTGCCGGTTTTGCATCTGAATATCCGAATAAAAATAGAGAGAAATTAGAGAAAATGGGCAGGAACGATACTAAAAAACTTCTCAAGGGGACAATTGAATGAAAATAGTTGTCGACATAAATCTTCTTATTGATTTTTCCCGCAGTAAAAAAGTAAAAGATTCTTTATGGTTAAATCTTTTGGAGTATTGTAAAAAAGAAGGACACCAATTAATTCTTCCGTCGATTGTTGTTTTTGAGTTTTTTTCCGGAGAGGAAATGAATAATCAAACTAATCAAGAAATCGCCGAAAATTTATTTAACGATGTTTTAATTTTAGGTTTTAACGAAGAAATTGCTAAAAAAGCTGCTGCCTATTTTAGGAAATATAAAAAGAGTATTAATGTTTTGGATTATTTTTTGGCGGCAACTACGGTGGTTGTTGAAGGGGAATTGGCAACCTTGAACTCAAAACATTTTAAACTATTTGGCGATTTGAAATTATTTGACTTCAAAAAGCTGGGTAAATATGGATCAGATTGAAGAAGTCCGTTCGAAAATTGATATTGTTCAGTTTATCTCCGAATATGTGCCGCTGAAAAAAGCCGGCCGGAACTTTAAGGGTCTCTGTCCTTTCCACGCGGAAAAAACACCCTCTTTTATGGTTTCACCCGAACGGCAGATTTTTAAGTGCTTCGGCTGCGGCAAAGGCGGTTCGGTTTTTAATTTTTTAATGGAAACGGAAAGGATTGAGTTTGGCGAGGCTTTGCGGATTTTGGCCAAAAGAGTCGGAGTAAAACTGGTTTCATACCGGTCGAACGACGCCGAAATTGAAAAGGAAAAACTTTATCAAGTTAATCATTTGGCGGCCGAATTTTATCATTATCTTTTGCTTTCTCATCCAGTGGGGAAAAACGCCCTGGCATATATTCTTGGCCGGGGAATTACCAAAGAATCACTTCAATTATTTAAACTGGGTTATGCCCCGAATTTACCTAATGGTTTACAAAAATATTTGATTGGTAAAAAGGGCTATCGGATTGAGGATCTGTCCAAAGCAGGATTGACTTCCAGCCAAAACGTTAACCCGTTTGATTTTTTCCGCGACCGGCTGATCTTTCCCCTTAAAGACCACCGGGGCAATTTTGTTGGTTTTTCCGGACGGACGGTTGGGGTTTGGGAAGCGGGAAAATCGTTTGGGCCGAAATACATGAATACTTCCGAAACCAAAGTTTATCAAAAGGGCGATCTTTTGTATGGACTGGAAATTACCAAAGAGGCGATTAAAAAACAAAACCGGGCGGTAATTGTGGAAGGGGAACTGGATTTAATTTCTTCATTTCAAGTTGGAATTGAAAATATCGTGGCGATAAAAGGTAGTGCTTTGACCGAAACCCAGGTCAAATTATTAAAAAGATTTTGCGACGATATTACCTTGACTTTGGATACGGATTTGGCCGGCGATATGGCTGCCAGACGGGGAATTGAGGTGGCCGACGCTCACGGATTAAATATCCGGGCGGTTCGTTTACCTGAAGGAAAAGATCCGGATGAATTAGCCAGAAAAAAACCGGCGGGATTAAAAAAAGCGATTGAGGAAGCAATTCCAGTCTACGATTTTTATCTGGAATCGTCGTTCAGCCGCCATGATAGCCAGAAACCGGAAGAAAAGAAAAAAATCGGCGAAGAATTGCTGCCGGTTTTTGCCAAAATCAGCGACGAAATTCTCAAGTCGCATTATCTTAGGCAGCTGGCAACCCGCTTAGGAGTGAGCGAGGAAGCGATTTCCGGTCAAATTAATAAGCTGGTCAAAAAAGATTTCATTGCGGTTTTGAATTCCGCTTTGGTAAAAAGTCCAGCGGTTCAGTCGCGCCGTCAGGTGTTGGAAGAGTATTTTTTCTGTTTGGCAATTCAGGGAAAGAAAGAAGATAAATTAAAAGAAGTGATCGACGAGGAATTGATTAAAAATCCGGCGCTTTTAAGAATTGCAAAGGCAATGCCGGATATTCCGCCGGAACTGGCAGAAATTTATAATAGTTTTTATCTTTATGATTTTGAAGACAAAATTGAGGATGAAAAATGGTTGGAAAAAGAGATCCAAAAAACCAGTTTTGAGTTAAGAAAGTTGACTTTGCAGGAAAAGATGAAAGACTTGTCTAATCAAATGGCAATTTTGGAAAAACAGGGGAAAAAAGAAGAGCTGGAAAAAATCGAAAAGGAATTTCAGGCAGTCTCTCTGAAACTCGAGCCTGAAGTATGATATAATTCTTATATGATTAAATCAAAACCCGAAATTCTGAAAATTATCGAAAAAGGTAAGAAACAAGGTTTTATTACTCAAGAAGAAATTCTGGATGTTTTTCCCGATGCCGAGAATCGGATTGAAGAACTTGATGACCTATTTATTAAATTGATGGCCGCGGGTGTGGATGTTTTTGAATCCGTTACCCAGGAAGAAATTGAATCGGACGAAAAAGCGGTGACCGATTTGGCTAAAGAACTGGAATTTCTTTCTACTCTGGAAGACAAAACAATTACCGATCCGGTACGGATGTATCTGAAAGAAATTGGCCGGATTGCGCTTTTAACGGCCAAAGAAGAAATTGATCTCGCGCAAAGAAATGAAAAAGGCCAAAAAAGCGCCAAAAAGAAATTAATTGAATCAAATTTAAGATTGGTAGTTTCGATTGCCAAAAAGTATGTCGGCCGGGGATTAACCCTTTTAGATTTAATTCAAGAAGGGAATCAGGGATTAATTAGAGCGGTGGAAAAATACGACTGGCGCCGGGGCTTTAAGTTTTCAACCTATGCCACCTGGTGGATTAGGCAGGCGATTACCCGGGCGATTGCCGATCAAGCCAGAACGATCAGAATTCCGGTCCACATGGTAGAAACCATTAATAAACTGATCCGTTCCAGCCGGAAATTGATGCAGGATTTGGGTCGAGAACCAACGCTAGAAGAATTAGGGGCGGAAATGCTTTTACCGCCAGGCAGAATTCGGGAAATTTTCAAAATTGCCCAAGATACAACTTCATTAGCAACTCCGGTTGGCGATGAAGACGATTCGCTTTTGGGAGATTTTATTCCGGATGAAACCCAACCGGCGCCGGACGATCAAGCGTCAAAACAATTATTAAAAGAAAATATCGAAGAGGTTTTAGGCACTCTTTCTGGAAGAGAAGCTAAGGTTCTTAAAATGCGTTTTGGTTTGGATACTCACCGGTCAATGACTTTGGAAGAAGTGGGGAAAGAATTTGGAGTGACCAGGGAAAGAATCAGACAAATAGAGGTTAAAGCACTTCGAAAGCTAAAACACCCAAGTCGGAGAAAGAAATTACAGGATTACTTAGAGTAATTAATAATCTTTTAGCGGTAAAATCTCAATATTTTTTATTGTTTTCTGATGTTTGGGGTTATCGGTTACTAAAATACCCTTAATTTTTTTTGCTAGTGTTAAAAAAACAGCATCGTAATAAGTAATTTCTAACTCATCAGTAAAATCGTAAGTATCTAGTGCGGTTTCTTTGTCTAGCTTGATAAAGCTAATCGGAAGAGCGTAGAGGGTTTCCAGTGAACTTTTGGTTTGCGGTAGTTCTATTTCTTTGTTTAATAAGGCGTTACCTACTTCATATTTTGCTAATTCTGGAGCATAAAGAGAAATCTTCCCCGCCTGACAATCTTTTAATAATTTAAAAGCTTCCTTAATATATTTTTCATCTTGATTATTAAGCCACTTGACGATAACCGAAGAATCAACCACGATTTTTTGCGTCTTTTTCATTTAATGTGTTTGCCGATCTTTGGCTATAAATTGGGAAAGATTACCTTTTTTCCCTTTAAAACTATGACTCAATTTTATTTTTTCCCAAATATTTTTCCAATTAATAGGTTTTACTGATTCTTGATAAGGAGAAATACAAATTTCCGCCTCGGACGTTTTAATTCCAACAACCGAATTTTCCACGAGCCAATCAATATTTTCCCGAATTTTTTTAGGGAGCGTAATTTGGCCTCGTTGTCTAATCGTGATAACTTGTTCCATATATTCATATTCAGAATATCAGAAAATCAGAAAAATGTCAAGGCGGAAAAACTTCAGGATTACCTGGAATAAACTAATTTTTTTACAAGTCCGTAACAATAATTACCCGTGGATGATTCGTATATTCGTGAGTGATAATGTAATTTTCTTTTAATCCCAAACCTTCGCTTCGGCGTTTTAAATTTTCCAAATCTTGTGAAGACACAGAGAATTTGACTTCAAGTGCGCAATTGAGATCGGAAACAAAATCAATTTCACTCCCTCCATTCTTATTATAATAGGTTAGGTTATGAAAACCTCGAAGATTTTGGTAAATACTTTGCTCAAATAATTGCCCCTGTGAAATTCTACCGAGTGCATTTGCTATTCCGGAATCGCACAAAAACAATTTTTTGTTTCCAGCCGCCTGCCGGTCAATACTGGCGGAATATTTTGGAAGTAGAGTAATAAAATAAGTCTGTTCGAGAAAAGCTAAATAATTATAGATTGTTTCGCGGGAGACTGACAAGGTTGTTGCCAACTTAAGTATTTCAATCCGCGATCCAACCCGGGGAATTAATAGTAAAATTAGATCACGTAGTTTTGACATATCCTTAAAATCGGCTAGGTTTTTAGCATCTTTTTCAAAATATGAGGTAAAAATCTCGGAAAGCAAGATTTTTTTGCGTTCTCGATTTTCCTCCAAAACTACCGACGGAAATCCCCCGAACTCCATAAATTCATCATAATAAGACAATAATTTATCATAGGCAATCTTATTTTTATGATTGGCTTTGGTTTTAAATGACGCCTCAACGACCCGGGTCACTTGTTTAAATGTCAAAAATTCAGAAAAGTTTAGAGGAAACAATTCAAAGATTATTTTCCTTCCCGCCAGTGATTCCGGAAACAAATTGCGCAAATAATAGCTGCTTGAGCCGGTAAGGATAAATTTAACATCCCAATGGTCAAAGAGATATTTTACGACCCGGCTTAAATTCGGCAAGTTTTGGACTTCATCAATAAAAATATATGCTTTAGTAGTATTGGTAATACCGAATTGCGCTAAATTACTCCAAACGGCATCATAATTTTCTTCCTCAAATACTTTACGGTGAAGTGGATTTTCTAAATCCAGTATTGTTTTGTTTTTTATTTTAACAAGATCATAGAGATGAAGAAGAGTTGTGGTTTTGCCTACCTGGCGCATACCGGTGATGACCATTATTTCTTTGGTTTCAAGTTCGGCTTCAAGTTGTGTAAAAATTTGTCTCGGATATGGCATATGTCTACAGACAGCTTACATATACTGGTGGTATTTGTCAAGTACCAGTTTTCAAGAAGAAAACACGCCGAATTTGATTTGGCATAGCCGCGTTTGACGCGGAAACTTCAGGATTATTTAGAATAAAGGTTACGATTGCTATAATGTTACAATCGCCATAGGGATGAATCTAAATCAACCCTCCTTCATTAATAATTCTTTTTTGGTGGAAATTCCTTTATCGGCAGAATAACCAGTTAAATTTCCATCAGACCCAACCACTCGATGGCAGGGGACAGAAGGAGCATCCGGATTATTTTTCATTAAAATACCAACCGCCCGGACGGCTTTAGGTTTTCCTGCCATTTTTGCTAACTGTCCGTAAGTAGCGACCTTGCCTTTGGGAATTTGCCTGGTGAGAGAATAGATTTTTTCTCTGAATGAAGACATTTATTGAAGATATCCTAATTTTCTAAATAAGGCCTTAGATGGAAGAACCAAATCGTAATTTTTTAAATTTTCAATTTCTACCCACTCAAGTTTTTCAATATCTGAAGACGGGTGTAATTCTCCTGAAACATATTCACACAAACAATCCAGGTAAACAAATAGTTTTTCTACCCCATCAAGGTCTTTCTTTGTTTCGGTATCCCAGCCTAAAGATTTAACGAAATTTATATCAATACTGGTTTGTTTTTTAACTTGGTTTTTTATCGCTTCTTCTGGAGTTAAATCGGCGGTAAGTTCACCGCCAAAAATATACCAGGCTTCTTTGTATGGAAGCGATCCTTCGGGCTTCTTCCTCATAAGAATCTTGTTTCCACGTCCTAATTTTAACATAAAGCTAAAGAGAGTCCTTTTTTTTATTTTATAGACAGACCTTTGCTTTGGAAAAACCGGCGGCTTGGGCTTCTTTTTCGGAGCAAAATCCTAGATTGTTTTATTTCTTTGCTATTTTGTATAGCGCTAAGGCGGCAATCAACAACCATGTAATATTAAGTCCGACAGAAGGCAGAGCTCCGTGAATCGCTGAATTTAAAATAATTCCGATGGCTCCAAATAAATTTAATAACTGGTATTCTTTTGAATTAGAAGAAATTTTACGAAATGACACTAAAAAATAAGCGAGAAGAACGGCGAATGTACCCAGCCAGCCAATAATTTCAAAAAACATAATTTAATATAACATAAAACTAAACCAACTGTGGATTTCAGCCTTATTTAATGATAAAATATAAAAGTTCTTTTATCAATTTATTCTCCTGCCTGCCCGCAGATGCTAAAGCATCAGCTTTTGCAGGCGGGTAGAGCGCTTATAATAATATTAATTGATGGGAAAATTTTATTACACCTATGTTTTAAAAAGCAAACAAGATGGTTTTTTATACATCGGGTGGACAGACGATTTAAGAAGAAGGTTGGCTCTTCATAATACTGGAAAAGTAGAATCCACACGGGGCAGAAGACCAATGTATCTCGTTTATTACGAGGCTTGTTTGTCTAAGGAAAAGGCAATCTCGCGAGAAAAGACACTAAAAACTGGTTTCGGTAGAAAATTCATTAATAGTCGAGTTCAATAATCTCCTGTAGCTCAATGGTAGAGCGCCTCGCTGTTAACGAGGATGTTGTAGGTCC
>PFLE01000018.1 GCA_002784465.1 Candidatus Shapirobacteria bacterium CG_4_10_14_0_8_um_filter_39_15
GTAAATCAGAAAAATCAGGTTAAGTAAAACAGAGAACAGTAAACAGTTATTATTTCTGATATTCTGATCTCGGATTTCTTAACAAGATATACCGATCAACTGATAATCTATTAAATTCGATATTCGAGTTTCGAATTTATTATATCTCTTGCCAGTATTTCTCTCAATCCCTAACTGTGCTATACTTAGATTCAATATGACCCATAAACGAAATATCTTCTTTTTCCTGGTCGTGGCTTCTATTCTAGTTACTACTTATCTGGTTATTAAGATAGCAAAAGGATACAAACTAGATCTGGAAAATATGTCATTTCAACCGACGGGCTTACTGGTTGCCACCTCAAACCCCGATGGGGCTAAAATCTGGATTAACGGCCTTTTAAAAGGCGCCACCAACTCTACCATCTCTCTCACGCCCCGCGAATATAAAGTCGAAATTAAAAAAGCCGGCTATCTCCCCTGGAGCAAAACCTTAAAACTGGAAAAAGAACTCGTTGTCCAAACCAACGCTTTGCTCTTTCCAATTTTGCCGGATTTGAAAGCGCTCACTTTTAACGGCGCGGAAAAACCCGTGATTTCCCCGGATTTATCCAAGGTTGTTTACCAAACGACAACCAAACCGGCCGGAATTTGGGTTCTGGATTTGAATGATTTTCCCTTTGGCATTAACCGCGAATCAAGGCAGATTTTTGTTGGTTCTCTGCGCGGCCGGGATTTAACCGCGGCCTCTTATCAATGGACTCCGGATTCTAAACAGATTCTTTTGACCTTTACAACCGGAAAAATCAAGGAAAATTTTTCACTGGACAGCAATACCCTCACCGACGAAATTGCCTTAAAAGATATCAGTCAGGATCTCTTCTCTCTTAATTTACAATGGACCAGTGAACAGAAAATCCGGAAAGATCAACAAATGGAAAAATTGGTGCCGGAATTAGCTGATATTATTGAAAATAAAACCAGGGATCTTTCTTTTTCCCCGGATGAAACGAAAATTTTATATACCGCCACCGCCTCGGCGCAAATTCCCGACAATCTGATTCCCGCCATTAATGGCGCTTCCACTCAAAAGCAGGAAAGAACCATTAAACCAGATCATACATATGTTTATGATATAAAAGAGGATAAGAATTTCCCTCTTGCTCTCTCGCTCTCTCGCCCTTTTACCCTATCATGGTTTCCAACTTCCCGACATTTAATTCTGGTGGAAAAAAACAAAGTCACCATTATGGAATATGACGGAACCAATCAAACCGTGGTTTACAATACTCCTTTCGTGGACTTAAATGCTTTTTCCTTTCCTTCAGGAAACCGATTGTTAGTTTTAACCACTATTTCTTCGGACCCAAAAGCACCGGCAAATCTGTATGCGGTAAGCCTGAAGTAAGGCGTCATCCTGAAATCTGGCTCTAAAGAGCATTACATATTATATTAAAATATGTCAAACTACACCAAAGAACACCAAGTAACTTTGGAAGTGGATTTTTTATACCATACTAGAGGGCAAAAAGCAAATTCTAAATCCGAAGCACGAAACCAAAACTGTCATTCCGAGCCGAAGACGAAGAATCTAGCCTGCCTCGCGGCTTGCCTCGCTGCGAAGCGGGCAAGGCGGGCGAAGCGTAAAACGCTTCTAGATCCTTCCACCTTCGCTTTCGCTCAGTGTCAGGATGACTTTGTTTCGATATTCGAATTTAGTTTATTATGTTAAAATGAACTATGTCCCTGTAGCTCAACTGGATAGAGCATCTCACTCCTAACGAGAAGATTCCCAGTTCGACTCTGGGCAGGGACACAACATAACAATATAACAATTTAGCAATGAATTTCAAACTCCTTCGTGCTACCACTATTATTATTACCACCACTATTGGTGCCGGGATTTACGCAGTTCCTTTTGCCATCAACCAAAATGGAATTCTTGTTGGAATTTTAGATCTCTTAATTGTAGGAACCTTTGTTTATGTTCTTCATCGCCTTTATCTGGAAGTGATTTTGAAAACTTCAGGGGAACACCAGCTGGCCGGCTATGGCGAAATTTATCTTGGCAAAATCGGAAAAACTCTAGCTATTGTCAGCCTTTTTACCGGAATCTATGGCGCCTTATTAGCTTACACCATCAAATCCGGCCAATTTATCGCCTTAATCAGCAATCAACCTTATCCAGTGCTATTTAGTTTATTGTTTTTTATCATTGTTTCAACCATCATTTTTTTAGGCTACCGGATTGTTTCTGTTTTTGGAATTATCCTCTTAGGGCTAACCATAAGTCTGATAGGACTTATCAGTCTTATAAGTCTTCCTCATCTCGCGCTTTCCAACTTCCAGCCTCTCGTTTACCCTGTAAGGGCTTCCAGGCTTCACCCTTCCCACTTTTTTTTCTTCCCCTACGGTATCTTCCTATTCACCCTCATGAGTGATGTGGCTCTTCCTGAAGCAGTAAAAACTTTACATGATTCCCCGCCGCTGATCAAAAAAGCGATTTTTCTTGGCACCAGCATTCCAATAATTATTTATCTCATTTTTTCTTTAATTGTCATTGGTGTTTGCGGCAAGCTAACCAGCACGGATGCAATTAGCGGTCTTTTAGTCTTTTTGCCAATTTGGGCAGTCAAGTTAGGAGCGTTTATGGGTATTATCATCATGACCACCGCTTTTCTATCCTTGGGTTATATTTTACGAAAAGTTTGGCAATGGGATTTTGGCTTATCCAAACCGCTGGCTTTTGTTTTAGCAGTTCTTCCCCCATTACTACTATTTTTATTGGAAAATCCGGACTTCATTAATGTTTTGAATTTGGCGGGCGCCCTAACCGGTGGTTTTACCGGAATTTTAATTATTCTTTTATATATCAAGGCCAAAAAAATAATATGATATAATGTGTTTTAGTTTGCAATTTTAAAATCGTAGTCGGATAAAAAGAGTATCTGGACCACATGCTCGGCAAACATTGTCACCAAGTCCTGCACGTCTGCCCCAGGTGTCATAAAAAGGTTCAATCGCGCAACTTACTTGACGACAACTTGTCCGGATTGTAAAGGAGGCAACCCAATGGCAACATGTAACCCCTGCTTGACCTAAGACGATGCGTCAAAAAGAAGAATTGGTTTTTAGTTTCGCAAAGCCCGGAAGAATCTCTGTCCGTCTTCCGGGTTGTTTTTTTACAGAATATCAACCAGTTGTTTAATTAATGAAACAAGCACCGGAGCTGGGAGCAAACTGACAGAATCCCTCTCTTTATCATCCTTAATAATCCAGGGCTTCGTCCCAACTTTTACCCTCTTACCTTTCTCATCCCAGCTTAAAATATATTCAGGCGTGATTTCATAATCATCAACAAACTCTTTCGCTTTTTCCAAAGGCAAAAAATTATTAAGCAGGATCTTGGGAATTCCATACAAACTAAAGGCCTTACCGGGTTTACCCACCATTCTGGCGCCTTTGCAGTTTGGATCCTCACAGATTAGGTAGAACTTTTGAGTATTTTGATCATATTCGATCTGTTTTGTGATAGCCAATTTTGTGCTTCTGGGCGTGTGGCAAATGGGGCAAACCACTACTGCTTGGGGTAAATCAATTAAAACCATAATATCCGGATCGTCGCGGTGGCCGATTAACTCTCGAAAAAATAAAGAATAAGAAACCTGATCCATATTTCGGGGAAAACCATCCAAGAAAATTGCTTTTGTTCCAACCTGCGAGATTTTTCTTTTTATCATGCTTAAAATAAATTCGGTTGGCAGTAAGGCTCCTTGAGTGCGATTAACCTGGGCTTCGATTATTTGATCCAAATCAAGATAGCCGCGATAGTCTTTTCTTAAATATTCCAGCAATTCTTCTTTTTTCTTTTGGTCATGAATTTCTTTACCGGCATTTTTCTTACCAAGCAAATAGGCTAAAAAAGTATTTCCATCAGCTAAATATTTTTTCAGTTTAGCAATTTCCGGACCGGCCTTAAATTCAAAATATTTCTTCCGCTCAGCCGGGTCGCTTAAATCAAAAATCGGCGATCCTGCAGGAGATTTTGTTCTAAATAGAGGAAACTCTAATGATTTCATTTATTGTATTTTACCAGTTTTAGAAGTAAAATAGAACTTGGTTTTCGGAGAGTGGCGCAGCGGTAGTAAACAAAATTTCGGAGTGTGGTGCATCGGTAGCACGCAGCGTTCGTACTTGGAAAATATGGCACCGGGGACTAGCTCAGTTGGTAGAGCGCACGGTTCGGGACCGTGAGGTCAGCAGTTCAAGTCTGCTGTCCCCGACCAAAACATTCTAGCAATATAACAATATATGCCAGAACAACCGCAAGAATCAGCCAGTTTCATAAGCAAAGCTTGTAAAGCTGATTTCAAAGCGCCGGCGATTCAGGAATCGCCGAGCTTTATTAATTTGGCGGTTACCTTAAATTCCGAAGGTGAAGTTTTGGTGATTAAAAGGGTAAAAAAAGAAATTGGTGCCAACGGAAAACTTCTGGAATGGGCTTTCCCCGGAGGCAAACAGCATACTAACGAATCACGGAAAGAATGTGTTGAAAAAGAAGTTCTCGATGAAACCGGCTACAAAGTTGTTTCTGATCGAGAAATCTCAATGAGAGTTCCCCAGGAATTCCATATTATTTTGGTCTACCATCTTTGTCATTTAGCAGAAGAAAAACCAGTGACTAATCCGGCCGAGCAATGGGAAGTGGAAGAAGTGAAATGGGTCGCCCCTACGGAATTAAAAACTCTTTTTACTACCCAATTAAATCCGGCGGTAGCAAAAGAATTAGGAATATAATAATCGGCTATGGGTAAGGGTTAGGTAGTCCACTTTCCCTTAACTCTTACCTAAACCAACTGCTTCACCCTAACCATAACCTAAATCATTCTAAACCATAAGCAGTTTCTCAAATCTTTCTTTATCTTCAAAAGGGCTTATCAGTGTCAAATTCAATCTCTCCGGTACAAAAAATTCTTTTGCTACCCGGTTAACATCTTCCACTGTCACTTTATCAATCCCCTTAAAAATCTCTTTCGGGGTTCTGATTTTTTCTTCCAGCAATTCCTGAAAGCCGTAAAAACCCGCTACTTCCCGCGAATTCTCCATTTCCAAAATTAAAGAACCTTTGATGCATTCTTTGGCTTTGGTTAATTCTTTGACCGTAATTCCGTGTTTCGGGCTGGCAATTTTGTGATACTCTTCCAAGATCACCTTTATCGCCTCATCTAACCGCTTTAAATCAACGCCGGCTCGAGTTGCCAGGTATCCATTGTCAATAAAATGATCCGACTCGGTCCGGACATAATAAGCCAATCCCCTTCTTTCCCGAATAGCAATAAACAAACGGGATGACATTCCTCCACCCAAAATTGTATCCAAAATTGATTCCGTATACCGGTCCGGATGACCCATGGCATGACCGCGGACGCCAATGACTAAATGGGCTTGGTCGGTCTTTTTGGGTTTAATTAACAATTCAGGCTTAGTTTGAATGAATTTGTCATTGGGTTTGGTTAACTGTCCAACCTTTTGGTTGTTATTGAAATATTTTGTTATCAATTTCTTTGCTGGAACTTCAGCCACTCCGCCGGCCACCACCACCACCATATTGGCCGGGAAATAATACTTATCCAGATAATCAACAAAATCCTGGCGTTTCAAACCGGTCACTGTCTCCCGGTTGCCGGCAATATCAAAACCAAGGGCAGAACCCTTGTAAAGTAATTGTTCAAATAATTCCTGCACCCGGCGCATTGGTAAATCCTCATACATATTAATTTCTTCAATAATGACCCCCTTTTCCCTTTCAATTTCTTTTTCCCCAAGTTTGGAATTCTGCAAAATATCAGACAGGATATCAACCGCCAGCTCAAAATGAACAACGGCCAGCTTGACATGATAAGCGATAGTGTGTTTGCTGGTATAAGCGTTGAAATCGCCGCCAACGCCTTCAATTTCCGAAGAAATCAACAAAGAATTCGGTCTTTTATTGGTTCCCTTAAAAGCCATGTGCTCTAAAAAATGAGACAAACCGTTAATCTCTTTAGTTTCATTTCTTGATCCGGTATTAACCATCACCATTACTGTGACGGACTGAACCGAAGGCATGGGAATCGTCAGAAGACGGAGACCGTTGGATAATTTGGTAAGGTTATATTTGTCCATGAAGAGTATTCTACCATAATAAATTCAAAAGTAAAAAGTCAAAAGTGATTTAATTTTTACTTTTGAATTGAACTTTTGCATTTTGCCTTTTGATTTTTGACTTTCGTTATCCTGCTCCTCCTCCGCCTCCGGAAAAACCGCCAGACCCACCAACCCCGTGGGCGCCGT